>NZ_CP166815.1:6417500-7086718 GCF_059716235.1 Pseudomonas sp. LBUM1641
CTGAAGACACTAAAGAGACCGCACAGGCTGAGCCTGCGGTAGAAGCACCCAAGAATCCGCTGCACCGGGAAGTCATTGTTGCCAAGGGCGACACCCTTTCGACCCTGTTCGAAAAGGTCGGCCTCCCAGCCGCGACGGTCAACGATGTGCTGGCAAGCGACAAGCAGGCCAAGCAGTTCACCCAGCTCAAGCATGGCCAGAAGCTCGAATTCGAACTGGCGCCCGATGGCCAGCTGAACAACCTGCACAGCAATGTCAGCGACCTGGAAAGCATCACGCTGACCAAAGGCGCCAAGGGCTTTGCGTTCAATCGCATCACCACCAAGCCAGTGATGCGCTCCGCCTATGTACACGGCGTGATCAACAGCTCGTTGTCGCAATCCGCCGCCCGCGCCGGTTTGTCCCACAGCATGACCATGGACATGGCCAGCGTGTTTGGCTACGACATCGACTTCGCCCAGGACATTCGCCAGGGCGACGAATTCGACGTGATCTACGAGCAAAAGGTCGCCAACGGCAAGGTCGTCGGCACCGGCAATATCCTTTCTGCGCGGTTCACCAACCGTGGCAAGACCTACACCGCCGTGCGCTACACCAACAAACAAGGCAACAGCAGCTACTACACCGCCGACGGCAACAGCATGCGCAAGGCTTTCATCCGTACTCCGGTTGACTTCGCCCGTATTAGCTCGCGTTTCTCGATGGGTCGCAAGCATCCAATTCTGAACAAAATTCGCGCTCACAAAGGCGTCGACTACGCAGCTCCGCGCGGCACGCCGATCAAGGCTGCTGGTGACGGCAAGGTATTGCTGGCAGGTCGCCGTGGCGGCTACGGCAACACCGTGATCATCCAGCACGGCAACACCTACCGAACGCTGTATGGCCACATGCAAGGTTTTGCCAAAGGCATCCAGACTGGCGGCAACGTCAAGCAAGGGCAGGTGATTGGCTATATCGGCACCACCGGCCTGTCCACCGGCCCGCACCTGCACTACGAGTTCCAAGTCAACGGTGTGCACGTCGACCCACTGGGTCAAAAGCTGCCGATGGCTGATCCAATCGCCAAGGCCGAGCGCGCCCGCTTCCTGCAGCAGAGCCAGCCACTCATGGCCCGCATGGACCAGGAGCGCTCTACCCTCTTGGCCTCGGCGAAACGCTAAGCCATGTCGCTCTATATAGGTGTGATGTCCGGGACCAGCCTTGATGGCCTGGACATCGCGCTGATCGAGCTGGCCCCGGCGATCAAGCTGATCGCCACTCACTACATCCCCATGCCTGAGTCCCTGCGTTCCGAGCTGCTTGGCCTGTGCGCCAGCGGCCCGGACGAGATTGCCCGCTCGGCGATCGCCCAGCACAACTGGGTGACACTCGCCGCCCAGGGCATTCACGCCCTGCTGGATCAGCAGAAACTCAAAGCCCAAGACATTCGAGCGATTGGCAGCCACGGCCAAACCATTCGCCACGAACCGGCCCGTGGCTTTACCGTGCAGATCGGCAACCCGGCGTTGCTCACCGAATTGACCGGAATCACCGTCGTCAGTGATTTCCGCAGCCGCGATGTCGCCGCTGGCGGCCAAGGCGCGCCACTGGTCCCCGCCTTTCATGAGGCATTGTTTGGCGAGCGGGCGGGTCACCGCGCCGTGCTGAACGTTGGCGGTTTCAGCAATCTCAGCTTGATCGAGACTGGCAAGCCGGTCTCTGGCTTTGACTGCGGCCCGGGCAACGTCCTGCTTGATGCCTGGATTCACCAGCAGCGCGGCGAGAACTTTGACCGCGATGGCCAGTGGGCTGCCAGCGGGAAAGTTGAACCCCAACTCCTCAAGGCGTTACTCAGCGATCCGTTCTTCGTGACCAAAGGGCCAAAAAGCACTGGCCGCGAAGTCTTCAACCTGGGATGGCTCGAGCATCACCTGGGACGGTTACCGCCATTCGCAGCCCAAGACGTGCAGGCCACGCTGCTTGAGCTGACTGCCCTGACCATCGTCGAATCCCTGCAAACCGCACAACCTCAGACCGAAACCCTGCTGGTCTGCGGCGGCGGCGCCCACAACGCAACCTTGATGAACCGCCTCAGCGCGCTTCTACCAGCCACCCAAGTCAGCAGCACCGCCACTTACGGCGTGGACCCCGACTGGGTCGAGGCCATGGCCTTCGCCTGGCTGGCCCATTGCTGCCTCGAAGGCATCGCCGCCAACCGCCCCAGCGTGACCGGCGCCCGCGGCCTTCGCGTACTCGGCGCGATCTACCCGGCCTGACCCCCACACAGCAAAACGCCGCTTGACCCTATCAAGGCCAAGCGGCGTTTTTACATCCGCTTTCGATCAGATCGAGAACGAAGACCCGCAACCACAGGTAGTAGTGGCATTCGGGTTCTTGATCACGAAGCGCGAACCTTCCAGACCTTCCTGATAGTCCACCTCGGCTCCTGCCAGGTACTGGAAGCTCATCGGATCGACGACCAGGCTTACGCCCTCGCGCTCAACGATGGTGTCGTCATCGGCCACGTCTTCATCGAAGGTGAAACCGTACTGAAACCCTGAACAACCGCCGCCCGTAACAAATACGCGCAGCTTCAAGCGATCATTACCCTCTTCATCGACCAGGCTCTTCACCTTGTGCGCAGCACCGTGGGTGAATTGCAAAGCCGTGGGGGTGAAGGATTCAACGCTCATGCTGATAATCTCCCGGCGTAGCGCCGCCATATGCGTGATGGCGGGCATTATCCGCTTCTCCTAGAAAAGCGGTCAACTATTGTTACGGTATATCAATCTGCGCAGCGGCCATTAAAAACACGAAAGGCCCGATCAACGGGCCTTTGCGCGACAGCAGAAAACTTACGGCAGCATGCCCGCGTGGGACAGGCCCAGCTTCTCATCCAGGCCAAACAGGATGTTCATGTTCTGCACAGCCTGGCCCGAAGCCCCCTTGACCAGGTTATCGATCACCGACAACACCACCACCAGATCACCATCCTGTGGACGGTGCACCGCGATACGGCACACGTTGGCGCCACGTACGCTGCGGGTTTCCGGGTGGCTGCCCGCCGGCATCACATCGACGAACGGCTCATTGGCATAACGCTTTTCAAACAGCGCCTGCAGGTCCACCGAACGATCGACGACTGTCGCATACAACGTGGAGTGGATCCCGCGGATCATCGGCGTCAGGTGTGGCACAAACGTCAGGCCGACATCTTTACCTGCAGCGCGACGCAGCCCTTGGCGAATTTCCGGCAAGTGACGATGACCTTTTACCGCATAGGCTTTCATGCTTTCCGACGTCTCGGAGTAAAGCGAGCCTACAGCAGCCCCACGGCCAGCACCGCTGACACCCGACTTGCAGTCAGCAATCAAACGCGATGCATCCGCCAACCCGGCTTCCAGCAATGGCAGGAATCCCAGCTGCGTAGCGGTTGGGTAGCAACCCGGTACCGCGATCAAGCGCGCTTGCTTGATCTGCTCGCGATTGACTTCCGGCAGGCCATACACCGCTTCTTCCAGCAACTCCGGCGCACCGTGAGGCTGGCCGTACCACTTGGCCCACTCATCGGCGTCCTGCAAGCGGAAGTCGGCCGACAAGTCGATCACCTTGGTGCCCGCCGCCAGCAACTCGCCCGCCAGGGCATGGGCAACACCGTGGGGCGTGGCGAAGAACACCACATCACAGGCACCCAGGGTCTTGATGTCCGGCACGCTGAACGCCAGGCCGTCGTAGTGGCCTCGCAGGTTCGGATACATGTCGGCCACAGCAAGGCCGGCCTCGGATCGGGAAGTGATCACCACCACCTCAGCTTGCGGATGCTGAGCCAACAGACGCAGCAATTCGACACCGGTGTAACCCGTGCCGCCGACGATACCGACCTTGACCATAAACCTGCCCTCAACGAACCCACTGGAAAGCCGTCGATAATAGGGTCCGTATCGTCCTGCGACAACCGTCAACGTGACGTGTATACGCTTGAGCCACTACTATCTTCAGTTACCGTGAACCTGGGAATAACTAAAAATGCTTTATCTATGGGTAAAAGCCTTCCATATCGTCAGCATCGTTTGCTGGTTTGCCGCGCTGTTCTACCTTCCGCGCCTGTTCGTCTACCACGCCCAAAGCGAAGATACCGTCAGCAAGGAACGCTTCAGCGTAATGGAGCGCAAGCTTTACCGCGGCATCATGGGGCCGGCGATGATTGCCAGCCTGGTGTTCGGCGGCTGGCTGATCTACCTCAATCCCGCCATCTTTCAATCCGGTGCGTGGATTCACGCCAAGTTGACTCTGGTAGTACTGCTGATTGGCTACCACCACATGTGCGGCGCGCAGGTAAAACGTTTTGCCCGTGGCGAAAACACCCGCAGCCATGTCTTTTATCGCTGGTTCAATGAAGTGCCAGTTCTGATATTGCTGGCTATCGTAATTTTGGTCGTGGTTAAACCGTTCTAGTCTCTATTACTCGGGGTACTTCCAATGTCGCTGCCCGCTTCGCTCGAACACAGTCTGCGCCTGCCTGTAGTGGCTGCGCCGATGTTTCTGATTTCCAACCCGCAACTGGTCCTGGCCTGCTGCCGTAACGGAATCGTCGGCAGTTTCCCTGCCCTCAACCAACGGGAAAGCAGCGGTTTCAAGGCCTGGCTGGAAGAGATCGAAGCGGGCCTGGCGCTGCTGGACAACCCGGCGCCCTATGCAGTCAACCTGATCGTGCATAACAGCAACCCACGTGTGGAAGCTGACCTGGCGATCTGCGTCGAGCACAAAGTGCCGATCGTCATCACCAGCCTGGGCGCCGTGAAAGAATTGGTGGACGCCGTACACAGCTACGGCGGCCTGGTATTCCACGATGTCACCACCCGGCGCCATGCAGAGAAAGCCGCTGAGGCGGGCGTCGACGGTTTGATCGCCGTTGCAGCCGGCGCCGGTGGTCACGCCGGCACCTGGAGCCCGTTCTCACTGATTGCAGAAATCCGTCAGTTCTTCGACAAGACCCTGCTACTCGCTGGTTGCCTCAACCACGGCCACGAGATCCTCGCGGCGCAGTTGCTCGGTGCCGACCTGGCCTATTTCGGCACCCGCTTTATCGGCACCACCGAAAGCCACGCCCCGGATGCTTGTAAAGAGATGCTGCTCACATCGCGCGCCGCCGACATCGTGCACACTCCAGCCGTCTCCGGTGTACCCGCAAGCTTCATGCGCCAAAGCCTGGAAAACGCCGGTTTCGACCTGGCCGCGCTGCAAGGCAAGGGCGAAGTCAATTTCGGCTCCAAGCTCAAGCCACTCAACGACGAAACCAAAGCCTGGAAGACCGTGTGGTCCGCCGGCCAGGGCGTCGGTGAGATTGATGATTTGCCCAGCGTCGATGAACTCGTGGCCCGCCTGGATGCCGAATACCGCAAGGCGCTCGAGCACGCGGCACAACTGCCGGCACGCTGGCCACGCTAACCCGCGACGTAACGCCTGCTGATCAACGCAGGCTTCCCCCATTCAAGTGACAAGGATGCCCGCATGAGCGACAACCGTTTCAAAATTGTGTTTGATGGCGCATTGCTCCCGGGTGTCGAGAGCACCACCGCCAAGCTGAATCTCGCCGAACTGTTCAAAAGCGACGTTGAAGCGATCGAAAAACTCTTTACCGGCCGCCCGGTCGCCCTGAAACGCGACCTTTCCCGCGCCGATGCCGAGACCTATCTGCAAGCGCTGAAAAACGCCGGGGTCGATGCACGCATAGAAGAAGAGCAGCCTGTCGCCTTCAGCCTTGCCGAAACCCACGAAACGGATTCCGGCAGCTCCACTGATTACACCCGCCCCGCCGCTTCGCCTTACGCCCCGCCCCGGGCAGCCGTCGGCGAGAACCTGACGGAGTTTTCCACCCTTAAAGTGTTCACCGTCAACGGGCGTATCGGACGCCTGCGCTTCCTGGCGTGGACACTGGTGTTGAGCGTGGTGATGCTCCTTATCTCAGGCGCGTTCTTCACTGTCGGGCTGGGCATCGCCGCGGTGTCTCCGACGATTGCCATGGTCATTGGCTTCCTGGTGGGGATTGCTCTGCTCGTGGCCGCTGTGTGGGTCAGCGTGCAGATCACCGTGCAGCGCCTGCATGACCTGGGCTGGTCCGGCTGGCTGTGGTTCCTGCACCTGGTGCCCTTCGTAGGCAGCATCTTCCCGATTCTGCTGATGGTTCTGCCGGGCAATACCGGCGCCAACCAGTACGGCGCACCACCACCGCGCAACTCTACCGCGGTCAAAATCCTGTCCGCCCTGTGGCTGGCATTCATTCCGCTGGTCTTTGCCGGCGCAGTGTTAGTGGGCATGAGCGGCTACCTTGACCAACTGGAAAGCGACGTAGGCGGCAGCTACGAAAGCAGCTCCATCAACTCCGATGACGACAGCGACCAGGCCACCACCGTCGATGAAGTCGATGTGCAAAGTGCTGACGACACAGCCGAACCTGTAGACTCTACGCAACAGTGAAAAACGCCCGACGCCTGTGACGCCTCTGTCACAGGCCCGGTAGCGTTGCGATGGAGAAACGCATGACCCGTTACGCTCTGATCACCGGTGCCTCCAGCGGTATCGGCCTGGCCTTGGCCGAAGCACTGGCCCGTCGCGGCCGCAGCTTGATTCTGGTGGCCCGCCAGCGTGATCAGTTGGAAAGCATTGCAATCGAATTGACTCAGCGCTTCGGCGTCGAGGTGCTGTTCCGCGCCTGCGACCTCGGTGAACCCTTGCGGCTGTCGGGGTTCCTGCTGGAGCTTGAGGAAGGCGAGCGGCAGATCGACCTGCTGGTCAATTGCGCCGGCATCGGCACCAGCGGCCCGTTCCTGGCACAGGACTGGATGACCGAACAGGACCTGATGGAAGTCAACATCCTGGCCCTGACCCGCATGTGCCATGCACTCGGCAATGCCATGGCCCTGCACGGCGGCGGGCAGATTCTCAACGTCGCGTCGGTTGCCGCCTTCCAGCCGGGGCCGTGGATGAGCACCTACTACGCCAGCAAGGCTTACGTGCTGCACTTCTCCGAAGGCTTGCGCGAAGAACTGAAGACCTGTGGCATCAAGGTTTCTGTACTCTGCCCGGGCCCAACCCGCACCGCGTTCTTCGGCACCGCACAAATGGACACCGCCAAGCTGGACCGCAGCCAACAGCTGATGAGCCCGGAAGAAGTCGCGCTCTACACCGTGCGCGCCCTGGCCAAGAACAAAGCCATCATCATTCCGGGCCGGCGTAATCGCTGGCTGGCGTTCAGCCCGCGCCTGAGCCCGCGCTGGCTGACCCGCAAAATCGCCGGCGCGATCAACAAGGCCTATTGCCCGCGCTGATCGCCTGAGTACACTCACCCTGCACTTTCACAATGGAGAAACAGCTGTGGATACTCTGTTCACCAAGATCATCAACAGAGAAATACCCGCGAAGATCATCTACGAGGATGACCAGGTCCTGGCGTTCCACGACATCGCGCCAATGGCCCCGGTGCATTTCCTGGTGATCCCGAAAAAGCCGATCCGCACCCTTAACGACCTCACCGAGGAAGACAAGGCACTGGCCGGGCATATCCTGTTCACCGCGCAACGCCTGGCCGTTGAGCAAGGCTGCGAAAAGGGCTTCCGTGTGGTGATGAACTGCAATGAAGACGGCGGGCAAACCGTTTATCACATCCATATGCACGTGCTGGGTCAGCGCCAGATGAACTGGCCGCCGGGCTGAGCACTACCTGTGGCGAGGGAGCTTGCTCCCGCTCGGTCGCGTAGCGGCCGCACAAAACCGGGAGCGCTGCGTGCTCCAGCGGGAGCAAGCTCCCTCGCCACACAAGCAATTTGACCCAGCGCAAACGCTTCCCCCTCTCTTGCGGTAAACTGGCCGCCGAGATTCTTCCCGGAGGTCAGCATGACTACCCAACGTCACTACTCGCCGATTGATCGCCTGTTGCTGCAAGCCGACACGGCCATGCGCACGCTGTTGCCATTCAGTGGCCAACCGCACCGTCCTTCGCCCGCCATCGTGCAGCCCGAAGCACAGATGAGCGAGACCGACACCCGCCACGTCGCTGGCCTGATGCGCATCAACCATACCGGTGAAGTCTGTGCCCAGGCGCTGTACCAAGGCCAGGCCCTGACCGCCAAGCTGCCGCAAGTGCGCGCCGCGATGGAACACGCCGCCGAAGAAGAAATCGACCACCTGGCCTGGTGCGAGCAACGTATCCGCCAGTTGAACAGCCACCCAAGCGTGCTGAACCCGCTGTTCTACGGCTTATCGTTTGGTATTGGCGCGGTAGCTGGGCTGATCAGCGACAAAGTCAGCCTGGGTTTTGTAGCGGCCACCGAGCATCAGGTGTGCAAGCACCTCAATGAACACCTTGAGCAACTGCCGGCTGAAGACGAAAAGTCCCGGGCGATTCTTGAGCAGATGCGCATTGATGAAGAACATCACGCCGAAAGCGCGCTGGACGCGGGCGGCTTCCGCTTCCCGGCTCCGGTGAAGTTTGGCATGAGCCTGTTGGCCAAGGTCATGACCAAGAGCACTTACCGCATCTGACAGTCCCGCATCACGCAAAAAGGGCGCTTTTTAAGCGCCCTTTCTTTTTGCCTGCCAATCAATGATCAGCCCAGCTCAATGATCTCGTAGTCATGAGTGATGACAACACCCGCAGCGCCCAGCATGATCGAGGCCGAGCAATACTTCTCAGCCGACAGCTCGATGGCACGCTTGACCTGGGCTTCTTTCAGCGCCCGGCCCTTGACGACAAAGTGCATGTGGATCTTGGTAAACACCTTCGGGTCTTCGGTCGCACGCTCAGCTTCCAGGAACGCTTCGCAGCTTTCCACCGCCTGGCGGGATTTCTTCAGGATGCTGACCACGTCGAAATTGCTGCAACCGCCTACACCGAGCAGGAGCATTTCCATCGGGCGTACGCCCAGGTTGCGGCCACCGGCCTCAGGCGGACCGTCCATGACCACAACATGGCCACTGCCCGACTCACCGAGGAACATGGCTTCGCCCGCCCATTGGATGCGTGCCTTCATCGCCCAGACTCCACTGCTAAAAAAGGGTCGCCAGCTTAGCACAGGGCTTTGGGACCTCAGCGTTTCCCATGAAAGCGATCAACAGCAGCGATTACGGGGTAAATTCCCTAATGGAGTCAGAATGTGTCTGTTAAGCTGGCGCCAAATCAATGGCGCATTGCCATCCATTGGGTGACATAACTCAACCGTTGATCGCGCTGACTAAAAAAACAAGCTCAACAACACCGTGCAGTCTTTTCGGGATACAACCATGGTTGCTATTACTCCCACACCCAAAATCAAGAACCTCGACAAACTGTTGATGCATTGTCAGCGCCGGCGTCATCCGGCCAAGCACAACATCATCTGCGCGGGCGAGCGTTCGGAAACCCTGTTCTTCATTATCAAAGGCTCAGTCACCATCCTGATCGAGGATGACGATGGCCGCGAAATGATCATCGCCTACCTCAATACCGGAGATTTCTTCGGCGAGCTCGGACTTTTCGAGCAAGCGGGCAAGGAACAGGAGCGCAGCGCCTGGGTGCGGGCCAAGGTCGAATGCGAAGTCGCCGAGATCAGCTATGCGAAGTTTCGCGAACTGGCCCAGCAGGATCCCGACA
This sequence comes from Pseudomonas sp. LBUM1641, assembly GCF_059716235.1. Lineage (NCBI taxonomy): Bacteria > Pseudomonadati > Pseudomonadota > Gammaproteobacteria > Pseudomonadales > Pseudomonadaceae > Pseudomonas > Pseudomonas sp. LBUM1641. Next base: position 6,427,108 of record NZ_CP166815.1, read on the forward strand.
TTCTGTACGCCTTGAGCGGCCAGATTGCCCAGCGCCTGAGAGACACCACGCGCAAAGTCGGCGACCTGGCTTTTTTCGACGTCACCGGCCGGGTTGCCCGCTGCCTGCTGGAACTGTGCAAGCAGCCGGATGCCATGACCCATCCAGACGGGATGCAGATCAAGATCACCCGTCAGGAGATCGGGCGTATCGTCGGTTGCTCAAGGGAAATGGTTGGCCGGGTGCTGAAGGACCTGGAAGAACGCAACCTGGTACATGTCAAAGGCAAGACCATGGTGGTCTTTGGTACCCGCTAAACCGGCAGGAAGCTCGCGAGCATCTGGCGGTATAACGTGTCTAGCCGGGCAATCGCGTCTGGCGCAGCAAAGGCTTCGTGCAGGGCGATGTGGCTTTCGGCGCGCACCCGTTGTTCCAAGCCACACGATTCATTGAAGCGATTGACCGCGGCGATCAACTCGACGCGATCATCATCCAGCAACAACGCACCATGCACCAACCCCACCGGGCGTCCGCCACTCTGGCGCCAGCGCTGGGCAGTGCCGACCATTTTGCGGCCGTCCAGGTTGACGTTATAGCGACCGTCGCAAAAGGCTCCGTCAATCTCGCCCACCGATGCATTGCCACCCAGCTCGATAAGCAGGTCGCAAATCGGCTGGCACAAACGCTGGTAGCCGGTTTCGATACGGCCCTGGTCACCTTCACTGCGTGGTGGCGCGTAGACCAGCGCGATATTGACCGTGGCTGCCGACTGTGGAACCGGCTCACCGCCTGTTTCCCGCAGCAGCACCGGCCAACCGGCGTCTGCCGACACCTGACTGGCGGTCTCGAATGCCGGAAGGCGGCTCAAACGACGAGGCATCACCAACGCTTGATCGCTGGGCTGCCAGAACAGCAGACCGAACGGCTGCTCCCCCGCGCAGACAGCGGCGAGCAAATCCTGCTCGGCCTTAAGGCCTGCCTCGACCGTCATCGCCACCGGCTGGGTCATCATCAATCCAGGGTCGAACCGCTGACAGCAACGCCACGCTCCGGGAAGAACAAGCGCTGCAATTCGGCCCCCGGGTTCTCGGCACGCATGAAGGTTTCGCCGACGAGGAACGAGTACACGCCGCTGATTTCCATCAGTTCGACATCGGCACGATTGACGATGCCACTTTCGGTAATCACCAACCGGTCACGCGGGATACGCGGCAACAGGTCGAGGGTGTTTTCCAGGCTGACTTCAAAAGTGTGCAGGTTGCGGTTGTTGACGCCCACCAACGGTGTGTCGAGGGTTTTCAACGCACGTTCCAGTTCATCACCGTCGTGCACTTCCACCAGCACGTCGAGGCCAACACTTTTGGCCACGGCCGCCAGTTCGGCCATCTTGACGTCATCCAGTGCGGAGACGATCAACAGCACGCAATCGGCGCCCAAGGCACGGGCTTCGACGATCTGGTAGGGGTCGACCATGAAGTCCTTGCGGATCACCGGCAGCGAGCACGCGGCACGCGCTTGCTGCAGGTACAGGTCGGAGCCCTGGAAGAAGTCGATATCGGTCAACACCGAGAGGCACGTCGCGCCGCCCTTCTCGTAGCTTTTGGCAATGTCTTCAGGGATGAAGATCTCGCGAATCACGCCCTTGCTCGGCGAAGCCTTCTTGATTTCAGCGATAACGGCCGGCTGCTTTTCCTTGGCCTGCTTGATCAGCGCATTGGCAAACCCGCGCGGTGCATCAGCGGTTTTCGCCAGGCCTTCCAGCTCAGCCAGGCTGACCCGGGCGCGGCGTTCAGCGACTTCTTCTGCCTTGCGAGCCAGGATTTTCTCCAGAACGGTCGGAACACTCATCCTTCATTCTCCACTTTGAACACCGCAGTAAACGCACCCAGTTCTTCGAGCTTTTCGCGCGCCAGCCCGGTATGCAATGCATCATGAGCGAGGGCAACACCCTCTTTAAGACTGTAGGCGTGATCCGCGGCATACAGCGCCGCACCGGCATTGAGCACAATCATTTCTGCGGCTTTCTGGCCGTTTTCGGTCTTGCGACGCCCCAGGGCATCGCGAATCAATTCTAGGGAGGCTGCCGGGCTTTCCACCGCCAGGCCATGCAGGCTCTGGCTTTTCATGCCGAGGTCTTCAGGCTCGACCCAATATTCGGTGACCTGGTCATCCTTCAGCTCCGCCACGAAGGTCGGTGCGGCCAGGCTGAACTCGTCCAGGCCATCCTTGGAGTGCACCACCAGCACATGCTTGCTGCCCAGGCGCTGCAAGACTTCAGCCAATGGCCGGCACAGCGCCTGGCTGAACACGCCCACCACCTGATGCTTCACACCGGCCGGATTCGTAAGCGGGCCGAGCATGTTGAACAGGGTACGCAGGCCCAAGTCCTTGCGCGGACCGGCGGCGTGCTTCATCGCGCCGTGATGAGACTGGGCGAACATGAAGCCGATGCCGACGTTATCGATGCAACGCGCCACTTGTACCGGGGTCAGGTTGAGGTAGATACCTGCGGCCTCCAGCAAATCGGCACTGCCGCTTTTACCCGACACCGCGCGGTTACCGTGTTTGGCCACCGTGCAGCCAGCAGCTGCCACTACAAAGGATGCCGCCGTCGACACGTTGAAAATGTTCGCACCATCGCCGCCGGTGCCGACCACGTCGACCACACCGTCGAGGGTCTTGAGTTCGACCTTGTCGGCCAGCTCACGCATCACCGACACGGCGCCGACGATTTCGTCGATGCTCTCGCTCTTCATGCGCATTGCCATCATGAACGCGCCAATCTGGGCGTCGGTGCATTGACCGGTCATGATCTCGCGCATCACATCGCTCATTTCAGCGGTGCTCAGGTCCAGATGGCCGACGATACGGCTCAGGGCAGTCTTGATATCCATGAAAAGTCCTTAGCGCGTGCCGCCGCTCTGCTTGAGAAAGTTAGCGAACAGCTCGTAGCCCTGCTCGGTCAAAATCGATTCCGGGTGAAATTGCACCCCTTCGACGTTCAGTGTCTTGTGACGCAGGCCCATGATCTCGTCGACAGAGCCGTCTTCCAGTTGGGTCCAGGCCGTCAGCTCAAGGCATTCGGGCAGGGTTTCACGCTTGACCACCAGCGAGTGGTAGCGGGTTACCGTCACCGGCAGGTTCAAACCGTGGAATACGCCCTGGTCCTTGTGGAACACCGGGCTGGTCTTGCCGTGCATCACCTGGCGGGCGCGAACTACGTCGCCGCCGAACGCCTGGCCGATGGACTGATGGCCCAGGCAAACGCCCAGGATCGGCAGCTTGCCGGCGAAATATTTGATGGCCTCGAGGGAGATGCCCGCTTCGGTCGGCGTGCACGGGCCAGGGGAAACGACGATGCGTTCAGGGTTCAACGCGGCGATTTGCGCCACGCTCAATTCGTCGTTGCGCACGACCTTGACCTCGGCACCGAGCTCGCCCAGGTACTGCACAACGTTGTAGGTAAAGGAGTCGTAGTTATCAATCATCAGCAACATGTGGGTTAAAACCTCTTGAATTCACTGACTTCTAATGACGGCCTTCCAAGGGAGTGACCCGCTGCCAGACGCACTTTCCGGTTGCCGGGGTTGGCCGGCAAGGGGCGTCGAACAAAGGGTGAAGAAGGCAAATCGGTACAGGTCCGGCGTGGCCGGTAGAGAAAAGTTAGGCGCGCCAACGCCAACGGGCGTGTGCCTTGACTACTCGCATCAAGAGTTTGCTGATGATCAACACGGGGAGGGTCTCATTCATACGTCCAAGCACAGTAACGTAGCCTCGCCAGCGGTGCAATATGGCGCCGCAAATACGGGGGTAAGTGCCCGACCGATAATTGGCGTCAATTTTTTCAGAACCCTTGGAAGGTCGCTACAGTCACAGTGCTGATAAAAAAATAAAAGCATGGACGGACTCATGACCAAGACCCCTTGTTTCGCTCCACTCGTCGGCTGCCTGCTAACCCTGGCCTGCTCGCAAGCGTTCGCCGCGCCGTCGCCCTACTCGACCATGATCGTATTCGGCGACAGCCTGGCCGATGCCGGGACATTCGCCGACCCTGGGGCACCGGGCTCAACCTATCGCTTCACCAACCGCACCGGCCCGCAGTACTTCGACGGCAGCGGCGAAAGCACTTCGCTGATTTCCTCGACATTATTGGGCGGCAAGCTGGGAGTCGCGGCAGGCGACCTGAACGCATCCACCTCGCCGCAGCGCGCCGCTCAAGGCCAGGCAGACGGTAACAACTGGGCCGTGGGCGGCTACATCACCCAGCAGATCTACGATGCCATCACCGGTAACTCAACCGTCACCGATAGCGACACCGGGCAGGTGTTGCGTACGCGCCCCGGATACCTGGCATCCACGGGCGGCCGAGCCGACCCCAACGCGTTGTATTTTCTCTCCGGCGGCGGTAATGACTTCCTCGACGGCCTGGTCCTCAGCCCCGGTCAAGCCTCGGCCGCAGCCGGGCGCCTGGCCAACAGCGCCGAGGCTCTGCAACAGGCTGGCGCCCGATATGTAATGGTGTGGATGCTGCCGGACCTGGGCCTGACACCTGCCGTCAATGGCACGCCGCTCCAAGGGAGCGTCAGCGCCCTGGCCGGCGTGTTCAACCAGACTCTGGTGCAGCGCCTGTCGCAAATCGATGCGCAGATCATCCCGTTGAACATTCCGTTGCTGCTCAAGGAAACCTTCGCCGATCCCGGGCGCTTTGGCTTTGCCACCAACCAGAACCTCAACCAGACCTGCTTCAGCGGCACCACCTGCCGGAACCCCGTGTATGGCGTCGGCGGTACCAACCCAGACCCTACCAAGCTGATTTACAACGACACCGTCCACCCGACCGAGGCCGGCCAGCAACTGATCGCCGACTACGCCTACTCGCTGCTCGCCGCCCCTTGGGAAATAACCCTGCTCCCGGAAATGGCCCAGGGCACCTTGCGCGCCCATCAGGATGAATTGCGTAACCAATGGCAAGCCGACTCGGGTAACTGGCAGGCCGTGGGCCAATGGCGAGCGATCGTCGCCGCCGGCGGCCAGCACCTGGACTTCGATGATCAAAGCAGTTCAGCCAGCGGTGACGGCAGCGGCTACAACCTGAACATCGGCGGCAGCTACCGACTCAACGAGGCCTGGCGCGTGGGTGTGGCAGCAGGCTTCTATCGCCAGAGCCTTGAGGCCGGCGCCAGCGATTCGGACTACAAGCTCAACAGCTACCTGGGCACGGCCTTCGCCCAGTACCAACAAAACCACTGGTGGGCCGACGCCGCGTTGACCGGCGGCAAGCTGGACTTCGACAACCTCAAGCGCAAATTTGCCCTAGGCGTCAGCGAAGGCACCGAAAAAGGGGATACCGACGGTTGGCTGTGGGCCCTGAGTGGCCGCGTGGGATATGACATCGCCCAGCCGGGCAGCGACTGGCACCTGTCACCGTTCATCAGCGCCGACTATTCGCGGGTCGAGGTGAATGGTTACTCAGAGAAAGATGCTCGCTCCACGGCATTGACCTTTGATGACCAACAGCGCGACTCCAAACGCTTGGGGATTGGCCTGCAAGCCAACTACCGCGTTACTCCGCAAACCCTGGTGTTTGGCGAAGTGGCCCATGAGCACGAGTTTGAAAACGATACACAGCGGGTGGGCATGTCACTCAACAGCGTGCCGGGGATCGATTTCAAACTGGACGGCTACACGCCACGCAGTAATTCGGATCGCTTGAACCTGGGGATTAGCCACAAGGTGACCAAGGACCTGGCGCTGAATGCGGCCTATAACGTGAGGAAGGATGACAACTTTACCCAGCAGGGGGTGAGTGTCGGGGTGAGTCTGGATTTCTGATTACGCAAAAAATAACTGTAGGAGCGAGCTTGCTCGCCAAGGTCGTTAACGATGACGCGCCCATCCTGAATGCGCGCGGCGCCTATGAGTCCTTCGCGAGCAAGCTCGCTCCTACAAGGTTTGCGGTATTTAGCCCAGCGGGGTCTGCTCAGCCAACGCCACCGCACGGAACATCGCGCGGCGCTTGTTCAGGGTTTCTTCCCATTCCAGCGCCGGCACCGAGTCGGCCACGATCCCGCCGCCTGCCTGCACATGCAGTTCGCCGTCCTTGATCACCGCCGTACGGATCGCGATCGCGGTGTCCATATTGCCGTTCCAGGCGAAATACCCCACCGCGCCGCCATACACGCCACGCTTGACCGGCTCCAGTTCGTCGATGATTTCCATCGCACGAATCTTCGGCGCACCCGACAAGGTGCCCGCCGGCAGGATCGCCCGTAGCGCATCCATCGCCGTCAGCCCGGCCTTCAGCTCGCCGGTGACGTTGGACACGATGTGCATCACGTTGGAATAACGCTCGATCACCATCTTCTCGGTGAGCTTCACCGAACCGATTTCCGAGACACGCCCGGTGTCGTTGCGGCCCAGGTCGATCAGCATCAAGTGCTCGGCGATTTCCTTGTCGTCGCTCAGCAGGTCCAGTTCCAGCGCCAGGTCCGCTTCTTCGGTGGCACCACGCGGGCGCGTGCCGGCAATCGGGCGCACGGTGATCAGGTTGTCTTCGACCCGCACCAGCACTTCCGGCGAACTGCCCACCACGTGGAAGTCGCCAAAGTTGAAGAAGTACATGTACGGCGTCGGGTTGAAACAGCGCAGCGCCCGGTACAGATCGATGGGTGCGGCCTTGAAGTCGATGGACATGCGTTGCGACGGCACCACCTGCATGCAGTCACCGGCAAGGATGTATTCCTTGATGGTATCGACAGCACGCTCGTAGTCATCCTGGGTAAAGCTGGAACGGAATACCGGGTCAGCCGCCGGTGGACGGCTGAGGTCCAGACCACGACGCGGGGTGATCGGCTGGCGCAGCTTTTCCAGCAATGCTTCGAGGCTGGCCTGGCCCTGCTCGAACGCATCGGCCTGGGAAGGGTCGGCGAGCACAATCGCGTGCATCTTGCCAGCGAGGTTGTCGAACACCACCACCGCGTCGGAAACCATCAGCAGAATGTCCGGCACGCCCAATGGATCAGGGTTCGGGGATTTGCCCAGGCGTTTTTCCACGTAGCGCACGCAGTCGTAGCCGAAGTAACCCACCAGGCCGCCGTTGAAACGCGGCAGCCCAGCGATGGTTGGCACGTTGTAGCGCGCCTTGAATGCTTCGACGAAGGCCAGCGGGTCTTCCACGTCGTGACTTTCGATCTCGACGCCGTCCAGGGTGATGCTCACATGGTGGTCATGTACACGCAGCACCGTACGGCACGGCAGGCCGATGATCGAGTAACGGCCCCATTTCTCGCCGCCCTGCACCGACTCCAGCAGATAGGAGTTGGGCTCGTCGGCCAGTTTCAGGTAGATCGACAGCGGGGTGTCGAAGTCGGCCAGGGTTTCGCAGGCCATGGGAATACGGTTGTAGCCGGCAGCGGCCAAACGCAGGAATTCTTCGCGGATCATGAGGTGCCTCGTGGCTTGAGGGTCTAACGGTCAGGTGTGCAAACGTGCCGCAGCGCGGCGAGGATCAGTCAGGCGCGCCAACGCCAGCGGGCCAGGGCCTTGATGACTTTCATCCAGAGTTTGCGAGTGACCACCACGATGGGATTTCCAGAAGGGGATGGAACAGCGTCGGGCAACGTTATCTCAGCGCCCGCTCCCAAGCAACCGGGGATTAACAGGCGCAGGTCATCAATCACCAGCGCCGGGGATTCCTCGGCAATCGGCCGGCCATGGTTGTAGCCGTAACTCAAGGCCACGCACTTGACCCCCGCCGCTTTCGCCGCCAGCACATCACTGCGCGAATCGCCGACGAACAGCGATTGAGACGCCGGGATATTGGCCATTTTCATTACGAAAAACAGTGCCGCCGGGTCGGGTTTCTTCTGCGGCAAGGTATCGCCGCCGATGATCCAGCGGAAATACCGGCCGATCTTCATCTGGTCCAACAGCGGCGCGACGAAGCGCTCCGGCTTGTTGGTGATCAGGGCCATTTCCACGCCCTGCTTGTGCAGCCATTTCAGGGTGTCGCGCACACCGGGATAAACCACGGTCAGCTCGTGGCCGTTTTCATAGGCCACGTTGAACAACTCAAGCGCATGCTCGGCTTCCACATCGTCGACACCCTCGGCCTCGATGTTGTTGGCCAAGGCCCGGCGCACCAGCATCTGCGCGCCGTTGCCAACCCACTCGCGCACCGACTCGATGCCCGCCGGCTTGCGACCGAGCTTGAGCAGCATGTCGTCCACGGCGGCCGCCAGGTCCGGCACCGAATCGATCAACGTACCGTCCAGATCGAACATCACCAGCCGTGGCAGTTTGCCGGGGAACAGCTGCTCAAAGCCGCTCATGGACGCGCCAGCGCCAGTTCTGCACGCATCTTGGCGATCACTTCCTGATAGTCCGGGGCATTGAAGATCGCCGAGCCGGCCACAAAGGTGTCGGCACCGGCCGCAGCGATTTCGCGGATGTTGTTGACGTTGACGCCACCGTCGATCTCCAGGCGGATATCACGGCCCGACGCATCGATCAGCGCCCGCGCTTCACGCAGCTTGTTGAGGGTACCGGGGATGAACTTCTGCCCGCCGAAGCCTGGGTTGACGCTCATCAACAGGACCATGTCGACCTTGTCCATTACGTACTCAAGCACGCTCAGCGGAGTGGCCGGGTTGAACACCAGGCCTGCCTTGCAACCGCCCTCGCGGATCAGTTGCAGGGTGCGGTCCACATGCAACGTGGCTTCCGGGTGGAAGGTGATGTAGGTCGCACCGGCTTCGATGAAGTCACCGACAATGCGGTCCACCGGGCTGACCATCAAGTGCGCATCGATGGGCGCGGTCACGCCGTATTTACGCAGGGCGGCGCAGACCATCGGACCAATGGTCAGGTTCGGCACATAGTGGTTGTCCATGACATCGAAGTGAACGAAGTCGGCACCGGCGGCCAACACGTTGTCCACTTCCTCGCCCAGGCGGGCGAAGTCGGCGGAGAGAATCGATGGAGCAATGACGAAGGGCTGCATGACGCACCTTTTTTGAGCTAAATCACGATGGCGCGCATTGTATACCTCATGCTTTGCCGCGCGCACCGTGACCTCGCTCAATGGTTAGTAAGCGGCCCGGTAGATTTTCTCGATATCCGCGGCACTGAGCTTGCGCGGATTGTTGCGCATCAGGCGCTCGATCCCCGCGGCTTCTACCGCCATGGCCGGAATCGCGTCTTCAGGCACACCGAAGCTGCGCAGGCCGGACGGGATCTCGACTGCGGCACACAGTCGCGTCATCGCATCGACTGCCTGGTCCGCCGCATCCACCGTACTCAGCCCGGTGACATTCACGCCCATGGCCTGGGCAATCTCCTGCATGCGCTCCACGCACGCCAGCTTGTTCCAGTGCATCACATAGGGCAGCAGCAGGGCATTGCTCACGCCATGGGCGATGTTGAAACGCCCGCCCAGCGGATAGGCCAACGCATGCACCGCGCCCACGCCGGCATTCCCGAACGCCATCCCGGCCATCAGGCTGGCGGTGGCCATGTCATCGCGGGCCTCGAGGTTGGCCGGGTTGGCGTAGGCCTTGGGCAACGCCTTGGCGATCAGCTTGATCGCACCGAGTGCCAGCGCATCGGTGATCGGCGAGGCATTCAGCGATAAGTAGGACTCGATGGCGTGCACCAGCGCGTCCACACCACTGGCGGCAGTGACGCTGCGGGGGCAGGTCAGGGTCATTTGCGGGCTGATCAGGGCTACGTCCGGCAGCAAGTAATCGCTGACGATGCCTTTTTTCAGTTGCGCGACCTTGTCCGACAGAATCGCCACGTTGGTCACCTCCGAACCGGTGCCGGCGGTGGTGGGAATCGCGATCAGCGGCGGGCCTTTGCGCGGCACCTGGTCCACGCCGAACAGGTCGGCCAGGGCGCCGTGGTAACCGGCGTAGGCCGCCACGCTCTTGGCGATGTCGATGGCACTGCCGCCGCCGACGCCGATCAGGCCGTCGTGCCCGCCTTCGCGGTAGACGCGCATGCAGTCTTCGACGATGGCGATTTCCGGGTCGGGCAGCACCCGGTCGAAAATTTCATAGGTCCGTTCGCCCAGGTGCGCCAGCGCCAGCGCTACGGTGCCGGATTTGACCAGTGCCGCATCGGTGACAATCAGCGGGTTGTCGATATCCAGCCGCGTCAGCTCGGCGGCCAGTTGTTCGATGGCACCTGGACCGGTGAGCAGTTTGTGGGCGATCTTGAATGAGGAAGTACTCATGTGCGCGGCCTCTTCTCAGTTATGGGCTGGCACAAGATTAGCTGACTTAGGCTGGTTGTCTTGCATTCAGCAACTGAATAGACACAGAACCCATGTGCGAGCGGGCTTGCTCGCGAAGGCAGTAGGCCAGTCGATATCTCTGTTGACTGACACACCGCATTCGCGAGCAGGCCCGTTCGCACATTTTGATCTCTGTTTGGTTTTAGACTTGGGCGGTGCGCAGTTTCTCGCTGCGCCCGCGCAGCCATTCCAGGGTCAGCAACAGCACCACCGAGAACGCAATCAACAAGGTCGCCGCTGCGGCAATGGTAGGGCTGAGGTTTTCGCGGATGCCGCTGAACATCTGGCGGGGCAAGGTTGCCTGCTCGGGCCCGGCGAGGAACAGCGTCACCACCACTTCATCAAATGAGGTGGCAAACGCAAACAGCGCCCCGGAGATCACCCCCGGCGCAATCAGCGGCAAGGTCACCCGGCGAAACGCCGTCAGCGGTGATGCGCCCAGGCTGGCCGCCGCCCGCACCAGGTTATGGTTGAACCCTTGCAAGGTCGCCGACACCGTGATGATCACAAACGGCACGCCCAGCACCGCGTGCACCACGATCAGCGAAAAGAAGCTGTTGCCCAGGCCCAGCGGCGCGAAGAACAGGTAACTCGCCACGCCGATAATCACCACCGGCACCACCATCGGCGAAATCACCAGGGCCATTACCAACGCCTTGCCCGGGAAATTCCCGCGCGTCAGGCCAATCGCCGCCAGCGTGCCGAACACCATCGCCAGCACCGTGGCCGCCGGGGCGACGATGATGCTGTTCTTCAAGGCGCGCATCCATTCCGCCGAGCCGAAGAAGTCCTGGTACCAGTGCAGCGAGAAACCTTGCAGCGGGTAAACCAGGAAGCTTGCGCTGTTGAAGGACAGCGGGATGATCACCAGCACCGGCAAGATCAGGAACAACAGGATCAGGCCGCAGAGGATCCGCAAGCTGTAGAACCAGACCCGTTCCACGGGCGACATATAAGGGCTCAGCATCGCAACGGTCTCCTTAGCTCAGGCGCAGGCGGCTGGCGCCCACCAGCCAGTTGTAGATCAGGTACAGCACCACGGTGGCCAGCAGCAGCAAGCCGCCCAGGGCCGTGGCCATGCCCCAGTTGATGCTGGTGTTGGTGTAGAAGGCCACGAAGTAGCTGACCATCTGGTCGTTCGGGCTGCCCAGCAAGGCCGGGGTGATGTAGTAGCCGATCGCCAAAATGAACACCAACAGGCAGCCGGCGCCAACGCCCGCGTAGGTCTGCGGGAAGTACACGCGCCAGAAGCTGGCGAATGGGTGGCAACCCAGGGAAATCGCCGCCCGCATGTAGGTGGGCGAGATGCCTTTCATCACGCTGTAGATCGGCAGAATCATGAACGGCAGCAGGATGTGCACCATGGAGATGTAGACGCCGAGCCGGTTGAACACCAGTTCCACCGGTTTATCGATCAGGCCCATGCCCATCAGCGCGCTGTTGATCAAACCACCGGACTGCAGCAGCACGATCCAGGCCGCCACTCGCACCAGCACCGAGGTCCAGAACGGCAGCAGCACCAGGATCATCAGCAGGTTGCTTTGCCGCGCCGGCAGGTTGGCCAGCAGGTAAGCCAGTGGATAGGCCAATAGCAGGCAGCACACGGTGATGACCAGACCCATCCAGAACGTACGGGCGAAGATATCGAGGTAGATCGCCTGGTCTGGAGTGGCCGGGGCAATTTCGCCGAGGTCGTCGATGCGGTGATCGACGGCGGCCAGCAGGTAGTAAGGCGTCAGGCTGCTGGTGTTGCGCCGGATGGCCTGCCAGTACGCCGGGTCGCCCCAGCGTTCGTCGAGGTTTTCCAGCGCTTCTTTATAGGAGGCAGGCGCTTCGGTGAACGGCAGCGCCCGCGCGGTTTTCGTCAGCAGGCTGCGATAGCCGGCCAGTTCCATGTTCAAGCGTTTTGAGAGGTCGCCCAGGGTCGAGTTTTTCCGGGCTTCGCCCAGGTCTTCGCTGATGGCCTGGTACACCGGCTCGCCCGGTAGGCCACGACCGTCCCAGGCGGTTACCGCTATCACCGTGCGCGGCAGGCCGCCCATCACTTCCGGGTTGCCGACGCTTTTGTAGAGCAGCGCCACAATCGGCACCAGGAACACCAGCAGCAGAAACACCACCAGCGGCGCGATCAAGGCCTGGGCCTTCCAGCGGTTGAGCCGCTCGGCCCGCGCCAGGCGCTGTTTCAGGGTGGGGCTGGGAATGGCGATGGCCATGGCGAACTCCGGATTCTTAAACATAAATGCAAAACGTGGGTGTAGCGCTTGTCCTGTGGCGAGGGAGCTTGCTCCCGCTGGGGTGCGAAGCGGCCCCAAAAGATGGGACTGCTGCGCAGTCCAGCGGGAGCAAGCTCCCTCGCCACAAGGTGGGTGTCACATCAGCGACCGGGTTACTTGGCAGCCCAGGAATTGAAGCGCTGCTCCAGTTGCTCACCGTTATCCGCCCAGAAGCTCACGTCGATCTGCACCTGGTTGGCGATGTTTTCCGGGGTAGTCGGCATGTCCTTCAGGATGTCCTTCGCCAGCAACGGCACCGCCTGGATGTTGGCCGGGCCGTAGGCGATGTTTTCCGAATAGGTCTTCTGCTGCTGCGGCTGCACCGAGAAGGCGATGAATTTCTTCGCCGCCTCAGCACGGTCCTTGGCCAGGCCTTTTGGAATCGCCCAGGCGTCGAAGTCGTAGATCCCGCCGTTCCACACCACTTTCAAGTTGCTTTCTTTCTGCACGGCGGCGATCCGGCCGTTGTAGGCAGAACTCATCACGACGTCGCCAGAAGCGAGGTATTGCGGCGGTTGGGCGCCCGCTTCCCACCACTGGATGTACGGTTTGAGTTCATCAAGTTTCTTGAACGCACGGTCCTGGCCATCTTTGCCGGCCAGCACTTTGTACACATCCTTCGGTGCCACACCGTCAGCCATCAAGGCGAATTCCAGGGTGTACTTCGCACCCTTGCGCAGGCCGCGCTTGCCCGGGAATTTCTTGGTGTCCCAGAAATCTGCCCAGCCGCCTGGTGCTGCTTTGAGTTTGTCGGCGTTGTAGGCCAGCACGGTGGACCACACAAAGAAGCCCACGCCGCAGGGCTGGATCGCGCCCTTCACGTAGTCGCCCGGGTTGCCGAACAGCTTCGGGTCCAGGGGTTCGAACATGTCTTCGTCACAACCACGGGACAGTTCCGGCGACTCTACTTCCACCAGGTCCCAGGACACGCTCTTGGTGTCGACCATGGCCTTGACCTTGGCCATTTCACCGTTGTACTCGCCGGCGACGATCTTGCCGTTGCCCGCGCTTTCCCACGGTGCGTAGAAGGCCTTGACCTGCGCCGCCTTGTTCGCGCCGCCGAAGGACACGACCGTCAAATCAGGGCCCGCCATGGCCTGTGTCGCGCCCATCAGGCTCAAAGCCAGGACTGAATACTTCAGGGATCTCAACATTGTTGTTCTCTCCACGTGCGAGGTTGGTGAAGCAAGGGGGCGATCAATTCGCCTCTAGAAGTGGGTCGAGTGCGCGAACGTGCTCGACTTGCCAGCCAATCGGTACCACGTCGCCGACCGCCAGGGCCGTGTCCAGCTCGGCGATCGGTTGTTTCACAAAAAAATCGGTCTTGCCGCAGACTTCCAGGCGCACCCGCACGTGGTCGCCCAGGTAGATGAATTCCGCCACGCGCCCGGAGAAACGGTTGACGCAGCTTTCGCTGGAGCCATTCAGGCTCACGCGCTCGGGGCGTACCGACAGGGTCACCGGACCGCCGACCTGGCCAACGTTCACCGCCAGCGCCTCGACCTTTTCGCCACGCGCCAGCTCGACCACGCAGCGGTCGCCGGTGTGGCTGTGCAGGCGGCCATTGAGGCGATTGTTCTCGCCGATGAAGTTGGCGACGAAGGTGTTTTTCGGCTCTTCGTACAACGTGCGCGGCGCGGCGATCTGCTGGATTTCGCCCTGGTGGAATACCGCTACCCGGTCGGACATGGTCAGCGCTTCGCCCTGGTCGTGGGTCACGTACACCACGGTCACGCCGAGGCGCTGGTGCAGGTGCTTGATCTCCATCTGCATGTGTTCGCGCAGCTGCTTGTCGAGGGCGCCGAGGGGTTCGTCCATCAGCACCAGTTGCGGCTCGAACACCAGCGCCCGGGCCAGGGCCACACGCTGTTGCTGGCCGCCGGAGAGTTGCGCCGGGTAGCGCTGGGCGAAGGCATCGAGCTGGACCATGCTCAGTACACGCTTGACCCGCTCGCTGATGTCGGTCTTGCTCAGGCCGCGTACAGAGAGGGGAAATGCCAGGTTCTCGGAGACGGTCATGTGCGGGAACAGCGCGTAGTTCTGGAACACCATGCCGATGTCGCGCTTGTGAGGCGGCACGTTGTTGATCGAGCGGCCGGCCAGTTGGATCTCGCCTGCGGTGGGGGTTTCGAAGCCGGCGAGCATCATCAGGCTGGTGGTCTTGCCCGACCCGGACGGCCCGAGCAGGGTCAGGAACTCGCCCTTGCGAATCTCCAGGTTGAGGTCTTTGACGATCAGGTTCTCGCCGTCGTAGCTCTTTTGCACGCCACGAAAGCTGACCAGCACATCATTTGAATCCACCTCGCTCATACCCGCACCTTTTCGTTTTGGACTGCCATGGAGCAAGCGTAGTCCAGCCGCAAGCCCGCGGAAATCGGGGGGCCGGAGAGATTGGCATCAGCAGGATGGAAGGTTTGGGGTAGGGATTGCCCTACACGGATGGCGGGCACAGGACAGTGCGACAGCTACAGGTGGCAGGAACGGGTCTGTCGGGGCCTGAGGGTGGTCGCAAATAGATATGCGGTTATAGAAGCTTGTGCTCCATGGCGTACTTCACCAGTTCCGCCAGGGAGGTGATGTTGAGCTTTTGCATCAGGCGCGCCTTGTGGGTGCTGATGGTCTTGCTGCTCAAGGCCAACTGCTGGGCGATGTCGTTGACGTTGGCGCCTTGGGCCAGGCGCTCGAATACCGAGAACTCGCGCTCCGACAGCAATGAATGCAACGGGCGCGAATCGGTCAGGCCGACTTCGAAGACCATGCGGTCTGCCAGGTCCGGGTCGATGTACCGTCCGCCCGCCGCGACCTTGCGAATCGCCGTCAGCAGCAGCGCCGGGTCACTGTCCTTGGTGGCGTAGCCGGCGGCACCGACCTTCAGCGCACGAGCGGCCATTTGCGCCTCGTCGTGCATCGACAGCACCAGGATCGCCGGGGGGTTGTTCAGCGCACGAATCCGCGGGATGGCTTCCAGGCCGTTGACGCCGGGCATCGAGATGTCCAGCAACACCACCTCGCAGGGCACGTGGCGCAGGGTTTCCAGCAACTGCTCGCCATTGCTCGCCTCGCCCACCACCAGCAGGTCCTTGGCCAGGCCGATCAGTTGCTTGATGCCTTCGCGAACGATGGTGTGGTCTTCAGCTACCAGTACACGGATCACTGTGGATGTCCTCTTCTTTTGGTTATCAATCCAGCGGCACCGTCACGCTCAGGGTGGTGCCTTCGCCCAACTCACTGTCCAGGCTCAGTTGCCCACCCATGATCAGCACCCGCTCGCGCATGCCCACCAGGCCAAACGACACCGGTCGCCCGGGCGCCTGGACGAAACCTGTGCCATCGTCGCTGATGGTCAGCCGCAAGTGCGTGCCCTCCACCACCAGCGTCAGCTCGACAGTATGCGCCTGGGCATGGCGCATCACATTGGTCAGTGCCTCCTGCAGGATGCGGAACAGGCCGATGGCCTTGGCGTCGCTCAGTACCGGCAGGTTATCCGGCACCTGTACCAGGCACGGAATCTGCGTACGGGCTTCGAAACGCCGGGCCTGCCATTCGATCGCCGAGGCAATCCCGGCATCGAGAATCGGCGGACGCAAGGCGGTGGCTACATCGCGTACCAGTTGGAACAGTTGGGCGATCAGGCGCTTCATGCTGTTCAGCCGCTCGTGCAGCCCGGGATCCAGTTGCGCGTAGGTCAGTTCGCACATCGAGGTTTCCAGCTTGAGCACGGTGAGCATCTGCCCCAGTTCGTCGTGCACTTCCCGGGCGATGCGGGCCTTCTCTTCCTCGCGCACGGTTTCCAGGTGCGCCGACAATTCCCGCAGTTGCGCGCGGGAGGCGTCCAACTCCAGCTCGATGCGTTTACTCTCGCTGATGTCCCAGACAATTCCGTCCCAGACCACGGCGCCGTCTTCCAGGCGCCGGGTCACGGCCTTGATATCGGCCCAGCGCTGCTCGCCCAGGCGGGTCAGGATGCGGCCCTGCCAGGCCCAATTGCTCTCGGTCTCGATGGCCTGGTCCTGGGTGCGGTGATAACTGGCGCGGTCGTCGGGATGCACCAGGCTGCGAATACCCATGGCCGGATGGCTGAGCACTTCCGGTGCGTACCCGACCAAGCCCTCGCTGCCCTGGCTGATGTAGGCGAACTCGATCGCCTCGCTGCGCGGCAAACGCTCCAGGCGAAACACCAGCCCCGGCACATTGGCGGCGATCCCTTGCAGCCGCGCTTCACTTTCCTGCAAGGCCGCGAGGGCCCGGCGACGCTCGGTGACGTCGTTGAGGTAGACCACCAGATATTCGCCGTCGGCAAAGCGCAGGAAACTCAGGGACACATCCGCCGGCAATACGCTGCCATCGGCGCGCAGGCAATTGGTCGCAAAACTCTGCGGCCCGTCTTCGCTGGCCCGCGCGCGTTTCCACAGGTTGAGCCAGCGGTCCATGGTCAGCGTCGGGTCGAATTCGATCAGCGGTCGCTCGATCAGGGCGCCGGGAGCGTAGCCGAGCATGGTTTCTGCCGCCTGATTGGCGTAGCGCACATGGCTGTCCCAATTGACCCAGAGGATGCCGACGGTGCTTTGATCGATGGAGAACTGAGTCAGGCGCAAGGCTTCGGCGCCGGCCGCGCGGG
This sequence comes from Pseudomonas sp. LBUM1641, assembly GCF_059716235.1. Taxonomy (NCBI): domain Bacteria; kingdom Pseudomonadati; phylum Pseudomonadota; class Gammaproteobacteria; order Pseudomonadales; family Pseudomonadaceae; genus Pseudomonas; species Pseudomonas sp. LBUM1641. Next base: position 6,444,272 of record NZ_CP166815.1, read on the forward strand.
CGGCGCTTTCTTCCCGGGCGGCCAGCAGGTTGTGTTCCAGGCCGCGTTGCTGGCGGCGCTGCCAGAACACCACGGCCAGGCTGGCGAGCAATAAGAGCCCCAACAACAGAGTGAGGTTTTGCCAGAAACCGGGCGACTCGGTCACCCGCGGATATTTGGGCTGCAGCCAGCGTGTGTGCAGTTGGTCCAGATCGCGGGCGGGAATCGCGCGCAAGGCGCTTTGCATGATCTCGGCCAGCTCTGGCCAGTCGCGCCGCGTTGCCACCCGCAACAATTGCGGCAGGCCGATATCGCCCACCACGGCAAGACCGGCGAACTCGGTTTCGCCAGACAACCGGCTCAATTGCGCCTCATCCACTACTGCATACCGGGCTTGCTGGCTCACCAGCAATTGCAGGGCCTGGCGCTCCATGGGCACGCCTTGCAGGTTGAGGCTCGGGTAGGTGCTGCGCAGGTAATCCGCCACGGCGCTGGGCATGCGCACGGCGACGCGGGATTGGTCATCGAGTTTCTCCAGGTCTACCGATGTGCCGCCGTCGCGGATCCCGACGATGTGCTGGGGCACGCGCATATACGGATCAGAGAACAACCATAAACGCAGGCCGGCCGGGGTTTGCACCAGGCCCGGGGCGAGGTCGACCTCGCCGTCACGCACCGCCGCCTCCAGTTGCTCCTGATTGGGAAAGTTGCGCCAGGTCAGCTCGATGTTCAGCGCCTTGGCCAGCCATTGCATCAATTCGACGTTGGCCCCGGACAGCCGCTGCAAGCGCCGATCGTATTGGGCATAAGGCGCCTGCAGTACCAGGCCGACCCGCAGGTCCGGATGGTGGTCGAGCCATTCACGCTGGCCGGCGTCAAGCTGCGCCTGGTAACTGACGGGCGCAGGCACGGCGCCCGCGATCAAGGGAAAGCATAAACAGCCGATAACCAGCAGGTAGCGAAAACCCATGATCCACGTCTCATATCACTGACAAATACTGACCAACCCATTAGGCTGCCGGAATCACTTCTGGCCGGAATTCAACGATGCCACTTTCCCACCGTTCGGCACTGCCAGCATTGTGCCTGTCGCTGCTGTTTACCAGCGCCTTTTGTGTCGAGGCTGCCGACACTCCCGCTCCCGTCCCGGAAAAACCGGTGGTACGCCAGCCCTTGCCGGAGCGCAGCCAGGAAGAAGCCAACGCCCTGGAGCGACAAATCCCGCAGCAGGAACAGCAACAGTTGCAGGCGGGCAGCGATTCTTTCCTGGCCCTGTGGAAGCCGGCCAACACTGGCGAACCTGAAGGCGTGGTGATTATCGTCCCGGGCAACGGCGAAAGTGCTGACTGGCCTCAAGCAATCGGGCCGTTGCGCAAGAAATTGCCGGACGCTGCCTGGGGCACCCTGAGCTTGTCGCTGCCGGACCTGACTCTGGACACGCTGCCACCCCGGGTCATCGAATCGCCCAAGGCGGCCGTGGACACCAGCAGCAAAGACGCCAGCACCGTCGCCAAACCCGTGGAGCAAGCCGCCAGCGCCGAAGCCGAAGGCACCGACCCGGCCGTGGTTCCGGGCAACGATGAACAAGACAAGACCGATGCCACGCGGATCTTCGCGCGCATTGACGCCGCCCTCGCCTTTGCCCAGGCCCAGAATGCCCGCAGCATTGTGCTGCTGGGCCATGGCACCGGCGCCTGGTGGGTCGCACGCTACCTGAGTGAAAAACAACCGGCGCAGGTGCAGAAATTTGTGATGGTTGCAGCGCAAACGCCGGCGAGTCGGCAACCCGATCTGCTACAACTGGCTCCGACCTTGAAACTGCCCACGGCAGACTTCTTCTACCAGGACAGCGCCCAAGCAAGCAAAGCTGCCCAGGAACGCTCCCAGGCCAGCAAGCGCTTGAAGAACGGCAGCTACAAGCAGGTGTCCCTGAAGGCTGTCCCCGACAACAGCCCGGCCGGACAAGAGCAACTGTACCGGAGGATTCGCGGTTGGCTGAGCCCGCAAAAACCGGGGGACTGATCGTCAATCTCAAAAACACTGAAGAGTAAAATGTGGGAGTGGCGGTGCGACGATTCGACTTGCTCGCGAATGCGGTGAGTCAGTCACTGTATCTGTTACTGATCCACCGCATTCGCGAGCAAGCCCGCTCCCACAGTTGATCCGGTTTACACCATAAAAAACAGCGGCTCCTGCTTCTGCTAGCGAAAGTCTCGTCTTTCGCGAATCAGCGCATAGGCGTTGTGCAGCTCGCGAGTGCGCTCGGTCGCCTCGCGCACCTGGGCTGGGCTGGCGCCACTGCCGGCAATCTTGTCCGGGTGGTGCCGGCTCAGCAGGCGCCGGTAGGCGCGTTTGATCACCGAAGGCTCAGTGGTCGAGGTCACCCCCAGAATCCGCAGCGCCTCCTGATAGGCCCCGCCACGATTGGCCAACGGTTTGCGCTCGGGCTCGTAGTCAGCCGCCAAAGCCCGGATCTGCTGCACGGTCCAACCCAGCCATTTGCCCCATTGCTCAATCAACTCGCGCTCGGCGGTACTGGCCTTGCCGTCCGCCCAGGCCATGCGCCAACAGGCACGCAGCACACCTTCCGCCGCGTGAGGCTGAGCCTTGAGCACGCCCAAATAACTGCGCACCCGGTCGGAGCCGGACTTGCCCCGGTTGAAGGCGGCAATCGCACGGCGCTGGGCCGGCTCGGACATGTCCAGCGAGCGCATTTCCTGGCGCGCCTGCTGGATATGCCCGTCCACCACCCGGCCGTTGCTCTTGGCCAGGCGGCCGAGCAACACGAACAGCAGTTCGTCATTGCGCAACGCCGGCCGGCCGCCGAGGCGCTCGCGTAACTGAGCCCAGCTTTGCAGCTCCAGGCGCCGGTCCAGCGCCTGGCCCAGCAACGCGCCCAACATGGCCCCCGGAATGCTGGCAATGGCAAAGCCCGCCCCGGCTCCGATCAGAGTCCCTGGCCACAACATCCTAGTGCCCCGCTGTCAGCAGGGTTTCGACTTGCGCGAGGCGCTCCAGCGTCCCGACATCGATCCAGCGTCCGTTCATATGTTCCCCCGTCACCAACCCTTTCGCCATGGCGTCACGCAACAGCGGCGCCAGCTTGAAAGCACCCGCACTGCAACCCGCGAACAACTTCGGGTCGAGCACGGAAATGCCACTGAAGGTCAGGTTATCGGCACCGGGAGCAGCATCATGAAGCGTGCCGTCCTTTATGTAGAAGTCACCGCCGGACGGGTGATGGGGCGGGTTGTCGACCATTACCAGGTGGGCCAGGCCATTCAACGGTTGGTTCAGGCTGGCGAAGTCGTAATCGGTCCAGATGTCGCCATTGACCACCAGGAACGGTTCGTCCCCCAGCAACGGCAAGGCCTTGAAAATCCCGCCGCCGGTTTCCAGCGGCTCGCCTTCGGCCGAGTACTGGATACGTACGCCGTACTGCGCGCCGTCCCCCAGGTAACCTTCGATCTGCTGGCCGAGCCACGCATGGTTGATGACGATATCGGTGAAGCCCGCTTTCGCCAGCGCCTCGAGGTGATACTCGATCAGGCGCTTGCCGCCGGCCTGAATCAGCGGCTTGGGCGTGTGCAGGGTGAGCGGACGCATCCGCTCACCTTTGCCGGCGGCCAGGATCATGGCCTTCATACCACCGCCTCGGCGCGCAGAGTCGTCAGCAATTCACCCAGGGCGCTCAACTCTGGCCGGTCTGCGAGCACCGCCTCTATATAAGCAAAGAAGCGCGGCACGTCCGCCAGGTAGCGTGGCTTACCATCGCGATGGCAAATGCGCGCGAAGATGCCGATCACCTTCAGGTGACGCTGCACGCCCATCAGGTCGCTGGCTCGCAGGAACTCTTCGAAGTCCGACTGCACCGGGATGCCCAGCGCGCCGGCGCGCTGCCAATAACCGCGCTGCCATTCCCGTACGCGGGCTTTCGGCCAACTGAGGAACGCATCCTTGAACAGGCACGTGATGTCGTACGTCACCGGGCCGTAGACCGCATCCTGAAAATCCAGCACGCCGGGGTTCGGCTCACTGATCATCAGGTTGCGCGGCATGTAGTCGCGGTGCACCAGTACCTTGGGCTGCGCCAGGGCGCTGTCGATCAGGTGTTCGCTGACGCGCTGCCACAGCGAAAGTTGCTGCGCGTCGAACTCGATGCCCAACTCCCGGCGAACGTACCATTCAGGAAACAATTCCAGCTCCCGACGTAACAGAGCAACGTCATAGCTGGGCAATGGCGTCTCCATCGGCAATTGCTGGAAAGCCAGCAACGCATCGATGGCATCGGCGAACAATTGATCGGCATTTTGCTCGTCAATCACGTCCAGATAGGTTTTTTTCCCCAGGTCGTTAAGCAAAAGAAAGCCGCGAATCAGATCTTGCGCATAAATTTTCGGAACATTTATTCCCGATTGACCGAGAAAATGCGCGATATCGACGAAAGGTTTGCAGTTTTCCTGGGGGGGTGGAGCGTCCATTACGACAAAACTGCGACCTCCTCCGTCCCACCGGAAGTAACGCCTGAAACTCGCGTCACTGCTGGCCGCAGTCAACGTGGCCGGGGGTACGACACCCCAGCCTTGGGCGGTAAAAAGGCGAGGCAATTGCTCATCAAGCCAGACTTTCAGCTGTTGCAAACGTAGATCTTGGTCGGGCATTACAAGGGTCTCCGACGGCGCTAGCCGTCAAGCGGGTCATGCTTTATTATCACGCATCTTTTTCAGACCATCGAGAGGCGTGCGGCCCACACCGCGGGCAGATGGCACGCAGGAAGCCCGGACTAATAAGATGGCATTGAAATCCCCCGCGTTTCGTAGAAAATTTCCGTTGCTGGTAACCGGCAGTCTGCTGGCCATGCAACCTTTCGCCACCTCATTCGTGGTCGCCGCGGAACAGTATGACTGCTCAGTCTCTGCTTCGGGTGCCTGGGATTGCGCGCCGAAGACGGCCGCAGCCCCGCTGCCACCGCGCCCGGTGCATGACGGCAGTGCCGTCAGCTCCGCCAGCAGCACGCCGCAAGGCGAGTCTGCTGGCACTGCCGAGGCCGTGCCGCAGACCACATTGGTCACCGAAGCCAAGGGCCGCGGCCTGCGTTCGCGCAGCGCCGACTACAGCCATCTGGACTGGGTCCCTCGCGAGAAGCTCACCGCTGCGCAACTGGCCGAAACCGGCCCGTACTGCTCCGGCGCGTACATCGAGCCGATCCGTCCTGGCATGAACGACAAGACGAACAAGAGCGACGCACCGACTTTCATCGGCGCCAAGGTCTCTCGTTACGAGCAGGAACAGCAGGTTGCCTCCCTGGCCGGTGACGTCGTCATGCGCCAGGGCAGCATGCAGGTCGAGGCCGACGAGGCCAACCTCTACCAGGCCGAGAACCGTGGCGAGCTGAACGGCAACGTCCGTCTGCGCGACAACGGCGCCCTGCTGGTGGGCGACCACGCTGAAGTCCAACTGGACACCGGCGCCGCCAAGGTCGACAACGCCGAATACGTGATGCACAAATCGCGCATCCGCGGCAACGCGCTGTACGCCAAGCGCGCCGAGAACGCGATCATCCGTCTCAAGGACGGTACGTACACCACCTGTGAGCCGAACAGCAACGCCTGGCAGCTCAAGGGCAACAACATCACGCTCAACCCGGCGACCGGTTTCGGTACGGCGACCAACGTGACGTTGCGGGTCAAGGACATTCCGATCCTTTACACCCCGTACATCTACTTCCCGATCGACAACCGTCGTCAATCCGGCTTCCTGCCGCCGAGCTTCAGCACCGGTGGCGAGACTGGCTTCACGCTGGTTACGCCGTACTACTTCAACCTGGCGCCGAACTACGATGCCACGTTGTACCCGCAATACATGACCAAGCGCGGCATGTTGATGGAAGGCGAATTCCGCTACCTCACCAAGTCCAGCGAAGGGCAGTTTGGCGGCGCGTACCTGAACGACGATAGCGACGAGCGAAGCAAGCAGACCGACTCCGAAAAAACCCGTTATATGCTCAATTGGCAGCATAGAGGTGGGCTGGATTCACGCTTGTCGACACTGGTTGATTACACCAAGATCAGCGATCCGTTCTACTTCCAGGACTTGAAGTCCTATCAGGAAGGCGTTCAGAGCCAGGACTTCCTGAACCAGCAGGGTACTGTGACTTACCGTGGCGACAGCTATCAGGCCGCTGTGAACTTGCAATCGTACCAACTGGCGACGATTTCCCAGATCACTCCGTATGATCGGCTACCGCAAATTACATTTAACGGTACCCTCCCGTTTCAACCGGCCGGACTGAACTTCTCCTATGAGACAGAAGCCGTCAGGTTTGATCGTGACCTGCGCAGCGGTACAGTTCGTGACCAGGATGGTGGCCCGTTTAATGCGGATGGCACCATTGGTGAGAAGCGCCTGGACGAAAACGTAACAGGTCTGACCCGTGCAAACGGTACTCGCCTGAACGTTGCGCCAGCCGTCTCTTACCCGATGAACTGGAGCTACGGCTTTATCACGCCGAAGTTGAAGTACGTCTATACCAAGTACGACTTGGATCTTGATGGTAAAGGCAAGGACCAAATGGCCCTGGCCGGCCAGACATTTAATAGCTCGCAAGATCGCTCCGTACCTATCGCCAGCATCGACAGCGGGCTGTTCTTCGACCGCAAAACCAATTGGTTCGGTAAAGACTACAACCAGACCCTCGAACCTCGTGCGTTCTACCTCTACGTACCGAATAAAGACCAAAGCGAGATCCCTGTTTTCGACACGAGCGAAAACTCGTTCAGCTTCTCCTCGCTGTTCCGGGATAACCGCTTCAGCGGCTCCGACCGTATCGGTGACGAGAACAAGCTGTCCTTTGGCCTTACCAGCCGCTGGATCGAAGAAAACGGCTTCGAACGTCAGCGCGCTTCCATCGGCCAGGCGATGTACTTCAAGGATCGTGAAGTTCAATTGCCAGGCGTCGACGCCAAGACGCGTGATGATGCTCACTCCAACGTTTCGCCAATTGCGCTTGAATACGAGTTCCGCTTCAACCGCGACTGGCGCGCCACGGCCGATTACAACTGGGATACTGACAGCCATAGTCCCCGCTCCGGCAGCGCGATGTTCCACTACCAACCGGAAGACAACCCGAACAAGGTCGTCAACCTCGGCTATCGCTATCGCAACGACCAAGTGGTCTACAACCAACTGACCGGCAAATGGCAGTTTGGTGGAGACTTCGGCCAGGAAGGTGATCCGAACTTCGTGAAGGATTACTACAAAATCCAGCAACACGACTTCTCGATGATGTGGCCGATCGTTCCACAGTGGAACCTGATCACCCGCTGGCAGTATGACTATGCCCGCAACCGTACCCTGGAAGCCTTCGGTGGTTTCGAGTACGACAACTGCTGCTGGAAACTGCGCGTCATCAACCGTTACTGGGTTTCCAACGACGAATACAGCCAGATCGCCCCACAGAACGAAAAGGGTGACCACGGGCTCTTCCTGCAAATCGTCCTTAAAGGACTCGGCGGCCTGACCGGCGCCAAGGTAGAGAGCTTCCTCGACAAAGGCATTGAAGGTTATCGTGAACGTGAAGACCAAGCTTTCTGATTGTCTGCGCCCGCTGATGCTGGGCGCGCTGTTCCTGGGTACTGCCGCAGCTCACGCTGCGGTTCAACCGCTGGATAAGGTAGTGGCCATCGTCGATAACGACGTGATCATGCAGAGCCAACTGGACCAACGGGTCAAGGAAGTTCAGCAAACCATCGCCAAGCGTGGCGGCGGCGTACCGCCGACCAGCGTGCTGGACCAGCAGGTGCTTGAGCGCCTGATCGTTGAAAACCTGCAATTGCAGATCGGCGATCGCTCCGGCATCCGTATCAGCGACGAAGAATTGAACCAGGCTGTCGGCACCATCGCCCAGCGCAACAACATGAGTGTTGATCAGTTCCGCGCGGCCCTGGCCCACGACGGCCTGTCCTATGAGGACGCCCGTGACCAGATTCGCCGTGAAATGATCATCAGCCGTGTGCGTCAGCGCCGTGTGGCCGAGCGGGTTCAGGTGTCCGAGCAGGAAGTGAAGAACTTCCTGGCCTCTGACCTTGGCAAGATGCAGCTTTCCGAAGAACTGCACCTGGCCAACATCCTGGTTCCTACCCCAGACAGCGCCAACGCTGAACAGCTCAATGCTGCCGCGGCGAAAACCCAAGCTATTTATGACCGGCTCAAGCAAGGCGCTGACTTTGCTCAGATGGCCATTGCCCAGTCCGGCAGCGACAACGCCCTCGAAGGCGGTGACATGGGCTGGCGTAAAGCCGCTCAACTGCCACCACCGTTCGACCGCGAGCTGAGCACCATGGAAGTGGGTGGCATCACCCAGCCTGCGCGCACGCCAGGCGGTTTCATCATCCTCAAGTTGCTCGACAAGCGCGGCGGCGAAGAAGCCCAGATGAAGGACGAAGTTCATGTTCGTCACATCCTGGTCAAGCCAAGCGAAATCCGTACCGAAGCCCAAACCAAGGAACTGGCCCAGAAGATCTATGACCGCATCGAAAGCGGCGAAGACTTTGCCACCCTGGCCAAAAGCTTCTCGGAAGACCCAGGCTCAGCCCTCAACGGCGGCGATCTGAACTGGATCGATCCGAAAGCACTGGTTCCAGAGTTCCAGGACGTCATGGCCAAGACTCCGCAAGGTGTACTGTCCAAGCCGTTCAAGACCCAATATGGCTGGCATGTGCTGGAAGTCCTTGGCCGTCGCGCCACTGACAACACCGCCCAGGCCCGCGAGCAACAAGCCCTGACCGTATTGCGTAACCGCAAATACGACGAAGAGCTGCAAACCTGGTTGCGTCAGATCCGTGACGAAGCCTACGTAGAGAACAAGCTTCCTGGCGCCGACCAAACAGGCACCGACCAGGCAGCCCAGTGAAACCCAAGCGTTTCGCATTGACACCCGGCGAGCCGGCCGGCATTGGTCCTGACCTGTGCCTGCTGCTCGCCTCGCAACCCCAGCCACACCCCCTGATTGCCATTACCAGCCGCGACCTGCTCCTTGAGCGGGCCGCGCAACTGGGCGTGGTTGTCGATCTGCTGTCGGTGGGGCCGGGCAACTGGCCTGATCTGCCTGCGCCAGCCAACAGCCTGTACGTATGGGATACCCCGCTGGCGGCCAAGGTCGTCGCCGGGCAACTGAACAAGGCCAATGCAGCCTTTGTTCTGGAAACCCTGACCCGGGCTGGCCAAGGCTGCATCGACGGGGATTTCGCCGGGATGATCACGGCGCCCGTGCACAAGGGCGTGATCAATGAATCGGGCATCGCCTTTTCCGGGCATACCGAATTCCTCGCCGAGCTGACCCACACCGAACAAGTGGTAATGATGCTGGCAACGGGCGACCTGCGGGTGGCCCTGGTGACCACTCACCTGCCTCTGCGGGAGATTGCCGACGCCATTACCCCCGAGCGCCTGGAGCGTGTCACACGCATCCTGCACGCCGACCTGCAACAGAAATTCGGCATCGCCCAGCCACGCATCCTGGTCTGCGGGCTCAACCCCCACGCCGGTGAAGGTGGCCACTTGGGCCATGAAGAAATCGACATCATCGAACCAACCCTGGAGCGTCTGCGCCTTGAGGGCATGGACCTGCGCGGCCCATTGCCTGCCGACACTCTGTTTACCCCCAAATATCTGGAGCACTGCGACGCAGTGCTGGCGATGTACCATGACCAGGGGCTGCCCGTGCTGAAGTACAAAGGCTTCGGCGCCGCCGTCAACGTGACGCTGGGCCTGCCGATCATCCGCACCTCCGTCGACCATGGCACCGCCCTGGACCTCGCCGGCAGCGGCAAGATCGATACCGGCAGCCTGCACGTGGCCCTGGAAACCGCCTATCAGATGGCCGAGACCCGTATATGACCGAGCATTACCAACACCGGGCGCGCAAGCGTTTCGGGCAAAACTTCCTGCACGACGCTGGCGTGATTGATCGCATCCTGCGCTCCATCCACGCCAAGCCTGAAGACCGCCTGCTGGAAATCGGCCCGGGCCAGGGTGCCCTGACCCAAGGCCTGCTGAAGAGCGGCGGCCAGTTGGACGTGGTTGAGTTGGACAAGGACCTGATCCCGATCCTCAACCAGCAGTTCGCCGGCATGCCCAATTTCAACCTGCACCAAGGCGATGCGCTGAAGTTCGACTTCACCAGCCTCAATGCGGCGCCCAACAGCCTGCGGGTGGTCGGCAACCTGCCGTACAACATCTCCACCCCGCTGATTTTTCACCTGCTGAACAACGCCGGCATCATCCGCGACATGCACTTCATGCTGCAAAAGGAAGTAGTTGAGCGTCTCGCTGCGGGTCCTGGCGGTGGTGACTGGGGTCGCCTGTCGATCATGGTTCAGTACCATTGCCGCGTAGAGCACCTGTTCAACGTCGGCCCGGGCGCGTTCAACCCGCCGCCGAAGGTCGACTCCGCCATCGTGCGCCTGGTGCCTCACGCGGTGCTGCCGCACCCGGCCAAAGATCACAAATTGCTTGAGCGCGTGGTACGCGAAGCGTTTAACCAACGCCGCAAGACCTTGCGCAATACGCTGAAGGCTTTGCTTAGCAACGCTGAAATCGAAGCCGCCGGCGTCGACGGCAGCCTGCGCCCCGAGCAGTTGGACCTGGCCGCCTTCGTGCGCCTGGCTGACCAGCTCGCCATTCAGCCTGCACCAGCGGCCGAATAAGTAGAGTCGGGCGCGGCCAGACAGCATGTCTGGCCTAGTGCCCACCACTTGGCCTAGACTGATCGGCATCCGCTGTTCCCCCGCTTTTGCTTTTAAGGCCTCTTGCATGTCCGATCCTCGTTATCAGATCGACGTCAGCGTCGTCACCCGCTTTCTGGCGGAACAATCGCAACCCGAGCAGAACCGCTTTGCGTTCGCCTACACCATTACCGTGCAAAACAATTGCGAGCTGCCTGCCAAGCTGCTGTCGCGCCATTGGGTCATCACCGACGGTGACGGCCAGGTCGAGGAAGTCCGCGGCGCCGGCGTGGTCGGCCAACAACCGCTGATCGCCCCCGGCAAGAGCCACACCTACAGCAGCGGCACCGTCATGACCTCCCGCGTCGGCAACATGCAAGGCAGCTACCAGATGCTCGCCGACGACGGCAAACACTTCGACGCCATCATCGCCCCGTTCCGCCTCGCGGTACCTGGAGCCCTGCACTGATGGCGACGTATGCCGTCGGTGACCTGCAAGGCTGCCTGGAACCGCTCAAGTGCCTGCTCGACCGCGTGGCCTTCGATCCTGCCAAGGATCGCCTGTGGCTGGTAGGCGACTTGGTCAATCGTGGCCCGCAATCCCTGGAAACCCTGCGCTTCCTTTATGGCATGCGCGACTCCCTGGTGTGTGTGCTGGGCAACCATGACCTGCACCTGCTGGCGGCCGGCAATAACATCGAGCGTCTGAAAAAGGGCGATACCCTGCGGGAAATCCTTGAAGCACCGGATCGCGCCCAATTGCTTGACTGGCTGCGCCGGCAAAAGATCATGCACTACGACGAGAGTCGTGACATGGCCTTGGTGCATGCCGGCATTCCACCGCAGTGGACGCTGAAGAAAGCCCTCAAGTGTGCAGGCGAAGTCGAAGCCGCCTTGGCCGACGACAACCTGTACACGGCTTACCTGGATGGCATGTACGGCAACGATCCGGTGAAGTGGGACAACGAACTCACCGGCGTCGCGCGCCTGCGGGTAATCACCAACTACTTCACCCGCATGCGCTTCTGCACCGCCGAAGGCAAACTGGACCTCAAGAGCAAGGAAGGTGCCGACACCGCGCTGCCCGGCTACAAGCCCTGGTTCGCCCACAAGGAACGCAAGACCCGTGAAACGAAGATCATCTTCGGCCACTGGGCAGCCCTGGAAGGCAAATGCGATGAACCCGGTGTATTCGCCCTCGACACCGGCTGTGTGTGGGGCGGCGCGATGACCCTGATGAATGTCGACACCGGCGAGCGCTCGAGCTGCCAGTGCGACTCGCCCATCCCCGACCAACTGCAGGCCACGGCAAAGCGCTGAGCCGCGCTTTCATACAGGCCAAAGGAGCCCGCCATGACTGAATTCAAACGTATCCCTCCCGAGCAAGCCCAGGCCTTGCGCGAAAAAGGCGCAGTGGTTGTCGACATCCGCGACCAGCCCACCTACATCGCCGGCCACATCAGTGGCGCCCAGCATCTGGACAACCACAACATCGCCGACTTCATCCGTGCCGCCGACCTCGACGCGCCAGTGATTGTGGCGTGCTACCACGGCAACTCCAGCCAAAGTGCGGCGGCCTACCTGGTGAGCCAGGGTTTCTCCGACGTGTATAGCCTCGACGGTGGCTTTGAGCTATGGCGTGCGACCTATCCTGCAGAAATTGCCGCAGGCGACGCGCAATAATTTTTTTCAAACCCCGCTACCCCGCGTGACGCTTGGCCTCGCGCCGTTTCTGACGAACGGCGCGGCCAAACTAATTTCGTATCGCGCCTTGACCTCCCTGATTCCGAACTATCCTTAAGCGCAGGCCATCCAAAACAGGGGAGAGCCGGTACACCGGCGTACGGGTCATCGGTAGCGTTTCAGGGTGTTCTGGGGGGAAAACAGCCATTGGTGTCCACCAATGACTGCCAGCATCGACTGATTGATCCGGCGTCGGCTCCACGTATCGAGCGAGGTGACGACGTCATGAGTATTTTTAGCCACTTCCAACAACGCTTCGAGTCCACCCGCCAGGAAGAGCTCTCGCTTCAGGAGTATCTCGAACTGTGCAAAAAGGACCGCAGCGCCTACGCGTCTGCCGCTGAACGCCTGCTGCTGGCGATCGGCGAGCCGGAGCTGGTGGACACCGCAGCCAATTCGCGACTGTCGCGAATTTTCTCGAACAAGGTGATCCGTCGCTACCCGGCCTTTGAAGACTTCCATGGCATGGAAGAATGCATTGACCAGATCGTCTCGTATTTCCGCCATGCCGCCCAAGGCCTGGAAGAGAAGAAACAGATCCTCTACCTGCTCGGCCCCGTCGGCGGCGGTAAGTCGTCCCTGGCCGAGAAGCTCAAACAACTGATCGAGAAGGTGCCGTTCTACGCCATCAAGGGCTCGCCGGTGTTCGAGTCGCCCCTGGGGCTGTTCAACGCCACGGAAGATGGCGCGATCCTCGAAGAAGACTTCGGTATTCCACGGCGCTACCTCAATACCATCATGTCGCCGTGGGCGACCAAGCGCCTGGCCGAATTCGGCGGCGACATCAGCCAGTTCCGGGTGGTGAAGCTCTATCCATCGATCCTCAACCAGATCGCCGTGGCCAAGACCGAACCCGGTGACGAGAACAACCAGGACATCTCGGCGCTGGTGGGTAAGGTCGATATCCGCAAACTCGAAGAATTTCCGCAGAACGACGCCGATGCCTACAGCTACTCGGGCGCACTGTGCCGGGCCAACCAGGGCCTGATGGAGTTCGTGGAGATGTTCAAGGCACCGATCAAGGTGCTGCACCCACTGCTCACCGCGACACAGGAAGGTAACTACAACAGTACCGAAGGCCTGGGGGCGATTCCGTTTACCGGCATCCTGCTGGCCCACTCCAACGAATCGGAATGGCACACCTTCCGCAACAACAAGAACAACGAAGCCTTCATCGACCGGATCTACATCGTCAAGGTGCCGTACTGCCTGCGGGTCAGCGATGAAATCAAGATCTACGACAAGCTGCTGTTCAACAGCTCCCTGGCCAAGGCCCATTGCGCGCCTGACACCCTGAAGATGCTGGCCCAGTTCACTGTGCTGTCGCGCCTCAAGGAGCCGGAAAACTCCAACATCTACTCGAAGATGCGGGTGTATGACGGCGAAAACCTCAAGGACACCGATCCGAAGGCCAAGTCGATCCAGGAGTACCGTGACACCGCGGGTGTTGACGAGGGCATGAACGGCCTGTCGACACGCTTTGCGTTCAAGATCCTGTCCAAGGTCTTCAACTTCGACCCGCACGAAATCGCCGCCAACCCGGTGCACCTGCTCTACGTGCTGGAACAGCAGATCGAACAGGAACAGTTCCAGGCTGAAACCCGCGAGCGCTATCTGCGCTTCCTCAAGGAATACCTGGCACCGCGCTACATCGAGTTCATCGGCAAGGAAATCCAGACCGCGTACCTGGAGTCCTACAGCGAATACGGCCAGAACATCTTCGACCGCTACGTGCTGTACGCAGACTTCTGGATCCAGGACCAGGAATACCGCGACCCGGAAACCGGCGAGATCCTCAACCGGGTAGCCCTCAACGAGGAACTGGAAAAGATCGAAAAACCCGCTGGCATCAGCAATCCGAAGGATTTCCGCAACGAAATCGTCAACTTCGTGCTGCGCGCCCGGGCCAACAACAACGGCAAGAACCCTACCTGGCTCAGCTACGAGAAGCTGCGGGTGGTCATCGAGAAGAAAATGTTCTCCAACACCGAGGATCTGCTGCCGGTCATCAGCTTCAACGCCAAGGCCAGCAAGGAGGATCAGCAAAAACACAACGACTTCGTCACTCGAATGGTCGAGCGTGGCTACACCGACAAACAGGTACGACTGCTCTCCGAGTGGTACTTGCGGGTCCGCAAATCGCAGTAAGGCAGCGACAAGCGTGCATGCCAGGCTCCCGGTACGCCGGACAGCCTGGCAATTGACCGCTTGTCTTTAAGCTTGAAGCTTGTAACTTGAAGCTGCCCGGAGGGCTCCTACATGAGCTATGTGATCGACCGACGTCTCAATGGCAAGAACAAGAGCACGGTAAACCGCCAGCGTTTCCTGCGGCGTTACCGTGACCACATCAAAAAGGCCGTCGAAGAGGCCGTCAGCCGCCGCTCCATCACCGACATGGAGCATGGCGAACAGATCAGCATTCCCGGACGCGACATCGATGAACCGGTGCTGCACCACGGCCGGGGCGGCAAACAAACTGTCGTGCATCCCGGCAACAAGGAATTCACCAGCGGCGAACATATCCAGCGGCCTCAAGGCGGCGCGGGCGGCAAAGGGCCGGGCAAGGCCGGCAACTCCGGCGAAGGCATGGATGAGTTCGTGTTCCAGATCACCCAGGAAGAATTCCTGGAGTTCATGTTCGAAGATCTGGAACTCCCCAACCTGGTCAAACGCAACCTGACCGGTACCGACACCTTCAAAACCGTGCGCGCCGGGATCAGCAACGAAGGCAATCCGTCGCGGATCAACATCATCCGCACCCTGCGTTCAGCCCATGCGCGACGTATCGCCTTGTCTGGCAGCAGCCGCGCGAAGCTGCGGGATGCCAAGGTGGAACTGGAGCGCCTGAAACGCGAAGAGCCGGACAACTTCGGCGATATCCAGGAGATCGAAGCCGAAATCGCCAAACTCAGTGCGCGAATTCACCGCGTGCCGTTTCTCGATACCTTCGACTTGAAGTACAACCTGCTGGTCAAGCAACCCAATCCCAGTTCCAAGGCGGTGATGTTCTGCCTGATGGACGTGTCCGGTTCCATGACCCAGGCGACCAAGGACATCGCCAAGCGCTTCTTCATCCTGCTGTACCTGTTCCTCAAGCGTAACTACGACAAAATCGATGTGGTGTTCATCCGCCATCACACCAGCGCCCGGGAAGTCGACGAAGAAGAGTTCTTCTACTCGCGGGAAACCGGCGGCACCATTGTTTCCAGCGCCTTGAAGCTGATGCAGGAAATCATGGCTGAACGCTATCCGGCCAACGAGTGGAACATCTACGCCGCCCAGGCCTCCGATGGCGACAACTGGAACGACGACTCACCCATTTGCCGCGATATCCTGATCAATCAGATCATGCCGTTCGTGCAGTACTACACCTACGTCGAAATCACCCCGCGCGAACACCAGGCGCTGTGGTTCGAATACGAGCGCATCAGCGAAGCCTTCGCTGACACCTTCGCCCAGCAACAATTGGTCTCGGCCGGCGATATCTATCCGGTCTTCCGTGAACTCTTCCAGCGCAGGTTAGTGACATGACCGCCAAAGAGCATAAGCGCCAACCCATATCCACGGGGTCCGAATGGACCTTCGAACTGATCCAGGCCTATGACAAGGAAATCAGCCGCATCGCGGCGGGTTATGCCCTGGACACCTACCCCAACCAGATCGAAGTGATCACCGCCGAACAGATGATGGACGCCTACGCGTCCGTGGGCATGCCCCTGGGTTATCACCACTGGTCCTACGGCAAACACTTCCTCAGCACCGAAAAGTCCTACACCCGCGGCCAGATGGGCCTGGCCTACGAAATCGTCATCAACTCCGACCCGTGCATTGCCTACCTGATGGAAGAAAACACCATCTGCATGCAGGCACTGGTGGTAGCCCATGCGTGCTACGGGCATAACAGCTTTTTCAAGGGCAACTACCTGTTCCGCACCTGGACCGATGCCAGCTCGATCATCGATTACCTGGTGTTCGCCAAGCAGTACATCATGCAGTGCGAGGAGCGCCACGGCATCGATGCAGTGGAAGACTTGCTCGATTCTTGCCATGCGCTGATGAACTACGGTGTCGATCGCTACAAACGCCCGTACCCGATTTCCGCCGAAGAAGAACGGCTGCGCCAGAAGGACCGTGAAGAGCATCTGCAAAAGCAGATCAACGACCTGTGGCGCACCATACCCAAACGCGCCGGCAAGAACAGCGACAAGGACAATGCGCGCTTCCCCGCCGAACCTCAGGAAAACATCCTGTACTTCATCGAAAAGCACGCGCCGTTGCTGGAGCCCTGGCAGCGGGAAATCGTGCGGATCGTGCGCAAGATTGCCCAGTACTTCTACCCACAACGCCAGACCCAGGTGATGAACGAAGGCTGGGCCACGTTCTGGCACTACACCCTGATGAACGACCTGTACGACGAAGGCCTGGTGACCGACGGCTTCATGATGGAGTTCCTGACGTCCCATACCAGCGTGGTCTATCAACCGGGCTTCGACAGCCCGTATTACAGCGGCATCAACCCGTATGCGCTGGGCTTTGCCATGTACCGCGACATCCGGCGCATGTGCGAACACCCCACCGAAGAAGACCGCCGCTGGTTCCCGGAGATTGCCGGCAGCGATTGGTTGTCGACGATCAAGTTCGCCATGAGCAGCTTCAAGGATGAAAGCTTCATCCTGCAGTACCTGTCACCTCAGGTGATTCGTGACCTGAAGCTGTTCAGCATCATGGATGACGACCTCAAGGATGACCTGCTGGTGCCGGCGATCCATGATGAGCCGGGTTACCGCACCATCCGCGAAACCCTGGCAGCGCAGTACAACCTGGGCAACCGTGAACCCAACGTGCAGATCTACAGCATCGACGTACGTGGCGATCGCTCGCTGACCCTGCGCCATCAGCAGCACGACCGCAAACCGCTGGGAGAGTCCACTGAAGAGGTCCTCAAGCACCTGCACCGACTGTGGGGGTTCGATATTCACCTGGAAACGCTGCAAGGCGACCAGGTTATGAAAACCCACCATGTTCCGCCCCGCAACGAACACAGCGACAATGATTACGGCCGGCTGGACCTGGCCATCGTGCATCTGTGAAACGGCAAAGCCTCCATTGGCGGGCCGCAGGCGTTATCCTGTGCCGCTAATGGAGGCTTTTTCATGCAAATCTACAAAGTCGGCGGTGCGGTGCGTGATCGCCTGCTGGGTATCCCCGTTACCGATGTCGACCGTGTCGTAGTCGGCGCTACCACTGAAGAAATGCTCGCCCTGGGCTACAAGCCCGTGGGCTCGGATTTCCCCGTCTTTCTTGACCCGAAAAACGGCGATGAGTACGCCCTCGCCCGCACAGAGCGCAAGAGCGGCCGGGGTTATGGCGGCTTTGTGTTTCACGCGAGCCCCGAAGTTACCCTGGAAGAAGACCTGGTCCGCCGCGACCTGACCATCAATGCGATGGCAGAAGATGACGACGGCAACCTGACTGATCCCTACCACGGTCAGCGCGATCTGAAAGAGCGCATTCTTCGCCACGTTTCCCCCGCATTCGCCGAAGATCCTCTCCGAGTCCTGCGCGTTGCCCGTTTTGCTGCGCGATACGCAGGCCTGGGTTTTACCGTCGCGCCAGAAACCCTGGAGCTGATGCGCGAACTCAGCGATTCAGGCGAGCTGGAAGCCCTGACGCCTGAGCGCAGCTGGAAAGAAATTTCCCGCGCCCTGATGGAAAATCAGCCACAGGTATTTATCCAGGTACTACGCGATTGCGGCGCGTTGAAAACCCTGATGCCTGAAATCGACGCGCTGTTCGGCGTGCCACAACCCGAAGTCCATCACCCCGAGATCGATACCGGCATCCACACGCTGAGCGTGCTGGAGCAGGCGGCCATCCACGCCCAACCGCTGACCGTGCGCTGGGCCTGCCTGCTGCACGACCTGGGCAAAGGCCTCACGCCTGTGGATAAGTTGCCGCAGCACATTGCTCATGAGCATCGCGGCCTGCAGTTGATCAAGGCGGTGAATGAGCGCTTCAAGGTACCAAGGGATTGCCAGGAACTGGCGCTGCTGGTGGGCGAATATCACACCCACGGACATCGCGCACTGGAGCTGAGGCCTGCAACTTTGCTGGAGTTGCTGCAAAGCTTTGACATTTACCGTCGCCCGCAGCGCTTCGAGGAGTTTGTGGTGGCGTGCGAGATGGACGCCCGCGGCCGCAAAGGCCTCGAGCAGAGAAGTTATCCACAAGCGGATTATTTGCGCGGCGCGGCGCTCGCCGCACGGGGTGTCGCGGTCGCACCGCTACTGGAACAAGGATTCAAAGGTCCCGACCTGGGTGAAGCACTGAAACGCGAACGGCTCAAGGCTCTGAAAGCCTACAAGAGCACATCCGGCGTTAACGGCTGATTCCGCCACTCGAAAGCGACCGGCGCCAGTACCTGGTCGATTTGTGCATCTTGCCAAAGCGCGGCAAATGTCTTGCCCGCCTCAGGGTGCACACGCTCCGACGCCATCAGCGACAGCGGCCACAGCACAAACGCATTCTTCAGGATTTCGGCCCGCGGCAGAATCAGGCCATCGAAGTTACCGACCAAGTCGCCGTACAGCAGCACGTCGATATCCAGCGGCAAGCCCTTGCGATCCGGGGCATAGCGGCCATTGTCGGCCTCGATAAACTTCAGTCGACGGTCCAGTTCCATCAGCGGCAGGTCGGTATACGCCGACACCACCAGATTGAAGAACGGCCCGCTCTTGATGCCCACCGGCTGGCTTTCAAACACCGCCGAACAGCGCAGATCCGTCAGGAAAGCCGCCAGCGCATCGAGGCCAGCGCGTAAATGGGCCTCACGCTCGATATTGCTGCCAAGACCAAGGTAAACCTGAGTTAGCGACATCCGCGCTCGATCTCCACGCCCACGCCCTTGGCTGCCGGAACGGCGCCGGGCTTGGTCAGTTTGAGGTGCAGCCAGGGAATCTGGAATTCACTCATCAAGACTTCGGCCAGGCGCTCGGCGAAGGTTTCCACCAGTTGGAACTGCGCCTGCTCGGCAAAGGCCTGGATACGCGCGGACACGCTGGCGTAGTCCAGCGCCAGGGTCAGGTCGTCACCGGCAGCAGCCGGGCGGTTATCCCAGGCGAAGCTCAGGTCCAGGCGCAGGCATTGCCGGATCCCGCGCTCCCAGTCGTAGGCCCCGATCACGGTGTCGACTTCCAGGCCATCGATAAACACTCTGTCCAAGCACTCTTCTCCGCTGCACGACAAGGGCGCAATGCCCCGTTAGAATCAGGGCGTCCTCGCCCGGAATAGTTAGCATGTTTTGGTTACTGGCGACTCTCGCCTACCTGCTCGGCTCGCTGTCCTTCGCCATCTTGCTCAGCCGCCTGACGGGAAATCCCGACCCGCGAATGAGTGGCTCAGGCAATGCCGGCGCCACCAATATGTTGCGCCTGGCCGGCAAGAAACTCGCCGTACTGACGTTGTTCGGCGACGTCTGCAAGGGCCTGTTGCCGGTGCTGATCGCCGATCTCGCCGGGCTTTCGCTGCAACAGCAAGCCTGGATCGGCGTCTGCGCGGTGCTCGGCCACCTGTTCCCGCTGTACTTCCGCTTTCGCGGTGGCAAGGGCGTTGCGACGGCGGCTGGCATGCTGCTGGGCATCTACCCACCGGCGGCGCTGCTGGCCATCCTGGCCTGGCTGCTGACGTTCTACCTGACCCGCACCAGCTCGCTGGCCGCATTGATCGCCACACCGCTGACCCTGCCGTTGCTGGCCTGGCAGGAGCCGGCGGCGCTGGTGCCGATGAGCGTGCTCACGCTGCTGATCGTCTGGCGCCACCGGGGCAATTTACGCGACCTGTTTGCCGGGCGCGAACGGCATTTTTAAATACGTCCGGTGAACCTGGTTCACGTTCGCCGGTTACAGCGGCGGCAGTTGCTCCATCGGCCAGCGTGCCTGCACGCTGATTGCCAGGCTTTCATGCTGCCCGGCCTGCAAACGCTGGCAACCGGCATAAGCGATCATCGCGCCGTTATCGGTACAGAATTCGGGGCGGGCGTAAAACACGTCGCCCTTCATGTCGCCGAGCA
Organism: Pseudomonas sp. LBUM1641; assembly: GCF_059716235.1. Taxonomy (NCBI): domain Bacteria; kingdom Pseudomonadati; phylum Pseudomonadota; class Gammaproteobacteria; order Pseudomonadales; family Pseudomonadaceae; genus Pseudomonas; species Pseudomonas sp. LBUM1641. The sequence continues at coordinate 6,464,786 of NZ_CP166815.1, forward strand.
TTTTCTCCAGGGAGCTGCGCAACGCCTTGTTCGCGCTGACGCCACCCGCGATCACTAGGCGCTTCATGCCCGCCTGCTTCAGGGCCCGCTTGCACTTGATGGTCAAAGTCTCCACCACGGCCTGCTGGAACGCCAGCGAGATGTCGCAACGGGCTTGTTCACTGTCGTCTCCGGCGCTGACGCTCTGCTGCCATGTATTCAGGGCAGAGGTTTTCAAGCCGCTGAAGCTGAACATCAGGCCAGGGCGATCGCACATCGGACGCGGGAAGGTGTAACGCCCTGCCACGCCTTTTTCCGCCAGCCGCGCAATTTCCGGACCGCCGGGATAATTGAGCCCCATCATTTTCGCGGTCTTGTCGAAAGCTTCACCGGCAGCGTCGTCCAGGCTTTCACCCAGCAGCGTGTATTGACCGATTCCGTCGACCTGAACCAGCTGTGTATGGCCACCTGAAACCAACAAAGCGACGAACGGGAACTCTGGCGGGTTTTCTTCCAGCATCGGTGCCAGTAAATGGCCTTCCATGTGGTGCACACCGAGGGCCGGAATGCCCCAGGCAAATGCCAGCGCCTGGGCGCAAGAGGCCCCAACCAGCAGGGCTCCGACCAATCCCGGGCCTGCGGTATAGGCAATGGCGTCGATCTCGGTCGGCACGCAGCCGGCCTCGTCCAATACCTGGCGAATCAATGGCAGCATGCGTTTCACATGATCACGGCTGGCCAGCTCCGGCACCACGCCACCATAGGCGCGATGCAGGTCGATCTGACTGAACAGTGCGTCGGCCAAAAGCCCGCGTTCACTGTCGTAAAGTGCGACACCGGTTTCGTCGCACGAGGTTTCTAATCCCAGAACTAGCATGGGTTTGCGCCTTGTAGAGGCTGAATTCGAAGGCGCGCATAATAGTCGCCGCTCCCCCTCCCGACTAGCGGTTTTCGATCAGAGGCTTTGCATTCCGGGCAATGAGGGGTTAACATCCGCAACCCTTAAAAACCGACGACCTCAGCCGCGAATTTTTTGCGACGAGAACGTTGATTCCCGGTAATGAAAGAAGGTAGCTCTGGATGCCAGCCGTCAAAGTAAAAGAGAACGAACCCTTCGACGTAGCTCTGCGTCGTTTCAAGCGCTCCTGCGAAAAAGCCGGTGTTCTGGCTGAAGTTCGTAGCCGCGAATTTTACGAGAAGCCAACTTCTGAGCGTAAGCGTAAAGCAGCAGCCGCTGTTAAGCGTCACGCCAAGAAAGTTCAGCGCGAGCAGCGCCGCGCCGTTCGTCTGTACTAATACACAGACGTTCGTAGCAAGCTTCTGCCAAGCCCGGCCCTCAGCCGGGCTGTTGGCATTTGCGGATATCGCTTGATGCTTCACCGTTGAGGCCGCACACGCGACTGAAACGAACTGCTTCACACGTCAGGACTGGCTCTTTTGCCAGCGGTGCACGTCTCTTCTGACGAGCCTAACAAGGCTACTGACGAGCACACTTATTTTTTAACAGACGATCAACAGGTCGGCTGCGCCCATCGATGAGCTTCCGAGGCCCGCACATGGCCAAGACCGGACTCCCGGGCAACATTTCTACGCCGGGCACTGATCGGAACTAACGTCAGTGAATGTTCGGCAGATACACTTCCTGACAGACCAAGCAGACGACAGTTGATCGAGCCGCACAATACGCGCGCCTTGAGCACTTTGCGGGCCCTCTTTTACACGCAGTGATGACGAGAACGCCATGGCCGGGCTAATTCCCCAGAGCTTTATTGACGACCTTCTGAACCGCACCGACATCGTCGATGTTGTCAGCTCGCGCCTGCAAATGAAAAAGGCCGGCAAGAACTACACCGCCTGCTGCCCGTTCCACAAAGAAAAGACGCCGTCGTTCAGCGTCAGCCCCGACAAGCAGTTCTACTACTGCTTCGGCTGCGGCGCCGGCGGCAACGCCCTCGGCTTCATCATGGACCACGACAACCTGGACTTCCCCCAGGCCGTCGAGGAACTGGCGAAAGCCGCCGGCATGGAAATCCCCCGCGAAGAAAGTGGCCGCCCGCACAAACCGCGGCAACCCACCGATTCGCCGCTGTACCCGCTGCTCACCGCTGCTGCCGACTTTTACCGCCAGGCACTGAAAAGCCACCCGCAGCGCAAAGCCGCCGTCGATTACCTCAAGGGCCGCGGCCTGACCGGTGAAATCGCCCGCGACTTCGGCCTCGGTTTCGCCCCGCCCGGCTGGGACAATCTGTACAAACACCTGAGCAGCGACACCCTGCAGCAAAAAGCCATGATCGACGCCGGCCTGTTGGTGGAGAACGCCGAGACCGGCAAGCGTTATGACCGTTTCCGCGATCGCGTGATGTTCCCGATCCGCGACAGTCGCGGCCGCATCATCGCTTTCGGCGGCCGGGTGCTGGGGGACGACAAGCCCAAATACCTGAACTCACCGGAAACCCCGGTATTTCACAAAGGCCAGGAACTCTACGGCCTGTTTGAAGCGCGCAAGAACAATCGCAACCTCGATGAAATCATCGTGGTTGAAGGCTATATGGACGTGATCGCCTTGGCCCAGCAAGGCTTGCGCAACGCCGTGGCCACCCTGGGCACCGCAACCAGCGAAGAGCACTTGAAGCGCCTGTTTCGTGTGGTGCCCAACGTACTGTTCTGCTTTGACGGCGACCAGGCCGGCCGCAATGCCGCCTGGCGCGCCCTTGAGTCAACGCTTTCAAGCCTGCAGGACGGACGTCGCGCACGCTTCCTGTTCCTACCCGAAGGCGAAGACCCGGACACCCTGGTGCGCTCCGAAGGCACCGACGCGTTCCGCGCGCGCATCAACCAGCACGCACAACCGCTGGCCGATTATTTTTTCCAGCAACTGACCGAAGAGTCCGACCCGCGCTCCCTCGAAGGCAAGGCCCATATGGTCACCCTCGCGGCACCGCTGATCGACAAGGTCCCAGGCGCGAACCTGCGAACCCTGATGCGCCAGCGACTGCTGGAAATTACCGGATTGAGTGGCGAGGCTGTCAGCCAGCTGGCGCGCAGCGCGCCGCAAGAGGCGCCGCCGGCCTACGACCCGGGCATGGATTACGACGCCATGCCGGACTATTCCGACTTCCACCAACCGCAGGAGGCCTACACGCCCCAGCAGGAGTGGACACCGAAGAAACCCGGTGCCGGCGGCAAGAAATGGGACAAGAAACCCTGGGACAAAAACGGCAAACGTGGCGGTGACCGTGACGAACCGCGCGGCCCGCGCGTCCCAGCAGCAGTAGAGCCGCCCACCATGGCAGCCCTGCGCACACTTTTGCATCACCCGCAGCTGGCACAAAAAGTCGAAGACGCGGGGCACTTTGCGGCCGAAGACCACACCAATACACAACTGTTGGTGGCCCTGCTCGAGGCCGTACAGAAGAATCCTAAGCTAAACTCATTCCAGCTGATTGCACGCTGGCACGGCACTGAACAGGGCCGCTTGCTAAAGGCGTTGGCAGAAAAGGAATGGCTGATTGATGGCGATAACCTTGAACAACAGTTTTTCGACACCATTACTAGCTTGGTAGCTCGTCAACGCGAGCGAAACCTGGAACAACTTCTTCGAAAAGCGCGTCAGAGTGAATTGACCGCCGAAGAGAAAAATCAACTGCGCGACCTTTTAAGTCGCAATGTTTCCGCATCAAACCCGACCTCAGCTGGCGTGTGAGGTCATAGCTCGGGTATAATCCTCGGCTTGTTTTTTGCCCGCCAAGACCTTCAGTGGATAGGGTGTTATGTCCGGAAAAGCGCAACAGCAGTCTCGTATCAAAGAGTTGATCACCCTTGGTCGTGAGCAGAAGTATCTGACTTACGCAGAGGTCAACGACCACCTGCCTGAGGATATTTCAGATCCAGAGCAGGTGGAAGACATCATCCGCATGATTAATGACATGGGGATCCCCGTACACGAGAGTGCTCCGGATGCGGACGCCCTTATGTTGGCCGACGCCGATACCGACGAGGCAGCCGCTGAAGAAGCAGCCGCAGCGTTGGCAGCGGTCGAGACCGACATCGGTCGCACGACTGACCCTGTGCGCATGTATATGCGCGAAATGGGAACGGTAGAGCTGCTGACACGTGAAGGCGAAATCGAAATCGCCAAGCGTATCGAAGAGGGCATCCGTGAAGTGATGGGCGCAATTGCGCACTTCCCAGGCACGGTTGACCACATTCTCTCCGAGTACACTCGCGTCACCACCGAAGGTGGCCGCCTGTCCGACGTCCTGAGCGGTTATATCGACCCGGACGACGGCATTGCGCCACCTGCGGCTGAAGTTCCTCCGCCGATCGATGCCAAGGCTGCCAAAGCAGACGACGACACCGACGATGAAGAAGCTGAAGCCAGCACCGATGACGAAGAAGAAGTCGAAAGCGGTCCGGATCCGGTCATCGCAGCCCAGCGCTTTGGCGCGGTCTCCGATCAGATGGAACTGGCTCGCAAGGCCCTGAAGAAGCATGGTCGCGGCAGCAAGCAGGCAACTGCTGAATTGCTGGCCCTGGCTGAACTCTTCATGCCGATCAAACTGGTACCGAAGCAATTCGAAGGCCTGGTTGAGCGGGTTCGTAGCGCCCTTGAGCGTCTGCGTGCACAAGAGCGTGCGATTATGCAGCTCTGTGTCCGTGATGCGCGCATGCCGCGTGCCGATTTCCTGCGCCAATTCCCGGGCAACGAAGTCGACGAAAGCTGGACCGACGCACTGGCCAAAGGCAAAAGCAAATACGCTGAAGCCATTGGTCGCTTCCAGGCCGACATCGTTCGTTGCCAGCAGAAGCTGACTGCATTGCAGACCGAAACCGGTCTGACGATTGCCGAGATCAAGGACATCAACCGTCGCATGTCGATCGGTGAGGCCAAGGCCCGCCGCGCGAAGAAAGAGATGGTTGAAGCGAACTTGCGTCTGGTGATCTCCATCGCCAAGAAGTACACCAACCGTGGCCTGCAATTCCTCGATCTGATCCAGGAAGGCAACATCGGCTTGATGAAAGCGGTGGATAAGTTCGAATACCGTCGCGGCTACAAATTCTCGACTTATGCCACCTGGTGGATCCGTCAGGCGATCACTCGCTCGATCGCCGACCAGGCCCGCACCATCCGTATTCCGGTGCACATGATCGAGACGATCAACAAGCTCAACCGTATTTCCCGGCAGATGTTGCAGGAAATGGGTCGCGAACCGACCCCGGAAGAGCTGGGCGAACGCATGGAAATGCCTGAGGATAAAATCCGCAAGGTATTGAAGATCGCTAAAGAGCCGATCTCCATGGAAACCCCGATCGGTGATGACGAAGACTCCCACCTGGGTGACTTCATCGAAGACTCGACCATGCAGTCGCCAATCGATGTTGCTACCGTTGAGAGCCTGAAAGAAGCGACTCGCGACGTACTGTCCGGCCTCACTGCCCGTGAAGCCAAGGTACTGCGCATGCGCTTCGGCATCGACATGAATACCGACCACACCCTTGAGGAAGTCGGTAAGCAGTTCGACGTTACCCGTGAGCGGATTCGTCAGATCGAAGCCAAGGCGTTGCGCAAGCTGCGCCACCCGACGAGAAGCGAGCATTTGCGCTCCTTCCTCGACGAGTGATCACAAAAACCCCGGCCCAGGCCGGGGTTTTTGCTTCTACAGATTAAATCCTCGCTGCCTCCCCTCCCCCGCAATGCCCGTCTACACTCGAAACATTCCCCGTGCCATAACGAGACCGTTATGCCCAGATTGCCGACCGTGTTACTGCTGTCGCTGCTGACCTGGACCGCAACGGCTGGCGCGTTGACTCTCACCGATGAAGAGCGTGGCTGGCTGGCGGACCACCAAGAGTTGCGCCTGGGCGTCGATGCCTCTTGGCCACCCTTTGAATACCGCGACGAAGACGGGCGCTACCAAGGCCTGGCCGCCGATTACGTGCGGCTGATGCAGGATCGCCTTGGGATCCGGCTAAAGCTGATCGAGCCGGTAAACTGGAATGCAGTGCTGGAGCAGGCTCGCAACAACCAACTCGACCTGCTGCCGGGCATCATGTCCACCCCGGAACGCCAAGGCTTCCTGTCGTTCACCCGACCCTATCTCGACTTCCCCATCGTCATCCTCGCCCATGAAGGCGGTCCGCAACCGCGCAACCTCAAAGACCTCTATGGGCTGAAGATCGCCGTGGTGGAGAACTATGCCCCTCACGAACTGCTACGCACTCACCATCCCGACCTCAATCTCGTGGCCATGCCCAACGTCAGCTCGGCGCTGCAGGCCCTGGCCACCGACAAGGTTGATGCCGTGGTCGGCGATCTGGCATCCAGCGTGTGGAGCCTGCGCCAACTGAAGCTGGAAGGCCTGTACGTCAGTGGCGAAACGCCCTATCGCTATCAATTGGCCATGGGCGTACCCAGCGCCGACAAGATGCTAGTGGGCATCCTCGACAAGGTCCTGGCGGATATCAGTCCGGCCGAAACCGAGGCCATCCAGCAACGCTGGGTCGGCAATGTCGTCGACCACCGCACCCTCTGGACGGATGTACTGCTCTACGGGCTGCCGGCCGTATTGCTATTGAGCATCGTGCTGGCGGTGGTCATCCGGATCAATCGCCGGCTCAGTTCGGAGATTTCCCGCCGTGTCGCCCTCGAACAGGAACTGCGCAGCAGCGAATACCACTATCGCGGCCTGGTCGAGAGCCTTTCCGCGATTGCCTGGGAAGCCAGCATCAGCGATTTCACCTACAGCTACGTGTCGCCCCATGCCGAGGAGCTGCTCGGCTACCCCCGCGCCCATTGGCTGATCCCGGGCTTCTGGCGCAACATCATCCACCCGGCCGACCTGACCCGCACCGAATCCTATTGCTACGCAGAAACCCGAGCCAACCGTGACCACAGCGTCGACTACCGGGTGATCACCGCCGATGGCCGCTGCCTGTGGGTGCGGGACATCGTCAGCCTGATCGAGCACGGCCACGAGCCGGTGCTACGTGGCCTGATGATCGACATCAGCGAAGCCAAGCGCACCGAGGAAGCATTGCAGCTTTCGGAACAGAAGTTTGCCTCGGTGTTCCAGCAATGCCCCGACATCCTGGTGATCGCCCGCCTGTCCGACGGCTGCCTAATGGAAGTCAATAAGGCATTCGAAGACCAGATCGGGCTGAGCGCCGAAGACGTCGTGGGCAAAACCGCCACCGAACTGAATATCTGGGGAATTCAGGGCGTAGGCCCCGGCCTGCTGCAACGGGTACAGACCACCAGCATCCGCAACCTGGAAATGCCCTTCCGGCGCAATAACGGCCAGGCCTTCACCGGGCTGATCTCCGCCGAACCCTTTCAACTCGATACGACCGAAGCCTTGGTGGTCGTGGTGCGTGACATCACCCAACTGAAAGAAACCCAGCAACGCCTGCAAACCTCCGAAGAGAAATTCGCCAAGGCCTTCCACGCTTCCCCTGACGGCCTGCTATTGAGCCGTCAAAGCGACGGCTTGCTGATTGAAGTCAACGAAGGATTCAGCCGCATAACCGGCTTCAACAGCGTGATGTCACTCGACCAGTCAACCCTGGACCTGGGCATCTGGGTCGACCTGAACGAACGCAAGCACATGCTGGAGCTACTGCAACGGGACGGATTTGTCCGCGACTTTGTCTGCCACATCCGCCGCAACGACGGCGAGATTCGCCTCTGCGAGGTCTCCAGCCGCCCGCTGCCCATCGGCGACGACGACTGCATGCTCACCATCGCCCGGGACATCACCGAACGCCAGCTGATGCAGGAAAAACTGCAACAGGCCGCCACTGTGTTCGAGAGCACGGCCGAAGGCGTACTGATCACCGACACCCGGCAAAATATCAGCGCCGTGAACCGCGCCTTCAGCGAGATCACCGGCTACAGCGAAGCCGAGGCCCTCGGCCAAACCCCGCGCCTGCTCGCCTCCGGCCTGCACGACAGCGCCTTCTACGCGGCCATGTGGCACCAACTGACGGCCCACGGCCATTGGCAAGGCGAGATCTCCAACCGGCGCAAGAACGGCGAGCTATACCCCAGCTGGCTGACCATCAGCGCCGTGCGCAACCAAGACCAATCGATCACCCACTTTGTCGCCGTGTTCGCCGACATCTCCAGCCTCAAGCACGCCCAGGCGCGCCTCGATTACCAGGCCCACCATGACCCGCTGACCGGCCTGCCCAACCGCACCCTGTTCGAAAGCCGCCTGCAGGCCGCCCTCAACAATCAACAGGAAAACGGCAGCCAGGGCGCCGTGCTGTTCCTCGACCTCGACCGCTTCAAACACATCAACGACAGCCTCGGCCACCCGATTGGCGACCTGCTGCTCAAAGACATCGCCGTACGCCTCAAAGACCAACTGCGAGACGTCGACACCGTCGCGCGCCTGGGCGGCGACGAGTTCATCATCCTGCTGCCCGGCCTGCAACAAGCCAGCGACGCCGAACACCTGGCCAATAAACTGCTGGCCTGCTTCACCCCGCCGTTCCAGGCGGGCGAACACGAGTTCTTTATCAGCGCCAGCATCGGCACCAGTCTGTATCCACGGGACGGCGATGATGTCGCCACCCTGGTGAAAAATGCCGACGCCGCCATGTACCGCTCCAAGGCCAAGGGCCGCAACCGCGTTGAAAGCTACACCCAGGACCTCACCGCCCAGGCCAACGAACGCGTGGCGCTTGAGCACGAACTTCGTCGGGCGATTGAACGCGACGAATTTTCTCTCTGTTACCAGCCGAAGCTGAGCCTCGACACCCAACAACTGATCGGCGCCGAAGCGCTGATTCGCTGGCGCCATCCCACCTTCGGCGAAGTGCCACCCGAGCACTTCATCGCCCTAGCCGAAGAGAACGGCATGATCCTGCAGATTGGCGACTGGGTACTGGAACAGGCTTGCCGACAAATGCACGACTGGAGAGAGTCCTATGACGAATTCGGCACGCTGTCCGTCAACCTCGCCGGCGCGCAACTGCGCCACCCCAACCTGCTGGCGCGCATCGAACAATTGCTGCGGGACAACCGCCTGGAGCCTGGCTGCCTGCAACTGGAGATCACCGAAAACTTCATCATGAGCCAGGCCGAAGAAGCGCTGGAGGTGCTGCACCAGCTCAAGTATCTGGGCGTGCAACTGGCCATTGATGACTTCGGCACCGGCTATTCGTCCCTCAGCTATTTGAAGCGCCTGCCGCTGGACTTCCTGAAGATCGACCAATCCTTCGTGCGCGGCCTGCCCGATGACCCACATGATGCGGCGATCGTACGCGCCATTATTGCCCTGGGGCACAGCATGCAATTCACTATCATCGCTGAGGGTGTGGAAACGCCTGCGCAGCAAGCGTTTCTGGCGGCTGAAGGCTGTGAGCAGATGCAGGGCTACATCGTCAGCCTGCCACTGCCGCCGGACCTTTTTGCCGCTACGTTCCTTCGTATGAGCGTTTCGGACTTTTCGGATGGCACAGCGAAGAAACCATCGCTATAATCCGCGGCCTACTGAGGGCCTATAGCTCAGTTGGTTAGAGCAGGGGACTCATAATCCCTTGGTCGTAGGTTCGAGTCCTACTGGGCCCACCATCTTGAAAGCCGCGCATTGCGCGGCTTTCGTGTTTTTGGGCAGCTCGTCTTCCGGCTTGTTTCTCGTTTGAAAAAGCAAAAGTGTCCACTTTCATTTTGGATTGGATTACGTGCCGCCCCTTTGAGCCTATGGTCAGCACTGAAATTCGTGAACGTTTGAGCCATGCTCGACGCCACATGTGCTGACAATTTTGGTAGTTTTCGTTGATTGTCGCCCTCGGCGCATAACGTTAGTCTCTTCGCGTCGCTGCTCATCAGCGACCGGGCCTGGAAACCCGATAAGAAGACGCTACAGCGTCGTCAAACAATCAGCGGGCGCTTTTTTTAGGCCCGCCGTTTGTGCTTTATGGCGGCTGTACGTGGGAGACACTTGTGTCTGCCGAGTCGCTTCTTCTCGGTTTCCAGCCTGCGTACAGCTGCCACCTTTCGCCTGGAAACGTCAGTGGCAGCTCTTGTTGGTTGTACCAAAGGAGCAAGCTAATGCCACACGAAAAAACCGCAATTCCCACGAGCCAACACTTCCATTGCTCTCCAGTATCAGGAGATGCGCAATGAGTGCCACATCCTCAGTAGCAACCATCGGCGTAGTGACCTTCGCGGACTGCGGAGAGAAAAAACACGAAATAAAAGTACTGCGCGTTAATGCCGGCGTCCCGCTCCGGGAAGCGCTGGAACACGCCTCTCACCTGCTCTACTACGCAAAAGTTCTTTCACTTGAAGCAGCCATGGATACCGGGGGAGAGCACTACGCTTTTGCCTCGCATTACCTTGGCGAAATGGGCAAGGCGATCGTTGATGACATCTCCCAAGCCTTGCTGCCAGATGGGCCTGACCCACAGTGAAAAATTGAGCTTTGCGGGCGCTCGATACGACGCGTCGAGCGCCGACTCAGCAGCTCCACCATCACAACTGAAAAATAAATCGACCCCTTTTGGGCGGCAGAAAAATAGCCTCGAAACCGACAACTTCAAACTCGATAAAGCAAAGAAATGACGCCATAAAATCGTCAGCTTCAAGTGCTGAGGCTGGCCATTTCAAAGGATCTAAATAGGCGCGAGTGAAGAGTATTTCAAAATGTGTCAGCCTTGGAAGCGCGTAGCCCGCGGTTTAGAAGGCCTGGGCATCCATACAGCATGAGAATGGATCCAAATCGCAGTTTACACACAAGTTATCCACAGACCTGTGATCTTGCATTGTGAAATAGACCACACTATCTTGTAGGTATGCCCGCACTTGACACACCATATGTTGTGTTTCTGCGAGTAAGCTGCGGATTCAGTTAAGACAGCGGGTATGAGTGCGAAGTTTGGACGCCAAGCACTCATACCCGCCCCCCCTGAGCCAATGCGAACATCGGTGGGATGCGCATTAGAGAAAAACCTGACTTTGGATGTCAACCATCCAGTTTGGTTTCCGCTCAAAGGTTACCCCTGCCTACTCGATCTTTATGTAGATACAGGAGCACCTAATCGTGCCAAAAAACACTAAACAAACTTCGACTCCGGTGGCCAGCCTAGCCTCCAAAATTCTCCGTAGCGACAGTTCCTCGGCCATTCAGAAAGAGTTGGCGGGGTCGGCTATGGCTCAGGCCTCCAGCGGTAAGCAAACGGGGGCTGATATGGAGACTAAAGCCAGTCACGTCTTGGACAGCAACAAGTACAACGATATCACCAAAACCCTCGCTGCCTCGGTACTCGCCCAATCAAATAAAGAGCGGAGTAAGTAACATGGCCCAATATTTCGTTAACCGCAATGCTCAGAACAACGGCGACCATGAGGTACATGTCAGTTCGTGCGTTTTCTTGCCGGCACTACAAAACCGCCTTGATCTCGGCCAGCACCTCACCTGCGTGACTGCTGTGCGCCAAGCTCGCAACACCTACCCACAGTCGAACGGTTGCCGGACATGTTCTTCGGCTTGTCACACCCAGTAGGCGATTTTAAATGTCTCATCTGGGCCGGGGCCAGCCCGTAGGCTGGCCCCTCTCCATCGTCGGTCGAATCCCTAAAGTTAAGTCGATTGGATGGTCGCATCGAATGATTCACGATCATGAATACAGTTTATTGGGCGGGGTCAATCGCGCGTTAATCGGGCGGTACCTCACAATACTGGCAAGTGCCATTTCTGGCATTGCAGTTTTTCTGCTGCTCTCAGCTGAAGATTGAGTTGTATTTATTAAACTGCGGCGAGGGAATTAACGAATAACTGAAAGCCCCAGTATTTCCTAGCGATTGATTCGGTTCAGACCGGACGGACAGTATCCGGACGAACAATTTAGGCACCACTTTCCGGTCCGTACAGCACCACATAAAGGTTCGAGTGCTACTGGGCCCACCATCTTGAAAGCCGCGCATTGCGCGGCTTTGTCGTTTCTGGCGTGCAGCAATGAAAGATTAGTTAGTTGTCCCGAACGGCGACGGCGAAGACCATGATTCCCAGTCAACGCCACTCCAGCACGAGGGAAACTTGTTCCATGCCTCAGAAGAAACGTTCGCCGCACAACGCAATCCACCGCCTGGGCCTACGTGCCGCAGCCGCCGTCGCAATCACCCTCGCCACCTTGAGCGGCGCCCAAGCCGCCCCCGCTGCCACTGACACCATCAAGGCTTTCAAGCTGTGCACCGGCGCCGACAACGCCTCCCACGTACTGGTAGGCACCATCGACCAGAGCATGCGCAACGACGTGACCGCCATCCACTTCAAGCAAACCCCGGCGCACTCCTCGTATGGCTGGCATAACGACCCGGAGCCCCAGTACGTCATGACGCTGTCCGGTACCCTGGCATTCGTGACTCGCGGTGGTGAGAAGTTCACGCTGCATCCGGGTGAAGTGCTGATTGCCGCAGACAATACCGGCACAGGGCACCGCTGGAATCTGGTGGACGATCAACCGTGGCGGCGCGGGTACGTGGTGCTGAAGCCAGACGCGCCGGATTCATTTATCCCGAACGATCCTGCGGCTGCGAAGGTGTGCAAGGGGCCGTAGTCTCGCTGACCACCCCGCCTCGGATAAAAGAAAGGCTTACGCTTTGCGGCGCAAGCCTTTTTTGTACTGTGTGCTCTCTCAGCCCGTTATCAAACGGAAAGTTCGCGCAAAGCCGCCGTCGCCAGGAACCCCGAGCGCGAGGCATAGCGGTGATCCTTTTGTACTCGCTCATCAATACGATTCAACAGTTGCTCCGGCAATGAGGCGTTGAACCTCACTGACTTGCCCAGGTAAGGAGTGAGATCAAAATCGATGACCGCCCACACCCCACCAGCAAAGTCGCGATTCTCTAAATGGAAGTCGACCTCTCTTGCCTGTGGGAGCCGCTCGTCATCGGCAACCAATCCCTCCAGATGCAGCGCCAAGGCTTCGCGCACGTTATCCAGAGCTTCCGAAAACGTAGTGCCGGCCGAGAAGCAACCTGGCACGTCCGGGACTGTCACGCTGTAATCTGAGTCAGCGTCTTTATGCATCACCACAGGAAATTTCATTTTTCATCCTCTGAATGAGCCGCCTGGGGCTCACTCAACAGATCAGAGACGTGTTCCGCCATAGTGCCTTTCAGCTTACCAATGCATCAACAATGACCTGCGCCGTGCTCAGCAACGGCGCATCCCCTCTGAACGCCCCAATCACCTGCAACCCCACCGGCAACTCCCCGTCACCACGCGCCACCGGCACATTCACCTGCGGCAACCCAAACGCGCCCCAGAACTTGATGAAGTCCGACGGCCCCGTGGTCTCCAACCCCACCGGCGCGAGCATCCCGCAGGAAACACTCAACATCGCATCAAACGGCTGGCAGATTTGCGCAAGCTGCGGGGCCAGTTGCGCCAAGCGCACCTTGGCCGCCGACTCCTGCTCCCAACTCGTCGCCTTGGCACGTTCGATCATGGCCGACGTCGAGTCGCTAAGTAGCCCGGGATGGGATTGAAACTCCTTGGCCAACGAACGGGCTCCTTCGCAATCGTTGATCAACTGGTGATCGTCGAATACCCCGTCGAACGCCTCGGGCAACACGACTTCACGGACAAGAGGCCCCAACCGGGCAACCGCTTGTTCAATCGCCTGGGCCACCACCGGCTGCACGTCAGGCCAGCGAGAGGTACGGCAGAAGCCAAGTCGCAAAGGCCGGCGCCCTGCCTCAACAGCCGGAAACCCCGGGATCAACACCCGCGCCACCCGCTCAAGATCACGCACCGAACACCCATACCAACCCACCGTATCGAAGCTCGGCGCCAGGGGTTTCACGCCTTCCAGCGAGACCAGTCCAAACGATGGCTTGAAGGCATACAACCCGCAATAAGCGGCTGGCTTGAGCAACGACCCAGCCGTCTGGGTCCCCAACGCCAACGGGAAAAACCCGGCCGCCATCCCCGCCGCGGAACCCGCGCTGGAGCTACCCGGCGTGCGGGACAGATCGAGCGGATTACGCGTCGGCCCCGTGTGCATGTAGGCAAATTCAGTGGTGTGGGTCTTGCCCATGATGATCGCGCCAGCCTGGCGCAACAGTGTCACCACATGAGCATCCCGCGATGGACGATTGCCTTGGTAAATCGGCGAATAGAACTCCGTTGGATGGTCGGCGGTATCGAAGATGTCCTTGATCCCCACAGGCACTCCCGCAAGCGGACCGGCACAGCCGTCAAGCTGCCTTGCCTGCTCGCGTACCTCTTCAGGATCGAAGGATACAAAAGCCTGGATCTGCGGCTCGTCGATACCGATCCGCTCAAGAAAGTGTTCAGCAACCAGAGCCGACTTACTAGCACCAGAACCCACCGCGTCGGCAATGCCCGTCGCATCAAGGTGATCCATCGACGCGCCCTCACTTGGCAAACAACTGCCCAATATCCTTGAACGCCTTGAACTCCAACGCATTGCCGCACGGATCAAACAGAAACAACGTCGCCTGCTCACCCACCTGACCTTTGAAACGAATGTGGGGCTCAAGCACAAATCGCGTATTCCGCGCCTGCAATCGCTCCGCCAGCGCATGCCAATCATCCCAACTCAGCACTACACCAAAATGCGGCACCGGTACGTCGTGACCGTCTACCGCATTGGTGTGCGCCGCTTCCTGAGAAGCGGTTTTCGGATGTTCATGAATGACCAGTTGATGCCCGAAGAAATCAAAGTCGACCCAGTGATCACTGGCACGTCCCTCCTCCAACCCAAACACCTCACCATAAAACTGCCGCGCAGCCGCCAAGTCGAATACCGGAATTGCCAAGTGAAAAGGAGCCAGTGCCATCAGGTCTAACCTCTATGGGTATTAAGTCCTTCCGAGTCTAGCCTTGCCGTCATCGATGGAAAGACGATAGTTTTCGCAGCGAGCTCAAATTATTTTGATCAATCGAGACGTCCATGCTGCGGGAACTGAAAACCTTTATCGCCGTCACCCGCCATGGCACGTTCGCCGCGGCGGGCATGCATATCGGGCTGACGCAGTCGGCGGTGAGTGCGCAGATTCGCCAGTTGGAGCAGGTACTCGGCGTGCAGTTGTTCGACCGCACCGGGCGCCAGGCCATGCTGAATGCGGCGGGCATCCGCGCGCTGCCACTGGCCAAGGAGATTCTCGAGACGTTCAACCGCATGGCCGTGCCGGTGGATGCCAACGAATACCGTGGGGAATTGAAAGTCGGCGCGATCACCACCGCCCAGACCGGGCTGCTGCCCCAGGCCCTGGTGCGCTTGCGCCAGGCTGCGCCGACGGTCGAATGCAAATTAGTGCCAGGGGTTTCCCTGGAGTTGCTCAGCCAGGTAGACGCAGGCGAGTTGGATTCGGCGATCATCATTCGCCCGCCCTTTGATTTGCCCAAGGAACTGCACGTGCAGGTGCTGCGCAAGGAGCCGTTTGTGTTGATCGTGCCGCACACGGTCAAGGGTGATGACCCGCTGCAACTGCTCGCCGCTCATCCTCATGTGCGCTACGACCGTGCTTCGTTTGGCGGCCGGCTGGTCAGTCGTTTTCTGCGGGAGCAGCGGCTGGATGTGCAAGTGGCGCTGGAACTGGACGAGATCGAGGCGCTGGTCAAAATGGTCGAATGCGGCCTGGGGGTGTCACTGGTTCCCCATGCCGGGCTATGGCTGGATCGCACGCCACAGGTGCGCGTCATCCCGCTGGGCGAGCTGACCTTTCACCGGGAAATCATCCTGCTCAGCCGCTATAGCCAGCGCAACCTTCCGGTGCCACAACTCTTTGCCCGATGCCTGCTGGCTGACGTGATCTGAGACGCAAAAAAAAGCCGCACATCCGTGCGGCTTTTTCAGGCCCTACTTCTTGGGCAACGCGTAGGCAATCACATAGTCCCCACGGTCCGGCGACTGTCGCGCGCCGCCGGCGGTGAGCACGATGTACTGCGTGCCTGTCTTGGGCGACACATAGGTCATCGGCCCCGATTGGCTACCCACTGGCAGGCGGGATTTCCAGATCTCATTGCCGTTGCCGGTATCGAAGGCGCGCAGGTAGAAGTCCTGGGTGCCGGCGAAGAACAACAGACCAGACTGGGTCGCCAGAGATGCGCCAAGGGTCGGCATGCCAATCGGAATCGGCATGTGCATGCGGATGCCCAGCGGCCCGGTGTCTTCAACCGTGCCCACCGGTACTTGCCACACAAGCTTGTGGGTTTTCAGGTCGATGGCAGATATGGTGCCGAACGGCGGCTTCTGACAGGGAATGCCCGCCGCCGAGAGGAAGCGCTCGCGCATCGCACCGAACGGTGTACCGTCTTGCGGCACCACGCCCATTTCGATGCCACTGGCACCGGCGGCGATCTTGTCTCGCGGAATCATGTAGTTGGCCAGGCCCAGGCGCATGTCGTTGACGAACATGTAGTGGGTGTTCGGGTCCACCGACACGCTTCCCCAGTTCATACCCCCCAGCGAACCCGGGAATTGCAACGCACGGTCCAGGCCTGGCGGCGTGTAGACGCCTTGGTGACGCATGCCCTTGAACTGGATGCGGCACATCAGTTGGTCAAACGGCGTGGCGCCCCACATGTCGGATTCGGTCAGTTGCTGATTGCCTATGGAAGGCATGTCCACCGAAAACGGCTGGGTCAGCGAATAACGCTCGCCGGGCACATTGCCCTGAGGTACCGGGCGCTCTTCGACCCGGGCGATGGGCACGCCGGTTTCGCGGTTGAGCAGGAAGATCTCGCCTTGCTTGGTGACTTGGGCCAGTGCGGGTTGTACGCCACCGTTGCCGTCCGGGATGTCGTAGAGCAAAGGTTGCGCCGGCAGGTCAAAGTCCCACAGGTCGTGGTGAGTGGTCTGGAAGTGCCAGCGCACCTGGCCGGTCTTCACGTCGATGGCGACGATGGAGGAGCTCCACTTGTCGTCATAGGCGGTACGTTCACCGGCGTAGAAATCCGGGGTGGCGTTACCGGTAGGCAGGTAGACCAGGCCGAGCTTGGCGTCGTAGGACATGGCCGACCACACGTTCGGCGTGCCACGGGTGTAGGTCTCGCCCGCAGGCGGGCGTTTGGTGGTGTTCGGGTTGCCCGGATCCCAGGCCCACACCAGTTCGCCGCTGTGCACGTCAAAGGCGCGCACCACGCCTGGCGGTTCGCCGGTGGAGAAGTTATCCGCCACGCGTCCGCCAACGATCACCACATTGCCCGCCACCAGTGGCGTCGAGGTTTGCTGGTAATAACCGGGTTTTACTTCGCCCATGTCGGTTTTCAGGTCGACGGTGCCGTGGTCGCCGAAGTCGTCGCAGGGCGCGCCGGTTTCAGCATTGATCGCAATCAACCGGGCATCGCCGGTCGGTAGAAACAGACGTTTCACACAGGCTTTAGCGCTGGCAGGTTGCTCGCTCGCGCTGCTGTCGAAATAGCCCAGGCCACGGCAACGCTGCCAGTTGGGACCGCTGCCCTGGGGGTCGAATTTCCAGCGTTGGGCGCCGGTGTCGGCATCCAGGGAAAACACTTTGCCATAGGCGGTGCACACGTAAACGCTGTCACCGATCTGCAGCGGGGTGTTCTGGTCTTCGGCGCCGGCGCCATTGCTCTCGGGGATGTCGCCGGTGTGGAAGGTCCACGCCACCTGCAACTTGTCGATGTTGCCTTTGTTGATCTGGTCCAGCGCGGCAAATCGGTTGCCAGCGGTCGTATTGCCCCAGTGGGCCCAGTCTTTTTGCTCGGTGCCCGGTGTCACCGGCGTCACCGCCGGCTCACTGCTGGCCTTGACCACATGGGTCGGCACAAACATGTACGCCAGGGTGGCGACCACGCCCACACCCAGCAGCCCCGCAACGCCATAGGCGCCGCGCCCGGGTGTCGATCCGGAAGCGCGGACGAGCTGTGGATAAATCAGCGCGACTACCAGGCCGATGACGGCAAAGGTCAACACTCGCGAAACAAGCGGCCAGTATTCCAGGCCGGTGTCCCACACCGCCCAGATCGCAGTCAGCACCAATGCCACGGCGTACAGCCAGGCGCCCTGAGGCTTGCGCTTGGCGATCAGTACGCCGGAGACCAGCATCGCGAGGCCCATCAGCAGGAAATACCAACTGCCGCCCAACGCTACGAGGTAACCGCCACCGCCTGCCAAACCCAAGCCGATCAAGCCGATCAGCAGGCCCAGCCCAACCAGCAACACTCTGCTGCCGGTGGCAGCCCCAAAGTTATTCATCGCGCAAACGTCCTTCCTGTATACCCAACTGGAAATAATGTACCAAACGGTTACTTTTAACAATCTGGCACAAATCAATGTGTGCGATCAGCGGCGAAAATAAATTCCGGGGCTTACTTGAAGTGGAATTTTATTTCCAATAGTGTCTACTTCAGAATCTTTGTCGCGCCAAAACAATAAAAAGGAAACCCTCATGAAGCGCCTGCTTGGCTGTGCCTGTGCCCTGCTGTTGTCCACCGCCGCCCACGCTGAATTGCGCATCGGGGTATCCGTCGGACAATTCGATAACTACGTCTCCTACCTGGTGCAGGCCATGCAGGACCGCGCCAAGGCCTCGCCTGATGGAGTCAAGTTGCAGGTGGAAGACTCCGCAAGCGACGTGGTCCGCCAGTTGAACCAGGTGGAAAGCTTCATCGGCCAGAAAGTCGACGCGATCATCGTCAACCCGGCCGACACCGCGGCTACCCGCAAGATCACCGAGAAAGCCAACGCCGCCGGTATCCCGCTGGTGTATATGAACAGCCGTCCCGAGGTCGAAACCTTCCCGCCGGGCGTGGTCTTCGTCGGCACCGACGAGCGCGCCATCGGCCGGATGCAGATGGAATACCTGGCCGAGAAGATGGGCGGCAAAGGTAACCTGGCGATCATTCTCGGACGTCTCGCCCACAGTGATACCGGCAAACGCACCAATGGGGTCAAGGACGTGCTGGCCAAATACCCCGGCATCAAAGTCGTCGAAGAACAGTCCGGCGACTGGCAGCGGGAAAAAGGCATGGACCTGATGAATGATTGGCTGACCAAGGGCCAAACCATCAACGCCGTGGCCTCCAACAATGACGAGATGGGCATCGGCGCCGCCATGGCCCTGCGCCAGACCGGTCGCCAGGACATTCTGGTGGGCGGCATCGACGGTACGCCGGATGGTTTGCAGGCGCTGAAAAAGGGCCAACTGGCAGTGACCGTGTTCCGCGACCCGGTGGCCATCGGCGCTGGCTCGGTGGACGCCGCGCTGATGCTGATCAAGCATGCCGCCCTGCAAGGCGATGTATGGATTCCTACGCAACTGGTCACCCCGGAAAACTACCAGCAGTTCCTGCGCAACTGAGCCAAATGCCGCCGCGAGCATCAAGGGGAACGAGCCTGTAACATGCTCGCCCATTGATGCCCGCGCCGGAGAACACCTTGCCCGCCTCTCACCCTCCCGTCCTCGATGAAATCGATCGCCAGTTGATCGCCGCGTTGCAGATCAACGCCCGCGAAAGCGTGGCCATGCTCGCCCGGCAACTGGGCATCGCCCGCACCACCGTCACCTCGCGCCTGGCACGCCTGGAAAAAACCCAAGTGATTACCGGCTATGGCGTGCGCCTGAGCCAGCGCGTGGTAAATGGCGGTTTGCAGGCCTACGTGGGGATTACCGTGCAACCGCGTTCCGGCAAGGAAGTGCTGCGTCGGATCAGCGCCATGGCGCAGGTTCAGCAACTGTGTGCGGTCAGTGGCGAGTTCGATTACGTGGCCTGGCTGCGCACCGATTCGCCGGAACAGCTGGATCAACTGCTGGACCAGATCGGCAGCGTCGACGGTGTGGAGAAGACCACCACCTCGATCATCCTCAGTAACAAACTGGATCGTGGCCAACCAATCTGACCACCCGCTTCGTCACTCTGACTAAAAACAATTCATTTCGACGACACATTGCGTCTTATTAACGAACGCTACGCTCCCTAGAATGGCTGCCATCTTTTCCTATACTCAGCGGGTCGCGCCCCGCCGAGTCGCCAGCAAGGTCAGCCATGAGCATTCCTTCCAGCACCATCAGCAAGCCCAATCGCCACCCCGCCAACGGTAAAAAGCCGATCACCATCTTTGGCCCGGACTTCCCGTTCGCCTTCGATGACTGGATCGAACACCCGGCGGGCCTGGGCAGCATTCCGGCGGCCAACCACGGCGCCGAAGTGGCGATCGTCGGCGCCGGGATTGCCGGGCTGGTGGCCGCCTACGAGCTGATGAAGCTGGGCCTGAAACCCGTGGTGTATGAAGCCTCGAAAATGGGTGGCCGCTTGCGCTCCCAAGCGTTTGAAGGCGCCGAAGGCATCATCGCGGAACTGGGCGGCATGCGCTTCCCGGTGTCCTCCACCGCGTTCTACCACTATGTGGACAAGCTTGGCCTTGCGACCAAACCGTTTCCCAACCCGCTGACGCCCGCTTCCGGCAGCACGGTCATCGACCTCGAAGGCCAGACGCACTACGCACAGAAACTCGCCGACCTTCCTGCACTGTTCCAGGAAGTGGCTGACGCCTGGGCCGACGCCCTGGAAGCCGGCTCGCAGTTCAGCGATATCCAGCAAGCCATCCGCGACCGTGACGTACCGCGTCTGAAAGAGCTGTGGAATACGCTGGTTCCGTTGTGGGACGACCGCACCTTCTACGACTTCGTAGCGACCTCCAAAGCGTTCGCCAAGTTGTCCTTCCATCACCGTGAAGTGTTCGGCCAGGTTGGCTTCGGCACAGGTGGCTGGGACTCGGACTTCCCCAACTCGATGCTGGAAATCTTCCGCGTGGTGATGACCAACTGCGACGATCACCAGCACCTGGTGGTCGGCGGCGTCGCCCAAGTACCCATGGGTATCTGGCGCCATGTGCCGGAGCGTTGCGCCCACTGGCCCGAAGGCACCAGCCTGAGTTCGCTGCACAACGGCGCGCCACGGGCCGGGGTCAAGCGCATTGCCCACGCGCCGGACGGCCGTTTCGCCGTCACCGACAACTACGGCGACACCCGTGAATACGCCGCCGTGCTGACCACCTGCCAGAGCTGGCTGCTGACCACCCAGATCGAGTGCGACGAAACCCTGTTCTCGCAAAAGATGTGGATGGCCCTCGACCGCACCCGCTACATGCAGTCGTCGAAGACCTTCGTGATGGTCGACCGGCCATTCTGGAAGGACAAGGATCCGGAGACAGGCCGCGACCTGATGAGCATGACGCTGACCGACCGCCTGACCCGTGGCACCTATCTGTTCGACAATGGCGACGACAAGCCGGGGGTGATTTGCCTGTCCTATTCCTGGATGAGCGACGCCTTGAAAATGCTTCCGCAGCCCATCGAGAAGCGGGTGAAACTAGCCCTCGACGCGTTGAAAAAGATCTACCCGAAAGTCGACATCGCCGCGCGGATCATCGGCGATCCGATCACCGTTTCGTGGGAAGCCGACCCGCACTTCCTCGGGGCTTTCAAGGGTGCGCTGCCGGGCCACTATCGCTACAACCAACGGATGTACGCGCACTTCATGCAGAAGGACATGCCGGCGGAGCAACGCGGTATTTTCATCGCCGGCGACGACGTATCGTGGACACCTGCGTGGGTTGAAGGCGCCGTGCAAACCTCGCTGAATGCGGTGTGGGGCATCATGACTCACTTCGGCGGCAGCACTCACCCGCAGAACCCGGGCCCGGGCGATGTGTTCGATGAAATCGGGCCGATCGCACTGCCCGAATAAGGAGTTGCCCATGCGTGTCGCCCTGTATCAATGCCCGCCTCTGCCACTGGACGTGGCCGGCAATCTCAAGCGCCTGCATCAGTTGGCGCAAGAGGCCACCGACGCCGACCTGCTGGTACTGCCGGAGATGTTTCTCACCGGCTATAACATCGGCGTGGAAGCGGTCGGCGCCCTGGCTGAGGCGCAGGACGGCCCGTCTGCCCAGTCCATCGCCGCGCTGGCGAAAAATTCGGGCGTGGCGATTCTGTATGGCTATCCGGAACGCGGCGCAGATGGGCAGATCTACAACGCCGTGCAGTTGATCGACGCCAACGGGCAACGCCTGTGCAACTACCGCAAGACGCACCTGTTTGGCGATCTCGACAACTCGATGTTCAGCGCCGGCGACGATGATTTCCCGCTGGTGGAATTGAGCGGGTGGAAGCTGGGTTTCCTGATTTGCTATGACCTGGAGTTCCCGGAGAACACCCGTCGCCTGGCGCTGGCCGGGGCGGAGTTGATCCTGGTACCGACGGCCAATATGGTGCCCTTCGATTTCGTCGCCGATGTGACGGTGCGGGCGCGGGCGTTTGAAAACCAGTGTTATGTGGCCTACGCCAATTACTGTGGGGAGGAAGGCGAGATCCAGTATTGCGGGCAAAGCAGCATCGCCGCACCGGATGGCCAGCGGATAGCCCAGGCGGGGCTCGATGAGGCGTTGATTGTCGGCACTCTGGATCGGCAGTTGATGGTCGACTCACGCGCGGCCAATCGCTACCTGCTGGACCGGCGTCCCGAGCTTTATGGTGCGTTGCACAAGCACTGATCCGGCAGGTTTGCGCTAGCATAGGCACTTCCTACGTTTCGGAAGTGCCCATGCCTGCGCCGGCCCACCCTCATTACCTTCAATTGACCCTCGCCAACGGCCTGCGGGTTTCCTTGCGTCATGCGCCGCGTTTGAAGCGCTGCGCGGGGGCCTTGCGCGTTGCGGCGGGCAGTCACGATGTGCCCTTGGCCTGGCCGGGACTGGCGCATTTTCTTGAGCATTTGCTGTTCCTGGGCACCGTGCGTTTTCCTGCAAATGAAGGGCTGATGGCCTACGTGCAGCGTCAGGGCGGGCAGGTCAATGCCAGCACTCGCGAACGCACTACCGACTTTTTCTTTGAGGTGCCTGTTTCGGCATTTGAAGCAGCGTTGGAGCGCTTGGGGGATATGCTCGGCCATCCGCGCCTGGCCATCGAAGACCAGTTGCGCGAGCGTGAAGTGCTACACGCGGAGTTTATCGCCTGGTCGCAAGATGCCACGGCGCAACAGCAACAAGCGTTGCTGGAAGGTGTTGCGGCGAATCATCCGTTGCGGGCGTTTCATGCGGGCAATCGGGATAGCTTGCCGGTAGAACGTGAGGATTTTCAGCAGGCGTTGCGGGATTTTTATGAAGGTTTCTATCAGACCGGGCAGATGACCTTGAGCCTTGCGGGCCCTCAGTCGCTGGCGGAGCTAGAGGCATTGGCGCAACAGTTTGGCGCTGCGTTGAAGACTGCACCGCTGCTGCCACAGAAGCCTGCGCCCGCGTTGCTGGCCGGCAATCAACGTACTTATCAACACACCGATGAGCATCACTGGCATCAGGTTGTGGTAAGCGAGGCATCCCCTGACGCGTTGGACTTCCTCTGCCTGTGGCTGAACGCTTCGGCGCCAGGCGGATTGCTCGCCGAGTTGCAGACGCAACAGCTGGTCAGCGCCATTAACGCAACTGTCCTGTATCAGTTCGCCGGCCAGGCTGTATTGGATATCAAGTTCACTCTGGACACTCACGGAGCACCACAGACGATCCTGATCGAAGAACTGCTGCACGACTGGCTGAGCTTTTTCGCCCACAGTGACTGGACCCTGTTGCGGGAAGAGTACGCGCTGCTGCTCGCTCGCAAACTACAGGTCAGCGGTGCCCTGGCATTGGTCCGACAGAATCACGAGCCCGTCCTGTCAGAACATGGCGCCGCGTCCCTCAAAGTCCTGTTGGACTCGCTGCAATTGCCGCCGTCCCGGCACGCCTGGCAACTGCCGCCCCCCAATCCGTTCCTGCGCCCGGCGGTCAAGGAAGAGCGCCCGGGTTTGATTCGAGGCCAGACCAGCGCCCATCGCGGTTTGCGCACGTTCGCCCAGGATCGCTCCCGTGGCCGAAAGGATCTCTCGGCATTGACCTTCAGCCAAGCGCTGCCAGGCGACACAGATGAAGGCGCGCTTTACCTGCGCTGGCATCTGGATTCGCCGCCGCATGCAGAGCTTTTCCCACGGTTGCGTGAGAACGCCCGCCAGGCTGGCGTCCAGCTGTCTTTCGAGACAATTGGCGGTTACTGGCAGTTGAAGATGGTCGGGCTGCACGAACCCATGCCAGCGATAGTAGAGGAAGTGGCACGCGGTCTGACCCAGCTGGATGAAACGACCGTGACGCAACCCGCCGCTGCACAGACCATGGCGATCCGGCAGTTGCTCAAGGCATTGCCCGGCTATTGCGCCGGCATCCCACCGGCAGAACAGACGGCCGGCCAAGATCGGTGGTCGACCGCTCGCTGGCAAGGGCTTGCCGTCGGACTGCCAGCCGCCTGCGAGGTGGCGATAAAAAGCGCAGCGGGGAAACTGCCGGGGCAACCGGACGCGGCTATCAGCAAGCTTCCATCAATCAGTGGCCAGCAGGTGTGGCACGAAGTGAGCACCGATTCCAGCGACAGCGCGCTGCTGCTGTTCTGTCCTACACCGACCCAGTCCCTGGCCGACGAGGCATGCTGGCGTTTGCTCGCACATCTACTGCAGGCCCCCTTCTACCAACGCCTGCGGGTCGAACTGCAACTGGGCTACGCGGTATTCAGCGGTATCCGACAATTCAACGGACAAACCGGCCTGCTGTTCGGGGTGCAATCCCCGAACGTTTCCGTCGCGCAAATCCTCGATCACCTGCACACGTTCCTGAAACAGCTGCCCGCACTGATCAACGCCGGCGAACTGCCAAACGATCTGGCCCAGCAATTTTCCCTCGACGCCCTACCCTCCGCCCAATCCACCGAACTGCTCTGGCACGCGCATTTGGCAGGCCACCCGTCGGATTACATCCAACAGCTGCGAGATTTCATCCAGCCCCGCACCCGCCAGGATTTAATGGAAGCGGCACAGCATCTCAATGCTGCTGCAGGCGGCTGGCGCTGCGTGGCTAACAGCGAGTGCCTGGCGGCTCCCTGGCAATTATCTGGCTGATCATTGCCGCTTCGGTAAAAGGCTTTTTCCCACAGGACAGCGCTATCTTCACAAGAAGTACGTAACATTCACATGCACACCTCTGAACATCTCCGCTTGGAGGTGGACTATATGTATTGGTAGTAAATGTCCCATCCATCCGTAGGAGTAAGAACATGACCTGGTCCAAACCTGCTTACACTGATCTGCGTATCGGCTTTGAAGTCACCATGTACTTTGCCAGCCGCTGATTGGCTTTGTATCGCAATGCAACGCCTCGGCCCGCCCGGGGCGTTTTTATTTTTGAGTTATGTGTAGTGGAGCGGCCATGTTTGTCCAGATTCTAGGTTCCGCCGCGGGCGGTGGTTTCCCGCAATGGAACTGCAACTGCGTGAACTGCGCAGGTTTTCGCGACGGTAGCCTGCGGGCCGAGGCGCGTACCCAGTCGTCCATCGCGATTTCCGATGACGGCGTGAACTGGGTGCTGTGCAACGCTTCGCCAGACATCCGCGCCCAGCTTCAAGGGTTCGCCCCGATGCAACCCGGTCGCGCCCTGCGGGACACCGGCATCAGCGCGATCATCCTGATGGACAGCCAGATCGACCACACCACCGGCCTGCTCAGCCTGCGCGAAGGCTGCCCGCACCAGGTGTGGTGCACCGATATGGTCCATGAAGACCTGAGCACCGGCTTCCCGCTGTTCACCATGCTGACCCACTGGAATGGCGGCCTGGCCTGGAACCGCATCGAGCTGGATGCCAGCTTCACGATTCCGGCCTGCCCCAACCTGCGCTTTACGCCGTTGCCCCTGCGTAGCGCGGCGCCGCCCTACTCGCCTCACCGATTCGACCCACACCCGGGCGACAACATCGGCCTGATCGTCGAAGACCTGCGCACCGGCGGCAAGCTGTTCTATGCGCCGGGCCTGGGCAAGGTCGACGGGCCGTTGCTGGAGATCATGGCCGGCAGCGATTGCCTGCTGGTGGACGGCACGCTGTGGGATGACGACGAAATGCAGCGCCGTGGCGTCGGCACCCGTACCGGTCGCGAGATGGGCCACCTTGCGCAAAACGGCCCCGGCGGCATGCTGGAAGTGCTGGAGCAGTTGCCCAAGCAGCGCAAAGTGCTTATCCACATCAACAACACCAACCCGATCCTGGATGAGGACTCGCCCGAGCGAGCCGAGCTGCTGCGACGCAATGTGGAAGTGGCGTACGACGGCATGAGCATTGAATTGTAGGAGTGAGCCAAATGACTGACACACCGCTGACCACTGCCGAGTTTGAACAGGCCCTGAGAGCCAAGGGCGCGTTCTACCATATTCATCACCCGTATCACGTGGCGATGTATGAAGGCCGCGCCACCCGCGAGCAGATCCAGGGTTGGGTCGCCAACCGTTTTTATTATCAGGTGAACATTCCCCTCAAGGACGCCGCGATCCTGGCCAACTGCCCGGACCGGGAGATTCGTCGTGAGTGGATCCAGCGCCTGCTGGATCACGACGGCGCCCCCGGCGAAGACGGCGGCATTGAAGCCTGGCTGCGCCTGGGCCAGGCAGTCGGCCTGGACCCGGATCAACTGCGCTCCCAGGAATTGGTACTGCCCGGCGTACGATTTGCGGTAGACGCCTACGTCAACTTCGCCCGTCGCGCCAGCTGGCAAGAAGCTGCCAGCAGCTCCCTGACCGAATTGTTCGCCCCACAGATCCACCAGTCGCGCCTCGACAGCTGGCCCCAGCACTACCCGTGGATCGACCCGGCAGGCTACGAGTATTTCCGCACCCGTCTGGGCCAGGCTCGCCGGGATGTGGAGCACGGTCTGGCAATCACCTTGCAGCACTACACCACCCGCGAAGGCCAGGAGCGCATGCTGGAAATTCTCCAGTTCAAACTGGACATTCTTTGGAGCATGCTCGATGCCATGAGCATGGCTTACGAACTGAAACGCCCGCCGTATCACAGCGTGACTGATCAGCGTGTATGGCATAAGGGGATCACCCTATGAGCTTCGATCGCAGCAAAAAACCGACCTGGCGCCAGGGCTATCGTTTCCAGTACGAACCGGCGCAAAAAGGCCACGTGCTGCTGTACCCGGAAGGCATGATCAAGCTCAACGACAGCGCCGCGCTGATCGGTGGCTTGATCGATGGCGAGCGCGATGTAAGCGCGATCATTGCCGAGCTGGACAAGCAATTCCCTGGCGTGCCCGAGCTCGGTGAAGACATCGAGCAATTCATGGAGGTTGCCCGTGCTCAGCACTGGATCGAACTTGCCTGACCTGCCACCGAAACCGGAGATCGGCCTCCCTCTGTGGTTGCTGGCCGAGCTGACGTATCGCTGTCCGCTGCAATGCCCGTATTGCTCCAATCCGCTGGATTTCGCCGAGCAGGGCAAGGAGCTGAGCACCGAACAGTGGATCAAGGTATTTCGTGAAGCCCGGGAAATGGGCGCCGCGCAACTGGGGTTTTCCGGCGGCGAGCCGCTGGTGCGCCAGGACCTCGCCGAACTGATCGCCGAGGCGCGCAAGCTGGGTTTCTACACCAACCTGATCACCTCCGGCATCGGCCTCACCGAGCAGAAGATCAGCGACTTCAAGAAGGCTGGCCTGGACCATATCCAGATCAGCTTCCAGGCCAGCGACGAGCAAGTGAACAACCTGCTGGCCGGCTCGAAAAAAGCCTTCGCGCAAAAACTGGAAATGGCCCGGGCAGTGAAAGCCCACGGGTACCCAATGGTGCTGAATTTTGTCACCCATCGGCACAATATCGACAAGATCGACCGCATCATTGAGCTGTGCATTGCCCTGGAAGCGGACTTTGTCGAGCTTGCCACCTGCCAGTTCTACGGCTGGGCCCAGCTCAATCGTGTCGGCCTGTTGCCGACCCAGGAACAGCTGGTGCGCGCCGAACGCATCACCAACGAGTACCGCGCCAAACTCGAAGCCGAAGGCCATCCGTGCAAGCTGATCTTCGTCACACCGGATTACTACGAGGAACGCCCGAAAGCCTGCATGAATGGCTGGGGCAGCATCTTTCTGACGGTAACGCCGGACGGTACTGCACTGCCGTGCCACGGAGCCCGACAAATGCCGGTGCAATTTCCCAACGTGCGCGACCACAGCATGCAACACATCTGGTACGACTCGTTCGGCTTCAACCGCTTTCGCGGCTACGACTGGATGCCCGAGCCGTGCCGTTCATGCGATGAGAAGGAAAAGGACTTCGGCGGCTGCCGCTGCCAGGCGTTCATGCTGACCGGGGATGCCAGCAATGCCGACCCGGTGTGCAGCAAATCGGAGCATCACGGGATGATCCTCCAGGCCCGCGAAGAAGCGGAGCACGCCACCCAGACCATCGAGCAACTGGCCTTTCGCAACGAGCGAAACTCACGGCTTATCGCGAAAGGCTGAGGTCTTTTTAGCGTTTGGCGATGATGTACACCGCGTGCACGATACCCGGGATATAACCGCACAAGGTCAGCAGAATATTCAGCCAGAACGCGCCGGCGAAACCCACTTGCAGGAACACACCCAGTGGCGGCAGCAAAATGGCGATGATGATTCGAATGATATCCATGGGTTCAGCTCCAGAAAATCGGCTCGTGTGAGCCGTACAAGCTAATCGACCTTGGGCGTTGATAAGGGTTCAGTGGGATCTGGCACGGGGCCATCCTCAGGCCAGGATTTCCAAACCATGCTTCTGCACGATGCTCAACAGCTTGAGCGCCATGCCGCTGGGGCGCTTTTCACCAGACTCCCATTGCTTCACCGTGGAGGCGCTGGTGTTCAAGTAACGGGCAAATACAGGTTGGCTGACGTGGCTTCGCTCGCGTAGTTGTTTGATTTGCTCAGCCGGGATTTGCACCGGAATATCCGCAAGACATGCATCGTCGAACTCACGAAGAGTCGTTTTGTTAATAGCGCCAATTGCATAAAGCGCTTCGGCGGATTGATGAATGGACTCAAACGCCTCACTTTTATATTTCTTGGTCATGATGTATCTCCACAAACTCCCTGAGATCCAGCATCTGCTGAATCTGTGCTTCGCTGAAACCTTCATAAGTCTTAGCCAGCGACCGAAACCAAACCAGTTCGCTTTGAGTGATATTGCTTTGGTTCTGCTTGGCGTATAGCAATTGATAAACCCAGCAGTGCCTACCCTTGGCCAAGACAATTGAACGATGTCGGTTCTGATTCAGACGTTTCTTCCAAACACCACCGCCCAAATTGTCGGCTTGGCCGTCAAGCATCTCGCTGAATGCTTCCCTCAATTCCGAATCACATATCCAAGCCTTGCTGGCTGCGTTGGCAAAATTCCGCGTTTTGAACAGCCTGAGCCTCATAGGCATCCCTTCCCGAAAACATACCACTCAGTGGTATAGATTAGAAATAGGGCATAAAAAAACTTCACACCCTATCGGCAGTCCTTGCCGACGCCCGCTAAAAGGCCATTTTTCCTAACGATGCTCAAGCACCCTTTTCAATCCAAAAATTACGCAGACAAAAAAACGCCCCCAGCCAAAAGAATCAGGCTGGAGGCGCCGCGTATACCGCGAGACGGTTCAGGAAATAAGGGGTTAAACGGCAATGCCCTTGCGGCATTGCAGCTGTGCGGTACGCACCCGGGAGAACGCTCGCGCCAGGCGCAGAAGCATTTCGT
Source organism: Pseudomonas sp. LBUM1641 (assembly GCF_059716235.1). Classification (NCBI taxonomy): domain Bacteria; kingdom Pseudomonadati; phylum Pseudomonadota; class Gammaproteobacteria; order Pseudomonadales; family Pseudomonadaceae; genus Pseudomonas; species Pseudomonas sp. LBUM1641. The sequence goes on from NZ_CP166815.1 coordinate 6,494,321, forward strand.
CGACGTTGCTTTTGCTCAAGGTGAGCGCCGGAGTGAAGCGCAGGCAGTCGGGTTGCGGCGCGCTCAGGATCAGTCCTTCACTCAGCGCTGCCTTTACCACCGCATCTGCCGAATCTTCCGACAGGCTCAGGCCCCACAGCAGCCCCTGGCCACGTAGCTCACCCTGGCCATAACGATGAGCCAGGCGGGCCAATCCATCGCCCAGGTACGCGCCGACCTCGCAGATGTGTTCAAGAAATCCGTGGTTCAGCACCGTATCCAGCACCGCTACGCCAGCAGATGCCATCAGCGCATTGCCGTGGTGGGTGCCTTCTAGCTCACCGAGTTCGAAACAGCATGCCTTGCCCCGCGCAAGCAACGCCGCCAGCGGCACACCTCCACCCAAGCCCTTGCCCAGGCAGATAATGTCGGCGCGTACGCCATAGTGCTGTTCGGCGAGCAACGTGCCACAGCGTCCAGTGCCGGTTTGCACTTCGTCGAGGATCAACAGGATGCCCAGCTCGCGGCACAGGCGTTCGACGCCCTTGAGGTAATGCTCGGTCGCGGGAATGACACCCGCATCGTTCTGGATCGGTTCCAGCATGATGGCCACGGTTTGTGCGTCGACGGCTGCATGTAATGCAGACAGATCGTTGAACGGCACGTGACTGAAGCCCGGCAATTGCGGCTCGAAGCGGTTTTCGCTGACGGCTGCCGAGGCCGACATCGCGGCAAAGCTGCGGCCATGGCAACCGTTGCTGGCGGTGATGATGCGATAGGCGCCACCGCGGTGCAGTTGGCCCCATTTGCGCGCCAGTTTGATCGCCGCTTCGCAGGCTTCAGCGCCGCTGTTGAGCAGGTACGCCTGGTCGCTGCCGGTGCGGTGGCACAGGCGATCGGCGAGGCTCAGTTGAATGCGGTTGTGCAGGCCGTGGCCGGGGTTGATCAGTGATTGGGCCTGATCGGCCAACGCCTGGGTCAGTACCTGCGGGCTATGGCCCAAGCTGTTGGCGCCGCCACCCTGGCTGAAGTCGAGATAGGCGCGGTCTTCGCTGTCCCATAGCCAGGAACCCTGGCCGCGTACAAACACCTGGGGCGGACGAGTCACGCTGGGCATCAGGCAGTTGCTGGAAAGGTCGTCTCGCAGTGTCGGAGTTTTCGCATCGAGGATCAGATCATCAAGGCTGGGGACCGGGCGACGCAGGTTGAACAGGTTCATGGATAAAACCCGCTGGCAATCGCACCTTGGTCGGTATTACCTATCAACCCACGGCTGAGGTTTTTTGCCCTGCCTATGCAAACACCATCAACATAAACACTACTCATCGCACTTTCCGGCCCTGTAAGCCCTGTGAATAGGCGCTAGACTAGGCGTCTCGGGGGCACTCGGCCATTTCGATTTTCCAGCATTTTCGATAAGCGTTACTTATGGATTTCAAGCAACTGCGTTATTTCGTCGCGGTGTATGAAGAAGGCCACGTGGGCCGGGCGGCAGAGCGCCTGTCGATCTCCCAGCCCGCCTTGTCGCAGCAGATTCGCCAGCTCGAACAGAACCTCGATGTGAGCCTGTTCGAACGCAGCAGCAAGCGCCTGCTGCCAACTCTCGCCGCCCATACCTTATACAACCACGCCCTGCCCTTACTCGACGGCATGCAGCAAGCCGTGGAAGCCCTGCGCAACTTCAAGGGCCAGGCGTTGCGTACCCTGGCGATCGGCGTGCTGCAAACCGTACACACCAGCCTGGTGCCGCAAATGCTCGAACGGGTGCGCAAGGCCCAGCCGCACTTGGTGGTACAGATCTACGAACTGACCGGTATGGAAATCGAACGCCGGCTGCTCAACGGTTCGCTCGACATCGGCATCAGCTACCTGCCGCCACGCCAGCCGGGGCTGCACGGTGTGCTGCTGTATGAAGATGAACTCAAGGTGGTCATCCCGTCTGACCACCCGCTGCGGGAATTCAAGAAAGTCTCCTTGAAGCAAGCCGCGGAGTTACCGATGTTGCTGCTGGGGGAGGAGTTTCAGGTACGGCAGATCTGGCAGGGTCAACTGGCCAACCTGGGCCGTCGTCCGCAAGTGCAGGCAGAGTTGAATACGATGGTGGGGATTCTCGACAGCCTGCCCTACACCAAGCTGGCGACAGTACTGCCCGGGCGCTCCCAGGACGAACACAACAGCAAGGCGTTGCTGTGGAAACCCCTGAGCGAACCACGGGTGCCGCTGAAAGTAGGATTGGTGTGCCGGGATGTGCAGCGTCAGCAAGCAACGTTGGAATTGTTACGCACGCTGCTGGAAGACGTGATGAACGCGCCTGTCTGACTTTTTCGCAGGCAAAAGAAAACCCCGCCGAAGCGGGGCTTTGCAGACTGTTTCCCTGACATCCATTTCACTCCGCCTTCCTGGCAGAATCCTACGTGTCCGTGTTGTTGCTTTGCGCTTCCTGCGCGACGTCCATGTGAAGTAGATTATCCGTGGATCCAATATGGCGATAGAGGACGAATAGCAGCACGTCATGTAAGAGAATGCTTACACGCCCTCCAAACCCTTAGAACAGTGCTTCATCCAGCAAAAACAGCGATTCGCTACCGGCTTTTACCGAAGCACTGAGGGACACGATCCTCGGCAGCAGGCGGGCAAAGTAGAAACGCGCGGTGCCCAGTTTGCTGGCGTAGAAGTCTTCCTGAGCCTCTTTGCCCACGGCCGCCTTGGCCATCAGGGCCCACATGTAGGCATAGGCCATGTAGCCGAACGCGTGCAGGTATTCCACCGACGCCGCACCGATTTCATTCGGGTTGGACTTGGCGCGATCCAGCAGCCAGGCGGTCAGATCGTCCAGATCATCCACCGCCGCGTTCAGCGGCTTGGTGAACTCGGCCAGTTCGGCGCCAGCGGTAGCGGTGAAATGGCGGATCTCGTCGGCGAACAACTTATAGAACGCCCCGCCGCTGCCGACGATCTTGCGTCCCACCAGGTCCAGGGCCTGAATGCCGTTGGTGCCTTCGTAGATCTGGGTGATGCGCACATCACGCACCAGTTGCTCCTGGCCCCATTCGCGAATGTAGCCGTGGCCGCCGAAAATCTGCTGGCCATGCACGGTGGTTTCCAGGCCCAGGTCAGTCAGAAATGCCTTGGCAACCGGGGTCAGCAAGGCAACCACGTCGTCCGCACGTTTGCGGGTGGTGGCGTCTTCGCTGAACTTCGCGGTGTCGAGTTGCATCGCCACGTAGGTGGAGAATGCGCGGCCACCTTCGTTCGAGGCTTTCATGGTCAGCAGCATGCGCCGCACGTCCGGGTGGACGATGATCGGGTCGGCAACCTTATCCTTGGCTTTTGGACCGGTTGGCGAACGGCTTTGCAGGCGGTCGCGGGCGTATTCGATAGCGTTCTGATAAGAGCGCTCGCCGGAAGCCAGGCCTTGGATGCCGACACCCAGGCGCTCGTAATTCATCATGGTGAACATCGCAGCCAGGCCACGGTTCGGTTCGCCCACCAGGTAGCCCACGGCTTCGTCGAAGTTCATTACGCACGTCGCGGAAGCCTGGATGCCCATCTTGTGTTCGATGGAGCCACAGGTCACCGGGTTGCGCGCGCCCAGGCTGCCGTCGGCATTGACCATGAACTTGGGCACGAGGAACAGCGAGATGCCTTTGGGACCCGCCGGTGCGTCCGGGAGCTTGGCCAGTACCAGATGGATGATGTTGTCGGTGAGGTCGTGCTCGCCACCGGTGATGAAGATCTTGGTGCCGCTGACCTTGTAGGAACCGTCTGCCTGAGGCTCGGCCTTGGTCCGAATAATCCCCAGGTCGGTGCCCGCATGAGGCTCGGTCAGGCACATGGAGCCGGCCCACACGCCCGAATACATATTCGGCAGATAGGTGGCCTTGAGTTCTTCGCTGGCGTGGGTGTTGATCGACACGCAGGCGCCGGACGTCAGCATCGGGTACAGGCCGAAGGCCAGGCCCGAGGAGTTGATCATCTCTTCAACCTGGGCCGACACCGCTTTGGGCATGCCCATGCCGCCGTAGGTCGGATCGCCACCGACACCTACCCAACCGCCTTCGGCGTATGTCTTGTAGGCGTCTTTGAAACCGGCCGGGGTGAAGACCGCGCCATTCTCCCAGCGGCAGCCTTCTTCGTCGCCGCCACGGCTGAGCGGGGCGACGGTCTTGGAGGTGACTTTGCCGGCTTCTTCGAGGATTGCCTCAACGGTCTCGGCGTCGACGGTCTCCGCCAGCGCAGGCAGTTGGGCCCAGAGTTTGGCGACCTCGAAAACTTCGTTGAGGACGAAGCGCATATCGCGCAGCGGCGCTTTGTAGTCAGCCATGGCAAACCTCGTGAGAACTAAAACGTTATTCGGGTGGGGTCAGTTTTACAGACCCCGAGTGTAACCGAACAACTTTTGTGATACATAGGGTCTGATCATGACCAACAAGTATTTTACGGTCACTAAAGCGCGAAAAGCTCCGCGGGCAGACTCATCAGGCATTCGCTGCCCGCCTCCACTGCCGCCCGGTGGGCTCCCGTGCGCGGTAGCAGGCGCTTGAAGTAGAACTCGCATGTCGCCAGCTTGCCTCGAGCGTAATCGGCATCACCGCTGCCGCTGTCCAACTGCTCCTGTGCCACCAGCGCCATGCGCAGCCACAGATAGGCGAGGATGATGTAGCCGCTGTACATGAGGTAATCCAGGGCCGCCGCGCCGACTTCATCCGGATTCTTCATGGCGGCCATGCCGACCTTGACCGTCAGTTCGCCCCATTGCTGATTCAACTCATTGAGCTGCGCCACATGGGCCTTGAGTTGCGGATGCTCGGCGTTTGCCGCGCAGAACTTGTGGACGCTCCTGGTAAAGCCCCGCAGCAGCTTGCCCTGGCTGCCGAGCACCTTGCGCCCGAGCAAATCCAGCGCCTGGATGCCATTGGTGCCTTCATAGATCGGCGCAATCCGGCAGTCCCGCACCAACTGCTCCATGCCCCACTCACGAATGTAGCCATGGCCGCCGAATACTTGCATGCCGTGGTTGGTCACCTCCAGCCCGGTTTCGGTCATGAAGGCTTTGCAGATCGGCGTAAGGAAGGCCAACAGGTCTTCAGCTTCCTGACGCTGACCTTCGTCGCCGCTCAAGTGCGCGGTATCGAGTAACTGCGCGCAGAAGTAGGTCAGCGCCCGGTTGCCTTCGTTGAAGGCTTTCATGGTCAGCAACATGCGCCGCACATCCGGGTGGACGATGATCGGGTCGGCGGCTTTTTCCGGAGCCTTGGCACCGGTCAGCGAACGCATCTGCAAGCGGTCGTTGGCGTACTTGATCGCGCCCTGGAAGCTCGCTTCACCCAGGCAAAGGCCCTGCATGCCGGTGCCCAACCGCGCATGGTTCATCATGGTGAACATGCAGTTCAGGCCCTTGTTCGCCTCACCGATCAGGAAGCCGCGGGCGCCATCGAAGTTCAGCACACAGGTGGCCGAAGCCTTGATGCCCATCTTGTGTTCGATCGAGCCGCACGCCATCGCATTGCGCTCACCCGAGTCGGCGTGGAATTTAGGCACGATAAACAGCGAAATACCCTTGGTCCCGGCCGGCGCATCCGGCAGCTTGGCCAGCACCAGGTGGATGATGTTTTCACTCATGTCGTGCTCGCCGGCCGAGATGAAAATCTTGCTGCCGGTGACTGCGTAGCTGCCGTCTGCCTGAGGTACGGCGCGGGTCTTGATCAGCCCAAGGTCGGTGCCGCAATGGGCCTCGGTCAGGCACATGGTGCCCGTCCACTGGCCAGCGGTGAGTTTGCTCAGGTAGGTGTTTTTCTGCTCTTCAGTGCCATGGGCGCGGATCGCCGACATCGCACCGTGGGTCAGGCCGGGGTACATGCCCCAGGACGTGTTGCTGGAGGAGATCATCTCCGCAAGCACCAGGCCGAGGGACATTGGCAAGCCCTGCCCGCCGTAGGCCGGGTCTGCAGCCAAACCGTGCCAGCCGCCTTCCACGTACTGGGCGAAGGCTTCCTTGAAGCCCTTTGGCGTGGTCACCACGCCGTTGTCGAAATGGCAGCCTTCTTCGTCGCCGGAACGGTTCAACGGCGAGAGAACGTTTTCGCAGAACTTCGCGCCTTCTTCGAGGATCGCGCCGACCATGTCCGGGCTCGCGTCAGTTGCCCCCAGCGCCGCGTAGTGGCCGTGGAAGTCAAAAACGTGATCGATCAGAAAGCGCATGTCGCGCAGGGGAGCTTTATAGTCAGGCATGGCAATGTCTCCGGCAGCAGATGCCTTCAACCTACTGCCGCACGGCCCACCGGACAATCACAGTAGGGCCGCTGAATACACCACCATCACTCAACCGGCAGCGCTGTCCATGCGCACCGCGCCGCGGCGGGTCTGCCCCGAAGCGACCACGCAGTTACGCCCCGCGCCCTTGGCGTTGTACAGCGCCTGGTCGGCGGATTTGAGCACTTCTTCAGGGCTGCGCTGCTCGGCCTGGCGCTCGGCGACGCCGATGCTGACGGTCACCGACACGCTTGACGCACCACTGCCTGCACGACGTTGTCGGCCCTGTTGATCATCGTTGGGACGATCGGGGTTACGCAGCTTGATGTCGTAGTTGGCGATGATTTCGCGGATTTCTTCGAGGTGCGGCAGGCATTCATCCAGGGTCTTGCCGGCGAACACCACGGCAAACTCTTCACCGCCATACCGATAAGCCCGGCCGCCGCCGTTGACCTTGGACAGCTTGCTGGCCACCAGGCGCAGTACCTGGTCGCCTACATCGTGGCCATGGGTGTCGTTGAAGCGCTTGAAATGATCGACGTCGCCCATGGCCAGCACATAGTTGCGCCCCAGGCGCTGCATGCGTTCGTTGAGTGCGCGGCGGCCAGGCAGGCCGGTCAGTTCGTCACGGAAGGCCATTTGATAAGCCTCGTGGGCCACGCCGGCGGCAATCATCAGCATCACCTGGCTGCACATGATGTTCAGGGTGAACGGCAGGATGAAAGTCTGCGGCAACATCCAGAACAAACCCAGCAAACCCACCAGTTGCGCGGCGTGCAACGGTCTTGGCTGGTACCAGTACTGCGCGGCCAAGGTCACAAAGCCAATCAGGAACATCGGGTACGACAACTGGATCAGGCTCATCCAGCGGCCATGCAAGGCGGGCCAGCGAATCTCGGCCAACCAGCTCAACAGCGCCTGGGGGAAACTTTGCTCAAGGGCCAGCGCCACGCTGCCGATCGCAAGCAGCACCGCGCACCGTGCGACGAAGTCGCGAAACAGGTGGGTTTTTTCCTGCCAGACCGCATAGATGCCGAACAGCAGCGGCAACAACAGGCAGCACAGATGGAAGACAACCGCCGCGTCCTCTCGAACACGGCCGTGGTCGCGGTAGTAATCGGTCTGGGTGTCCAGCAGGAAATAGACCACGTACACCGTGAGCATCAGGAACAGTTCGCGCTGGCGACGGTAAACCGCGCAGTACGAACCGCCTAGCAGCAGCACGAGGGTCGGCAGCACATTGAACAGTGAGGTGAAGAACACATTGAGGTCCTTCACGTACGCAGCCGAGAGCCCCGCCAGCAGCAACAGCAGTGAAGGTAAAAAATGACTGAAACGTAAAGCAGACACGCGTGGCAAGGGTAAAGCTCCGACCCACTAAAAAGATGGCACAGTGCCTTCACTGATCACAGTTAAGCACATTCGATGTGATGCGTATCACATTGCCATCACTTTAACGGCCGAGCGGCGCAATCCCTGAGTGCTGCGCTGTGGTTTTTTATTGCGCAAAAAAAACCGCCGCTCCCGAAGGAGCGGCGGCTTTAGAAATGAACCCGCCGAGGCTTAGTAGCCCAGGTCGAAGTTCTCTTCTTTCATGTCCATCAGATTGTTGGCGCCCGACAGCATGGTTGCAACGTGGGTGCGGGTACGCGGCAGGATGCGCTGGAAGTAGAAGCGCGCAGTCTGCAGCTTGGCGGTATAGAAGCCTTCTTCGGTGGTGCCGGCAGCCAGTTTCTCAGCGGCCAGGCGGGCCATGTCAGCCCAGAAGTAGGCCAGGCAGGCGTAGCCGGAGTACATCAGGTAATCCACCGAAGCGGCGCCGACTTCTTCACGGTCTTTCATGGCCGCCATGCCGACCTTCATGGTCAACTCGCCCCACTCTTTGTTCAGTGCCGCCAGCGGTGCAACGAATTCTTGTACCGCTTCGTTGCCTTCGTTGGCCTGGCAGAACTTGTGGATGATCTTGGTGAAGCCCTTCAGCGCTTCGCCTTGGGTCATCAGCACTTTACGGCCCAGCAGGTCGAGGGCCTGGATACCGGTGGTGCCTTCGTACAGCATCGAAATGCGGCTGTCGCGAACGTTCTGCTCCATGCCCCACTCGGCGATGAAGCCGTGGCCGCCGTAGATTTGCACGCCGTGGTTGGCGGCTTCAAAACCGACTTCGGTCATGAACGCCTTGGCGATCGGGGTCATGAACGCCAGCAGTGCGTCAGCCTGTTTCTTGGCTTCGTCGTCGGTGCCGTACTTGACCACGTCAACCTGCTTGGCGGTGAAGTACACCATCGCGCGGTTGCCTTCGGCGAAGGCTTTCATGGTCAGCAGCATGCGGCGCACGTCAGGGTGCACGATGATCGGGTCGGCTGCCTTGTCCGGCGCTTTCGGGCCAGTCAGGGAGCGCATTTGCAGGCGGTCACGAGCGTATTTCAGGCCGCCCTGGAAGCCGATTTCAGCGTGAGACAGGCCTTGCAGCGCGGTACCCAAACGAGCGGTGTTCATAAAGGTGAACATGCAGTTCAGACCTTTGTTCGCCGGGCCGATCAGGAAACCAGTGGCCGCGTCGAAGTTCATCACGCAGGTGGCGTTACCGTGGATGCCCATCTTGTGTTCCAGGGAACCACAGGACACCGCATTGCGCTCGCCAATCGAACCGTCGGCGTTCGGTACGAACTTGGGAACGATGAACAGCGAAATGCCTTTGGTGCCGGCCGGTGCGTCCGGCAGGCGGGCCAGCACGATGTGGACGATGTTGTCGGCCATGTCGTGTTCGCCGGCCGAGATGAAGATCTTGGTGCCGGAAACCTTGTAGGAACCATCTGCCTGAGGCTCGGCCTTGGTGCGCAGCATGCCGAGGTCGGTGCCGCAGTGCGGCTCGGTCAGGCACATGGTGCCAGTCCACTCACCCGACACCAGTTTGGTCAGGTAAGCCTCTTGCTGCTCGGGGGTGCCGTGCTCGGAGATGGTGTTCATCGCGCCGTGCGACAAGCCCGGGTACATCCCCCACGACCAGTTGGCTTCGCCGACCATTTCGCTGACTGCCAGGCCCAGGGACTCCGGCAGGCCTTGGCCACCGTGCGCCACGTCGTGGGCCAGGCTTGGCCAGCCGCCTTCAACGAACTGTTTGTAGGCTTCTTTGAAACCGGTAGGGGTCTTAACGCCTGACTCGCTCCAGGTGCAACCTTCGATGTCACCCACGCGGTTCAGCGGTGCCAGTACCTGCTCACAGAACTTGGCGCCTTCTTCGAGAATGGCGTCAACCATGTCCGGGGTAGCGTCCTGGCAAGCCGGCAGGCTCTGATAGTGCGCTTCATAGCCGAGCAGTTCGTCACGAACGAAGCGAATATCACGCAAGGGGGCCTTGTAGTCAGGCATAGCGATAAACCTCTGCTGATGTATCTGGGATGAACAACCGCGTGGATTGTTGTAGCGGTCAAACAGTTGTTTGAAACATACGTTTACGACCTATCCTTGTCAAGCGTCGTGCAAATGCCGTTTGTCATGACGCAGGTCAACGTCAGGCACAGCAAGGCCTGCAGCGAAATGCCGCATGGAGTTCCAAGGGTTTAGAAGGAATCGAGGGTGACGGGGATCAGGGTGGGAGCTGGCTTGCCTGCGATGCAGGCGCCACGGTGCTTCAGGAGGATTGGGGCGACATTATCGCAGGCAAGCCAGCTCCCACAGAGAACCTGGAGAGCGCAATATTCAAGCGTAGGTATCGATCAACGTGCCGAGCATTTCGTCGGAAGCCTTGGCTACTTTGGCGCCCAGTTCTACCTGGAACTTGCCTTGGGCCATCTCGACCATATTGCTCGCCGAGTTGCTTGCCTGATTGACGTCTACCGAACGCAAACGATCATTTTGCGCGTCCGAAGGCTGGGTAGTAGCGGCGCTGGCGATCTTGCCGGCGGCCTGGTCGACACGGTTCTGCCCGGTCTGAATCGCGCTCAGTCCCGAGTAAAACGCACTGCTGCCAGAGATTTCCATGGCGTGAACCTGCCTGAAAGAGAATCGTGAAATGTTATTGAAGCAGACATACCGGCAAAAGGCCCGTTAAAAACACTAATGGCATAATGCCTTATTGATAGGCAAAACTAGTCAAGCAAGTCCAGTTGCAAGTAATCGGCAACCGCTTCGGCGCTGGGATGCTTGAGCTTGGGCACCCTTCCCAGGCATGGCGCGGGAAGTCGTTCAGCCAGGGTCGCGAGGTTTTCTTCCAGACGAGAGGTCTTCGGATCGATGATATTCGCCACCCAGCCCGCCAGCGGCAAACCGTCCCGGGCGATGGCTTCGGCGGTCAGCAACGCATGGCTGATGCAACCCAGCCGCACGCCCACTACCAGAATCACCGGCAGCTTCAATGCCTGGGCCAGGTCCGAGAGGTTGTCCTGATCCGCCAAGGGCACACGCCAACCGCCCGCGCCTTCAATCAAGGTGAAGTCTGCCTGCTTGGCCAGAATATGCTGCATGGGCTTCAACAACGACTGCACCGTCAGTGCCACACCGGCTTCACGGGCTGCCAGATGCGGCGCGATGGCCGGCTCGAACGCCACCGGATTGACCTCGGCATAGGTCAAGGGCAGTGAGCATTCAGCCAGCAACGCCAGGGCATCCGAATTGCGCAGGCCCTTGGGTGTCAGCTGACATCCCGAGGCCACCGGCTTGCCCGCCGCCGTGCTTTTGCCGGCTTGCCGCGCGGCATGCAGCAGGCCAGCGGCGATGGTGGTCTTGCCGACGTCGGTGTCGGTCCCCGTGATGAAGTAAGCGGCATTCATAGAGGTTTCTCCAGGACGGCGTACACCACTTGATAAGTCGCCGGCAGGCCCTGGGCCTGGCGGAACTGCTCGTAGGCTTGCACCAGTGCAACAATCCGCGCCCGGCCCGTCAAGCCTCCGGGGCGCCCCGGGTTCAGATTGTGCGCACCCAACGCTTTCAGTTCGTGGGTCAGGCTGCGCACGTCAGGGTAGTGCAGCACATGGGGACACTGCTCCAGGCTGCGCACCCGCAAGCCACTGGCTGCGCACAGTTGCTCATAAGCACTGAACGGCCGGAAGCGGTTCACGTGAACCATGCCATCCGCCGCGCGCCAGCTTTCGCGCAACTCATCCAGCGTACCCACGCACAGGCTGGCAAACGCCAGCACGCCGCCGGGCTGCAACACCCGCTGCGCTTCGCTGAGTACTGCCGCAAAATCCGAACACCACTGCACGGCAAGGCTCGAATAGATCAGCCCGCAACTGGCATCCTGCAACGGCAAACGCTCGGCATCCCCAGCGATAAAATGTTGCGCGCCGCCCAAGGGCCGGGCGTGGTTGAGCATGCCCTCGGCGATATCCAGGGCCAAACCCTGGCTATCCGGAAATGACTGGCCCAGCACGCGACTGAAATAACCCGTACCGCAGCCCAGATCCAGCCAGCGTTGCGGCGAAATACCATCGGGCAAACGCCGCAGCAGCTCGCTGCCCACCGCACGCTGCAACTCGGCAACACTGTCGTAACTGGCGGCTGCGCGGGAAAAGGAGGCCGCTACCTGGCGCTTGTCTGGCAAGCCGCCGGGCAACACATGGGACAAATCAGTCATCACCGCACTCATGCAAAAAAGCCTGGATGGCCCCCGCTACACCGTGGGGGTCCTCCAGTAGAAAAGCGTGACCGGCCTGTTCAATCAGGCCGATTTCAACATCGGGCAACAACGTCAGCAGATCACTGGCCGCCTCGGCGGGCACCAGGCCGTCCATGCCGGCAAACAGGTGCAACTGCGGGCCGCGAAAGGCCAGCAACGCCTCACGTGTATCCATCTGAGCGAGTAACTCAAGGCCGGTCATCAGGACCGGAGAAGGCGTATTCGGCGCCCCGCTGACCAACAAGCGCGCCAACCCGCGAGGATCTTCCGCGCCCTTGGCGCACAACAAACCAAAGCGCTTGAGCGTGACTTGAGAATCGGCATTGCAACCCGCGAGAAACGCATCGAAGGTTTCGCCGGGCATTGCGCTCGGCCAGCCGTCATGGGCGACAAAACACGGGTTACTGGCCAGAGTCACCAGGCCGCAGCAACGATCACCGCGGCGCGCTGCAAGCTCCGAAGCCAACATCCCGCCGAGGGACCAGCCGCCCAGCCAAGCGTTGTCCGGCAGGCTGGCGTCCAGTTCGTCGAGCCATTCGTCGAGGTCACTGGAAGCCAGCACCGGCAAGGGTTCGATATGCACCCGCAGGTGTTCATCCAGCCCCTGCAACGCCGCCGCCAACGGTTCCAGCGGCGAAATGCCGAGGCCCCAGCCGGGCAGCAGTATCAGTCGATCACGCATGGTCGGGCTCCTGGCCTAACAAGCGGAAACACTCTTCCAATTCGTTTAACAATAGCTGCACCTGGACTTCGCTGTGGGCCGCCGTGAGGGTTACCCGCAGACGGGCGCTACCGGCAGGCACGGTCGGTGGCCGGATCGCGGTCACCATCAGCCCGCGCTCACGCAGCATCTGCGACAAACGCATCGCACGGGCACTGTCGCCAATCATGATCGGCTGGATCGGCGTGAAACTGTCCATCAGCTCCAGGCCGATCTGCTCGGCGCCCAGACGGAACTGGCGGATCAGCCCGTTGAGATGCTCACGCCGCCAATGCTCGGTGCGCAGCAGTTCCAGGCTTTTCAGCGTGGCGCAGGCCAGCGCCGGCGGTTGGCTGGTGGTGTAGATGTACGGGCGGGCGAACTGGATCAGGCTTTCGATCAGTTCCTCACTACCCGCCACAAATGCCCCGGCAGTACCGAAGGCCTTGCCCAGGGTGCCCACCAATACCGGCACGTCTTCCTGGCTCAAGCCAAAGTGCTCGACGATCCCGCCACCATTGGTGCCCAGAGGCCCGAAGCCATGGGCGTCATCCACCATCAGCCACGCTCCCCGGGCCCGGGTTTCACGGGCCAGCGCCGGCAGGTCGGCCAGGTCGCCGTCCATGCTGAACACGCCGTCGGTCACTACCAGCGTATTGCCGGTGGCCTTCTCCAGGCGCTTGGCCAGGCTGGCCGCGTCGTTGTGCAGATAACGATTGAAGCGCGCTCCCGAGAGCAAACCGGCATCCAGCAACGAGGCATGGTTGAGACGGTCTTCCAGCACCGTATCGCCCTGCCCCACCAGCGCCGTGACGGCTCCGAGGTTGGCCATGTAACCGGTGGTGAACAACAGCGCACGCGGGCGACCGGTCAGGTCGGCGAGGGCCTCTTCCAGTTCATGGTGCGGCGTGCTGTGGCCAATCACCAGATGGGAAGCGCCGCCACCGACACCCCAACGCGCTGCGCCCGCGCGCCAGGCTTCAATCACTTGCGGGTGATTGGCCAGGCCCAGGTAATCGTTGTTGCAGAACGCCAGCAACGGCTGGCCGTCGACCACCACTTCAGGGCCTTGCGGGCTCTGCAGCAGTGGACGTTGGCGATACAGGTGTTCGGCACGACGAGCCGCAAGACGCGCGGCGAGATCGAAAGACATGCAGACCTCGATTAGCGCTCAACCCTGTGGGAGCTGGCTTGCCTGCGATGACGGCGGCACATTCAGTATCAATGTGCCTGACAGACCGCTATCGCAGGCAAGCCAACTCCCACACTGGATCGCACTTCGGCAGGAGAAATGGCTTAAACAGCCGCGTTATAGAACTGCTCGCTGCTCTTCTGCTCCACCAGCGCCTGCTCGATCGCCGCCTGGTGCACTTCATCGGCGTGCTCTTCGCGGGCTTCCGGCAAGATGCCCAGGCGCGAGAACAGTTGCATGTCCTTGTCCGCCTGCGGGTTGGCGGTGGTCAGCAGTTTGTCGCCGTAGAAAATCGAGTTGGCACCGGCAAAAAACGCCAGGGCCTGCATCTGCTCGTTCATCGCCTCACGCCCGGCCGACAGCCGCACATGGGACTGCGGCATCAGGATGCGCGCCACTGCCAGCATGCGGATGAAGTCGAACGGGTCGATGTCGTCGGCGTTTTCCAGCGGCGTACCGGCGACTTTCACCAGCATGTTGATCGGCACCGATTCCGGATGCTCCGGCAGGTTGGCCAGTTGGATCAGCAGGTTGGCGCGGTCGTCCAGCGACTCGCCCATGCCGAGGATGCCACCCGAGCAGATTTTCATCCCTGAATCACGCACGTAGGCCAGGGTTTGCAGGCGTTCGCCGTAGGTGCGGGTGGTGATGATCGAGCCGTAGAACTCCGGCGACGTGTCGAGGTTGTGGTTGTAGTAATCGAGGCCGGCCTGGGCCAGGGCTTCGGTCTGGTCCTGGTCGAGGCGGCCGAGGGTCATGCAGGTTTCCAGGCCCATGGCTTTCACGCCTTTGACCATTTCCAGCACATAGGGCATGTCTTTGGCCGACGGATGCTTCCAGGCGGCGCCCATGCAGAAGCGGGTCGAACCGATGGCCTTGGCGCGGGCGGCCTCTTCGAGGACCTTCTGCACTTCCATCAGCTTCTCTTTTTCCAGGCCCGTGTTGTAGTGGCCCGACTGCGGACAATATTTGCAATCTTCCGGGCAGGCGCCGGTCTTGATCGACAGCAGCGTGGAAACCTGGACGCGGTTGGCGTCGAAATGCGCGCGGTGCACGGTCTGCGCCTGGAACAACAGGTCGTTGAAGGGCTGCACGAACAGCGCTTTGACTTCGGCTAAAGACCAATCGTGACGCAGGTTGGCAGTGATGCTGGCGCTCATGGGCGATTCCTTGATTATGCTTTGGCAAGCCCTGCGGGAAGTAATACCCACAGGCACGACACGGATGCTCGGCATATTTAAGGAAGATTCATGCACTGTCAACTTGAGAACAAACACGAGGTTTACATCTGGTTAAAAAGCGACCAAATCTGCTTAGTCTGCGATGAAAGCAGCGAAACAGCCCATTCCATCTGCAACGCCTGCGAAACCGAACTGCCTTGGTTGATGGATCATTGCGAGGTGTGTGCACTGCCGTTGCCCATGACAGGCCTGATATGCGGCCAATGCCTGAAGCGGCCACCGGCGTTTAAACAGGTGGTTGCACCCTGGACCTACAGCTTTCCCATCGACAGCCTGATCAGTAGTTTCAAGCACCAGGCCCGATGGCCCCTCGGCCATTTGCTCGCGCACCTGCTGGGGCAGTTTCTGCAACACCGTTATGACGATGCCGAACTGACGCGCCCCGACTGCCTGCTGCCCGTGCCCTTGGCTCGCAAACGCCTGCGGGAACGGGGTTACAACCAGTCAGCCATGCTCGCGCGCTGGCTGAGCAAGGACCTGAATATCCCCTACGACGAGCACCTGCTGTTACGGCCTCATGAAACGGTGGCGCAACAGGACCTGGACGCCAAGACCCGCAAGCGCAACCTGCTCCAGGCCTTTGCCTTGGCGGACGGTGCGCAAATCAAAGGCCGGCACCTGGCGCTGATTGATGACGTACTGACTACCGGCGCCACCGCCAACAGCCTGGCCCGCCTATTGATGGACGCCGGCGCCCGACAGGTGGATGTGTATTGCCTGGCGCGCACGCCCAAGCCCGGCACATGACTTGACTCTCAGGCGCCCTGCCCGCAACGTCTGCCCATTCCATCGAAGCGTGTCCCCATGTCCCTGCCAACCCTCTTGAGCCAACACATCGTCCGTCGCCCCCAGCGCATTGCGCTGTTGCAACACATTGCCGAGCAGGGCTCCATCACCCGTGCGGCAAAGAGTGCCGGCCTGAGTTACAAGGCTGCCTGGGACGCCATCGACGAGCTGAACAACCTGGCGCAAAAGCCCCTGGTGGAACGCAGTGTCGGCGGCAAAGGCGGTGGCGGCGCCAAGCTGACGGCAGAGGGCGAACGGGTATTGCGCCTCTACCAGCGCTTGCAAGTGTTGCAAGCCCAGGTGCTGGATTCCGCCGAAGACGCCAGCGACTTCAACCTGCTGGGCCGCCTGATGCTGCGCACCAGCGCGCGCAACCAGTTGCACGGCAAGGTCATTGCTATCGACAGCCATGGCCGCAACGACCTGATTCGCCTGGAACTGGCCGCAGGCCTGAGCCTGGATGCGCAAATCACCCACGACAGCACCGTGCATCTGGAGTTGGAGACTGGCACCGAAGTGGTCGCTCTGATCAAGGCCGGCTGGCTTGAAGTGCTGGCCGCCTCGCAGTCAGAAACACCTGGACACAATTGCCTGAAAGGAAAAATCGAGGCAATTCTCGACGCCGAAGACGGCCCCAGCGAGGTTCGTATCACCCTGCCCAATGGCCAGGTTTTATGTGCCCTGGCCCGGCCCGACGCGCTTGCGCAGATCGCCGTTACCAAAGGCCTGCAAGTGAAGGTGCAGTTCTCCCCCAGCAACGTGCTGCTGGGCACCCCGGTGTAACGCTTCAAACTGCAACAATTTCGTCACGACCGCTCCCTAAGGTGTCTGCAAAAACCCGCAGGGAGCCTGAAATGAGCCTATTAGAAGAAAACCAAGCCACCGACCTGGAACAGATGGTCGGCCTCACCCGCCGGCGGTTTATCGGCGCCGGCGCCCTCTGCGGTGCCGCGATGTTTCTCGGCGGCAACCTGCTGACCCGCAGCGCCCTGGCGGTCAACGCCGCAGCAAACAGCCCACTACTGGGTTTCACCAGCATCGCCGCAGCCACCAGCGACACCATCACCCTGCCGCCCGGCTACAGCGCCTCGGTACTGATCAGCTGGGGCCAGCCGCTGCACAAGAATGCGCCTGCCTTCGACCCCAGCGGCAACGGCACCGCCAAGGCCCAGGAACAACAGTTCGGCGACAACAACGACGGCATGAGCCTGTTCGCCTTCCCCGGTGACGACAACCGCGCGCTGATGGCGATCAACAACGAATACACCAACTACCGCTACCTCTACACCCACGGCGGCGCGCCGCAATCGGCTGAAGACGTGCGCAAGGCGCTGGCCAGCGAAGGCGTGTCGGTGATCGAAGTGCGGCGCAAAGGCGACACCTGGCAGTTTGTCCAGGACTCGCGCTACAACCGCCGCATCCACGGCAACTCGCCGATCCGCTTTGGCGGCCCGGCGGCGGGCCATGCCTGGCTGAAAACCAGCGCCGACAAAACCGGCAAAAAAGTCCTCGGCACCTTCCAGAACTGCGCCAACGGCAAGACCCCATGGGGCACCTACCTGACCTGCGAAGAAAACTTCACCGACTGCTTCGGCAGCAGCAACCCGCAACAGGCGTTCGACGCCGGGCAGAAACGCTACGGTGTGGTGGCCGCGAGCAAAGACATCAACTGGCACCCGCACGACCCGCGCTTCGACATGGCCAAGAACCCCAACGAACTCAACCGCCATGGCTGGGTGGTGGAAATCGACCCGTTCGACCCGCAATCCACGCCGGTCAAACGCACCGCCCTGGGCCGCTTCAAGCACGAAAACGCCGCCCTGGCGGAAACCCGCGACGGTCGCGCCGTGGTGTACATGGGCGACGACGAACGCGGCGAGTTCATCTACAAGTTCATCAGCCGCGACAAGATCAATCACAAGAACCCCAAGGCCAACAAGGACCTGCTGGACCACGGCACCTTGTACGTGGCGATCTTCGACGCGGGCGACGGCAATGCCGACCATCCCAAGGGCCAGGGCCAATGGGTCGAGCTGACCTACGGCAAGAACGGCATCGACGCCAACAGCGGTTTTGCCAGCCAGGCCGAAGTGCTGATCCACGCACGCCTCGCCGCCAGCGTGGTGAAAGCCACCCGCATGGACCGCCCGGAATGGATCGTGGTCAGCCCCACCGACGGCCAGGTGTATTGCACCCTGACCAACAACGCCAAGCGCGGCGAAGAAGGCCAGCCGGTCGGCGGCCCGAACCCGCGGGAGAAAAACGTCTACGGGCAGATCCTGCGCTGGAAGGCCAATGCCAACGACCATGGCGCGCCGGATTTCAGCTGGGATTTGTTTGTGGTGGCCGGCAACCCGGCGCTGCATGCCAGGACGCCCAAGGGCGGCTCGTCCAACATCAATCCGCAGAACATGTTCAACAGCCCGGATGGATTGGGCTTCGACAAGGCCGGGCGGTTGTGGATCCTGACCGATGGCGACTACAGCAACGGCGGCGACTTTGCCGGCATGGGCAATAACCAGATGCTCTGTGCCGATCCGTCGACCGGTGAGATTCGCCGGTTCATGGTGGGGCCGGTGGCGTGTGAAGTGACCGGGATCAGCTTCTCGCCGGACCAGAAAACCCTGTTTGTGGGGATTCAGCATCCTGGCGAAACCGGTGGCTCGACCTGGCCGGAACACCTGCCGAATGGCAAGCCGCGGTCCTCGGTGATGGCGATTCGTCGGGACGATGGCGGGATCGTCGGCGCCTGATAAGGCCCCTTCGCGAGCAAGCCCGCTCCCACATTAAACCGAGTCCTAGCCTTGGAATGCGGTCAAATGTGGGAGCGGGCTTGCTCGCGAAGGCGTCCGCACAGCCACCACCTATCCCACCACCTATCTATGCCCGTGTGCGTTACCATACCCGGCCGGACGCGGCGCCCTGCTGCGCGCAGGAGTTCGCATGGCACACCCGTTTGAAACACTGACCCCTGACCTGGTGCTCGACGCTGTCGAAAGCATCGGTTTCCTCAGCGACGCCCGCATCCTCGCGCTCAACAGCTACGAAAACCGTGTCTACCAGGTCGGCATCGAAGACTCCGAGCCCTTGATCGCCAAGTTCTACCGGCCACAGCGCTGGACCAACGAGGCTATCCTCGAAGAACACAGCTTCACCTTCGAACTGGCCGAGTGCGACGTGCCGGTAGTGGCGCCGATGATTCACAACGGCGAAAGCCTGTTCGAACACGCCGGTTTCCGCTTCACCCTGTTCCCGCGCCGTGGTGGCCGCGCGCCAGAGCCGGGCAACCTCGACCAGTTGTACCGTCTTGGCCAACTGCTGGGGCGTCTGCACGCCGTCGGCTCAACCCGGCCCTTCGAGCACC
The DNA here is from genome assembly GCF_059716235.1 of Pseudomonas sp. LBUM1641. NCBI lineage: Bacteria > Pseudomonadati > Pseudomonadota > Gammaproteobacteria > Pseudomonadales > Pseudomonadaceae > Pseudomonas > Pseudomonas sp. LBUM1641. The sequence continues at coordinate 6,513,452 of NZ_CP166815.1, forward strand.
GCGAAGCCCTGGGCGTGAAGAATTTCGGTCACGACTCCCTGAACACCTTGCTGGAAGGCAATTTCATTCCTCGCAGCCTGCTGCCAGCCTACGAGTCCGTGGCCCGCGACCTGCTCAAGCGTGTGGAAGAGGTCTACAAGGCCACGCCCCACAAGAACATCCGCATGCACGGCGATTGCCACCCCGGCAACATGATGTGCCGCGACGAGATGTTCCACATCGTCGACCTCGATGACTGCCGCATGGGCCCTGCCGTTCAGGACCTGTGGATGATGCTCGCCGGTGACCGTCAGGAATGCCTGGGGCAGCTGTCGGAATTGATGGACGGCTACCAGGAATTCCACGACTTCGACCCACGCGAACTGGCCCTGATCGAACCGCTGCGCGCCCTGCGTCTGATGCACTACAGCGCCTGGCTCGCACGACGCTGGGACGACCCTGCGTTCCCCCATAGCTTCCCGTGGTTCGGCAGCGAACGTTACTGGGGCGACCAAGTGCTGGCGTTGCGTGAGCAGTTGTCGGCGCTCAACGAAGAACCGTTGAAGCTGTTCTGATCGCTACCGTCTGGGCCCTGACCTAGGGCCCTACACTTTCAACACACATCCCCTGAAAAATATCCTTACAATCGCGGCTTTGTTAGCTGCCTAAGCAAGGATTCTGCATGCAAGCCGCCAACCCCCGTCGCGGGTACATCTTGGGCCTGAGTGCCTACGTCATCTGGGGCCTGTTCCCGATCTACTTCAAAGCCATCGCCAGCGTTCCCGCCGCAGAAATCATCGTCAACCGCGTGCTGTGGTCGGCGCTGTTCGGCAGTTTGCTGCTGATGGTCTGGAAACACCCGGGCTGGTTTCGCGAACTGCGGGACAATCCCAAGCGACTGGCGATCCTGGCCCTGAGCGGCACCTTGATCGCAGCCAACTGGCTGACCTATGTGTGGTCGGTGAACAGTGGCCGCATGCTCGAGGCCAGTCTCGGTTACTACATCAACCCGCTGGTGAACGTGCTGCTGGGCATGGTGATCCTGGGTGAGCGCCTGCGCCGCCTGCAATGGGTCGCCGTCGGGCTGGCTGCTGTGGGTGTGGCGCAACAGGTGTGGCAAGTCGGCAGCTTGCCGTGGGTGTCCCTGGTACTGGCAGCCACCTTTGGTTTCTACGGTTTGATCCGCAAGCAGGCGCCGGTCAAGGCACTGCCCGGGCTGGTAGTGGAAACCTGGATGTTGGTGCCGATTGCCATTGCATGGCTGCTGTTCAACCCGTCTGCACACAGTGCACAGATGGAATTCTGGAGCACCTCCGAGGCGTGGTGGCTGGTGGCCGCTGGCCCGGTGACGCTGATCCCGCTGGTGTGTTTCAACGCCGCCGCGCGGCATTTGCCCTACACCGCCCTGGGTTTCCTGCAATATGTGGCACCGACCCTGGTGCTGCTGGAAGCGGTGTTGCTGTTCAATGAACACCTGGCGCCGGCCACGTTGATCGCCTTCTGCTTTATCTGGGCCGGCCTGGTGGTTTACAGCCTCGACGCGTGGCTGACCATGCGGAAAAACTGATCAAATAACGTACAAACCCCTGCAAGCCACAGCCGGCGTGGCTTGCAGGCATTCACCCCAAGGTTATCCACAGCCTGATCCCCGGCGTTTGTGCACAAGCCCTTGAAACTGCTCGTTTTTTGCTCAATCCACGCAGAGCCACGGCCCGCCTGGGCTGGACACGGGTCTCTACAGGTTATCCACAGGCCCATGCAAGATTTCCATGCATAACCTTGTGGGCAACTATTCCTCGCTGCGCAGTTCCAGCTCCACCATCAGGTCGTCTGCCAGGGTTTCCAATGCTGCCTGCAAGGTCTCCAACGGCAGTGTCAAAGGCACCGCCAACAAGGCTTCGGCGTGAAACAGCGGGTCACTGCTCATGGGTGCCGGGCGCACGTCGGTGATCAGGCGCTCCAGGTTGACGCCCTGCTTGCTGAGCAGCGCGGTAATGTCACGAACAATCCCCGGCCGGTCATTGCCCACCAGCGCCATCGCGATCGGTTGCGACTCACTGGCGGCGACCGAACTGCTTTCGCCCAGCAGTACGCGAATGCCGTGGGTGGACAAGTCTTCCAGCGCCCCAATCAAATCCAGACGATTTTCCGCCGGCACGCTCACCCGCAAGATCCCGGCAAACTGCCCGGCCATGTGCGCCATGCGGCTTTCCAGCCAGTTGCCGCCGTGGGACGCGATGCATTGGGCGATGCGTTCGACCACGCCGGGTTTGTCCGGGGCGATGACAGTCAGTACGAGATGGTCCATGGTGTCGTCCTCTTCTTTTGATTCTTGTAGGAGCGAGCTTGCTCGCGAAGAACGTGAGAGCACCGTTGGGTGTCAGGCATCCCGCGTTATCGTTAACGACCTTCGCGAGCAAGCTCGCTCCTACAAGGTGGACGCAGGCGCCCGCGAAAACAAATCGTGTACCATTTTTATATTTATCTGGAACAATCTAATAGTTTTTTGAGAACATCCTGTACCCCACTGTGACCGTACGACCAAAGTGGGTCGCTAAACGACGTATTTAGTCTAATTTTCACAACCGCAACTCATCATGTAGTATGCCCAATCGCGCACTACATAACGTTAGGTCGATGTCTGCCAAGGCAACCACGCACCGCGACGCAGCCCGCCCAGCCGCCTTCAACGGCATGTACTGGTGCAGCGTGTTCACGGTTTACATGGCCAGAGGCTTCATTGGTAAATTGAAAAGCTGAAAAGCGCATAAGCTCCGCAGAGTGAGGCAAGCAATGACTGAACACGTTCAAGTCGGTGGCCTGCAGGTCGCCAAAGTCCTGTTCGACTTCGTGAACAACGAAGCCATTCCTGGTACCGGCATTACCGCCGACCAGTTCTGGGCCGGTGCCGACAAGGTCATCCATGACCTGGCGCCGAAGAACAAAGCCCTACTCGCCAAACGCGACGATTTTCAAGTGCGGATCGACACCTGGCACCAGGCACACGCCGGCCAGGCCCACGACGCCGTGGCCTACAAAGCCTTCCTTCAAGATATCGGATACCTGCTGCCAGAAGCCGCGGATTTCCAGGCGTCGACCCAAAACGTCGATGAAGAAATTGCCCACATGGCCGGCCCGCAGCTGGTCGTGCCGGTGATGAACGCCCGTTTCGCCCTCAACGCCTCGAACGCGCGCTGGGGCTCCCTGTATGACGCGCTGTATGGCACCGACGCCATCAGCGAAGCCGACGGCGCCGAGAAGGGCAAAGGCTACAACAAGGTGCGTGGCGACAAAGTCATCGCCTTCGCCCGCGCCTTCCTCGACGAAGCCGCACCACTGGCTGCTGGCAGCCACGTGGATTCCACCGGCTACAAGATCGTCGACGGCAAGCTGGTGGTCAGCCTCAAGGGCGGCAGCAACAGCGGCCTGCGCAGCGATGCGCAACTGATCGGCTACCAGGGCGACGCTGCCAAGCCGACTGCTATCCTGCTCAAACACAACGGCCTGCACTTCGAAATCCAGATCGACGCCAGCACCCCGGTCGGCCAGACCGACGCCGCCGGCGTGAAAGACGTGCTGATGGAAGCCGCCCTGACCACCATCATGGACTGCGAAGACTCCGTCGCTGCCGTCGATGCCGATGACAAGGTGGTGATCTACCGCAACTGGCTCGGCCTGATGAAGGGCGACCTGTCGGAAGAAGTCGCCAAGGGTGGCAAGACCTTTACCCGCACTATGAACGCCGACCGCGTTTACACCGGTGCTGACGGCAAAGAAGTGACCCTGCACGGGCGTTCGCTGCTGTTCGTGCGTAACGTTGGCCACTTGATGACCATCGACGCAATTCTCGACAAAGACGGCAACGAAGTGCCGGAAGGCATTCTCGACGGCCTGCTTACCAGCCTGTCGGCGATCCACAGCCTCAACGGCAACACCAGCCGCAAGAACAGCCGCACCGGTTCGGTGTACATCGTTAAGCCGAAGATGCACGGCCCGGAAGAAGCTGCGTTCACCAACGAGCTGTTCGGCCGTATCGAAGACGTGCTGAAGCTGCCACGCAACACCCTCAAAGTCGGGATCATGGACGAGGAGCGCCGCACCACGGTCAACCTCAAGGCCTGCATCAAGGCGGCCAGCGAGCGTGTGGTGTTTATCAACACCGGCTTCCTCGACCGCACCGGCGACGAAATCCACACCTCCATGGAAGCTGGCGCGATGGTGCGAAAGGCCGCCATGAAGACCGAGAAATGGATCGGCGCCTACGAAAACTGGAACGTCGATATCGGCTTGAGCACCGGCCTGCAAGGCCGCGCACAAATCGGCAAAGGCATGTGGGCCATGCCCGACCTGATGGCCGCCATGCTTGAGCAGAAGATTGCTCACCCGCTGGCCGGCGCCAACACGGCGTGGGTTCCTTCGCCAACGGCGGCTGCGCTGCACGCGCTGCACTACCACAAGGTCGACGTATTCGCCCGCCAGGCCGAGTTGGCCAAGCGCGAACGTGCTTCGGTGGACGATATCCTGACCATTCCTCTGGCCCAAAATACCGATTGGTCCGACGAAGAAATCCGCAACGAACTGGACAACAACGCCCAGGGCATCCTCGGTTACGTGGTGCGCTGGATCGACCAGGGCGTGGGTTGTTCGAAAGTGCCGGACATCAACGACGTCGGCCTTATGGAAGACCGTGCCACCCTGCGTATCTCCAGCCAGCACATCGCCAACTGGCTGCGCCATGGCATCGTCAATGAAGGCCAGGTGATGGAAAGCCTCAAGCGCATGGCGCCGGTGGTGGACCGTCAGAACGCCGGTGACGCGCTGTATCGCCCGCTGGCTCCGGATTTCGACAGCAACATCGCGTTCCAGGCAGCGGTGGAGTTGGTGATTGAAGGGACCAAGCAGCCGAACGGTTACACCGAGCCGGTGTTGCACCGTCGGCGTCGGGAGTTCAAGGCCAAAAATGGCTTGTAACTAATCGCTGGAAACGAAAAAGCCCTGATCAATAAATGGTCAGGGCTTTTTTTGGCATTTCGTAGCAGCTGTCGAGCCTTGGCGAGGCTGCGTCGGGCGCGACTCGGTTCAGTGCCTGGATCATCATCGGCAGTGCGACCGACGCAGCCTCGCTGGCGCTCGACAGCTGCACGGGAGGATCCGTTACTGCGCCATCCCCAACTCCCGCTTCACCATCTTCGCCAGCTTCACGCTATCAATGGGCTTGAGCAAAAAGTCCACCACGCTCAAATGCATCGCATCAATCACATCCGGCGCCTCGGCATCCCCCGACATGATGATGATCGGCAGTGCGGCCCGGGTGGACCCGCGCACCTGGCGAATCAATTGCAACCCGTTGCTCGGCGCCATGCGCAGGTCGGTGATCAGCAAGCCAATGGAGCTGGTGGAGCTCAACAAGTCCCATGCCGACTCGCCGCTGTCGGCGGTCATGCAGCGAATGCCGTCCAAACCAAGAATTTCTGCCAGCAGTTCACGCGCGTCCTTGTCGTCATCCACGATCAAAACCCGTTGTGGCGGTAAATCAGGCTCCTGCATAACCGCGCTCAGGGCCTCGCGCTCGGCGTCACTCAAAATATCGTGGTCGGACATACGTTTCTCGGCAGTTCTGATCAATCTCCCAGCACAGAAGTCAGACATCACCGGAAGGGCGAACAATGTGCACTTCGTCGGAAAGTTTGCCTAGTGGGCGTTCTACGGGGTTTGGACGATATTCATGTAAGGTTTTTCCCTAGTCAGTGAGGGCGAATCGCTACCTAGACTTACGTCCAATGGGCACCCGCAGCGCAGGAGCCGACCATGAGGCACGATAACGACAAAAAAACTGCGGTCATAGGTATGAGTAAAGCTGATGCTTTCACACAAGCGGGGAAAACCGCTGTGTTGCAGAACATCCACGGCACCCTGCAATTCCTGCAACGCTTCCCACCGTTCAACCAGATGGAAAACACCCACCTGGGATTTCTGGTAGAGCAGTGCCAATTGCGCTTCTACGGCCCCGGCGAGAGCATCCTCAAGCCGTCGGGCGGGCCGGTGGAACACTTCTATATCGTCAAGCAAGGGCGCGTGGTCGGCGAGCGTCCCGACTCGGCCGAAACCACCTTTGAAATCACCACCGGTGAATGTTTTCCGCTGGCGGCGTTGCTCGGAGAACGGGCGACCCGCACCGAGCATAAAGCCGCCGAAGACACCTTCTGCCTGCAACTGAATAAGCCGGCCTTTATCAAGCTGTTCGCCCTTTCCAGCGTGTTTCGCGACTTCGCTTTGCGCGGGGTGAGCAGCCTGCTGGACCAGGTCAACCAGCAAGTCCAGCAAAAGGCCGTGGAAACCCTCGGCACGCAATACTCGCTGAACACCCGCCTGGGCGAATTGGCCATGCGTCATCCGGTGACCTGCAGCCCGCTGACGCCGCTGCGTGAAGCGGTCACGCAGATGCACGAGCAGCAAGTGGGCAGCATTGTGATCGTGGATGAGCACAAGGCACCCCTGGGGATTTTCACCCTGCGGGACCTGCGCCAGGTGGTGGCCGACGGCACCAGTGATTTCAACCAGAGCATCGAGCGCCATATGACCCAGGCGCCGTTCTTCCTCACCCCGGACCACAGCGCCTTCGACGCCGCGATCGCGATGACCGAACGGCATATTGCCCACGTGTGCCTGGTCAAGGATCAGCGTCTGTGCGGCGTAGTCTCCGAACGTGATCTGTTTTCCCTGCAACGGGTAGACCTGGTGCACCTCGCGCGCACCATTCGCAATGCGCCCAGGGTCGAAAACCTGGTGGCGATCCGTGGCGAAATCGGCCAGTTGGTGGAGCGCATGCTCGCCCACGGTGCTTCGTCCACGCAGATCACCCACATCATCACCTTGCTCAACGACCACACGGTGTGCCGCGTCATCGAACTGACCCTGGCCGAAAAAGGCGACCCCGGCGTGCCGTTCAGCTGGCTGTGTTTCGGCAGCGAGGGTCGCCGCGAACAAACGCTGTATACCGACCAGGACAACGGCATCCTGTTCGAAGCCAAGGACGCCGCCGAAGCCGCCGAGATTCGTGGCCGCCTGCTGCCGCTGGCACAGCAGATCAACCAGAGCCTGGCGCTGTGCGGCTTTACCCTGTGCAAGGGCAACATCATGGCCGGCAACCCTGAGCTGTGCCTGTCCCGGGCTGAATGGGCCCGGCGTTTTGCCGGGTTTATCCGTGAGGCAACGCCAGAGAACCTGCTGGGTTCGAGCATCTATTTTGATTTGCGGGTGGTTTGGGGCGATGAGCAAGGGTGCGAGCAATTGCGCCAGGGCATTCTCGACCAAGTCGCAGACAACCGTTTGTTCCAGCGCATGCTGGCGGACAACGCGTTACGCCAGCGCCCGCCAGTGGGGCGTTTCCGGGATTTCGTGCTGACGCGCAAAGGTGCAGACAAGGCGACACTCGACCTCAAGGTGCAAGGCCTCACGCCCTTTGTCGACGGTGCCCGGCTGCTGGCATTGGCCAATGGCATCAGCGCCATCAACACCCTGGAGCGCTTGCGCCAACTGGTGGCCAAGGAAGTCATCGAACGCCTGGACGGCGCGGCGTATGAAGAGGCCTACCACTTCATCCAACAAACCCGCATGCAGCAGCACCAACTGCAAACCCGCGAGAACCTGCCCTATTCCAACCGCGTCGACCCCGACAGCCTAAACCACCTGGACCGGCGCATCCTGCGCGAATCCCTGCGCCAGGCCCAACGCCTGCAAAGCAGCCTGACCTTGCGGTATCAGCTGTGAGCTTGTTTGGCTGGCTGCGCAAACCCAAACCTGGGCTGGACGCGGCGCAACAGCGGCGGGTTGAGCAATTGCCCAAACCTCGAGAGCTGGGGGACGGTTCGCTGCGGGACCAGCGTTGGGTGGTGGTGGACCTGGAAACCAGCGGCCTGAACCTCAATCGTGACCAAGTGCTTTCCATCGGCGCGGTGGTGATCGAGGACGGCGCAGTGGATTTCTCCCAACTGTTCGAACGCACCCTGCAACGGGCCGAGGCCAAGCTCAGCCCCAGTGTGCTGATCCACGGCCTGGGGCCCAGCGCCATCGCGGCGGGCAGTAACCCGGCAGAAGCGCTGATGGACTTCATGGAGTTTGTCGGCGACAGCCCGTTGCTGGCGTTTCATGCGCCCTTCGATCAACACATGCTGTGCCGGGCACTCAAGGACAGCCTGGGCTATCGCTTGAACCACCCGTTCCTGGACGTGGCCGACATCGCCCCGCTGCTGTGCCCTGATGCCAATATTCGCGAAGCCGGACTGGACGACTGGATCGGGCATTTCAAGCTGCAGGTGGGCGAGCGCCATCACGCCAGTGCGGATGCGTTGGCGACGGCGGAGTTGATGTTGATTTTGTTCAGCCGCGCACGGCAGCAGCAGATCGACAGCCCGCACGCGTTACAACAGCGCCTGGGCCAATGGAAACGCCGCAAGCAAGCGCCCTCATTCTAATTGTGGCGAGGGAGCTTGCTCCCGCCGGGGTGCGAAGCGCCCCCAAAATCAGCCAACCCATTTCCAACTGAATAAATGCACTGCCTGGATTACGACTGCTGCGCAGCCGAGCGGGAGCAAGCTCCCTCGCCACAGTAAGCTGCATCATCATGATAGATATCATTACGCCGCCGCCCGACCAACGCCAATTGCACCCGCCTTACACCTCTGCCACAATCGCGAATAATTCTCGTTAGTTTAAACTTTCCGATCGGTGTCGCCTTGTCGTCAATCCAAAGTCCCCACAGTGAGCTTGTTGGCGCGTTATACCGCGACCATCGCAGCTGGCTGTTGGCGTGGCTGCGACGCAATGTGGCCTGCCCCAGCCGTGCCGAAGACCTGAGCCAGGACACCTTCATGCGCCTGCTGGGCCGTGAAGAACTGCGCGAACCCCGCGAGCCGCGGGCCTTCTTGGTGGCCATCGCCAAGGGACTGCTGTTCGACTACTTCCGCCGCGCCGCGCTGGAACAGGCTTACCTCACCGAGCTGATGCTGATCCCGGAAAGCGAGCACCCGTCACCGGAAGAGCAGCAACTGATCCTCGAAGACCTCAAGGCCATCGACCGCCTGCTGGGCAAACTCTCGAGCAAAGCCCGCGCGGCCTTCCTCTATAACCGCCTCGATGGCATGGGCCACGCCGAAATCGCCCAGCGCCTCGGGGTTTCCGTGCCCCGGGTGCGGCAATACCTGGCCCAGGGCATTCGACAGTGCTACATCGCCTTGTACGGCGAGCCGCTGTGAGCCCGGTCAGTTCCAAGCCGGTGACGGCGCGGGTGCTCGATGCAGCCATTGCCTGGCAACTGTCCCTCGGTTCGGGCGACGGCAGCGCGGTGGAACAGGAAGAATTCGCCAAATGGCTGGCCAGCGATGAAGAACACGCCCGGGCCTGGCGCCAACTGGGCATGCTCGATCAGCGTTTCAGCGTGGCCTCGGGCCCGGCCCGTGCGGCGTTATTGAACTCGCGCGAAGGCATTCGCCGGCGCGTGCGCAAGCTCGGCAGCGGCCTGGCCAGCGTGGTGCTGGTGTGCGGCCTGGTGCTCTTCGCTGGCCAGCGCTACATGCCGCTCAACTATTGGCTGGCCGACCAGCGCACCGCCACCGGCGAACAGCGCACGCTCAAGCTGGCGGACGGTACGGTGATCAACCTCAATACCCACAGCGCGATCGACGTGCGCTTCGACGAAAAACGCCGAGTGATCGTGTTGCAGGAAGGCGAGATCCTCGTCGAGACCGGCCATAACGACGCCCGCCCGTTTTTTGTCGAAACCCGCGAAGGCAGCCTGCGCGCCTTGGGCACGCGGTTTATCGTCAAGCGCGAAGAGGACGGCACGCGCCTCAGCGTGTTGCAGTCTGCCGTCGGCGCGCAGCCTGAGGCGTTGCATCAGGAGCAGATCTTCAAGGAAGGCCAGCAAGTACTGATGCGCCGCGACGGCCTCGGCCCGATGCTGGCTGTCAGCCCCGGCACCGACGCCTGGACACGCGGCATGCTGGTGGTAGACAACGCGCGCCTCGGCGATGTGGTTGAGGAACTGAGCCGCTACCGCACCGGATACCTGGGTGTGGATAAACAAGTGGCCGACCTGCGGATCACCGGCAGCTTCCCGTTGCACGACACCAACCTGGCGCTGAATGCATTGCTGCCAACCTTGCCCGTGCAAATCGAACAGCACACCCCATGGTGGGTCACCGTAAAGGCCAAGCCGCCCACGCAATAGCCGCGTAGCGCACTCAATAGCCGCGTAGCAGCTGTCGAGCCTAAGCGAGGCTGGGTTGGCAGCGCTGCCAAACTTCAGCCTGGCATCGTACCGAGTCGCGCCCGACGCAGCCTCGCTTGGGCTCGACAGCTGCTACGGAAAAATAGCGCCTGGAGCTACCGATGCGGGCCAAATAGAAATTATTTTCATTCGGCCCTATCACTTTTTGCATTTCGTTCGGCACATAGGCAATTGAGAAATATTTCCATTCAGGAGCCGCCGTATGTCCCGCACGCTAGACACCTTGTTGCGCCCCAGCCTGTTAGCCGTGGCTATTGCCCTCAGCGCCCCGCTGGCCAGCACTCAGCTGATCGCCGCCGAACAGGCATCCAGCGTGCGCGCGTACAACCTGCCGGCAGCGCCGCTGTCCACCACCCTGAACCAGATCGCCAGCCAGGCGGGCTTGGCGCTGACGCTGAATCCAGGGTTGGCCTCGGGCAAGACTTCCGCACCGGTGAAGGGCCAATTCGATGCGCAGGGTGCGTTGCGTGAAGCGTTGCGTGGGACCGGGCTGCAACTGGAGCAAAGCAGTGCAGGCACGTTCAGCCTGGTAGCGATTCCGGATGGGGTTGTGGCGCTGCCGGAGACCAGCATTACCGGGCAGGCGGATGCGGAGAGTGCGTGGGGGCCGGTTGACGGCTACCTGGCGTCTCGCACCGCTGCCGGCACCAAGACCGATACCGCACTGGTCGAAGCCCCGCGCTCGATTTCTGTCGCCACCCGACAACAAATGCAGGACCGCAACGTCCAGAACCTGGATGACGCCGTGAAGTACATGCCCGGCATCGTGTCCGCCAGCTACGGCAGTGACACCCGCTACGACTGGATGCGTGTACGCGGCTTCGAACCCACCCAATTCCTCGATGGCCTGCCGCTGCCCCGCGGCGTGTACGCCAATCCCAAAGCCGAAACCTGGAACCTCGACCGCCTCGCGCTGCTGCGTGGCCCAGCCTCGTCGGTCTACGGCCAGACCCCACCGGGCGGTCTGCTGGACATGGTCAGCCGACGTCCCAGCGCTGAATCGAGCAATGCTATCCAAGTGCAATACGGCAGCGACAACTACCGCCAGATCAACTTCGCCAGCACCGGCAAGATTGATGATGAAGGCCAGTTTCTCTACGGCCTCAGCGGTGTGGTGCGCGATGCTGGCACTCAGGTCGATCACATCGACAACAAGCGCTACAACATCGCCCCCAGCCTGACGTGGAACATCGACACCGACACCAAGCTGACTTTCCTGTCGCAGTTCACTCGTGACGATACCGGCGCTACCAGTCAGTTTCTGCCGATTGTAGGCACCAAGATCCACTCGCCACTGGGCGACATATCTCATCACAAAAACCTCGGCGATCCGGACTACGAGTACTACGACCGCACCTACTACGCACTGGGCTATGCCTTTGAGCATCGCTTCAACGACACCTGGCAGTTCAAGCAGAACCTGCGCTACACCAAGTCGGAACTGTCCTTCCAACAACTTACCGTAGGCTCCTACGGCTTCTCGACCATTGATGCCGAGGGTAATACCAGCCGCGGGTCGACCAACGTGGACGAAAACATCGGCCAGTTCGCCGTAGACAACAATTTCCAGGCTGACTTCGCCACGGGCGACATCACCCACACCCTGCTGCTCGGCCTGGATCACCAGCGCACCGACACCTCCTACCTGTCGATCTTCGGTGATGGCGGGACGGTCAACCTCTACAACCCGGTCAACACCACGCCGGTGGTGCGCCCGGCGCGCTCCACGGCTTATTACGACTACAACCAGAAAACTATCCAGACCGGCCTGTACGCCCAGGACCAGATGGCCTTGGACAAGTGGCGCCTGACATTGGGCGGTCGTGAAGACTGGGTGCACCAAGGCACCACGTACTTCAACAAAAACGATGCAACCAATACCGACCGCAGCAAGAATTTCAGTGGCAACGCCGCACTGAGCTATGTGTTCGATTCGGGCTTCGTGCCTTACCTCTCCTACGCCGAATCGTTCCAGCCAGCGAGCAACGCCAGCGTCTCGCCGACCGAGTCGTACAAACCCACCGAAGGCAAGCAATGGGAACTGGGGGTCAAGTACCAGCCGCCCGGCTCAAATACCCTGCTGAGTGCGGCCGTCTACGACCTGACCCAAAAGAACGTGCTGGTTACCAGCTTCGGTGCCGGTGGCCAGTCGATCACCAACCAGACCGGCGAAGTGAAGGTCAAGGGCCTGGAACTGGAAGCCGTATCTGACGTGACCGAGAACCTCAAGGTCATCGCTGCGTACACCTTGGCCAAATCCGAAGTTCAAAAAGGCCAATACAAAGGCAACCGCCTGCAACTGATGCCGAACCAGCAAGCGTCCCTGTGGACCGACTACACCTGGCACGCCGGTGTACTCGACGGTTTTGGTATTGGCGCGGGTGCCCGCTACACCGGCAACACCTATGGCGACCAAGGCAACACCTGGCTGGGCAAAGCCGATGCCTACACCGTGTTCGACGCCTCGGTGCACTACGACCTCGGCCGCCTGGACAACAGTCTCAAAGGTGCATCGCTGAAACTCAACGCCACCAACCTGTTCGACAAGGACTACATTTCCACCTGCGACGCTTCGTACTGCTACTACGGCGACCAGCGCAGCGTGGTCGCCAGTGCCACCTACCAGTGGTAATCGACTGAGCTAACAACCAGGCCGCCCCTTTGGGCGGCTTCGGTGTGTCTGAAGGCTAGAAAATGAAAAGCAAAACCATCCGCCGCTGGTCCTTCATCCACACCTGGACCAGTCTCGTCTGCACCGTGTTCCTGCTGCTGCTCGCCCTCACCGGCCTGCCATTGATCTTCCACCACGAGATCGACCACCTGCTGGGCAACGAACCCGAGCTGGCACACATGCCGGCGGACACCCCACAGCTGAACCTCGAACAGCTGGTAGCCAAGGCCCAGGCCCATCGCCCCGGCGAAGCCATGCAATACCTGGCCTGGGACGAAGACGACAAGAACGGCGTGATCGCGATCATGGCCGCCACCGCCGGCACGGAGCCCAATTCGTCCCACACCTTCATGCTCGACGCCCGCACCGGTGAAGCGGTGGAAACGCCGTCGGCCAACGGTGGGCTGACGATGTTCCTGCTGCGCCTGCACGTCGATATGTTCGCCGGGTTGCCGGGCAAGTTGCTGTTGGCGTTCATGGGCATTCTGTTTGTGCTGGCGATTATCTCCGGCACGGTGTTGTACCTGCCGTTCATGCGCCGGCTGAAATTCGCCACGGTGCGCCAGGACAAATCCACCCGCCTGCGCTGGCTCGACCTGCACAACCTGATCGGCGTGGTCACCCTGACCTGGGCGCTGGTGGTGGGCGTGACCGGCGTGATCAGCGCCTGCGCCGACCTGATCATCGCCGCCTGGCGTACCGACAGCCTCAGCGCGATGATCGAACCCTACAAAAACGCCCCGCCGCTGACCTTGCGCGCCCCCGCCACCGACCTGCTGACGATCGCCGCCAAGGCCGCGCCGGGCATGGAGCCGGACTTTATCGCGTTCCCCGGCACGCGCTTTTCCAGCGAGCATCACTACGCGGTGTTCATGAAAGGCAGCACTCACCTGACCTCGCACCTGCTGACGCCGGTGTTGATCGACGCCAGCAACCTGCACGTCACCGCCATCGCCGAACGGCCGTGGTACATGGACGCCATGGGCATGTCCCAACCGCTGCACTTCGGTGACTACGGCGGCATGCCGATGAAGATTCTCTGGGCGGTGCTGGATGTGCTGACCATCATCGTTCTGGGCAGTGGCGTGTACCTGTGGCTGGTGCGGCGCAAGGCGGCCAAGTCATGAAGCCGCGGCAGTCGAATTTCTGGAAGGTGTTCAGCATCCCACTGGCCATTGGGTTACTGAGTGCGGCCGGGTTGTTTGCGGCGTTGCTGGGGGATGGGTTGTGGGATTCGTTGAGCTGGGTGGGGCTGGGCATTCCGGCTGCAATTGGGGTATGGGCCTTTTGTAGGCGCTAGCTTGCTCGCGAAAAACCTGAGAGCGCCGCGTTAAACCAGACGCGCTGCGTTATCGTTGACGCCTTTCGCGAGCAAGCTCGCTCCTACAGAGGAATGCCCATGTCCACCTCAAGCATGACGTTGTTCCACAACCCTGCCTCGCCGTTTGTTCGCAAAGTACGGGTACTGCTGCACGAGACCGGCCAACTGAATCGCGTGACCTTGCACGCCTGCGTGCCGACGCCGGTCAAGCCCGATGCCGATGTAATCCTGGACAACGCGCTGGGCAAGATCCCCGCGCTGCGCCTGGCCGATGGCAATGCATTACACGACAGCCGGGTGATCCTGGATTACCTCGACTACCAACATGCCGGGACCCCACTGATCCCACGCGACGGCCCTGCCCGCTGGCGGCGCCTGACCCTGGCCTCGACCGCCGACGGCATCATGGATGCCGCCGTGCTGGTGCGTTATGAAACCGCCATGCGCCCCGAGGAAAAACACTGGGACCTGTGGCTGGAGGGCCAGCGGGACAAGATCCGCCGCGCCCTCGACATGCTGGAACAGGACGCCATTGCAGAGCTGGCCGGGCCGTTTGATGTGGCGGCGATCAGCGTGGCGTGTGCACTGGCTTACCTGGACTTCCGCCACCCGGACATGCAGTGGCGGTCGAGCCATCCGAAGCTGGCGGCGTGGTATGCCGAGGTGAGTCAGCGGCCGTCGATGCTCCAGACCCAGCCGCCTGCTTAACCTGCTGCAAGGGTTCCTCTGTGGCGAGGGAGCTTGCTCCCGCTGGGCTGCGCAGCGGCCCCAAAAATCCTGGGAGCGCTTCGCACTCCAGCGGGAGCAAGCTCCCTCGCCACAGCAAGCTCCCGGGCTTCGGGAAACAGTGCATTGATCCGCATCATCAACGTCGCCCCTACCTGCTGATCCTCCCGCAACCCCAACGACCTACTCATCACCCACCTCCTTGCGCTTGCCCACCCCATACCAATCCAGCTTGCGGGTCAGCACCATCACCGTGCCCAACAACCCGAACAGCAGCAACGAACCCATCAACAACGCGTAATCCTCGGCACTCAACAACCCGTACAGCAAGCCATACAACGCCGCCAACCCGGCCGAGAACCCCAGGCCATGGGCGACGCTGCGCAGCACATTGCAGACGTAAAAACCAATCAGCACCACACAGGCAGTCGCCGATATCAGATACGCCGGGGCAAACCCGATGTGCTCAGACAACGACAACAGCAGCAGGTAAAAAAACGCCAGGGCAAACCCCACCAACGCGTACTGGATCGGGTGCACCGCCAGGCTCTTGAGCACCTCGAACAGAAAGAAACCGGCAAACGTCAGGGCGATAAACAACAGCGCATATTTGATCGCCCGGTCGCTCTTGAGGTACTGGTCCACCGGGTCGATAAAGCTCACGCCGAAGCTGCGCCCGTTGAAGTCGTCACACACCTGGTCCCACGAGCAGCCGCGCATGGTTTCTTCCAGGTTGGTGGAGAAAAATGTCGTCTGCCAATTGGCGGTAAAGCCTTGAGCGGTGACCTCGCGCTGGGACGGCAGGAAGTTGCCAATAAAGCTCGGGTGCGGCCAGTTGGACGCCAGCTTGACCTGGCTGGTCTTGCCCACCGGCACCACTTGCAGTTGCTCGGTGCCTTGCAGGCGCAGGTCAAAGGCGAAGTCAAAGGGTGTCGGCTTCTTGCTGTCCTGCTCGGGCAGCATCACGTGTACGCCCTCCCCCAGCCATGCCACTTGAGTGCCCGGCGAAAACTCCAGTTGCTGACTGCCCAGCTCCAGCTTCAGCGCGTTTTCGATGCCGCGAATGTCACTGATACCCACCGCCAGATACGCCGGGTCAAACCGGTAATCGGCAAAATCTTCCTTGATACCCAATTGCTCCGGCAATACAAAGCGCCCGCTGATCCGGCTGTCGGCGTGGAACAACCGTGCCTGGTAAATGCCCCGGGCCCGCACTTCGGTTTGCACCTGCCCGTCGAGGGCAAATTGCTCCGGCAGGAAATACAGACGACCGCGCACCTCACGGGTTTCTTCGTAGCGTTCGTTGAGTTTTTCATTGAGCTTCCACTCCCGGACGGTCTTGCGATAAGGCACCACCATCACCGGGCCGTTGAGAAGCTGGCTGTAGCTGGAGCTGCGGGCGATGTCCTGCAAGACATCGTCACGCATCTGCTGACGGTCGGTAATCACCCCGTGGATCATCAGCAACGGAATCAACAACAGCACCACCAGCAGCGCGATGGTGCCCAGTTTGAAAAGCAGATTGCGGTTCATGAAGCTCTCCCTGTTTTGATGGGGGAGAGTCTGGCGGGCGCTTAAGGGGACTTTATGAAGGGAATGTGGAGACTGTGTGGAGATGCAGTTTCACCTGCACGCCACCGGGCACGTTGCCGATCTGCAGTGAGCCGCCGTGCAGCTTCATCACCTCTTCGACAAAATTGAGCCCAAGGCCGGTGCTCTTGCGCCCGCTGGACGGGCGCGGCAGGGAATAGAAGCGCTCGCTGAGGCGCGGCAAGGCGTATTCGGGAATCGGCTCGGCCTGGTTGAACAGGGTGAATTCGATGCCGTCACTCAAGGCCTTGGCGCTGAACCGCAGGACGCCACCGGGCGGGGTGAAATCCAGGGCGTTTTCCAGCAGATTCCCCAAGGCCTGACGCAGCAGGAACGGCTCGCCGTACACCTGCACATCCGCCGCAATCGCCTGCTCAACCTGCAACCCGGCCCCTTCGATGCGCGCGCATTGAGCCTTGAGCACTTCGCTCACCAGCGCTGCCAGCGACAAGCTGCTCTGGTCTTCAAGTCCCTGGCGCTGCTCAACCTGAGCCAGGTTCAGCAGGCGTTCGATCAACTGCTGCAAGCGCGCACTTTCACTGTCGATATTGCCCACGAAACGCTGCTGCTGATCCCGGGACATGTCGCCCTGTAACAGTTCCGCCGCCCCGCGAATCGCAGCCAGCGGGCTTTTCAGTTCGTGGGTCAGGGTGTGCACATAACGCTCGACGTAAGCCTTGCCTTCCAGCTGGGTGCGCATGTGCTCCACCGCAGTAGACAGCTGCTCCAGCTCACCGCCGCGATAGTGCGGCAACTCGGCACGCCGGCCTTCGCTGACCGCCTGGGCATACGCCGTGAGCCGGCGCAGCGCGACACTCAACCACCACGACAACAACGCGCCAAACAACAGGCCGAGGCCAACCAGCCCGGCGCCGTACCACAGCAACCGGTTTTCGGTACGGTCCACGTAGGGCTGCAATGAGCTGTTGGGCTTGGCCACCGTGACTACGCCGATGATCTGCCCGTTATCGCGGATCGGCGCGCCGACGTGCATCACCGACGAAGCGGGGTCGTCCAGTTCGCTGCGGGTCGAGCGCGCACCGTATTCGCCGCGCAGGGTCAGGTACACGTCATTCCACTTCGAGTAATCCTCGCCCACGGCCTCGCCGGTGGAGTCCAGCAGCACGATGCCCTTGGCGTCGGTGACGTAGATGCGGTGGTTGACCTGGTTTTTCGGCAGGCCCCAGATGTTGGCGCCGGGCTGGCGTTCGCCATAGGCCTTGAGCAACTCGGGCCAATGGCTCTGGCCGAGGGTGCCGTTCTTCACATCCTCGCGCAGGATTTCCGCCAGCAGGTTGGCGGTGTCCACCAGAGTTTCTTCGGTGGACTGGCGCACACCGGGGCGGATTTCCTTCATTACGGTGCTGAGTACAAAGTAGCCGGTCAGGCCGATAAACAGCGCATACACCAGGAAGAACCGGATCCCCAGGCGCATCAGCTGTTGCCCGGGCTGTAGCTGTAGCCAAGGCCGCGGTGGGTCTGGATCGGTTCAGACTCGGGCGCCACCGTGCGCAATTTGCTGCGAACACTTTTGATATGGCTGTCGATATTGCGCTCGTAGCCTGCATCGGCCGCCACGCCCACCGCATCCAGCAGTTGCTCGCGGCTGAACACCCGCTCGGGTTGCTCCAACAGGCTTTGCAGCAAGCGAAATTCATGGCGCGTAAGGTTAAGCGGCTGCCCGCGATAACTGATCTGCATACGCTCCAGGTCCACCTGGAACACGGCCGGAGCAACACCGGGGCCAACCCGCTTGAGGATCGCCCGTACCCGCGCCGCCACTTCGCGCGGGCTGAATGGCTTGACCACATAGTCGTCAGCACCGATCTCCAGGCCCACCACGCGGTCGATCTCGCCGTCCCGGGCGCTGAGGAACATCACCGGCACTTCGCTGAAGCGCCGCAGTTGTTTGCAGGTTTCAAAACCGGTGATATCCGGCAGGCCGATGTCGAGGATGATCAGGTCCGCCGGGGTTTGCCGCTGATGGGCCAACGCCGCTTGGCCGAGGCTCAGCCAGGTGGTGGTGAAGCCCTCGCCTTGCAGGGCGAAAATCAGCGTGTCGGCGATGGCCGCTTCGTCTTCGACAATCAGGATATGCGGCATGGTGGTCCGTCAGCAGTCCGGTTTGTCCGCAGTGTAACGGCGAGCCGGGTTTACCGCAGCGCCGAATTCACGCAGGGCCTTGGCGCCGATCAGCAGCGGGTAGTTGAAGCTGCTGCGGTCGGTGAGGTTGACCTCGACGGTGCGCTTGACGTTGCCCAGGCACATTTCCAGGTCGATCACCGGGCGCTTGGCCACGGTGGCCTCGTCCTTATCGTCATCTTCGTCGGCGCGGCTTTTGATTTTGCTGATGCGCGACACCTTGTGCTCGTAGACCTTGTTGGTGGCGTCCTTGCCGCCGAGGCGGAAGCGCACCCAGTCGTCGCCATCACGGGTGAAGGTCTCGATGTCCCGGGCCGACAGCGAGGCGGTCAGCGCGCCGGTGTCCATCTTGGCCTTGAAGGTCTCGCCGATTTCCGGCAGTTGGATGTATTCGTAGCGACCGTAGAGGGTCGGCTCGGCGGCCATGACAGGCAAGGCCACGAGCGCTAGTAGGGCAAGGATGGATTTCACGTAGGAGGTTTCCTTGAAATAGATGGGCCAATTCTAGACTGCAAAAACGCCGCTTAGTTAGATCACAGAGCATACCCAGCCCGCTGTGAAACATTCGTCAGCTTATTTGCGATTTGGCCTCTAGACCCAAGCTGCTTATCATGGCGGGCCAAAATGATTCCAAGAGTTACTTATGCGCCGCCTGCTCACCGGCTGTTTCGTCACATTGCTGCTATTGCTCAACACCTTGGTGCTGTTCGGGCCGTTGATGGTGTTTGCCCTGCTCAAGCTGGTGGCGCCCGGTCGCTTGCGCGACTACGCCTCCTGGGCCGTCATGTGGATCGCCGAAACCTGGGCCGAGATCGACAAGCTGATCTTCGCCCTGTGCATCCCCACCCAATGGGACATTCGCGGCGGCGGCGACCTGCGAAGCGACACGTCCTACCTGGTGATCAGCAACCACCAATCCTGGGTCGACATCCCCGCACTGATCCAGGCCCTCAACCGGCGCACGCCGTTCTTCAAGTTCTTCCTGAAAAAGGAACTGATCTGGGTACCCTTCCTGGGCCTGGCCTGGTGGGCGCTGGATTACCCGTTCATGAAGCGCTACACCAAGGCGTTCCTGGCCAAGCACCCGGAGCTGGCAGGCCAGGACCTGAAGATCACCAAGGAGGCCTGTGAGCTGTTCAAGCGCCAGCCGGTCACGGTGGTGAATTACCTGGAAGGCACGCGGTTCAACCCGGCCAAGCGCAAACAGCAGGATTCACCCTTCGAGCGCCTGCTCAAACCCAAGGCGGGTGGCGTGGCGTTCGTGCTCGCGGCGTTGGGTGAACAGCTGGATGCGGTGCTCGACGTCACCGTGGTTTATCCACAGGAAAACATTCCGGGCTTCTGGGACTTGATCAGTGGCGCAGTGCCAAAGGTGATCGTGGATATCCGCACCCGTGAACTGGATTCGGCGTTGTGGCGGGGGGATTACGAAAACGATCCGGTGTTTCGCCAGACCGTCCAGAACTGGGTCAACCAGCTCTGGAAGGAGAAGGA
Organism: Pseudomonas sp. LBUM1641; assembly: GCF_059716235.1. NCBI lineage: Bacteria > Pseudomonadati > Pseudomonadota > Gammaproteobacteria > Pseudomonadales > Pseudomonadaceae > Pseudomonas > Pseudomonas sp. LBUM1641. Next base: position 6,533,663 of record NZ_CP166815.1, read on the forward strand.
TGCGCGCATCGCCCAACTGCGCGCGGAGCGGTCTTAGCCGCCAGTGCCCCAGGCCGAAGCCAGTTTGCCCAGCACCGACTCGCTGGCGCCTTGGCCGCCCAGGTATTTCAGGATAACCGGGGCAAACTGGCCAACCATCCCACTGTCCATGCCCAGCGCGCTGAACGCGGTGTTCAGGTCGTTGGTGTTCTTCACGTTACCCAACACGCCGTCCAGGCCCGAAGTCTTGCTGCCGCCGCTCTGGCCGAGCATGCCGCTCAAGGCGCCGAGGCTGCCCAGGGAGTTGCTGCCGGAGAGCTTGTCCAGCCCAGGTACGCTCTGGGTCAGTTGCGAGTAATCACCGCCGCCCAATTTATTCTTGGCCAGGCCCAGCATCGCGCCGGTACCGCCGACGGCCTGCTCTGGGGTCACGTTCAATTGCGAGGTCAGGGCGCCCAGCAAACCGGCGGTCTGTGAGGTCGGCGCAGCCGCTGCTGCCTTGTCGCCACCCTGTGCGCCTGAAACGGCATTGGCTACGTCGCCGAGGCTGAAACCTGCCGCAAACACCGGGGTGGCCGCCACGGTCAACAGGCAGGACAGGGCAAAACCGCGTGAAATCTTCATCAAGACAACCTCTGAAAGTAAGCGCTAAAAGCAGGGGTTTGACTGGGTGTTACGAAAGATTGTTCCCACCTCACAGATTAGTTCAGAAAACCACTGCATCCGAACTGCCCTGCGCTGCGTATATCCACCACGAGCCGCGCGGAGGTAGATGGAATGAATGCCCAAGCTGGACTAACCTCAGCCTGCCCTCTTTACCGTGCGCCGTCCCATCGCCCTGTTGCAAGTGCCTGGAGAAGCCCCATTTCGACCCACGATGCAGATCAGTTGCGGCAATTGCTGGCCCAGTGTTCCCTGGGTAACCGCCAGGCGTTTGAAACGCTCTATCGCAGCGTTTCCCCGCGTTTGCACGGTGTCGCCCTGCGGTTCATGGGTCGCCGGGACCTGGCTGAAGAAGTCTTGCAGGATAGCTTCGTGCGCATCTGGTTCAACGCCTCGCGGTATGAAGCCCACTTGTCGGCGCCGCTGACCTGGATGATCAACATCACCCGCAACCTGGCCATCGACCAGTTACGCAAACACCGCGAACAACCCTTGGGCGACGGCCAGCAAGATGCCATGGCCGACGAAAGCCCCAGCGCCCATGAATTGCTCGACAGCGAGCGCGAAGCCCACGCCCTGAACCGCTGCCTCGACAGCCTCGAAGGCATGCAGCGTCAATCGATCACCGTGGCTTACTTCCAAGGCTTGTCCTGCTCGGAGTTGGCCGACCACCTGGCCGCGCCGCTGGGCTCGGTCAAATCCTGGATTCGCCGCGGCATGGAGCGCTTGCGCAGGTGCCTTGAATCATGAACTACCAGACTACCTCCCTGCGCCGCGCCCTCGCGGCTGACTATGCCATCGGGCTGATGCCTGCCACCGCCCGTCGGCGCTTTGAAACACTGCTGCTGGACGATGCAGCGCTGCGCGTTGAGCTAGGACACTGGCAGGACGCCCTCGCCAGCTTCACCGGGCCACTGCCTGAGCGGCCGGTGCCGGATCACGTGTGGGAAGGCATCAAGGCACGCATTGAGCCGCAAGTGCTGCATATGCCAGCGAAAAAACCGTTCTGGATGAGCTTGCGGTTGCTGGTAGCGGCGTGCGGGGTGGTGATCGCGGTGTTGGTGGGTGTGTTGTACCAGCGCGATCTTGGGGTGGAATACAACGCCACCCTGGTTGCGGCTAACCAGCAGCCTGCGCTGAAGATCCAGGCCTATGCGGACCATCTGCAGGTTGAACCGCTGGCCTTGGCGGCGGTGGAACCCGCTCGGGACCTGGAGCTGTGGGCAATTCCCAAGGGCGGCAAACCGATCTCTCTCGGGCTGGTGCCGGTCTCGGGCAAAGGCCGTATCCAATTGAGCAAAGAACACCAGGCGCTGCTGACGACGCCGTTGACGCTGGCAGTGAGCCTTGAGCCCCAAGGTGGTTCGCCGACCGGACAACCCACCGGGCCGGTGCTGTATCAGGGCCAATTGGCATCACTCTGAACAGAGGCTCAATACGATGGATGAGGAACCGATCGCCGTTAACTGGGTCCATGAAAGACTACAAAACATGTCAGGAAGAGCCTAATGACTGCGATCGACCCCCAAGTGATTGAGCACAAGCCTTCATTCTGGAGCCGCCCGCGCCTGTTCGTCGGCGCTTGTTTGGTGGTAGTCGCCGGCGTCGGCGGCGCGCTCTACACCCAGGACAGCGTCAAGTCTGCCGCACTGCTGGTGAACACCACCCAGCAACCGGCCGCACAGATCATGGCCCACAAGGATTACCTCGAAGTGCAGCCGATTGCCGCCACGGCACCGCCTCCGGACCAAAGCCTGGAGCTGTGGGCCGTCCCGGCTGACGGCACGCCGGTGTCGCTGGGCCTGTTGCCGGAAGACGGCAAAGGCATTATTGGCATCAACCCGCGCCAGCAGGAGTCGATCAGCAAACCGGTGACGCTGATGGTCAGTTCGGAAACCAAGGGCGGCTCGGTAACCAAGCAGCCGACGGGGCCAACGGTGTATCAGGGGGCTTTGGCGATTCGCTGAGTGACCCACGCAGGCAAAGAAGGCGACCCCCGGGGTCGCCTTTTTTTTGCCCGGCACGCTCAGGTTTTTCGCGGGCAAGCCCGCTCCTACAGTTGATCGTCGTTGTGTCGGGAAATGTGTTCGGCATTGCGTCTTGCCTCGGCCAAACAAGGAAGCTTATAGTCCGGCGGTCGTCCACATGGCGATACGGGTTTGGCGACTCGATTGAAATAATGCATGCAAAAGTACCTGTTTCTTTGCAGGTCTTTTTGCACCCGCAAAGCTGTGCTTTATGGCGGCTGTGCGCGGGAGACCTTCGGGTCTGCCGGCTTTGCTTCATTTCACCGGTTCGCCAACCTGCGTACAGCTGCCACCCATTCGTTTGGCGACGGGTGAGTGGTAGCCCCATTATCTGAAATGAGGTTGCACACATGAACCGCTACATGCCACTAACCGGCCACGACTGCACCGTCCCTTCCCTGCTCATCGACACCCAAACCCCGCTGGACGTGCTCCACGACGCAGCCGCCTACCGCATCCGCGCGGTGACCCAAGTCCTGGAAAACCTCGCGTTTCGCGACACCCTCATCACCGACACCATCGTCCTCAAGGACTTCGCCCTGCTCTGCGCCATTCCGCTGCGCGACGGTTGCGATTTGATGGATGTGATCGGTCGGCGGCTGCAGGAGTAGGCATACGCCGACACTTAAGTAGTCCATTTCCGAAACACTAAAAACGTCCCTGCACGCGTCTTACCTCGCCTGCAGCGCTTTCTTATAGTCGTGCGCCTCAGTCACTTGGAGGTGCACGCGATGCAGGGACCTTACGCATTTATCAATGATCGATCACAGCCTTATCCGCTACTGAAACAACGCCTCTCGCTTAATTCTCATGCTCAAACCAAGTTCGACATCCTTAACCAACATATCCGCAACACCGTGGTGTTACCTGGGCAGCTGGTGATTATCGGTGACAGCCGTACGGCTTCTTGTACCGTCGAAGAAGCGCGGTTGATGAGTTCGGCGCAGAACATAAAACATGCCCTGTTGGCACACTCCGCAACTGATCAATTCCTGATCAAAAATTACGACCAGCTGCAGAAGATCATGACCTACGCTTCGATCGGTGTCGGGAGTGCCACCAGCGCGTGGAGTAAACACCTGGAAGAAATCGAAAAGACCCTTCAGGAAATCGACGGCCTGCATAAGCAGTACTTAAGCAAGGGCACTGTGGCCGCAAGGGGTGAGTTCGTGGTTAAACGAAGCAACTTATTCTCCCGGCTCGAGAGTCAACTCTACGGCATGGCACGCTTCGGGAGCGGATTGAAAAATGAAGACTCCATCAAGAAAATGTTGGGTATTTCCAGTAAAAGCTATTGGCATCATGGAGAAATTCGCGGGTATGAAGAAACGGTCAAGCGCGTAGCCAAGGCTTCGCAGGTATTGAAGAAGGGGACTTACATTGGTATTGCGCTGGATGTTGGAGCGACAGCACTGGAGATAACGGAAGCGTGCTCCACGGGCCGCGAGCAAGCGTGTACGCAAGCGAAGTACGTTGAAGGTGGCAAGTTGGTGATTGGAGTGGGTGGCGCATCTGCGGGCGGGACACTTGGAGCACTTGGCGGTATCGGCGCCTGCGCGATTGTTTTTGGTATACCTACGGCTGGCGCCGGTGCTTTGGCATGCTCCATCATCGGTGGTGCAGCAGGTGGATTCGCCTTGGGCAAGCTTGGAAGCAATGCTGGAGAATGGGTGGGTAAAGTTCTCTATCAGGCAGTGGAGGATTGAATGCACTTGGAATACTTTGCGGTGGTCTCATGCGCCCTCCTGCTACTCAGCTTCCCAATCGTCTTTTCTGCCATGTACAAAAAGCTCGATGCCGCTGAGCGCTATATGCAATACAGCACCTTTATAGTCGGATGCAGGCAAACGTTTCGTCATAGCCACTTTGAAGGAAGACCGCAACGCGTATTCGCTATGGCAACCGTTATTCTCATTCCGGGAATAATTCAACGCAGGGGTATGGTACTGGTTGAGGACGTTGAACAAATACCACGGCACCTCAAGTATTGGATGGTCATACCAACACTCGTTACCTGCCTCTCGCTTATAGGTATCACCATCACCGGGTTTCTTATAGAAAACTGAAATTTTATATAAAAAGGGCGCCCCTTGGGTTAATGCCAATTAGTAGCCGCTTTATGGCGGCACACTTGGGGAAGCGCTTGGCACACGACTCTATGAAGCCTCAGGAGATTGAAATGAATCTGGAGTCGATTGGAATTTACGCCGCCCTGATCATGATACTGAGCCTTCCCCTCAACTTTTATGTCATGTTTACAAAGCTCGAAACCGCGGAAAGTTACCTGCGATACAGCGTATATATCGCCATGAACAAACATATATTCCGCAACGACACATTCAACGGCAAGCACCAGCGCCTGTTTGCCGCTGCCACCATCATTCTGATGCCAAGCGTATTCGAGTGGAGGCGCCTCGTGCTGGCTGAGGACGTTAAAGCCATTCCTAAAAAATTGAAGCTATGGATTGTGTTGCCTTCATTACTGACGTTGATATCCGCCGCAATAATGACCCTTTCGGGATTAGCGCTGATTTACAAATCATAAATAATAAGGGCGCCCTCAGGACGCCCTTATTAATCACGTCACTGCCTACGCCGCGCTGAACAACTTGTGCGGATCGATCACAAACTTCTTCGGCACACCCGCATCGAACTCGCCGTAACCGCGGGGCGCGTCATCCAGGCTGATGACTTCCACGCCCACAATGTCGGCAATCTTGATGCGGTCCCACATGATCGCCTGCATCAGCTGACGGTTGTACTTCATCACCGGCGTCTGCCCGGTATGGAAGCTGTGGGACTTGGCCCAACCCAGGCCAAAGCGGATGCTCAGGCTGCCCATTTTCGCGGCAGCATCCACCGCACCCGGGTCTTCAGTCACATACAGGCCCGGGATGCCGATCTTGCCGGCTACCCGCACCACGCCCATCAACGAGTTGAGCACGGTGGCCGGAGCCTCGTGCTTGACGCCGTCATGCCCGTGGCCGCGCGCTTCAAAGCCCACCGCATCCACCGCGCAATCCACTTCCGGCTCGCCCAGCAGTGCGGCGATTTGTTCATGCAGCGGCGTGTCTTTCGACAGGTCGGCAATTTCAAAACCCTGGGCCTTGGCGTGGGCCAGGCGGATCGGGTTGACGTCACCGATGATCACCACCGCCGCGCCCAACAGCCGAGCGGAAGCGGCAGCGGCCAGGCCGACAGGGCCGGCACCGGCCACATAGACGGTGCTGCCCGGGCCGACACCGGCAGTGACTGCGCCGTGATAACCGGTGGGCAGGATGTCGGAGAGGCACGTCAGGTCACGGATTTTCTCCATGGCGCGGTCGCGGTCCGGCAGCTTCAGCAGGTTGAAGTCGGCGTACGGCACCAGCGCGTATTCGGCTTGGCCGCCGGTCCAGTCACCCATGTCGACGTAGCCGTAGGCACCGCCCGGACGGGCCGGGTTGACGCTCAGGCACACGCCGGTGTGCATTTCCTTGCAGGAACGGCAACGGCCGCACGCCACGTTGAACGGCACGGACACCAGATCGCCGATTTTCAGGTTCTCGACGTCGCTGCCCTTCTCGATCACTTCGCCGGTGATTTCGTGGCCCAGGACCAGGCCGGTCTGGGCAGTGGTGCGGCCGCGCACCATGTGTTGGTCGGAGCCGCAGATGTTGGTGGAGACCACGCGCAGGATGACGCCGTGCTCAATCTTCCTGCCACGGGGGTCCTGCATTTTGGGATAGTCGATTTTCTGTACTTCGACCTTGCCGTTGCCGAGATACACGACACCACGATTACCAGACATGCTTTCACCTCGCTGTTGTTTTTATGAAACCGCGTTGCCCAGGCAGGCAGCGCGTTAAAGTGCTCGGGTACAGATGCTGTTTTTTGCGTTGTTAGTAAGGGCCTCTTCGCGAGCAAGCCCGCTCCCACATTCGACCGCATTTCAAAGGTAGGACTCGGTCAACTGTGGGAGCGGGCTTGCTCGCGAAGGCGTCCATCAGAGCACCACTGTCCGATTGGCGTTCAGAAACACCCGCCGCTCAATGTGATACCCCACGGCCCGGGCCAGGGTCAGGCCTTCGATATCCCGCCCCTTGGCAATCAAGTCTTCCGGATAGTGACTGTGGTCCACCACCTCAACGCCCTGGGCGATGATCGGGCCTTCGTCCAAATCGTTGTTGATGTAATGCGCGGTGGCGCCCACCAGTTTCACGCCCTTGTTGTAGGCCTGGTGATACGGCTTGGCGCCCTTGAAACCGGGCAGCAGGGAGTGGTGGATGTTGATGGCTTTACCATCGAGCTTGCGGCACAGCTCCGGCGACAGCACTTGCATGTAGCGCGCAAGGATCACCAGTTCAGCGCCCGACTCTTCGATCACCTGCCACACCTGGCGCTCTTGGGACGGCTTGTCGTTGGGGTCCAGGGGAAAGTGGTAATAGGGAATCTGATGCCAGTCGGCGAGCGGCTTGAGGTCGGGGTGATTAGACACCACGGCCACCACATCCATCGACAGTTGGCCGATGCGCTGGCGGTAGAGCAAATCGTTGAGGCAGTGATCGGCCTTGGAGACCATGATCACCACTTTCGGCCGGTAATTCGGCGCAGTCAGTTCGAAGATCATGCCGAACGCTTCACCGCGGGTGGCCAGGCCATCGCGGAAGCCTTGTTCGTCAAAACCGTCGGGCTGGCGAAACTCCACGCGGATGAAGAAACGGCCCGAAAGCCGGTCATCAAACGAGTGGTGCTCAGTGACGTAGCAGCCCTGCTCGAACAGATAGCGGGTCACCGCGTCCACCGTGCCGAGCACGCTGGGGCAGTCGGCGGTCAAAATCCATGTATCGGGTACGCGGCTCATATTGGAATCCTCAGGCCTTTGTGGCGAGGGGGCTTGTCCCCCGTTGGGCTGCGAAGCAGCCCCAAAACCTGCCGCTCGGTTGTTTTCAGAAAAAATGCGCTGACCTTATTGGGACCGCTGCGCGCTCCAACGGGGGACAAGCCCCCTCGCCACAACAGCGTTCATTCCATCAAGCTTCGCCGCTTAAACCATACTCAGCCGCCGCATCCTGCAACCACAGCCACCAGTAATCCGAGAAGCTGCGACGAATCACCAGCTCCCAGGTGTCTTCAGCGGTATGACGAATCACCAACTGCGACTTGGCGAACACCGTACCCACGGCCTTGCCCACCGGGAAGCTGTTGGGGTGTACGTCGTAGCTGGTGGACTTCATCAGCACATCGCGTACGTTCGGACCGCTGAGTTCCAGAATCTGCTGGCCGCCGCTGACGTTGACGATCTGGATATGCAAATCCCCCAGCGCCTCACGCAGGCTTTTTTCGGCGGCGAATTCTTCACCACTCGGCACCACCAGCAGCCACTCATCCGGGCCCAGCCATTGCAGGCTGGTTTCACCCTTGACGATGACTTGCAACGCGCCGGGCAACTCGATGCCCAGGGCTTTGTGCACGCCGGCGGCGAAGGCTGCGTCGTGACCATCGCCACGAATGGTCAGGTGGCCGAGGAGTTTCTTTTCACGCACGGTCACGCCGGCGTTCTTGCGGCCCTTGCCCACCAGGCTGGCGAGGTCGGCATGGTGCAGCGACGACTCGGCCTTGGCTCCGGAGGTGGGGCGTTGTTGGTAAACATTGGCTGCTGTCATAAAGCACCTTTCTGAATTCTGTGGTGAATCTACTGGCGCCAACGCGGGCAAGCCCGGCTCCCACATTTTTAAATTGCGAATACCTTCAAATGTGGGAGCTGGCTTGCCTGCGATGCAGGCGACTCGGTCTGTCAGATGTTCTGGCGGTCGCCTTTAGGGTCAAAGAACACCGAAGAAACAATCTCCGCCTCGATCACGCTGCCATCCGCCAACGGGGCAAACACCCGCTCGCCGATGCGCTTCAAGCCGCCCTTCACCACGCCCATGGCAAACGAATAACCGAGGGAGTTGTGGGCATAACTGGAGGTGACGTGGCCGACCATCTTCATCGGGATCGTCTGCTTGGTGTCGAACACCAGTTGCGCGCCTTCCGGCAGCCACACGTTCGGGTCAATCGGCTTGAGTCCGACAAGCTGCTTGCGGTCTTCACGCACACAATCTTCGCGATTCATCCCGCGCCAGCCGAGCCACGAGAACGGTTTGGTGCGGCCTACACACCAGCCCATGTTCAGGTCGTCCGGGGTCATCGAGCCGTCGGTATCCTGGCCAACGATGATGAAACCCTTCTCGGCCCGCAGCACGTGCATGGTCTCGGTGCCGTATGGAGTCAGGTTGTACTTTTTACCAGCCTCGACGATTTTCTCGAGCACGCCCATGGCGTAGTCGGCCTGCACGTTGACTTCGTACGACAGCTCACCGGTAAACGAAATCCGGAACACCCGCGCCGGCACGCCGCCTACCAGGCCTTCTTTCCAGGTCATGAACGGGAAACCGTCCTTGTCCAGGTCGATGTCGGTGACTTCGCTCAACAGCTTCCGGCTGTTGGGGCCGGACAAGGTCATGGTTGCCCAGTGATCGGTGACCGAGGTGAAGTACACCTTGAGGTCTGGCCATTCGGTCTGCTGGTAGATTTCCAGCCACTGCAGTACGCGTGCTGCGCCGCCGGTGGTGGTGGTCATCAGGAAGTGGTTGTCGGCGAGGCAGGCGGTGACGCCGTCGTCGAAGACCATGCCGTCTTCCTTGCACATCAGGCCGTAGCGGGCCTTGCCCACGTCGAGCTTGGTCCAGGCGTTGCTGTAGATGCGGTTGAGAAACTCGCGGGCATCCGGGCCCTGAATGTCGATCTTGCCGAGGGTGGACGCGTCCAGCAGGCCGACGCTGTCGCGCACGGCCAGGCATTCGCGTTTCACGGCGGCGTGCAGGTCTTCACCGTTGCGCGGGAAGTACCATGGGCGTTTCCACTGGCCGACGTCTTCAAACTCGGCGCCGTTTTTCACGTGCCAAGCCTGCAGCGCGGTGTAGCGTACCGGCTCGAAGATGTGCCCACAGTGTCGGCCCGCTACTGCGCCGAACGTCACCGGCGTGTAGTTGGGACGGAACATGGTGGTGCCCATCTGCGGGATGGTCACGTTCAGCGAACGGGCCGCGATGGCCAGGCCGTTGACGTTGCCGAGCTTGCCCTGGTCGGTGCCGAAGCCCAGTGCGGTGTAGCGTTTGACGTGCTCTACCGACTCGAAACCTTCGCGGGTGGCGAGTTCGATGGCGGCGGCGGTGACGTCGTTTTGCAGGTCGACAAATTGCTTCGGCGCCCGTGCGGTAGCTTTCTCGTGAGGCACCTGGAACAGCGCCAGGGTCGGCTCTTCCAGACGGCTCAAGGCTTTGGGCAGCGTGCCTTCCACCGGCGCGAAACCGGCGTCGCTGGCTGCGCGCACGCCACCTTCAAAACCGTCGGCCAGGGAGTCGCCGAGGCCATAGACGCCATTGATACCACCGACGCACACGCGTTTCTGCGGTGCTTCGCCCGGTACAAAACCGAGGATGTCTTCACGCCAGGTCGGCTTGCCGCCCAAGTGTGAGGCCAGGTGAACCACCGGGCTGTAGCCGCCGGAACTGGCGACCAGGTCGCAGTCCAGCCATTCGCCAGGGCTGGTGACCTTGTGGGCTTTGACATCGATGGCGGCCACGCGGGCGCCGGTCACGTGCTTGCTGCCACGGGCTTCGATCACGGCGCTGCCGGTGAGGATGCGGATGCCTTTGGCACGCGCCTCTTCAACCAGTGCACCGCGCGGGTTGTGGCGCGCATCCGCCACAGCCACCACGGAGAGGCCAGCATCAAACCAGTCCAGTGCAACGCGGTAGGCGTGATCGTTGTTAGTCGACAGCACCAGTTTTTTACCCGGCGCCACGCCGTAGCGGCGCACGTAAGTGGAGACGGCACCGGCCAGCATGTTTCCCGGCACGTCGTTGTTGCCGTACACCAGCGGACGTTCACAAGCGCCGGTCGCCAGCACCACACGCTTGGCGCGAACCCGGTGAATACGCTGACGCACCTGGCCAATCGGCGCACGGTCACCGAGGTGGTCGGTAAGGCGCTCGTGAATGGTCAGGAAGTTATGGTCGTGGTAACCGTTAACTGTGGCGCGAGGCAGCAGCACCACGTCCGGCAGGGATTTCAGTTCAGCGATAACACTGGCAACCCAATCGGCCGCCGGCTTGCCATCGAGGCTTTCACGGGAGTCCAGCAAGGAACCGCCAAACTCTTCCTGCTCGTCCGCGATGATCACCCGTGCGCCACTGCGGGCTGCGGCCAATGCAGCGGACAGGCCGGCAGGGCCAGCGCCCACAATCAGCACGTCGCAATGACGGTTCATGTAGTCGTAGGTGTCCGGATCGTTCTCGGTCGGTGAGCGGCCAAGACCAGCGGCCTTACGGATGTACTTCTCGTAAGTCATCCAGAACGATTGCGGGTACATGAAGGTTTTGTAGTAGAAGCCCGGCGGCATCAGCTTGCCGCCGACCTTGCCGAGAATGCCCATCATGTCGTTGTTCACGCTCGGCCAGCCGTTGGTGCTGGTGGCGACCAAACCCTGGTACAGCGCCTGTTGCGTGGCACGCACGTTAGGGATTTGCGTGGCTTCGGTAGCGCCGATCTGCAACACCGCGTTCGGCTCTTCGGCACCGGCGGCGAAGATGCCGCGCGGGCGGGAATACTTGAAGCTGCGACCGATGATGTCGACGCCGTTGGCCAGCAGTGCGGCGGCCAGGGTGTCGCCTTCAAAGCCTTTGTAGCTCTGGCCGTTGAAGGTAAAGCTCAGGGCTTTGTTACGGTCGATGCGACCACCGTTGGACAGGCGATTGATCTGGCTCATACCTTCTCTCCAGAAGCCTTGGCGGTGAATTGCGGCTTGCTGCCAATCTTGTAGGTTTCAAGAATTTCGTAGGTCACGGTGTCGCGGGTCGCGTTGAAATACTGGCGGCAACCGGCGGCGTGAATCCACAGTTCGTGGTGCAGGCCGCGCGGGTTGTCGCGGAAGAACATGTAGTCGCCCCACTGCTCATCGGTGCAGGTGTTCGGGTCCAGCGGGCGCGGGATGTGCGCTTGGCCGGACGCGTGGAATTCCTCTTCGGAGCGCAGTTCGCCACAGTGAGGACAGAAGATATGCAACATAGGGAATTTCTCCTGTTAGTGGGCGACGGCCGCAGCGCCGTGTTCGTCGATCAGCGCACCGTTGTGGAAACGGTCGATGGAGAATGGAGCAGCCAATGGGTGCATTTCACCCTTGGCAAGGCTGGCGGCAAACACGTTGCCTGAGCCGGGGGTGGCCTTGAAGCCACCGGTGCCCCAACCGCAGTTGAAGAACATGTTCGGTACCGGGGTCTTGGAGATGATCGGGCACGCGTCCGGCGTGGTGTCGACGATGCCGCCCCACTGGCGGTTCATGCGCACGCGGGACAGCACCGGGAACATCTCGACGATGGCCTGGATGGTGTGTTCGATTACCGGGTACGAGCCGCGCTGGCCATAGCCGTTGTAGCCGTCGATACCGGCGCCGATCACCAGGTCGCCTTTGTCGGACTGGCTGATGTAGCCGTGCACGGCGTTGGACATGATCACGCTGTCGATGATGGGTTTGATCGGCTCCGACACCAACGCTTGCAGCGGGTGTGATTCGATTGGCAGGCGGAAGCCCGCCAGCGAAGCCATGTGACCGGAGTTACCGGCCGTCACCACGCCGACGCGCTTGGCGCCGATGAAGCCTTTGTTGGTTTCCACGCCGATGCACACGCCGTTTTCCTTGCGGAAACCGATGACTTCGGTCTGCTGGATCAGGTCCACGCCCAGTGCGTCAGCGGCGCGGGCAAAGCCCCAGGCCACGGCATCGTGACGGGCCACGCCGCCGCGACGTTGCACGGTGGCGCCGAGTACTGGGTAGCGGGTGTTCTTGGAGCAGTCGAGGTACGGAATCTCGTCGGCCACTTGTTTGGCGTTGAGCAGTTCACCGTCCACGCCGTTGAGGCGGTTGGCGCTGACGCGACGCTCGGAGTCACGGATGTCTTGCAGGGTGTGGCACAGGTTGTAGACGCCACGCTGGGAGAACATCACGTTGTAGTTCAGGTCCTGAGACAAACCTTCCCAGAGCTTCATCGCGTGTTCGTACAGGTGCGCCGATTCGTCCCACAGGTAGTTGGAACGCACGATGGTGGTGTTGCGCGCGGTGTTACCGCCGCCCAGCCAGCCTTTCTCGACCACGGCCACGTTGGTGATGCCGTGTTCTTTGGCCAGGTAGTAAGCGGTTGCCAGACCATGCCCGCCGCCGCCGACGATGACCACGTCGTAGACCTTTTTAGGGGTGGGCGTGCGCCACATTTTCTGCCAGTTTTCGTGGTGGCTGAGTGAGTGCTTGAAGAGGCCGAAGCCCGAGTAGCGTTGCATAGTCATTACTCCAAAACCGCGCTCAGCGATAAACCGGGAAATCAGCGCACAGGGCGGCCACATGCCTGGCGACGTTGGCCTCTACATCGGCGTCGCCGAGGTTGTCGAGGATGTCGCAGATCCAGCCGGCCAGCTCCAGGCATTGGGTCGCTTTGAAGCCACGCGTGGTCACCGCCGGCGTACCGATGCGCAGGCCCGAAGTCACGAAGGGCGACTGCGGGTCGTTAGGCACGGCGTTCTTGTTGACGGTGATATGGGCGCGACCAAGGGCTGCGTCCGCCTCTTTGCCGGTGAGGCCCTGACGGATCAGGCTGACCAGGAACAAGTGGTTATCGGTGCCGCCGGACACTACATCGTAGCCGCGTTTGATAAACACGCCGGCCATGGCCTGGGCGTTGTCGATCACTTGCTGCTGATAGGCCTTGAAACCCGGCTCCTGGGCTTCCTTGAAGCACACCGCCTTGCCGGCGATCACGTGCATCAGCGGGCCGCCCTGGGCACCCGGGAACACTGCAGAGTTGAGTTTCTTTTCAATTTCTTCGTTGGCACGGGCCAGGATCAACCCGCCACGGGGACCACGCAGGGTCTTGTGGGTCGTGGTGGTGACCACATCGGCGTAGGGCAGCGGGTTCGGGTACAGACCAGCGGCCACCAGGCCAGCGACGTGGGCCATGTCGACGAACAGCAGCGCACCGACCTTGTCGGCAATCTGGCGGAAGCGCGGGAAATCCAGGGTCTTGGAGTAAGCGGAGAAACCGGCCACGACCATCTTCGGCTTGTGCTCCACGGCCAGGCGCTCGACTTCGTCGTAGTCGATCAGGCCGGTGGCGGTGTCGATGCCGTATTGCACCGCGTTGTACAGCTTGCCCGAGGACGACACTTTGGCGCCGTGGGTCAGGTGGCCGCCGTGGGCCAGGCTCATGCCAAGGATAGTGTCACCAGCGTTCAGCAGCGCCAGGTACACCGCGCTGTTGGCGGACGAACCGGAGTGTGGCTGCACGTTGGCGTAGTCGGCGTCGAACAGCTGCTTGGCGCGTTCGATGGCCAGCACTTCTACTTTATCGACGTGCTCGCAGCCACCGTAGTAGCGCTTGCCCGGATAACCTTCGGCGTATTTGTTGGTGAGGCCGCTGCCCTGGGCTTCCATGACGCGCTTGCTGGTGTAGTTCTCTGACGCGATCAGCTCGATATGATCTTCCTGGCGCTGCTCCTCGGCATTCATGGCCGCCAGCAGTGCATCGTCATAACCCTGGATCTGGTCTTGCTTGCTGAACATCGCGTCTCTCCCAGCATTTCGTCTTGTTGAGGCCCGTGCACGCGGCAGCGCCCTTTGATGCGATGGTAGGGCTGGTACAGACAGACCAAATGCCTACGGACGCCACGCAAAGGTGCGTTTACGACATGGCCCTCGGCATTTGTAGGAGCGAGCTTGCTCGCGAAAAACCTGAGGGCGCCGCGCGCATCCAGACAGCCCTCGTAATCGTTGACGTTTTTCGCGAGCAAGCTCGCTCCTACAAGGGGTTAGGCGATGATCTTTCGAAGGAGTAGCAGCAGCAAGAAATGCGCTGGATAAAGCGCATACGCCCAGCGCCGCATGGCCGGCGGCGACACCTGCCTGGCCTGTCGCAACAAGACCAATCCGGCCAGTGGCGCAATCAGGCATGTCGCCAATCCCAGCATCGCCACCGGCGTGCCGCTATTGAGCAGGATCTGCCATTGATTGGCGGCCAGGCACACCACACCCGGCAGCACGCTGAAATACCACGGCCGGCGAAACACCAGCAGCATCGCCAACGGCAGCAGCACGCCAAAAAAGCCGAACATCAACTGCGCCGAAAACAACCCCGCCAAAACCAGCGCGATCAACGCCAATCCTCGATCAATTGCCGCCTTCTGCTGCCATCCACGGGCAACCAGCAAGCCCAGCGCCAGGGTTGGCAGGACGTTCAGCGTATCGGCGTCGTCAATGAACATCCGGTACGGCACCTCACTGATCACACTGAACAGCAGCAACCAGCCCAGATAGCGCCACTGCCCGGTCACCGGCGCGTCCTTGACCCGATGCAAATTCGCCGCAATCGCCAGGCAAAACCACGGGAACGCCAGGCGGCCCGGCACATACAGCCCGTCCAGGCTCAAACCGACATACCGCAGGTGGTCCAGCACCATACTCAGCAGCGCCAGCCACTTGAGCAGGTCCAGGGCGCCATCGCGGACGCGGCTTACAGGAACGCTTTCAGAACCGTGCATAATTCCCCAATGACTTTGCATTAACAGTGCGTGCGCCCGCCCGACAATCTTGGGTAAAGTGCGCACCAACATCGACCACAGGACTGGGCCATGACCGACAAGAGCCAACAATTCGCCAGCGACAACTATTCCGGCATCTGCCCGGAAGCCTGGGCCGCCATGGAACTCGCCAACCAGGGCCATCAACGCGCCTATGGCGATGATGAATGGACCCACCGCGCCGCCGACGGTTTCCGCAAACTGTTCGAAACCGACTGCGAAGTGTTCTTCGCCTTCAACGGTACCGCGGCCAACTCCCTGGCGCTGTCCTCCTTGT
Organism: Pseudomonas sp. LBUM1641; assembly: GCF_059716235.1. Taxonomy (NCBI): domain Bacteria; kingdom Pseudomonadati; phylum Pseudomonadota; class Gammaproteobacteria; order Pseudomonadales; family Pseudomonadaceae; genus Pseudomonas; species Pseudomonas sp. LBUM1641. Next base: position 6,549,257 of record NZ_CP166815.1, read on the forward strand.
GCCAGAGCTACCATAGCGTGATTTGCTCGGAAACCGCCCACGTCGAAACCGACGAATGCGGCGCGCCGGAGTTTTTCTCCAACGGTTCCAAGCTGCTCACCGCCCGCACCGAAAACGGCAAGCTGACCCCGGAGTCGATCCGCGAGATCGCCCTCAAGCGCCAGGACATCCACTACCCGAAACCCCGCGTCGTCACCCTGACCCAGGCCACCGAAGTCGGCAGCGTCTACACCCCGGAAGAAATCCGCGCCATCAGCGTCACCTGCAAGGAACTGGGGCTGAACCTGCACATGGACGGCGCGCGTTTCTCCAACGCTTGCGCATTCCTCGGCTGCTCGCCGGCCGACCTGACCTGGAAAGCCGGCGTCGACGTGCTGTGTTTTGGCGGCACCAAGAACGGCATGGCCGTGGGTGAAGCGATCCTGTTCTTCAACCACAAGCTGGCCGAAGACTTCGACTACCGCTGCAAACAGGCCGGGCAGCTTGCCTCAAAGATGCGCTTCCTCTCCGCCCCGTGGGTGGGCCTGCTGGAAAACGACGCCTGGCTCAAACACGCCCGCCACGCCAACCACTGCGCGCAATTGCTCAGCAGCCTGGTGGCGGATATTCCGGGGGTGGAGTTGATGTTCCCGGTGCAGGCCAACGGCGTGTTCCTGCAACTGTCGGAACCGGCGATTGCTGCGCTGACGGCCAAGGGCTGGCGCTTCTACACCTTCATCGGCAAAGGCGGCGCCCGGTTCATGTGTGCGTGGGATACCGAGGAAGAGCGCGTGCGGGAACTGGCCGCGGATATTCGGGAAGTGATGCAGGGCTGAACATCCTGGGCGCGGCCATACCGGCCGCGCCCTCCGAGGTTACAGCTCTACTGGCGTGAGCACCTCCCACGCATCCCTTTGTGAAGATTCAGCCGCGCCTCAAGAGCCGGGTGATTGGTATCGGCCTGGTGGCGGCGGTGATTTTCATGATCACCCTGAGTATTCCCGAGAGTTACCTGGCAAGTTTCAACACCTTTGTGCTGCTGATGTTGTACTTCCTGGTGCCGTGGACCGCCGTGAACCTCGCGGACTTCTACCTGGTGCGCAAAGGCAAATACGCCATCAGCGACATCTTCAACCCGGCCGGCATCTACGGCCAATGGGGCAGCGTCGGCCTGGTTGCGTACTGCCTGGGGCTGATGTCGATGGTGCCGTTCATGTCGCTGAGTTTCTATGAAGGCCCTGCGGCCGCAGCACTGGGAGGTGCGGATGTGGCGTTTGTCATCGGGCTGGCGGTTTCGGCAGTGATCTATTGTGTGATGAGCCGCAACCTCGACCGCGAGGCAGAGCGTCGTGCTATTGCCGCCAGCGAGGCGGTTCTGGAAGGAGTCCAGCCATGAATCCTGTACGAGTGATGTGTCATCAACTGGCACCACGGATCGCCGATGTACCTTACAACCGCGCGCTATGCGCCGACGCGATCCGTGGTGCAGCCGCACTGGGCGCACAGGTGGTCGTCCTGCCGGAACTGATACAAAGCGGCTACGTGTTCAATGACCGGGAAGACGCCCATGCGGTATCGGAGACCCTGGACGGGCCGACGCTCAGCGAGTGGAAAACCCTGGCCGCCGAGCTGAACATCATCATCGTTGCCGGTTTTTGCGAGCGGCTGACCGCCGGGCGAGTGGCCAACAGTGCGGCGCTGGTAGAGCCCGACGGCGGCCTGACGGTGTATCGCAAGGCGCACCTGTGGAATCGCGAAAAGCTGATATTCACCCCCGGCAGCGCACCGCCGCCCGTGGTGGAAACCGTCGTGGGCCGGATTGCCGTAATGATTTGTTATGACCTGGAACTGCCCGAATGGGTGCGTCTGGCGGCACTCGCTGGCGCCGACCTGCTGTGCGCCCCGGTGAACTGGCCCGACGGCTCACGCCCCGCCGGTGAACGGCCAGGAGAAGTCGTGCGGGTACAAGCCAACGCGGCGGTCAATCGCATGTTTATCGCAGCCTGCGACCGCTACGGCGAAGAACGCGGCGTCAACTGGGTGGGTGGCTCGGTGATCGTCAGCTCCGAAGGTTACCCATTGGCCGGTGGCACCGCCCATCAGAAAGAACTGCGGTTAATCGTTGACCTGCCACTGGTTCAGGCCCGGGACAAATACATCAGCGACTACAACCATGTGCATCAGGACCGTCGACCAGGATTGTACTGAGCCCGACAATGGATGCTGGCGGAGTGCCGAGACTGTTTTTTGATATTTCTGACAGCAACCAACCTGAATTTCTTTGACTAGCCTCTTGGAACCCGAAAGGAAAAGGCCGCCTTTCGGGACCAACCGCCAGCCGAATAATCGGCCGGAAACGGAAATCCAGCAGAGGGCAATACCATGGAAGCACAACGCTACGGCAACAACCTGCAAGGCGAAGGCACTATCAGCACCACCGTCATCGACTGGGACGAATTCAGAAAATCCGCGAAAATCGGTGACACCATCAGCGAACCGACGAGGACATTGCGGATCACTGACAAAGTCTTTGAACTGACAGCATCAGGCCAGCACTTCGTTGTGCATATTTACGCGCAATAACCGATAACGCCTTAAGACACGCGCAGAAGATTCATGACCTTCTGCGCGGTGCCGAGATGATTTAACCCCGTCCCCTTCCAGTCCGTCTGACGCAGACGCACCTATTTTGGCTTGTCAACCTGTAAAACTTGACAGCTAGGCAAGACAGCCGCGGGCTACTACTGTCGCCCTGCACTCAAGCACCAAAAAATGAAGAGAGATTGGTCGAGTGCCCTATTGATTTGTCACCTGGCAAGGAGAAACAAATGAGCTCACAACCAACAATCAAATTTACGGTTAATGGCGTAGCACAAACCCCGTCACTGACGGACGCCGGTGTAGAGTCTCTTCTCAAGATGCATACCCATGACCGAGTGGATAATGGCCCAGACAGTGGCTTCTATCGATCCCTAAAGCTGGTACGTAAAGATTTTGTATATAGGGACGACCTCTACCAGCTCTCCGAGGTTTTTTTTGAAGGTACTAACTGAAACTTCCTCGGCACTCCCGCCGTTCGTCGACACTGGTATTTCTGACAGTGCGCCCCACCTGACTGCGGCGGCGTACTGTCTGACGACACCTGAAAAGGAATTCACGCCTTCTTTCGGGCCACATCGAGGACAACACTATGACCGAACATGACCACGGCAAACCGCTCCAAAGCAAAACCCATCATGCTGACACCATCGTTGATTGGGATGAGTTCAGGAAAATCGTGAACATCGGTGACACCTATGAATTCGAGGGTGTGTCCAGGGTCGTTACCAAAAAGGTCTACGAAGTGACGCCAGCAGGGGACGCGTTCAACATCTACGTTTACATCGACTGACAGACTGCCGCCCTAACCTGCCTCTTAGGGCCCCCGCTCTGCCGAGAGCCTAAAGAGGCAACCCGATTAGAATTCGATCCGCACATCACCCTTCGGCACGCTGCAGCACGACAGGATGTAACCCTCGGCTTCGTCTTCCTCGGTGATCCCGCCGTTGTGCTCCATCTCGACCTCCCCACCCAGTTTCATCACCTTGCACGTCCCGCAAATCCCCATTCCGCAGGCCTTCGGAATCAGCAAGCCAAGTTTGGCCGCCGCCGCGTGTACGGTCTCGCCCGGTGCCACGCGGATGCTTTTGCCCGAGGCAATGAATTCCACCTGGTGCAGGTCCGCGAGGTCGATTTCCGGCGCATCCGCCGCTTGTTCGGCTTGTTCCACTGCGTCCGCACGGGCTTCCGGTGGCGTCGCGCCGAAAGACTCCTCGTGGTAGCGGCTCATGTCGAAGCCGGCGGCTTCCAGCAGGCGCTTTACCGCATTCATGTAAGGCGTCGGGCCGCAGCAGAAGACTTCCCGCTCCAGGAAGTCCGGCACCATCAGTTCGAGCATCTTGTGGTTCAGGTAGCCGCGATAGCCAGCCCAGGGTTCACCCAAGCCGTGTTTCTCGCAGATCAGGTGCAGGCTGAAGTTATCGATCCGCGACGCCATGTGCTCCAGTTCGCGGTGATAGATGATGTCTTTCGGCGAGCGGGCGCTGTGGATAAATGTCATGTCGACGTTGGCGTTGGTGTCGTAATACCAGCGGGCCATGGACATGACCGGTGTGATACCCACGCCACCGCTCAAGTACAAAACTTTCGGGTTGCTGAAGTCGATGGCGTTGAACAGACCCACCGGCCCGTGCACCGCCAGCTCCTGGCCTTCGTGCAGCGTGTCGTGCAGCCAGTTGGATACCTTGCCGCCCGGCACACGCTTGATGGTCACCGAAAAGCTGTAAGGCACCGAGGGCGAACTGGAAATAGTGTACGAGCGCATGATCGGCTGGCCGTCGATTTCCAGCTCCAGGGTGACGAACTGCCCGGGCTTGAAAAAGAACAGGATCGGCTGGTCGGCCATAAAGCAGAAGGTGCGCACGTCCCAGGTTTCCTGGATGACTTTGACGCAACGGACGATGTGCCGACCATTGGCCCAGGTCTGGGTAGTTACCGGATTCAGGAAGCTGTTGGACATGCTGTTCTCCGTAGCCGTGTGTCGGCCTTATGGTGGCGATTCTGCGTAACGCGCGAATCACCCATTTACCTATCTGCGACATTCACATACTTATCGCGACCAGCCCCCATACCACGGGGGTTGCGCGTCGGGAACAGAGTGGGCCATGTCGTTCATGGATAAGGTTCTGGCCTTTGCGGGGCCCACACTCGCTCCCAACAAAGACGCTTTCTTTACGCCTTGCTGCAAAACCTGATCAGCCACTTTTCGCCGGCCACACAGAATGGCCATGAGGACACACACGATGGACGTCACCGCAACCTTAAGCTTGGGCGATCCGCTGGAACCCGCACGCAAGGCCACCGCGCAAATGCTGCAAGAGCGCGAGCGCACCTTTTCGCTGCCGCAGCCGTTTTACTCTGATGAGCGGCTGTTCGATATCGACATGCAGGAAATTTTCCAGAAAGAGTGGTTGATCGCCGGCATGACCTGCGAGATCCCTGCCAAAGGCAACTACATCACGCTGCAAGTGGGCAAGAACCCGATCATCGTGATCCGTGGCGCCGACGGCGTGGTGCATGCGTTCCATAACGTGTGCCGCCATCGCGGTTCGCGCTTGTGCACCAGCGACAAGGGCAAGGTCGCCAAGCTGGTGTGCCATTACCACCAGTGGACGTACGAGCTGGACGGCCGCCTGCTGTTCGCCGGCACCGAAATGGGCGCCGACTTCGACATGAAGCAGTACGGCCTCAAGCCGGTAAACGTGAAAACCGCCGGTGGCTACATCTTTATCAGCCTGTCTTCGACTCCACCGGCCATCGACGACTTCCTGTCGACCCTGAGCCATTACATGGAACCCTACGACATGGAGAACACCAAGGTGGCGATCCAGACCACCTTGTTCGAAAAAGCCAACTGGAAGCTGGTGCTGGAAAACAACCGCGAGTGCTACCACTGCAACGCGTCGCACCCGGAACTGTTGAAAACCCTGCTGGAGTGGGACGACGTCACCGACCCGCGGGCCGACCAGGCCTTCAAGGACCACGTAGCCGCTTCCGCTGCCGCCTGGGATGCCGAAAAGATCCCTTACGCCCACGCCAGCTTTGGCCTGCGTAACCGTATCGTGCGCATGCCGTTGCTCAAGGGCACCGTGTCGATGACCCTCGACGGCAAGCAAGGCTGCAACAAGCTGATGGGCCGCATCAAGAACCCGGACCTGGGTTCGATGCGCATCCTGCACCTGCCACATTCGTGGAACCACTGCATGGGCGACCACATCATCGTGTTCACCGTGTGGCCGATCAGCGCCCAGGAAACCATGGTCACCACCAAGTGGATCGTGCACAAGGACGCCGTGGAAGGTGTGGATTACGACGTCGAGCGCATGCGCAAAGTGTGGGACGCCACCAACGACCAGGACCGTCGCCTGGCCGAAGAGAACCAGCGCGGGATCAACTCCACTGCGTACCAGCCAGGGCCGTACTCCAAAACTTATGAGTTTGGTGTGGTCAACTTTGTGGACTGGTACAGCGAGCGGATGCTGAACAACCTGGGGGCGGCGCCAGCGCCGTATCTGAAAGGCGTGGCCGTACACGAGTAACCGGCTGACACGCCGCCGATCAACATGTGGGAGCCGGGCTTGCCCGCGATAGCGATTTAACATTCAACCCCTCTGTTGGCTGTTACTCCGTCATCGCGGGCAAGCCCGGCTCCCACACTGGTTTGTGACTGTACAAAATTCATCCAACACTCTGACAGACCGCTGCCCGCCTTACTTCCAGCCATTGCCCAACAACTTATCCACAAAGCCACCCACAGCAGTTGTGGGCAACTGCGCTTTCCCGTCGAAATAAAACCAAGAAAATCCGTGACTTATTCAAAGGTACCGGTTTTATCCCACATTGATCGTTTTTTGATCTAAAGCCTGAAAGCCACGGCGGGTATGGGCTACAGAGGAACGCAAACACCTTATCCACAGAAACGCCAACAGACTTTGGGGGCAACTTTGGCCTATCTGTGGAAAACCGGCTGAAGCAGAGGAAAATCGCGGCTTTGAGCGCAAAATGAAGCTGGAATGGCGATATTGGTTATATTTTAACCAGAACACTGTAAGCCACGCTTCATATGGTCTACAGCGGATAGCGAACATCTTATCCACAGAAGCACCAACAGACTTTGGGGGCAAGTCTGCGCCGGGCATTTTCCTTATCCACAGAAAAACCCAAGGAAAAACCGTCAGTTAGGTTGGTTGTTTTTCATACAGAGCGCTGGAGGGCTTGATTTGCGTGGGGTGTGGACAGCCGCGAACAGGTTATCCACAGGTGGGTGAACAGGGATTGTGGGTAACCTAACAAGCGCCGCAAACAATGTGGGAGCGGGCTTGCTCGCGAAGGTCGTTAACGATGACGTGCGCTTTCTGGATGAACGCGGCGCCCTCGGGCTCTTCGCGAGCAAGCTCGCTCCTACAAGGGTTTAGCGCACTACGCCTTCTTCTATGAGCAGCTTGAGAATGGCTTCCGCGCCGGCCTCAGGGCTAACGCCCTTGAGCACTTGCCCGCCACCACCGCTGGCCTTGGCCGTGGCGGCCTTCATCCGGTCCGCCCCACTCTTGGCCTTGATCACCTTGAGCCGCTTGGGCCGTGGCTTGGCCGGCTGCAACACAGCACCTGTGAATAACTCATCCTCCAGCACCTCAACGTCGTGGGCTTCCAGCACCCCGCGCTGAGCCGGCCCGTAGGCGCTTTGCCGGGGCTTGGGCGCGGCGTTATCCACCGTGGCCAGGAACGGAAGGCGCACCTTCAGGCGCCGCCGCTGGCCACGTGGCAGCGCTTGCAGCACATGGGCCACGCCACCGTCGATGGATTCCACCTGGGCCAGGCCGACAATCAGCGGCCAACCCAGTTGCTCGGCCAGCAGGAACGGCAGCATCCCCGACCCTTCGCCGGTTTCCGCCTGGCTGCCGGTCAGCACCACTTGGGCGCCAGCGTCCCGCAGGTAGTCACTGAGCACCGGCAAGGCATCCGCCCCCGCTGGTTGCTCCAACACATGCAACTGCGGCAAGCCCATGCCCAGGTAAGCGCGCAGGGTCGGTTCGGCGATGTCACCCGCGTGCAGCACTTGCAGTTTATCCCCAGCCAGTTGCAGGCCCAGTTCCACAGCGCGCGCATCTTGCTCGGCGCGGCGCGGACGGCCGGAAGTCGGGTGGGCGCCGATGGACACCAGGCTGATTACATTCGTCGTCATGGCCATTTCCTTAAGCCGCATCGCGCTTGGCGCCGTTGCGGTAAGCCTCGACCGCAGCGATCAAGGCTTGCAGAATCGCGGCGCTTTCGCCGATCACCGACAAGTCGGCACGCTTGATCATGTCGCAACTCGGGTCGAGGTTGATCGCCACCACCTTGTCGCAGGCACCAATGCCTTGCAGGTGCTGGATCGCCCCGGAAATCCCCACCGCCACGTAAACCCGCGCGGTGACCCAGGTACCGCTGGCGCCGACCTGGCGATCACGGGCCATGAAGCCGTCGTCCACCGCCACCCGCGAGGCGCCTTCGGTGGCGCCCAACGCGGCCGCAGTCTGGTGGAACAGTGCCCAGTCCTTGACCCCGTTGCCGCCCGAGAAGATGAATTCGGCTTCGGCCATGGGAATCGCTCCCGGATCGACCGCCACCGCGCCCAAATCCTCAATGCGCGGCAAGCTGCGCGCCAGGCTTGTGGATAACTCCACCGGCAGCGCTTCGTGACGGGTATCACTGACCGGTTCGGCGCATTCCACCGCCGCCAGAATCATGCGGGGCAACGGCCGGGCGATATCTTGCTGACCGGCGCCCGCGCGTCCAATACATTCCTCGCCCTTGATCTGCCAGACCCGTGTGGCCGGGCGCTCCTTGAGGCTTGCGGCAAAGCGCCGGCCCAATTCCCCGCCACCGCTGCGGCTGTCCGGCAGCAACCAGTGGCGCGGGTTGAACTGGTTATCCACAGCCCGCAGGCCCTGGACCCGTTGCTCCGGTGAATAACCGTCGAACTCATGCCCGTCCAGCACCAGCAACCGATCCACACCGGCGGTGGCGAAGGCGCTTTCCTTGTGTTCGCCGAACACCACGGCCAGTACCGCACCGTCGGCGCCGGCCAGCTGTCGGGCCAGACCCAGCAAGTCGCGGTCGTGGCTGCTCAGGCGACCGCCGACCATGTCCGGCACCACGTTGATGTAGAACGCCGGCGCCGGTACCTGATGCAGCGGCAGCTGAACTTCTACTGCCGCCGAACGCTTGGCCGCGCCGCCCTGCTGGGCGCCGCTGCGGTCAATACGCTTGATGCCGTTGGGGCCGATAAAACCGACGCCATGCACGTTTTTGCGGATGACGCCGTTCGGCCCCATCCAGCTGTGTTGCACCGGCTGCATGGCTGTGTGCAGCGGGTGCAGGCGGTTACGGGCGATCCATTCGGCTCGCGGGTCGCGGCGGATAATGTCGCTCATCAATGCACCTCCGCAGGTTCGCGTTTCGGGGTCTTGACCGGTGCGGCGTCTTCGAGCAACGCGTCGGCCACCAGTTCAGCGATGTCCTTGATCAACGGACGCGGCTCAACCACGCCTTCCAGCATCGCCGTGCACTGTGGACACCCCACGGCCACCAGCTCGGCGCCGGTTTCGCGGATGTCTTCCATGCGCATGTCGGGAATCCGCTGCTTGCCGGGAATGTCGGTGATCGGCGCCCCGCCACCGCCGCCGCAGCAGCGGGAACGGAAACCGGAACGTTGCATTTCCTTGACCTCAATCCCCAGCGCCCGCAGTACTTGGCGCGGTGCTTCGTACTCGCCGTTATAGCGGCCCAGGTAGCACGGGTCGTGATAAGTCACGCTGCTGCCTTTGTGCTGGCCCAGGTTCAGGGCGCCAGCGTCGATCAACTCGGCCATGTAGGTGCTGTGGTGCTGCACCAGGTAGTTGCCGTCGAAGGCGCCGTATTCGTTTTTCAGCACGTGGAAACTGTGGGGGTCGCAGGTGACGATGCGCTTGAAGCTGTACTTGGCCAGGGTCTGGATATTGCGCGCGGCCAGCAGCTGGAAGGTGGCTTCATCGCCCAGGCGCCGGGCCACGTCACCGCTGTCGCGCTCTTCAAGGCCCAGTACCGCGAAGTCGACCTTGGCGGCTTTCAGGACTTTGACGAACGAGCGCAGAGTGCGCTGGTTGCGCATGTCGAACGCGCCGTCGCCAACCCAAAAGAGCACGTCGACGGTTTTCTTGTCGCTGAGCAAGGGCAGGTTCAAATCCGCCGCCCAGTTCATCCGTCCGCCCGGCGCGAAACCGCCCGGGTTGTCGGTGGCGATCAGGTTTTCCAGGACTTCGGCGCCTTTGTTCGGGGTCGCGCCTTTTTCCAGGGTGAGGTGACGGCGCATGTCGACGATGGCGTCCACGTGCTCGATCATCATCGGGCACTCTTCCACGCAAGCGCGGCAAGTGGTGCAGGACCACAGGGTTTCCGCATCCACCAGGCCGTTGACGATTGGCTGGTGCGGGTTACCGCTGTGTTCGCCGATGGCTTTGCCAGGGTAAGGGCTGCCGGCGAACTTGGCGTCGGTGCCACCGGCCAGGCCGACCACCATGTCTTGAATCAGTTTTTTCGGGTTCAACGGCTGGCCGGCGGCGAACGCCGGGCACGCGGCTTCGCACTTGCCGCACTGCACGCAGGCGTCGAAACCGAGCAACTGGTTCCAGGTGAAATCCACCGGTTTTTCCACACCCAGGGGCGCGGTTTTATCTGTGAGATCCAGAGGCTTCAAGCCGGTGGATCGGCCACCACCGAAACGCTCGGCGCGGCGGTGCCAGGCCAGGTGCAGGGCACCGGCGAAGGCGTGTTTCATCGGGCCGCCCCAGGTCATGCCGAAGAACATCTCGGACACACCCCACAACACGCCCAAGCTCAGCAGCGCGGCGAGCAGCCAGCCGCCGAAATCAGCAGGCAGAATCCCGGCCACCGGCAAGGTCACCAGGAAGAAACTCACCGAGAACGCCATCAGGCTTTTCGGCAGGCGCATCCACGGACCTTTTGACAGGCGCGCAGGCGGGTTGCGTCGGCGCAGGTAGACGAACGTGGCACCGACAAACATCAACACCGAGGCCAGCAGCAAGGCGTAGCCGAGGATGCGGTTATGCAGGCCGAAACCGTGCACCAGGATTGCCAGCAACGCCGAGAGCACAAAGCCCAGGGCGGTGGCGACGTGGGTGTTGGCGATGTATTTGTCGCGGGCGACTACGTGGTGCAGGTCGACCATGTAGCGTTTGGGCATGGCCAGCAGGCCGCCGATCAGGTCGACTTTGGAGGAGCGGCCGCGGCGCCACATGTTCACCCGGCGCAGGGCACCGAGGACGGCAAGGCCCAGGGCGGCGAACAAAAGAACAGGAAGCAAGGTGTTCAACATGGTGAAGCTCCCACAGACCACACAGGTCTAATGTGGGAGCGGGCTTGCTCGCGAAGGCGGTGAATCAGCCACCGGATGCATCGACTGACACATCGCTTTCGCGAGCAAGCCCGCTCCCACATTTTTGACCGAGTCCACATTGGTTCGGTGTTGGATCAGAAATCCTTGCACAGGCGCAGGGCGTCGTAGATGGCAGCGTGGGTATTACGCTGGGCCACACAGTCACCGATGCGGAACAGCAAGTACCCCTCACCCGGCTCGCTCAGGCACGGCTGCGGCTTGATCGCGAACAAGGCTTCGATGTCCATCTGGCCCTTGTTGCGCGAACCTGCCTTGAGCCCGTAGTAGATTTCTTCATCCGGACGCACGCCGTTCTCGACCACTACCTGATCGACCACCCGCTCCTCTTTGGCACCGGTGTATTCGTTCTCCAGCACCGCCACCAGCTTGTCGCCTTCGCGGTAGACCTTTTCCAGCATCATGTCGCCGGTCATGATCACTTCCTTCGGGTACATGCTGCGGTAGTACGTCGGGAACGACGTACCGCCGACGGCCACGCCCGGCTTGATGTCGTCGGTGACGATCTCGACCTGGCTGCCCTTGTCTGCCAGGAAGTCCGCCACCGACATGCCGGTGAACTCGCAGATGGTGTCGTACACCAGCACGTTCTTGCCCGGCGCGACCTTGCCATCGAGCACGTCCCAGCTGCTGACCACCAGGCCTTCAGCCGCGCCCCAGTGTTCGTTCTGTTCCAGGAACGGATGACCGCCCACCGCCAGCACCACCACATCCGGGCGCAGGTCCAGGATGGTTGCCGCGTCTGCCGCCACGCCCAGGCGCAAGTCGACGTTCAGGCGTGCCAGTTCCAGCTGGAACCAGCGGGTGATCCCGGCAATCTGGTCGCGCTGCGGCGCTTTGGAGGCGGTAGTGATTTGCCCGCCGATGAATTCTTTCTTCTCGAACAGCGTCACGTCGTGGCCGCGCTCAGCAGCAACCCGCGCAGCTTCCATCCCGGCAGGGCCGGCCCCCACCACCACGACTTTGCGTTTCGGCCCGGTGGATTTCTCGATGATGTGCGGCACGCCCATGTATTCACGGGAAGTGGCGGCGTTCTGGATGCACAGCACGTCCAGCCCTTGGTACTGGCGGTCGATGCAATAGTTGGCGCCCACGCACTGTTTGATCTGGTCGATCTGGCCCATCTTGATCTTGGCGATCAGGTGCGGGTCGGCGATGTGGGCGCGGGTCATGCCGACCATGTCCACGTAGCCGCCTTCCAGGATGCGGGTCGCCTGGTTCGGGTCCTTGATGTTCTGCGCGTGCAGCACCGGGGCCTTGACCACTTCCTTGATGCCGGCCGCCAGATGCAGGAAGGGCTCCGGTGGATAACTCATGTTCGGGATAACGTTGGCCAGGGTGTTGTGGGTATCGCAACCCGAGCCGACCACACCGATAAAGTCCAGCATGCCGGTGTCGTCGTAGTACTTGGCGATCTGTTTCATGTCCTCGTGGGACAGGCCGTCCGGGTGGAATTCGTCGCCGCACAAACGGATGCCGACGCAGAAATCCGGGCCGACTTCCTTGCGTACCGCCTTCAACACCTCAAGGCCGAAACGCATGCGGTTTTCGAAGCTACCGCCCCATTCGTCTGTGCGCTTGTTGACCCGCGGGCTCCAGAACTGGTCGATCATGTGCTGGTGCACCGCCGACAGTTCCACGCCATCCAGGCCACCGGCCTTGGCGCGTGCCGCTGCGGTGGCGTAGTTGCCGATCACCCGCCAGATTTCTTCCGGCTCGATGGTTTTGCAGGTGGCGCGGTGCACCGGCTCGCGGATGCCCGACGGCGACAGCAGCGTCGGCCAATGCTCGCCGTCCCAGCGTGAGCGACGGCCCATGTGGGTAATCTGGATCATGATCTTGGCGCCATGCTTGTGCATGGCATCGGCCAGGTTCTGGAAGTGCGGGATGATCCGGTCATCCGCCAGGTTCACCGACTTCCACCAGCCTTGCGGGCTGTCGATGGCAACACTGGAAGAACCGCCGCAGATCGCCAGGCCGATCCCGCCCTTGGCTTTCTCTTCGTAGTACTTCACATAGCGGTCGGTGGTCATGCCGCCGTCGGTGGCATACACCTCGGCGTGGGCGGTACTGAGCACGCGGTTGCGGATGGTCAGTTTGCCGATCTGGATCGGCGCAAACATTGCTTCGAAAGCCATGGCAGGGTCCTCGACTTACAACGGCTTGACGGTGAACAGGCCGTCGTCATGGCCCTCTTCGGAGCCACCGTAGACCTGTTCCGCAACGGTGCGGATCTTGCTGCCGCGGGCTTCGAGAATCTGGTCCATCGCACCGGCAAACCAGCCGGTGAACATGTAGTCGACCTTGCGCCCGACCTTGCCGTACACATAGACGAATGCCGAGTGTTCGAGCTTGACGCTGGCCGTGCCTTTGTCGAGATCGATGTCCTGGATCTTGAACAGGCCCCAGCCACGCTGCGACAGGCGCTTCATGTAGTGCTCGAACACCGCGACGCCTTCCAGGCCGTGGCATTCAGCTTCTTTTTCACACCAGTGCCAGGCGGATTTGTAGCCGGCTTTGTAAAGGATCTCGGCGTAGGCGTCGGCGCCCAGGACTTCTTCGATACCCATGTGGTTATTGACGAAGAAATGGCGTGGCACGTAGAGCATCGGCAGGGCGTCGGAGGTCCAGACACCGGTTTCGCTGTCGACTTCGATAGGCAATTGAGGGGCGATCTTGGCCATGGAAACTTAACTCCGGAAAATTCGTTGTGTTGTTGTCCCGTAGCAGCTGTCGAGCTCCAGCGAGGCTGCGTAGGGCGCGCCGCTGATCTGGAACCGAGTCGCGCCTGACGCAGCCTCGCTGGGGCTCGACAGCTGCTACGGGGCATCATTGTTTAGAGGTTGGCTTATTCGCCCCAAACGTCCTTCAAGACGTTGACCCAGTTCTCGCCCATGATCTTGCGCACCACGCGCTCGGGATGGCCGCGCTTGAGCAGGGTCTCGGTGAGGTTGGGGAACTCGCCCACGGTACGGATGCCCAGCGGGTTGATGATCTTGCCGAAGCTGGTCAGGCGGCGTGCGTAGCCTTTGTCGTGGGTCAGCATTTCGAAGAAATCCTGGCCATGGCCCTGGGTGAAGTCGGTGCCGATGCCGATGGCGTCTTCGCCCACGATGTTCATGGTGTATTCGATGGCTTCGGCGTAGTCGTCGATGGTCGAATCGATGCCCTTGGCGAGGAACGGCGCAAACATGGTCACGCCAACAAAGCCGCCGTGGTCGGCGATGAACTTCAGCTCTTCATCGGACTTGTTGCGCGGGTGCTCTTTCAGGCCCGACGGCAGGCAGTGGGAGTAGCACACCGGCTTTTTCGATTCGAGGATGACCTCTTCAGAGGTTTTGGAGCCGACGTGGGACAGGTCGCACATGATGCCGACGCGGTTCATCTCGGCGACGACCTCGCGACCGAAGCCCGACAGGCCGCCGTCACGCTCATAGCAGCCGGTGCCCACCAGGTTCTGGGTGTTGTAGCACATCTGCACCACGCCAACCCCGAGCTGCTTGAAGATCTCGACGTAGCCGAGCTGGTCTTCAAAGGCATGGGCGTTCTGGAAGCCGAAGATGATGCCGGTCTTACCTTGCTCCTTGGCGCGACGGATATCGGCGGTGGTTTTCACCGGGATCACCAGGTCGCTGTTTTCGCGAATCAGGGTCTGGCTGGCCACGATATTGTTAATGGTGGCCTGGAACCCTTCCCATACCGACACCGTGCAGTTGGCCGCTGTGAGGCCACCCTTGCGCATGTCTTCGAACAGGTCGCGGTTCCACTTGGCAATGATCAGCCCGTCGATAACGATGCTGTCGGCGTGCAATTCGGCTGGGCTCATCAGGCGTCCCCTTATTGGCGATTCATGCGCCGAATCGTCTGCCGGCGCTTTGGGGCCAGCATATGCCCCGGGGCAGAAGGAGCCGGGTGCAAAAACGACAAGGGAATTGCCGAAAGCGTCAATCCGCGACAAAGGCCAACATGACATCTCTGACGGGTGTCTGTTCTTTGTCTTACGCTTAAGCCAGAATTTGCTTATCAACTGATATGAGACGGCGCAATGAAATCGATTTTCCTGGCTTTGGCACTCATCGCAACCGGCGTACACGCGGCTGAAGACACCGACAACACGCCTTGCGATGGCATCGAGAACGACAAGCAAACCCTGGAATGCGCCACCTATAACAAAACCACCGCCGAGCAACTGCTCAAGGATAACTACCAGGGCTTGCTGGAACGCATGGGTTCGACCTATGGCAGCAACAAGACGCAGCTGGCGGACATTACCGCTCGTCTGAAGGATGCCCAGCAGAAGTGGGAAAAGTTACGGGATGCGGATTGCGCCGTGGATACCTTCCCGGCAGTGGCGGGAAGCAAGGACTATGCGATCCAGCAGAATGATTGTTTGGCGCGGATGAGTGATGAACGGTCGGAGTTTTTGGAGTCGATTGGGCAGGAATAAACACCACTCCCGCGCCATTGCGCGGGATGGTGGCTCCCTCATGCCATGAAGGGCGATTTGAAGGGGCTTTTTGTCAATGGCTGACTGGGGCTATAGGCGTAACCCAGCGCACTGATATCCATCACGTCTCTGATGCGACGGGTCCAGGGCTTGATCACATCGTCATAGTTGTGGCCCGGCGGGCCGTCCTGCATGGGGCAATAGTGGGGAGCCAGGCCCGGCTTATCCAGCTTCATCTGCGCTTGCCAGTCCGCCCATATCTTGTCGACAAAGCAATGGTGCAGGAAGAACACGGGGTCTTCCGGTGAAGTCATTGCCAGCATGTTGCCCCCAATCCACAGGTGCACCCGATTATGTAGCTGCGAACCGGGCGTCGTGACTTGCGGGTCACCGCGCTGGGTAATCCAGCCTTCCAGGCGATTCCTGAAACCTCGATTGAAAGGGCTCGAATTGTAATTGGGCTCGTCGTACAGCCCTTCGCGCATGACCATCTGTAGATCGTTTACGGTCGGCAACGAGCTGACCAGTTGCCCGAACTGACGCTTGAGTCCCGTTCCCGGCAAGCCGTCTTCCGGGTATGCCGGCACCGGCCAATTTCCGTACTTTTGTGCAAAAGCGCCCTCCTGCACCCGGTGCTGATCAGCTGGGTCACCGTTGCCGCCCATGAAGCCCTGGCTCCACACCGGCGATTGACCTGGATCCGCCGCATCCTGGGTCCAGTCCCAGTAAGGCAGCGTGACACCCGGCTGGATGCTTTGCAGATCCCCCTCAAGCTGCATCAACATTTCACGGTGCCAGGGCAAAAATGCCGGCCCCAGGTGAGCACCATTGCGGTAGTCAGGATCCTGAGGCTCATCCGGATGAACCGTAGGTATCATGACTTGATGATGCCAGTGGACATACTTGTCGTAACCTCCTTGTTTCTTGAGTGCCAATAAGGTGTTGATAAACACCAGCTGTTCCGCCGGGCTGAGCGTACGAACTTCCTTGCGTATATTCATGGCGCGATTCTCTTATCAGGCAAGTGATGGGATGAATGCGAAACCATGGTTCGGTCCCTCCACCAATCTAAAGACGCCCGGTACGAGGATCTACTGTCAGAAATAACAGGTCACCGGCCCTTTCAGACAAGTGGTAAAAAGCCAGGTCGAGGTGATCGTTTAAAGCGCTCCACATGCAACCGAAAGTGCGCGACCATCGCGCCATCTCTTTTTCCAAAGGCAATACCATGAAAATCTGCGGCATCGAAATCAAAGGCAGCGAAGCCATTATCGCTGTCGCCTCGCTCGACGGTCAGACATTGGGCCACGTTGCCCTGGCCACCAAGAAAATCGCCCTTGAAGACGATGATGAGGCGGCCAATGTCAAAGCATTTGCCACCCAGGTGAGTGCGTTTGTGCGGGAAAACGGCATCAGCCGCATCGCGATCAAGAAGCGCAGCAAGAAAGGCGAATTCGCCGGTGGCCCGACCACGTTCAAGATTGAAGGCGTGTTTCAGCTGCTGGAGGGTGTTGAGGTGACGCTGCTGTCGCCGCAGATCATCAATGCGCAGAACAAGAAACACGATTTTGCCCTGCCGGCGACGCTGAACAAGTATCAGCATGAGGCGTTTAAAGCGGCGTGCTCGGCACTGATGAAGAAGTAAGCCACACCACAAATCTCCTGTGGGAGCGGGCTTGCTCGCGAATGCGGTGTGTCAGCCATATAAGTGTCGACTGACACACCGCATTCGCGAGCAAGCCCGCTCCCACATTTGATCTGTGTTGTTTTCAAGAGCCGTGATCACACCGCCTCCCGCCGCCGATCCTCCCTTGGGCACTTGGCAAACCTTGCCCGGTAACTGCGGGTGAAATACGACGGCGACTCAAACCCACAGGCGATGCTCACTTCCAGCACGCTCATGTCGGTCTGGCGCAACAGCTGCCGAGCCTTCTCCAGGCGCAGGCCCAGGTAGAAATTGCTCGGCGTGTCGTTCAGGTGCAACCGGAACAAGCGCTCCAGCTGCCGTCGCGTCACCTTGATCGCGTCCGCCAGCGCCAAGGTGCTCAGCGGCGGCTCGGTGTGCTGTTCCATCTCGCCAATCACCTGCACCAACTTCTTGTTGTTGATGCCGTAGCGCGTGGCGATTTGCATGCGTTGGTGGTCTTTGCGCGGGCGGATGCGGCCGAGCACGAACTGTTCGGACACCTGGATCGCCAATTCGGGCCCGTGGGCCTGGCTGATCAAGTCGAGCATCAGGTCGATGGAGGCGGTGCCGCCCGCCGAGGTGATGCGCCGGCGGTCGATCTCGAACAGCTCCTGGGTCACTGTCAGCTGTGGATAAGACTCCTTGAAGGCGTCGATGGCTTCCCAGTGCAGGGTCAGGCGGTGGCCGTCGAGCAGGCCGGCTTCAGCGAGGACGCAAGCCCCGGTGTCGATGGCGCCGAGGGTCACGCCGTCGTGATCGAGTCGGCGCAGCCAGTGCTCCAGTGCCGGCGTGGCGAACTTCAGCGGTTCGAAGCCGGCCACCACCAATAAGGTCGAGCCTTTCTTCAGCGGCTCCAGCGCGGCGTCGGCGTTGACCGACATGCCATTGCTCGCCAGCACCGCGCCGCCGTCGGCACTCAAGACGTGCCAGCGGTACAGCTCGCCACGAAAACGATTGGCGACACGTAAAGGTTCGATCGCGGAGATAAAGCCGATGGCGGAGAAGCCCGGCATCAGCAGAAAGTAGAAATCCTGGGACATGGAGCGCTCTCGTAGGACGGACAGCGTGGTCACTGTGATACGCCAGTTCATTCGGTCATTCAAGGGGGCAGGTCGCTGCAGTGCAAGAGCTGGTCGCCGCCGTGCGTTTTGTCGCACTTCAAGCTGCGTAACTTGATCGCACGGCGCACAAAGACGCCGGAACCCACAATAACAACCTGCCGAGGGAACCACCATGAACCGACTGATCAGCCGCTGCGTGCTCGCACTCAGCGCCAGCGCCATTTTGAGCACCAACGTCATGGCAGCCGATGCGGCTTCTTGCCAGAACGTGCGCATGGGCGTGGTGAACTGGACCGACGTAATCGCCACCAGCGCCATGACTCAAGTGTTGCTCGACGGCCTCGGCTACAAGACCAAACAGACCAGCGCGTCCCAGCAAATCATCTTTGCCGGGATCCGCGACCAGCGCCTGGACATGTTCCTGGGCTACTGGAACCCGTTGATGACCCAGACCATCACCCCGTTTGTCGATGCCAAGCAGGTCAAGGTGCTCGACAAGCCGTCGCTGGAAGATGCCCGCGCTACGTTGGCGGTGCCGACTTACCTGGCTGATAAAGGCCTGAAGACCTTCGCCGACATCGCCAAGTTTGAAAAAGAACTGGGCGGTAAGATCTACGGCATTGAACCGGGCTCGGGCGCCAACACCCAGATCAAGGCGATGATTGCCAAGAATCAGTTCGGCCTCGGCAAGTTCCAACTGGTGGAATCCAGCGAGGCCGGCATGCTCGCCGCCGTCGACCGCGCCGTGCGCCGCAAGGAAGCCGTGGTGTTCTTCGGCTGGGCGCCGCACCCGATGAACGTCAACGTGGCGATGACTTACCTCACTGGCAGTGATGACGCGCTGGGCCCCAACGAGGGCATGGCCACCGTGTGGTCCGTCACCTCGCCGACCTACGCCGAGCAATGCCCCAACGTGCACAAGTTGCTCAGCAACCTGACCTTCACCGCCGCCGACGAGAGCCGAATGATGCAGCCATTGCTGGATCACAAAGACGCTTTCGAATCGGCCAAGCAATGGCTCAAGGATCACCCCCAAGACCAGCAGCGCTGGCTGGAAGGCGTGACCACCTTTGACGGCAAACCCGCCGCGGCCAACCTGCAATTGACCAGCAAATAACCGCTATTGAATCACCGTTTCGCAGCCGCTCCTGGCTGCGAACGGTATGACTACGCCTGAAAATCACGCCTGTAAGGAACCTGCCCCATGAACCACGACGTCATCATCACCTGCGCACTCACCGGTGCTGGCGACACGGCCGCCAGAAGCCCTCACGTGCCGGTCACTCCCAAACAAATCGCCGCCGCGGCGGTGGAAGCTGCCAAGGCCGGTGCCACCGTGGTGCATTGCCACGTACGTGACCCCGAAACCGGCAAGTTCAGCCGCGACGTGGCGCTGTACCGCGAAGTGATGGAGCGCATCCGCGAGGCGGACGTCGACATCATCGTCAACCTCACCGCCGGCATGGGTGGCGACCTGGAAATCGGTGGCGGCGAGAACCCGATGGAGTTCGGCCCCAACACCGACCTGGTCGGCCCGCTGACCCGCCTGGCCCACGTGGAAGCGCTGCTGCCGGAAATCTGCACCCTCGATTGCGGCACCCTGAACTTCGGCGATGGCGACACCATTTACGTCTCCACCCCGGCGCAACTTCGAGCGGGCGCCAAACGTATTCAAGAGCTGGGCGTAAAAGCCGAGCTGGAAATTTTCGACACCGGTCACCTGTGGTTCGCCAAGCAGATGATCAAGGAAGGCTTGCTCGACAACCCGCTGTTCCAGCTGTGCCTGGGCATCCCGTGGGGCGCCCCGGCCGACACCACCACCATGAAAGCCATGGTCGACAACCTGCCGGCAGACGCAGTGTGGGCCGGCTTCGGCATTGGTCGCATGCAGATGCCGATGGCAGCACAAGCGGTACTGCTGGGCGGCAACGTGCGGGTCGGCCTGGAAGACAACCTGTGGCTGGACAAGGGCGTGCTGGCGACCAACGGCCAGTTGGTGGAACGCGCCAGCGAAATCCTCAGCCGCTTGGGTGCGCGGGTCATGACCCCGGCTGAAGGCCGCGTGAAGATGGGCCTGACCAAGCGCGGCTAACACACAACGCACCACTCCCAGCAGGAACCGAATCAAATGTGGGAGCAGGCTTGCTCGCGAATGCGGTGAATCAGTCACCGAATGCATCAACTGATACACCGCATTCGCGAGCAAGCCCGCTCCCACAGGAGATCACCGAACTCTTTAGGAATTTGCCATGAGCTTTATCACTGAAATCAAAACCTTCGCCGCGCTGGGCAGCGGTGTTATCGGCAGCGGCTGGGTATCCCGGGCCCTGGCCCATGGCCTGGACGTGGTGGCCTGGGACCCGGCGCCCGGCGCCGAAGCGGCCCTGCGCAAACGTGTCGCGAATGCTTGGGGCGCCCTGGAAAAACAAGGCCTTGCACCCGGCGCCTCGCAAGACCGCCTGCGCTTTGTCGCCACGATTGAAGAGTGTGTGAAAGACGCTGACTTCATCCAGGAAAGCGCCCCGGAACGCCTTGAGTTGAAGCTGGAATTGCACAGCAAGATCAGCGCAGCGGCCAAGCCGAATGCCTTGATTGGTTCGAGTACTTCTGGGCTGTTGCCGAGTGAATTTTACGAAGGCTCCACGCACCCGGAACGTTGCGTGGTAGGCCATCCGTTCAACCCGGTTTACCTGTTGCCGCTGGTGGAAGTGGTAGGCGGCAAAAACACTGCGCCAGAAGCCATTCAGGCGGCGATCAAAGTGTATGAATCCCTCGGCATGCGCCCATTGCATGTGCGTAAAGAAGTGCCTGGGTTTATCGCTGACCGACTGCTGGAAGCTTTGTGGCGTGAGGCGTTGCACCTGGTCAACGACGGGGTGGCAACCACCGGCGAGATCGACGACGCGATTCGGTTTGGCGCCGGGTTGCGCTGGTCATTCATGGGCACGTTCCTGACGTATACGCTGGCCGGCGGTGACGCCGGGATGCGGCACTTCATGGCGCAGTTCGGCCCGGCGTTGCAGTTGCCGTGGACCTACTTGCCGGCCCCGGAACTGACCGACAAGTTGATTGACGATGTTGTGGATGGCACCAGCGATCAGTTGGGCAAACACAGCATTTCGGCGCTGGAGCGCTATCGTGATGATTGCCTGCTGGCGGTGCTGGAAGCGGTGAAGACGACCAAGGAAAAACACGGTATGACCTTCGCCGAATAACCGATGAACATCCAATGTGGGAGCGGCGGTGCGACGATTCGACTTGCTCGCGAAGGCGGTGTGCCAGGCGGTGAATGCATCGACGGATACACCGCCTTCGCGAGCAAGCCCGCTCCCACATTTTGACTGCGTACATTTTGGAATTTAAGTCATGGCCGCATTGACCACCTACACCACCAAAATCCTCCCCGACTGGGTCGACTACAACGGCCACCTGCGCGATGCGTTCTACCTGCTGATCTTCAGCTACGCCACCGATGCGCTGATGGACACCCTGGGCCTGGACAGCGAAAACCGCGAAGCCAGCGGCAACTCGCTGTTCACCCTGGAGTTGCACCTCAACTACCTGCACGAAGTGAAGCTGGGCGCCGACGTCGAAGTGCGCACCCAACTCATCGCCCACGACCGCAAGCGCTTGCACCTCTATCACAGCCTGCATCTCGTGGGCGACGAAAAGGAGCTGGCCGGCAACGAGCAAATGTTGCTCCACGTCGACCTCGCCGGCCCGCATTCGGCGCCGTTCAGCGAGGCGGTGCTGGGCAAGCTTGCAAGCATCAGTGCCGAACAAACCGACCTGCCGAAGCCCGCCCTGCTCGGCCGCGTGATTGGACTGCCACCCCAGAAATAAGGAATCGCCATGCAAACCGCCGCCGCTGTTGCCGACTTCCGTACTTACCCGCTGATCAGCGACCTGGCCGAGGTGCAGGTGCGCAGCGATCACCTGCGCGTGCAATGGGCCGATGGACGGGTTAGTCCGTTCCATCACCAGTGGCTGCGAGACAACTGCCCGTGCCCGACCTGCGTCTACAGCGTGACCCGTGAGCAGGTGCTGGAAATCGTCGATGTGGACGAAAACCTCACGGCTGTCAGCGCGCGTATCGACCAGGGTTTGCTGACGGTTGAATGGAGTGGCGGGCATCGCAGCCAGTACGATCCCGGCTGGCTGCGTGCGCACGCCTACGACGATGAGTCCCGCGCTGAACGCCGGGCGGCCAAGCCGAAATCCAGACTGTGGGACCGTAGTTTCGAGCTGCCCGTCTTCGACTATGCGGCTCTGATGGAAGACCCGAAAGCCCTGCTGCAATGGTTGCTGGCCCTGCGTGACAGCGGCCTCACGCAAGTGCGCGGCGTGCCCACCGAACCTGGCTCCCTGGCACTGATCGCCAAGCGCATTTCGTTCATCCGCGAGAGCAACTTCGGCGTGTTGTTCAACGTGCAATCCAAGGCCGATGCCGACAGCAACGCCTACACCGCTTTCAACCTGCCGCTGCACAGCGACTTGCCCACTCGCGAGCTGCAACCGGGACTGCAATTTTTGCATTGCCTGGTGAACGACGCCGACGGTGGCGAGAGTATTTTTGTCGATGGTTTTGCCATCGCCCGGGCATTGCGCGATGAAGACCCCGAAGCCTTTCGCGCGCTGTGCGAGATCCCCGTGGAATTTCGCAACAAGGACCGTCACAGCGACTATCGCCGGCTGGCGCCGATCATTGCGCTGGATGCTCTGGGTGAAGTCGCCGAGATTCGCATGGCCAACTTTCTGCGCGGGCCATTTGAGGCGCCGGCAGAGCAGATGCCCTTGCTGTATCGCGCCTATCGGCGGTTTATTGCGATGACCCGGGAGGAGCGTTTTCGGCTGGTCAAACGCCTGAATCCGGGCGAGCTGTGGTGCTTCGATAACCGCCGCACCTTGCATGCGCGCAATGCGTTTGATCCGGCGTCCGGCGCCCGGCATTTCCAGGGCTGCTATGTCGATAGGGATGAGTTGTTGTCCCGGATACTGGTGTTGCAGCGGTAGACCGAGGTGCGCCCTTCGCGAGCAAGCCCGCTCCCACAGTTGACCGCGTTCGCCCTGGAAAAACGC
The DNA here is from genome assembly GCF_059716235.1 of Pseudomonas sp. LBUM1641. Lineage (NCBI taxonomy): Bacteria > Pseudomonadati > Pseudomonadota > Gammaproteobacteria > Pseudomonadales > Pseudomonadaceae > Pseudomonas > Pseudomonas sp. LBUM1641. The sequence continues at coordinate 6,572,539 of NZ_CP166815.1, forward strand.
GGTCAACTGTGGGAGCGGGCTTGCTCGCGAAGGGGCCCGCACAACCACTAAAAATTCAGCCAAAAAAAGCCCCGATCAAGCCGTGACAGGATCGGGGCAGAGTGCTTTGTGTGAGCTGCGCATCCCGAGGGTGACCAAACCTTCAAGCTGCTTGCTGGATTCCAGTGTGCACACTCCCCTCTCTTGCGAGTTAGCCGAAAACGACCTGTTCATAGGTGTGCCGGACATTCGCGAATTCAGGCCTTGCCGACTCGGTGATGGCCTACCAGAATCGACCTCAATCCCCCGCTCCCCTAACAAGGATAAACGTCATGATGCACGCGGATTTGATTGACCAGGATGACCTGCTGGGCCAACTGCGGTCGTTGGGTTTCGAGGTGTCCAGCGGCGCTACCGCCGAGCAGGCGTGTGAGTGTGCGGTGCGCGGTTTGAGTGAAGCGCGGGCCAAGGCGCTGAAGAACATGGTTGAGCAGATGTACACCGGCAGCGCGACGATCTTGCCGGCGGTGAGGCAGGCGATCGATAAGCAGTTGTTGCCGGCTTTGGTGCAATTTCGGCAGAACTCTGGCGCCTGATATACCGCATTCGCGAGCAAGCCCGCTCCCACATTCGACCGCGTTCCTACTGAAAAAACGCGGTCAAGTGTGGGAGCGGGCTTGCTCGCGAATGCAGGCGACTCGGTCTAAAGCCTTACACTGGCGAAAGTCGACTCATTCCTGGCCTGGCTCAACGCCGACAACGGCCCGGACAACGGTGACAACACCAGCGCCTGCGGAATCGGCATCATCGCCACTTGCTGCGTGGTATTGGACCCCACGCGCTCATCCCGCGGCGGAATGCCGAAGTATTCGCGGTAGCACTTGGAGAAGTGCGGCGTGGAGACAAAACCGCACACCGACGCCACTTCGATGATCGACATCGGCGTTTGCTTGAGCAACTGCCGCGCACGGATCAAGCGCAACTTGAGGTAATAGCGCGACGGCGAACAGTGCAGGTATTTCTGGAACAGCCGCTCCAGCTGACGCCGGGAAACCGCGACGTACACCGCCAGTTCGTCGAGGTCGATCGGCTCTTCCAGGTTGGCTTCCATCAGCGCGACGATTTCCTGCAGTTTCGGCTGGTTGGTGCCGAGCATGTGCTTGAGCGGCACACGCTGGTGATCCTGTTCGTTGCGGATGCGCTCGTACACAAACATCTCGGAGATCGCCGCCGACAATTCACGGCCGTGGTCGCGGCTGATCAGGTGCAGCATCATGTCCAGCGGCGCAGTGCCGCCGGAGCTGGTGAAGCGGTTGCGGTCGAGGGTGAACAGGCGTGTGCTCATGGCCACGCGAGGGAAAGCTTCCTGCATCGACGCCAGGCACTCCCAGTGCACGCTGCAATCAAAACCGTCCAGCAGGCCGGCGCAGGCCAGGGCCCAGCTGCCGGTGCACACGGCGCCAAGGCGACGGGACTGGCGCGCCTGGCTTTGCAGCCACGACACGTGCTCACGGGTCACGGTGCGCTGGATTCCTACGCCGCCGCAGACGATCACAGTGTCCAGGGCCGGGGCTTTGTGCATGGAGGCATCGGGGGTGATTTGCAGACCGTCGCTGGCCCACACCTGGTTTCCGTCCACACTCAACGTCGTCCAGCGATACAGCTCGCGGCCGGAGAGTTGGTTGGCCATGCGCAGGGGTTCGACTGCGGAGGCCAGGGAAATCAGCGTGAAATTGTCCAGCAGCAAAAAGCCGATGGATTGAGGCGCACGGTTCTGGGGTTGAGCCCCTGAGTTGAACGACGTCATCGCGGTATCTCCTCACACAAAGCGGGTGATGGCCTCAGGCGAGGCTCTTGTTATTGCGCTCATCACCTTAAGGAAACTCCTGTGGCGAGAGGCTTTGTATTGATAGAGCAAATGCCATGCCTAAAGTTGAATGCGCATTCAATAACTCCTGAAAACGACCTCATGACGTGTCTATATAAGCCCGCGCATGGAGTGCGGGATATGACCCGAAAACGACCTGAGAGGACGCAGGCTCAAGGTGTGTGAGCAGATCGGTAGCACTTGTGGGAAGGGAGAGAAACGACGTAGGAAAAGTCTGTCACCACAAGCACGGGTGACAGAGGGCCGGGGCGGGAAATCGTTTGGGAGCTACTTATCTAATTGCGACGCGCTAAAAGGTGGCGTGACGAGTTGGTGATGCTCAATGTAGGAGCGAGCTTGCTCGCGAAAAACCTGAGAGCGCCGCGCTCGTTATCGTTCACGACCTTCGCGAGCAAGCTCGCTCCTACAGGGGGGGCTTACTTCAACACTCCACCGCACTCACCGCCAACCCGCCTCGCGATGTTTCCTTGTACTTGTCATGCATATCCGCCCCGGTATCCCGCATGGTGCGGATCACCCGATCCAGCGAGATAAAGTGCTGGCCATCCCCCCGCAGCGCCATCTGTGCCGCGTTGATCGCCTTCACCGCTGCAATCGCATTACGCTCGATACACGGCACCTGCACCAGGCCGCCTACCGGGTCGCAGGTCAGGCCGAGGTTGTGTTCCAAGCCGATTTCCGCCGCGTTGCACAACTGCTCCGGCGTAGCCCCGAGGATCTCCGCCAACCCCGCCGCCGCCATGGCGCACGCCGAACCGACTTCACCCTGGCAACCGACCTCGGCACCCGAAATCGACGCGTTCTTTTTACACAGGATGCCCACCGCCGCCGCCGCGAGGAAATAGTCGACGACGTTGGCCTCGGTCACTTCTTCGCTGAACTTCATAAAGTAATGCAACACCGCCGGGATGATCCCCGCCGCGCCGTTGGTCGGTGCCGTGACCATGCGCCCGCCCGCGGCGTTTTCTTCATTCACCGCCAGGGCGAACAGGTTGACCCACTCCATCGCGCTCAGGGTCGAGCCAATCACATTTGGCTTGCCCAGCTCCTGCAGGCTGCGGTGCAACTTGGCCGCGCGGCGCCGTACATTGAGGCCGCCGGGAAGAATGCCTTCGTGCTTGAGACCTTGCTCCACGCAATCCTGCATGGCGCGCCAAAGCTTCATCAGGCCGCTGCGGATCTCGTCTTCCGAGCGCCAGGTTTTTTCATTCGCCAACATCAGTTCAGCGACCCGCAGGTTGTGGGTCTTGCACAACTGCAGCAACTCCACCGCACTGGAAAAATCATAGGGCAGCTCGGTGCGGTCCATGTCCGCCACGCCGCTGGTGGCCTGGGCTTCATCCACCACAAACCCGCCACCCACCGAATAGTAGGTGTCACGGTGCAGCTCGCCGTTATCACCGAACACCACCAGGGTCATGGCATTGGGATGGAACGGCAGGTTTTCGTCGATCAGGCGCATGTCCCGCGCCCATAAGAAAGGCACCGGCAAATGTCCGTCCAGCAACAGTGTGTTGGTCTCGCGCAGGGTTTCGATGCGGATGCCGATCTGCGACGGATCGATCGCGTCGGGCCACTCGCCCATCAGGCCCATGATCACGGCGTTATCGCTGCCGTGGCCGATGCCGGTGGCCGATAAGGAGCCAAACAGCTGAACTTCGACGCGCGTTACTTGTTCCAACACATCACGTTCACGCAATCCTTGAACGAACAACGCCGCGGCGCGCATGGGGCCGACGGTGTGAGAACTCGAAGGCCCAATGCCGATCTTGAACAGGTCGAAAACGCTGATAGCCATTGACGTGAAACTCCTCGATGAGCACAGGCCAGGCGTAGAAAAGCACCTGGTGACGGAGCTGCTACGCTCATGTCGCAATCCGCCGAGATGCGGCCATCATCAAGCTTTTGTTGGCGCTCACGGCGTCTCACACCGACGTACCCATGCTCATCAGCGCCGCTGTTGTGGAAGGCGACGTTTTGGCCGTTTTTTGCGGTTCAGATCGGTAAAAAGTGCAGTTTTGCCGTTGAAAAAATCTGTAAGCGACGTCACCGACACTGGATACGACCATCCCTGTACTGGATACGACGCCCCCTGTAGGCGTCAGATTTTCACTGGTACATGATCAGTCTCGACTCGTTTGCACAGTTGCGTGGCAGAGCTGTGCCGCACGCCCAACCGCAACACCTATAAGCGCGGTGTTATTGCCGCCAGAAAAACACCAGGAGTCCACCCCCATGAAAGGTTCCCCGTCGTTGTTGTTGGCCGCCATGCTGAGTCTGCCAGTCCTGGCTCACGCTGCAGAACCGGCGCAATGCCAGACCGTCAACTTCTCCGATGTCGGCTGGACCGACATCACCGTCACTACCGCCACCACCAGCGAAGTTCTCAAGGGCCTCGGCTACAAACCCCGCACCACGATGATTTCCGTACCAGTGACCTACAAGTCCCTGGCCGATGGCAAGAACATGGACATCTTCCTCGGCAACTGGATGCCGACCATGGAAAACGACATCAAGCAGTACCGTGATGCCGGCACCGTGGAAACCGTGCGCGCCAACCTGGAAAACGCCAAGTACACCCTGGCCGTACCGGAAGCGCTGTACAACAAGGGCCTGAAAGACTTCGCCGACATCGTCAAATTCAAGGATGAGCTGGGCGGCAAGATCTACGGCATCGAGCCGGGCAACGACGGTAACCGCACCATTCAGACCCTTATCGACAAAGACGCGTTCGGCCTGAAAACCGCAGGTTTCAAAGTGGTTGAATCCAGCGAAGCCGGAATGCTCTCGCAGGTGGAACGCGCCACCAAGCGCGACCAGGCCATCGTGTTCCTCGGCTGGGAACCGCACCCGATGAACACCCGCTTCAAGATGAAGTACCTGACCGGGGGTGATGATTCATTCGGCCCCAACTACGGCCAGGCCACCATCTACACCAACGTCCGCAAGGGCTACACCCAGGAATGCAGCAACGTGGGCCAGTTGCTGAAAAACCTGTCGTTCACCCTGAACATGGAAAGCACCCTGATGGGTAACGTCCTGGACGACAAAATGAAGCCTGACGCCGCCGCCAAGGCGTGGCTGAAGAAGAACCCGCAAGTGCTCGACACCTGGCTCGCCGGTGTCACCACTGTCGATGGCAAACCAGGATTGGAGGCCGTCAAAGCTTACCTCGCCAAGTAACCGCTGACCCCGGGCCGGTACGCTGGCCCGGGATGTTTTTCCTCTTCGCATGTGGACATTCACTACCATGCTGACTGAACATAAAATCCCGCTAGGCCAGTACATCGCTGCCTTCGTTGAATGGTTGACCCAACACGGGGCCAACTACTTCGACGCAATCGCATCGACCCTGGAAACGATGATCCACGGCGTGACGTTCGCGCTGACCTGGTTCAATCCACTGGCATTGATCGGTCTGATTGCGCTGCTCGCTCACTTCATTCAACGCAAATGGGGCCTGACGGTGTTTGTCATCGCCTCCTTCCTGCTGATCCTGAATCTTGGGTACTGGCAGGAAACCATGGAGACTCTGGCGCAGGTGCTGTTCGCCACCCTGGTCTGCGTGGTGATCGGCGTGCCGCTGGGCATCGTTGCCGCGCACAAACCGATGTTCTACACCCTGATGCGGCCGGTGCTCGATCTGATGCAGACCGTACCGACCTTCGTCTACCTCATCCCTACCCTGACCCTCTTCGGGCTGGGCGTGGTGCCCGGGCTGATTTCCACGGTGGTGTTTGCGATTGCCGCGCCTATCCGTCTGACTTACCTGGGTATCCGTGATGTGCCGCAAGAGTTGATGGACGCCGGCAAGGCCTTTGGCTGCTCGCGCCGTCAGTTGCTCTCGCGGATTGAACTGCCCCACGCCATGCCGAGCATCGCCGCCGGCATTACCCAATGCATCATGCTGTCGTTGTCGATGGTGGTTATCGCAGCCCTGGTGGGCGCCGACGGCCTCGGCAAGCCGGTGGTCAACGCACTGAACACCGCTGACATCGCCCTGGGCTTTGAAGCGGGCCTGGCGATCGTATTGCTGGCCATCATGCTCGACCGCATCTGCAAACAACCCGACGCCAAAGTAGGGGGTGATGCATGAGCATTATCCGGTTCGAAAATGTCGACGTGATCTTCTCCAAAGACCCACGCGAAGCGCTCAAGCTGCTGGACCAGGGCATGACGCGCAACGAAATCCTGAAAAAGACCGGGCAGATTGTCGGCGTTGAAAACGCCAGCCTGGATGTCGAGAAAGGCGAGATCTGCGTGCTGATGGGCCTGTCCGGCTCGGGCAAGTCGAGCTTGCTGCGCTGCATCAATGGCTTGAACACCGTCAGCCGCGGCAAGCTGTTTGTGGAGCATGAAGGTCGGCAGATCGACATCGCGTCCTGCACCCCCGCCGAGCTGAAAATGATGCGCACCCAGCGCATCGCGATGGTGTTCCAGAAGTTCGCCCTGATGCCTTGGCTGACGGTGCGCGAAAACATCAGCTTCGGCCTGGAGATGCAGGGCCGCCCGGAGAAAGAGCGGCGCAAGCTGGTGGATGACAAGCTGGAACTGGTGGGCCTGTCGCAGTGGCGCAACAAGAAGCCCGACGAGCTTTCCGGCGGCATGCAGCAACGTGTCGGCCTGGCCCGAGCGTTGGCGATGGACGCCGATATCCTGCTGATGGACGAACCCTTCTCCGCACTCGACCCGCTGATCCGCCAGGGTTTGCAGGATGAGTTGCTGGAGCTGCAACGCAAGCTGAGCAAGACCATCGTATTTGTAAGCCACGACCTGGATGAGGCGCTGAAACTCGGCAGCCGCATCGCGATCATGAAAGACGGTCGGATCATCCAGTACAGCGTGCCGGAAGAGATCGTGCTGAACCCGGCGGATGACTATGTGCGGACCTTCGTGGCCCACACCAACCCGCTGAATGTGTTGTGTGGCCGCAGCCTGATGCGCACGGTGGATAACTGCACCCACGTCAACGGTTCCATCAGCCTGGACCCGGGTGGTGACTCGTGGCTGGACCTGGCCGAAGGCAACACCATCAAGGGTGCGCGGCAGAACGGCGCGGTGCTGAACTTGCAGAACTGGGCACCGGGGCAAGCCGTGGAAGGTTTGGGGCGGATGCCGACGCTGGTGGATTCCAATATCGGGATGCGCGATGCGTTGCAGATTCGGTACCAGACAGGGAACAAGCTGGTGCTGCAGGACAACGACAAGGTGGTGGGGATTTTGGGTGACAGCGAGCTCTACCACGCCCTCTTGGGCAAGAACCTGGGCTAACAGACACCGCAAAATAAATGTGGGAGCGGGCTTGCTCGCGAATGCGGTGTATCAGTGTCAGATGTACTGACTGACACTGCGCATTCGCGAGCAAGCCCGCTCCCACATTTTGCTCAGGTGGTGTCAGTAACGACACCACCTGTCCTTTCAACACTCAGCTATAGACACGGCCAAGGAGCTGCCGATGGCTTTCAAACTGATCGAGCACGTCCCGGGTGATTTGTTCCTGGGCAAAGCCCATCAGGTCGTACTCCTGAGGCCCGTTGTGCAGGTAAACCTCGGCGCGGTAGTAACGCGTGCGCTCTTCCTCGGGCAAGTCGCTCGGTGCCGACGAATAAGCATCCAGGCTCACCTCGTAGACAAACGGATTACCCTCTTCCATCTCGATGCGCACACCAATGCAGCGCTTGGATTTACCCAGCAGGGTCTGCACTTCCAGCCCCTGATCACGCAACGCAGTCGCCGCTTCTTCCAGCGCCGGCGTGACGTGTTTGTCCATAAAGCGCTGCACGGTGCCTTGGCTCGGTTGCAGGTCCAGGGCAGTCAAACGCTCGCTGAAACCACGCCGACCACGTTCAGCCAATTGCGCCTGCTCCAGCTCGATCGCCACGTCCTGGCGCATTGCCTTATGCAGGCCGAACATGAACAGGATCAGCACCACCGAGAACGGCAGGCCGGCCAGCACCACCATGGTTTGCATGGCTTCGAAGTTACCGGCGAACAACAGGCCGATGGTCACCAGCGTGATGACGACCGACCAGAAAATCCGCAGCCAGTGCGGCGCATCTTCGTCAACGTTGCCGCCCTTGCAGGACAGGTTCGCCATCATCACCGCGCCGGAATCCGCCGGGGTCAGGAACAGTACGAAGCCGACAAAGATCGACACACCGATGACGATTTTCGACGCCGGGTAATGCTCAAGCAGCTGGTAGATCGCCATGGACGGCTGTTCCAGTGCGGTTTTGCCCAACTCCACCGCGCCATGGTTCAACACCAGGTCCAGGGCCGAGTTGCCGAAGATCGACAACCACGCCAGGGTGAAGCCCAACGGGATCAGCAGCACACCGGCGACCAGTTCACGCACGGTACGACCACGGGAAATACGTGCGATGAACATGCCCACGAATGGCGCCCAGGAAATCCACCAGGCCCAGTAGAACAGGGTCCACAGGCCCATCCAGCGTTCGGTCTTGTCGGCGTCGCCTTCGTACACATACAGGTCGAAGGTTTTCAGCACGATACCGTTCAAGTAGTCGCCGGTGTTCTGCACCAGGCCGTTGAGCAAGTGCAGGGTCGGGCCAAACAGCAGCACGAAAATCAGCAGGCCGCTGAACAGCACGATGTTCAGGTTGGACAGGCGACGAATGCCGTTTTCCACGCCCGACACGGCAGCAATAGTCGCCACGGTGCTCATCACGATGATCACGATCAGCAGGTTGGTGTTGCTGTGCTCCATGCCGAACAGGTTTTCCAACCCGGAGGACACTTGCATCGAACCAATCCCCAGGTTCGTCACCAGGCCCAGCAGCGTTACGAACATGCCGAAACCGTCCACCGCGTGACCGGCCGCGCCTTTGACCCAACGCTCGCCCACCAGCGGGTACAGCGCCGAGCGCAAGGCCAGCGGCTGGTTATGACGGTAGGCAAAGTACGCCACGGCCAGGCCGACCAGTGCGTAGATCGCCCAGCCGTGCAGGCCCCAGTGCAGGAACGTCAACTGCAACGCCTGACGCGCAGCGCCGCCAGTGGCCGACGCGCCTTCAGGCGGGTTGAAGTAGTGGTCCAGCGGCTCGGACGCACCGAAGTACAGCAGCGAGATGCCGATGCCCGACGAGAAGAGCATGCCGGCCCAGGCGCCGTAGCTGAAGTCCGGGGTGTCGTCCTTGCTGCCCAGTTTCAATTTCCCATAGGACGAAAACGCCAGGCCCACCACAAACACCAGGTAGGCGGCGATCACCACCATGTAGTACCAGCCAAAGCTTTTCGACAACCAGGCTTGGGCCACACCGAGCATCCTGCCGGCTTCCTGCGGGGCGATAATCAGAATCGCGGTCAACAACAGAATCAGCGCGGTGGAGGTGTAGAACACCCAACCGTTGACCCGCACCTTTTCCGGCGGGGTCTTTATAAGAGAGGCAGAACTCATGGCACAGATGCTCCGGGCAGTGCAGAGAAACACAAGGCAACGCATGACCCGAGCCATCGATTTTTCGGCAGTCGACGGACGGGTGTATAAAGACACCCCGAAAAACCATGAACCCTCGGCGAACCGCTGTGCCGGGCTGTTTCATGGGTTTTCCCGATGTCAGGTGGCGCCACATGCACGTAGGAAATACCTGTAGGCAGCGACCATTTGTCGCAGATCTTATTCTTTGTTGATTGAACGTTCAATCAAAACAAAATAGACTGGCCCACAAGCCGACGGACGTTTATCGCCCGTTGGCAGGCCTAAGGAGAGGTGCACGATGCCCAAGGTCGGTATGCAACCCATACGCCGCCAGCAGTTGATCGAAGCCACATTGACTGCGGTCGATCAGGTCGGGATGGGAGATGCCAGCATTGCGCTGATCGCCCGTCTGGCCGGTGTCTCGAATGGCATCATCAGTCACTATTTTCAGGACAAGAATGGCCTGATCGCCGCCACGATGCGGTATCTGATGAACGTCCTGATCGAAAACGTCACCGAGCGCCGGTTGGCGCTGAAAGATGACAGCCCGCGGGCTCATCTTCAGGTGATCATCGAAGGCAACTTCGACGCCAGCCAAGTCAACGGCCCGGCTATGAAAACCTGGCTGGCCTTCTGGGCCACCAGCATGCACCACCCGTCATTGCACAGGCTGCAGCGGATCAACGATCACCGTCTGTATTCCAACCTGTGCTGCCAGTTCCGCCGAGCGTTGCCGTTGTCCGAGGCACGCAGCGCAGCCCGAGGCCTGGCGGCCCTGATCGACGGTTTGTGGTTGCGCGGCGCCCTGTCGGGAGACGCTTTCGACACGGAGCAGGCGCAACGGATCGCTTACGAATACATGGATTTCCAATTGGCCAAGCAGGTGAGTTAGAGCACACATAAACGCTCAACCCCTGAACGGCTGCCGGCCGGTGTTGCCAGAACCTTATGGCCCACCTTCGGCGGTTAACGCCAACCACTGATGCACTTGCGAGGACTTTATGGCCCGTTTCGAACTGCAAAAACTCTACATTGACGGCGGCTACTCCGACGCTGGCAGCGATGCCACTTTCGAAGCCATCAACCCGGCTAACGGTGAAGTTCTCGCCAACGTGCAACGCGCCACTAAAGAAGACGTTGAGCGCGCTGTGGTCAGCGCCGAAAAGGGCCAGAAAATCTGGGCCGCCATGACCGCCATGGAGCGTTCGCGCATCCTGCGTCGCGCCGTCGACATCCTGCGCGAGCGCAACGATGAGCTGGCCGCCCTGGAAACCCTGGACACCGGCAAGCCGTACTCCGAAACCCAATACGTCGACATCGTCACCGGCGCCGACGTGCTGGAATACTACGCAGGCCTGGTGCCCGCCATCGAAGGCGAGCAGATCCCGCTGCGTGACACTTCGTTCGTCTACACCCGTCGCGAGCCGCTGGGCGTCGTGGCCGGTATCGGCGCGTGGAACTACCCGATCCAGATCGCCCTGTGGAAATCCGCACCCGCCCTGGCGGCCGGTAACGCGATGATCTTCAAGCCAAGCGAAGTCACCTCGCTGACCACCCTGAAACTGGCTGAAATCTACACCGCAGCCGGCGTTCCGGACGGTGTGTTCAACGTTCTGACCGGCAGCGGCCGTGAAGTCGGCACCTGGCTGACCGAGCACCCGCGCATCGAGAAAGTCTCCTTCACCGGCGGCACCGACACCGGCAAGAAAGTCATGGCCAGCGCTTCGAGCTCCTCGCTCAAAGAAGTCACCATGGAACTGGGCGGCAAATCCCCGCTGATCATTTTCGACGACGCCGACCTCGACCGCGCCGCCGACATCGCGATGATGGCCAACTTCTACAGCTCGGGCCAGGTCTGCACCAACGGCACTCGCGTATTCGTTCCGACCGCCCTCAAAGGCGCGTTCGAAGCCAAGATCGCCGAGCGCGTTGCACGCATCCGCATCGGCAACCCGGAAGATGAAAACACCAACTTCGGCCCGCTGGTCAGCTTCGCCCACATGGAAAGCGTGCTCGGCTACATCGCCAAAGGTAAAGAGCAAGGTGCGCGCCTGCTGTGCGGCGGCGACCGCCTGACCGACGGCGAATTCGCCAAGGGTGCCTACGTGGCTCCGACCGTGTTCACTGACTGCACCGACGAGATGACCATCGTCCGTGAAGAAATCTTCGGCCCGGTGATGAGCATCCTCACCTACGACACCGAAGAAGAAGTGATCCGTCGCGCCAACGACACCGACTTCGGCCTGGCCGCTGGCCTGGTGACCAAAGACCTGAACCGCGCGCACCGCGTGATTCATCAGCTGGAAGCCGGTATCTGCTGGATCAACGCCTGGGGCGAGTCCGACGCGAAGATGCCGGTGGGTGGCTACAAGCAGTCGGGCGTTGGCCGTGAAAACGGGATCAGCTCGCTGAACAACTTCACTCGCATCAAATCGGTACAGGTTGAGCTGGGCGACTACGCCTCGGTGTTCTAAAGCACACCTGCTCCCCCCGTAGCAGCTGCCGAGCGCCAGCGAGGCTGCGTAGCGATCTCAGGGTCTGCTACGCAGCCCAACGCAGCCTCGTACCTCGGCAGCTGCTACGCCTGACCAAACTTCAAAGAGGGTGCATTTAATGTCCCAAGAATACGACTACATCATTGTGGGTGCCGGCTCCGCCGGTAACACCCTGGCGACCCGTCTGACCGAAGACGAAGGCGTCACTGTCCTGCTGCTGGAAGCCGGCGGCCCGGACTACCGTCTCGATTTCCGTACCCAAATGCCAGCCGCCCTGGCGTTCCCCCTGCAAGGCCGCCGCTACAACTGGGCCTACGAAACCGATCCAGAGCCACACATGGACGGTCGCCGGATGGAATGCGGTCGCGGCAAGGGCCTCGGTGGTTCCTCGCTGATCAACGGCATGTGCTACATCCGCGGCAACGCGATGGACTACGACAACTGGTCGAAACTGCCGGGCCTGGAAAACTGGACCTACCTCGACTGCCTGCCGTACTTCCGTAAAGCCGAAACCCGCGACATCGGCCCGAACGACTACCACGGTGGCGACGGCCCGGTCAGCGTGACCACGCCAAAGGCCGGCAACAACCCGCTGTTCCACGCGATGGTTGAAGCAGGCGTACAAGCCGGCTACCCGCGCACTGAAGACTTGAACGGCTACCAGCAGGAAGGTTTCGGCCCGATGGACCGTACCGTGACGCCAAACGGTCGTCGCGCCAGCACCGCTCGCGGTTACCTGGACACGGCCAAGAAGCGCTCGACGCTGACCATCGTCACCCACGCCCTGACCGACAAAGTCCTGTTCGAAGGCAAGCGTGCCGTTGGCGTTCGCTACCTCATCGGTGCTGCCGAAGAGCGTGTTGAAGCCCGTGCCCGCAAGGAAGTCCTGGTGTGCAGCGGCGCAATCGCTTCGCCGCAACTGCTGCAACGCTCCGGCGTAGGCCCGGCGAAATTGCTGGAAAGCCTCGACATCCCGGTGGTCCATGACCTGCCTGGCGTCGGCGAAAACCTGCAGGATCACCTTGAGCTGTACCTGCAATACGCGTGCACCCAACCGGTCTCGCTGTACCCGTCGCTGCTCTGGTACAACCAACCGGCCATCGGTGCCGAATGGCTGTTCAACGGCACCGGCATCGGCGCCAGCAACCAGTTCGAAGCGGGCGGTTTCATCCGTACCCGTGAAGACTTCGATTGGCCGAACATCCAGTACCACTTCCTGCCGGTGGCGATTAACTACAACGGCAGCAACGGTGTGAAAGAGCACGGTTTCCAGGCACACATGGGCTCCATGCGTTCGCCGAGCCGTGGCCGCGTGCAGTTGAAGTCGAAGAACCCACGGGAATACCCGAGCATCCTCTTCAACTACATGGCCACCGAGCAGGACTGGCAGGAATTCCGCGACGGCATTCGCCTGACCCGTGAAATCATGCAGCAGCCGGCACTCGACCAATACCGTGGCCGTGAAATCAGCCCGGGCATCGACGTACAGACCGACGAGCAACTGGATAAATTTATCCGTGAGCACGCCGAAACTGCGTTCCACCCGTCCTGCTCGTGCAAGATGGGCACCGACGAGATGGCCGTGGTAGACGCCGAAGGCCGTGTGCATGGCATGCAGGGTCTGCGCGTAGTTGATGCGTCGATCATGCCGATCATCACCACCGGTAACCTGAACGCGCCGACGATCATGATCGCCGAGAAAATCGCCGACAAGATCCGTGGCCGCCAGCCACTGCCGCGCAGCACTGCGGATTACTACGTAGCAGGCGATGCGCCGGTGCGTGGCAAGCCGATGCGGGAAGTAGGTCCTACTGCGCAGTAACTGATAGACCGCGGCGCTCCCTTCGCGAGCAAGCCCGCTCCCACATTTTTGACCGTGTGAACCCGATCAAATGTGGGAGGGGGCTTGCTCCCGAATAGGCTTGATCTGACACCGCAAGACCTCCCGCCTGCCTACACTTTCCTTGATCAGCTCCCCGCCCCCAGGCCTACTCTGTTTGCCTGCCCGCGCCGAGCCGCCCACAAGGAAGGCCCCATGTTCGAACACCACGTCACACTCAAAAAGCAGTTCAGTGCCCTGCGCACCACCGCCGAATTCTTCTCCCTGCGCTATGTCCGCGAGTCCGGCCAGTACCTGTCGGTACGCAAAAACGTCGCCGAGCCGCCACACCTCAGCCAGGACGAAGGCGCGATGCTCACCGTGCGCCTCAACGGCGTCGAAGCCTACGCCGCCACTCACGACATTTCCCTGCCCGGCCTGCAAGCCGCCCTCGAGCGCGCCGAACAGCAAGCCCGACTCATCAAGCCTCACGCCCTGCTCGACCTGCGCGACCAGCCGGTGTCCAGCGACATCGGCGACTACCTGTCGCCGAACCTCGACCAGCCCTTCCCGTCCCTGAGCGACTGCTACCAGCTGCTCGGCGCCGAATCGGCCGCCGTGCCCAAGGACGAACGCCTGGTGAATTGGGAAGTCAGCCTGGGCACCACCCACGTCGAACAGATCTACCTCAACAGCGCCGGCGCCGAACTGCGCCAGGCCCAGCGGTTTGTGTTCCCCGGCGTCAGCGTCACGGCCTACGATGGCAATGACAGCCAGACCCGCACTCTGGGCGGCACTAACTTCGGCCAGCAAGGCGGCTTTGACGTGATCAGCCGCTTCGGCCTGGTAGGCGCAGCCCCGAAAGTCGCAGACGGCGCCCTACAATTGTTGTTGGCGCCCAATACGCCCAACGGCCAACGCGACCTGCTGCTCCTGCCCGACCAGATGATCCTGCAGATCCACGAATCCATCGGCCACCCGCTGGAACTCGACCGCATCCTCGGCGACGAGCGCAATTACGCCGGCACCAGCTTCGTCAAGGCCAGCGACTTCGGCCACCTGCAATACGGCTCCAAGCTGCTGAACGTAACCTTCGACCCGGACATTCCCGAGCAGCTCGCCAGCTACGGGCATGACGACGACGGCACGAGGGCCAGCAAACAATTCCTGATCCGCGAAGGCCTGCTGCTCAAACCGTTGGGCGGTGCGCTGTCGCAATACCGCTCCGGCATGCAAGGCGTGGCCAACAGCCGTGCCTGCAGTTGGAATCGCGCGCCCATCGACCGCATGGCCAACCTGAATATCGAGGCCGGCGACCAGAGCATGGCGCAGCTGATTGGCGGTATCGAGAACGGCATCCTGATGTCCACCAACCGTTCCTGGTCGATTGACGACGCGCGCAACAAGTTTCAGTTCGGTTGCGAATGGGGCCAGTTGATTGAAAACGGCGAGCTCAAAGGCGTGGTGAAAAACCCCAACTACCGGGCGATTTCCGCGCAGTTCTGGCGCAACCTCAGCGCTGTCGGCGACGCCAGCACCTCCAGGGTCCTGGGCACGCCAAATTGCGGCAAGGGCGAACCGAACCAGGTGATCCGCGTCGGCCATGCGTCGCCGGCCTGCGTGTTCAGCAACGTGGACGTATTCGGGGGAGACGCCTGATGAACAATTTCAAAGCCCTGGTGGACTGGCTCAAGCAGGCCATCACCGACAACGAACAATTCCACCTCGGCTACGCCGACGAGTCGTCAGAGTTTGTGCGTTTCAACCACGGCAAAGTGCGCCAGGCCGGCCAGGTGCAACAAGCCAGCCTGAACCTGAAGCTGATCAACGACGGGCGCCACGCCGATCTCGGCATCACCCTGGCGGGCGAGCCTGAGCTGGATCGCCAGCGCCTGGCCAACGGCCTGCAACAGCTGCGCGAGACCTTGCCGTTGTTGCCGCAGTATCCGTACCTGCTGCTCAATCACAACGCCTGGCAAAACAAGGACCAGCAGGCCCGGCCGCTGCCGGATCTGGCCCAGGTGCTTGAAGAAATCAGTGTGGCCGCTGAAGGTGTGGACATGGTCGGCTTCTACGCCGCTGGCCCGATCAGTCGTGGCTTCGCCAGTTCATCAGGCGCCTTTGGCTGGCACCAGGCCAACAGTTTCAACTTCGACTTCAGCCTGTTCCACGCCAACGGCGAAGCGGTAAAAGCCAGCTACGCCGGCAACGATTGGGACCGTGCGGCCTTCGCCCAGCGTTTCCAGCAGGCCCGCGAGCAACTGGAATTCCTAGGCCGCCCGCTGCACCCGCTGGCGCCCGGGCAGTACCGCGCCTACCTGGCGCCGGCGGCCATGGAAGAGATCATCAGCATGCTGACCTGGGGCGGTTTTTCCGCCCAGTCCATCGCCAGTAAAGGCAGCTCGTTGCAACGCTTGTACAACGGCGACCAGGCCTTGAGCCCGTTGGTGGCCATAGACGAACAGGTCAGTGGTTCCCTGAGCTCGGCGTTTTCCCGCGACGGCTATCCACGCAGCGACGTGAAGCTGATCAATGCCGGCAAGGCCGAAGGCCAACTGGTGAACTCCCGCAGCGCGGCCGAATACGGCTTGAGCACCAACGGCGCCAGCAGCGATGAATCGCCCAGCGCCTTGCAGATGGCCGCCGGCAGCCTGGCCCAGGCCGATATCCTCAAGCAATTGGGCACCGGTTTGTACATCAGCAACCTGTGGTACCTGAACTACTCCGACCAGCCCGCCGCGCGCCTGACCGGCATGACCCGCTTCGCCACGTTCTGGGTCGAGGACGGCGAGATCAAGGCGCCGGTCAGCACCATGCGTTTTGATGACAGCGTGTACAGCCTGCTGGGTTCGCAGTTGGAGGCATTGACCGCTGATCGGGAATTGCTGCTTTCGGCGAGTACGTATAGCCAGCGCAATACCTCATCCAATCTATTACCGGGCGCATTGGTAAAACGCCTGACACTGACCCTGTAAAACTCCTCCCCCGTTTTGAATGACAATTCCTACGGGGGATTATCCTCCCTCCCGGCGAACCTTCCGCCTCTCTATACCGGCCATCCGGTCTGTTGTTCCCTGCCGGAATTCTCGTTATAACGGTTAGTGGCACTCAGCCACCCAAAGCCACCGTAGGAGCGAGCTTGCTCGCGAAAAACCCGAGAGCACCGCGTCAAGGCAGGCAAACCGCGTCATCGTTGACGATCTTCGCGAGCAAGCTCGCTCCTACATTCAAGTGATGCACGACCTTGCCCGGGATAGGGCAAGCTGGAGCGTTGACATGAACCATGGAAGTTTTGTCATTGAAAACCTGTTCAAGCACTACAACGTTCACGTAGAGCAGCTTGGTAACAACCCAGAGAAGAAAACCGTGCTGTTGGTCAATGGCGCGCTGTCCACCACCCGTTCGTTTGCCCGCACCAGCAAGTGCCTGTCGGAGCACTTCAATGTGCTGATGTTCGACTTGCCGTTCTCCGGCTATTCGCGCCCCCACAACACCGAACTCGACCTTGTGACCAAGGACGATGAAGTGCAGATCCTGCGGGCACTGGTGGAGCGCTTTCAGGTCAATCATCTGGTGTCCGCCTCATGGGGCGGGATTTCCACGCTGCTGACCCTGGCCCATAACCCGCCCTCCATTGAAAGCTCGGTGGTGATGGCACTGGCGCCCAACCTCAATCAGGCGATGCTCGAGTACGTGGAACGGGTGCGCGTACTGATCGAGGCCGATGACAAATCCGCCGTCGGCCATCTGCTGAATGAAACCGTGGGCAAATACCTGTCACCCCGGCTCAAGCGCAACAACCACCGTCATCTGTCGAACATGGCCACCACCGAGTATCGCCAGGCGCGGTTCCATATCCATCAGGTGCTGGCGCTGGGTGACGGCAACTACCTGCCGCAATTGACCCGGATCGAAACCCCGGTGCATTTCCTCAACGGCGTGCTGGACGAGTACACCCCGGCAGATGAAGCCCAACTGTTCAAAAAATACGTAGGCCGCAGCAGCTTTGCCACGGCCGAGCACACCGGCCATTTGCTCGACCTGGAATCCCGCGAAGCGGCCCTGGCCGTGCACCGCGCGCTGATTGATTTCCTGGTGGGCAAAGACGTGGCGTTGTCAGATATAGACGAAGGGCCTGTGGGAAAAGGAGCTGCCGATGGCGCATAATCGCCGACACATAGGCTGCTAACAAAAAAGGTAACTCATGCCGAATCGCGCCCCTCTCGACGCCAAGACCGCCCGCTGGCTACCCTGGGTGGTAGCGATTGCCTTCTTCATGCAATCGCTGGATGGGACGATTCTCAACACCGCATTGCCGGCCATGGCCCGAGACCTGGCGGAGAACCCCTTGCGCATGCAAGGCGTGGTGATCGCCTACATGCTGACCGTTGCGTTGCTGATCCCGGCCTCCGGCTGGGTCGCCGACCGCTTCGGCACCAAGAAGATTTTCTTCGGCGCGATCATGCTGTTCAGCATTGGCTCGTTGCTCTGCGCGCTCTCCAGCACGCTGACCATGCTGGTGGGCGCCCGGGTCATCCAGGGCCTGGGCGGTGCCTTGATGTTGCCGGTGGGCCGGCTGGTGGTGCTGCGTGCCTACCCGCGTTCGGAGCTGGTGCGGATCATGGGCTTCATCACCATTCCCGGGCTGCTGGGCCCGCTGCTCGGCCCGACCATGGGCGGCTGGATGGTGCAATACCTGACCTGGCACTGGATCTTCCTGATCAACCTGCCGGTGGGCATCATCGGCTGCTACGCCGTCTGGAAATTCATCCCCGACCTGCGCGGCAGCGAACGCACCCGTTTCGACGGCGTGGGTTTCCTGCTGTTCGGCGCGGCGATGGTGCTGATCACCATCGCCATGGAAGGCCTCGGTGAATTGCACCTGCCGCACCTGCGGGTGATGTTGCTGCTGTTCGGTGGCCTGGCGTGCCTGGCGGCGTATTGGCTGCGGGCCGGGCATATCGACAACCCGCTGTTCTCGCCGGTGCTGTTCAAGACCCGGACCTTTGCCGTGGGCATCCTCGGCAACCTGTTCGCCCGCCTGGGCAGCGGCGCGTTGCCGTTCCTGGTGCCGCTGCTGTTGCAGGTGGCGCTGGGTTATTCGCCGTCCGAAGCGGGGATGAGCATGCTGCCCCTGGCGGCAGCGGCGATGTTTGCCAAGTCCATTGCCCGGCCGCTGATCGAGCGCCTGGGCTATCGCGTGGTGCTCACCGGCAATACCCTGGCGCTGGGGATCATGCTGGCGAGCATGGGCCTGGTCAGCGAACACACGCCCTACCCCTTGCTGCTGGGCATGCTGGCGATCCTCGGGGCGATCAACTCGCTGCAATTTACCGCGATGAACACCGTGACCCTGATCGACCTCGACGATGCCCAGGCCAGCAGCGGCAACAGTTTGCTGTCGGTGGTCGCGCAATTGTCCCTGAGCCTGGGGGTGGCCTGCGCCGGTGCGTTGCTGGGCGGTTTTACCGCTGAAGTGGGCAACGACGGGGTCGATACCGTGCTCGGCGCGTTCCAATTGACCTTCGTCACCGTGGGCATCATGGCGATGCTGGCGGCGGCGATCTTCCTGCAATTGTCGCCAAAAGACGGCAAACGGATGGTCAGCCGCGAGCACGACATTGAGCATTAACAGGCTTCTCGTCTAGAACTTGCAGGGAAAATCCCCCGAGGCTGGTACACTGCGCGACATTTTGTTTTGCAGAGCCAGTCCCGTGACTACCATCGCCACCGCTTTTAATACTTTGCCGCTCTCCGCCGCCATGCTGGCTAACCTCGACTCTCTGGGTTATGTCGAGATGACGCAGATCCAGGCGCAAAGCTTGCCGGTGATCCTCAAAGGGCTGGACCTGATCGCCCAGGCCAAGACCGGCAGCGGCAAAACCGCGGCCTTTGGCATCGGCCTGCTGAACCCGATCAACCCGCGCTACTTCGGCTGCCAGGCGCTCGTCATGTGCCCGACCCGCGAACTCGCTGACCAGGTTGCCAAGGAAATCCGTCGCCTGGCCCGCGCCGAAGACAACATCAAGGTGCTGACCCTGTGCGGCGGCGTGTCCCTCGGCCCACAGATCGCTTCCCTGGAACACGGCGCCCACGTCATCGTCGGCACCCCGGGCCGCATCCAGCAGCACCTGCGCAAGGGTTCGCTGGTACTCGACGGTTTGAACACGCTGATCCTCGATGAAGCCGACCGCATGCTCGACATGGGCTTCTACGACGCCATCGAAGACATCATCAGCAAGACCCCGGCCCGCCGCCAGACCCTGCTGTTCTCGGCCACCTACCCGGTGAGCATCAAGCAGCTGGCCTCGAAATTCATGCGCGCGCCGCAGCAGGTCAAGGCCGAAGCGTTCCACTCGGACGATCAGATCGAACAGCGCTTCTACGAGATTTCCCCGGAAGAGCGCATGGACGCGGTGACCAAGGTCCTGGCGCATTTCCGTCCGGCTTCTTGCGTAGCCTTCTGCTTTACCAAGCAGCAAGTGCAGGAAACCGTGGACCATCTGACCTCCAAGGGCATTTCCGCCGTCGGCCTGCACGGCGACCTGGAACAGCGCGACCGCGACCAGGTGCTGGCGATGTTCGCCAACCGCAGTACGTCGGTACTGGTTGCCACCGACGTTGCCGCCCGCGGCTTGGACATTGATGCACTGGACATGGTGATCAACGTCGAACTGGCCCGCGACTCGGAAATCCACATCCACCGTGTGGGCCGTACCGGCCGTGCGGGCGAGACTGGCATTGCTATCAGCCTGGTCGCACCGTCTGAAGCCCATCGCGCCCAGGCCATCGAGCAACTGCAGAAGTCGCCGCTGAACTGGGACCAACTGGACAACCTCAAGCCTCAGAGCGGCGGCCCGTTGCTGCCGGTGATGAGCACCCTGTGCATTGCCGCTGGCCGTAAAGACAAGGTTCGCCCGGGCGACATCCTTGGCGCACTGACCGGTGACGCCGGGATTCCGGGGGCCCAGGTTGGCAAGATCGCGATCTTTGATTTCCAGGCCTTCGTGGCTGTGGAACGCGGGATCGCCAAGCAGGCGCTGCAGCGCTTGAATGACGGCAAGATCAAAGGCCGTTCGTTGCGCGTGCGTATCCTGTAAAGATCTCAAGCTATACCGAGATCAAAAATGTGGGAGCGGGCTTGCTCGCGAATGCGGTGTATCAGTCGACAGATTCGGTGACTGACACTCCGCATTCGCGAGCAAGCCCGCTCCCACATTTGACTGTATTCCAATTCAGAATTTGTATGAGGACATGGCTGTGCGCTCGACCGAAGTTGTGATCATTGGCGCCGGCGCCGCAGGCTTGATGTGTGCGCTGACCGCCGCCGGGCGTGGGCGCAAGGTGATGTTGATCGACCACGCGAACAAGGCCGGCAAAAAGATCCTGATGTCCGGCGGTGGCCGCTGCAACTTCACCAATATGTACACCGAGCCGGCCAACTTCCTCTCCCACAACGCGCACTTCTGCAAGTCTGCCCTTGCCCGCTACACCCAGTGGGATTTCATCGGGCTGGTGGCCAAGCACGGCGTGCCGTACCACGAGAAGAAACTCGGCCAGCTGTTCTGCGACAACAAGTCCAGCGACATCCTCGGGATGCTGCTGGATGAGTGCATCCAGGTCGGCGTAAGCATGCACTTGGATACATCGGTGCAGGAGATCGCCAAGCTGGAAGCCGGTTATCAGTTGCAAACCACCCTGGGTGAGTTGCGCTGCGAGTCACTGGTGATCGCCACCGGCGGGCTGTCGATCCCGACCCTGGGGGCCACCGGTTTTGGCTACCAAGTGGCCAAGCAGTTCGGCCATGAGCTGCTGCCGACCCGGGCCGGGCTGGTGCCGTTCACCATCACCGATCAGCTCAAGGAGTTGTGCGGCGAGCTGTCCGGTACTTCCGTGGATTGCCTGGTGAGCTGCAACGACCAGAGCTTTCGCGAGAACATCCTGTTTACCCACCGTGGCCTGAGCGGGCCGGCGATCCTGCAGATTTCCTCGTACTGGGAATCTGGCGACACCGTGGAAATCAACCTGCTGCCCGATCACGACGCCCACACCTGGCTGCAAGAGCAACAGGTGGAGCGCCCGAACAGCGAGCTGAAAACCCTGCTGGGTGAGATCTTCACCAAGAAGATGGCCAACCTGCTGGCTGAAACCTGGTTCGTTTCCAAGCCGATGAAGCAGTACACCCACGCCGAGATTGCCGACATCGCCAGCAAACTGGGGAGCTGGCAATTGGTGCCGGCGGGCACCGAAGGCTATCGCACCGCCGAGGTCACACTGGGTGGCGTGGACACGCGGGAGGTTTCGTCCAAGACCATGGAATCCCTGAAAAGCCCCGGTTTGTACTTTATCGGCGAAGTGTTGGATGTGACCGGTCACCTGGGCGGGTTCAACTTTCAGTGGGCGTGGGCTTCCGGGTATGCTGCTGCCCAATTTGCCTGACGGAACGCGGTAAAAAATGTGGGAGCGGGCTTGCTCGCGAAGGCGGAGTGTCAGCTAATACATCAGTGACTGATACACCGCCTTCGCGAGCAAGCCCGCTCCCACATTTGGTTCGTGGTGTGCTTGGAAGTAATGACCGGAATAAATTTTGCTGTTGGATGTGATCGCCACACTTGCCGTGGCGTCCTTGATAGCTCAATTTAGCGGCATCGTCCCGGAAGACCCCAGACTTCATGTCATCGACCTCCTTCAAGCAGTCCATGCGGCGCCTTTGGGCACTGGATAAATTCAGTTACAGCGTACGGGTATTCATCGCCCTGACCGGCAGCATGGCGCTGTGCTGGTACCAGAATGAAATGGCGCTGCTGATCCCGTTGTTCCTGGGGATTATCGCCAGCGCCCTGGCCGAGACCGATGACAACTGGCAAGGCCGGCTCAACGCCCTGGCCGTGACACTGGTGTGCTTCAGCACCGCGGCACTGTCCGTCGAACTGCTCTTCCCCTACCCCTGGATCTTCGCGATCTTCCTGGCGCTCTCCAGCTTCGGCCTGACCATGCTCGGTGCGCTGGGCGAGCGTTATGGGGCGATCGCTTCGGCCACCCTGATTCTGTCGGTCTACACCATGATCGGCGTGGACCAGCGCGGTGGTGCGGTCACCGATTTCTGGCATGAACCCTTGTTGTTGGTGGCCGGTGCCGCGTGGTATGGCGCGCTGTCGGTGCTGTGGCAGGTGCTGTTTTCCAACCAGCCAGTGCAGCAGAGCCTGGCGCGGTTGTTTCGTGAGTTGGGACGCTACCTCAAGCTCAAGTCGTCGCTGTTCGAACCGATCCGCCAGCTGGATGTGGAAGCACGACGCCTGGAACTGGCGCAGCAAAACGGCCGGGTGGTGGCGGCACTGAATGCTGCCAAAGAGATCATCCTGCACCGGGTCGGCAATGGCCGCCCGGGCTCCAAGGTCAGCCGCTACCTCAAGCTGTACTTCCTGGCCCAGGACATCCACGAACGCGCCAGCTCCTCGCACTACCCTTACAACGCACTTGCCGAGGCCTTCTTCCACAGCGACGTGCTGTTCCGCTGCCAGCGCCTGCTGCGCCAGCAAGGCAAAGCCTGCCAGACCCTCGCCGAATCGATCCAGCTGCGCCAGCCTTTCGTCTATGACGACAGCTTTGCCGAAGCCCTGGGCGACCTGAATGCCTCCCTGGAACACCTGCGCATCCAGAGCAACCCGGCCTGGCGCGGCCTGCTGCGCTCCCTGCGTGCCCTGGCCGCCAACCTGTCGACCCTGGACCGCCTGCTGGGCGACGCCGCCAACCCCGACAGCCTGGCAGACGCCACCGACAGCAGCCTGCTGGACCGTGCACCGCGCAACCTCAAGGAGATGTGGACCCGCCTGCGCACGCAACTGACGCCGACTTCGTTGCTGTTCCGCCACGCCCTGCGCCTGCCGCTGGCACTGAGCATCGGCTATTGGATGGTGCATTTGATTCACCCGTCCCAAGGCTACTGGATCATCCTCACCACGCTGTTCGTGTGCCAGCCGAATTACGGCGCCACCCGGCGCAAGCTCGGCCAGCGGATCATCGGCACGGCTATCGGCCTGACCATCGCCTGGGCGCTGTTCGACCTGTTCCCCAACCCGCTGATCCAGTCGATGTTCGCCATTGCCGCCGGCCTGGTGTTCTTTATCAACCGCACCACGCGCTACACCCTGGCGACCGCCGCGATCACGCTGATGGTGCTGTTCTGCTTCAACCAGGTGGGCGACGGCTACGGGCTGTTCCTGCCACGCTTGTTCGATACCTTGCTCGGCAGCCTGATCGCCGGGCTGGCGGTGTTCCTGTTCCTGCCGGACTGGCAGGGCCGACGCCTGAACAAAGTGCTGGCCAACACCCTGACCTGCAACAGCATCTACCTGCGCCAGATCATGCAGCAGTACGCCGCGGGCAAAAGCGACGACCTGGCTTACCGCCTGGCCCGGCGCAATGCCCACAACGCCGACGCCGCGCTGTCCACCACCCTGGCGAATATGCTGATGGAGCCGGGGCATTTCCGTAAGGAAGCGGATGTGGGGTTCAGGTTCCTGGTGCTGTCCCACACGTTGCTCAGCTACCTGTCAGGGCTGGGTGCGCACCGGGAAACCCAATTGCCGGCGGAGGTGCGCGAACACTTGATCGAAGGCGCCGGGAAGACGCTGGCGGCGAGTATCGACGAGATCGCCACGGGACTGGCCAACAAGCAGCCGATCGCGATTCAGAGTGATGCGGAAGAAGCCTTGGCGGTGGACCTGGAGCAGATGCCGGATGAGATTGATGAAGGACAGCGGCTGGTGCAGACGCAACTGGCGTTGATCTGCCGGCAGCTGGGGCCGTTGCGCACTTTGGCTGCTCACCTGATCAAAGACACCAGCGAAGCCTGAATCGCCATCGCAGGCAAGCCAGCTCCCACACTTGAATGCGTTCACAAATCAAAATGTGGGAGCGGGCTTGCTCGCGAAGAGGCCATTAGCCTCACTACATCCCATGCTGCTTCATCAACCGCGCATAGCTACCATCCGCTTTCATCTTGGCGATCTCCCGATCAAACCCGGCGACAATCTGCTCATGCTGGGGATTCTTCAGGCTGACCAAAATGTGCAGGCTGTTCTCGCTCAGCGGCATCGGCAAAAACTCCACCGCATTACGCACGGTGGCGGACTCCCTCGCCAGGTAGTAGCGGGCGACGAACTCATCTTCCACCGTCAGCCGAACCCGCTGCGCCGCCAGCATGCGTACGGCCATGGCGAAGTTATGCACAGGGACTTTCTGCAATTGCGGATCAGCGTCGAACGCCGCGGAATAGGCATACCCGCGCACCACTGCGATGGGGTAGTCGTGGAGTTGTTGCAGGTTCCGGTACTCAATGGCGTCGTCACGACGCTTTAGAAACAGCACCCGATTGAGCAAGTACTCACCGGAAAACTGCCCCAACTGAGTACGCGCATCGTCGTACCAGGCATTGACCAGCACGTCGTAACGCCCATCGCCCACGCCCATCAGCGCTCGGGCCCAGGGCACCTGTTCAAAGTCACTGGCATAGCCGGCGCGGGCCAGGGCGGTGGTGACGATGTCGGTGGCCAACCCACCATTGATCAGGGTGGCATCGGTAAACGGCGGCCAGGCATCCGCCACCAGGCGCAAGCGTTCTGCCGCCGCCGTCTGGGCCAGCAACAACAAACCGATCAAAGCAACGGCACGAGAAAATCGCGGCATGCTCAAGTCCTTGGCGGGCGTTCTATGGCCTGACCTCAGGGTTGAACCTGAGGGTTTAACAGTAGCTCATCAATGAGCCTGTACTGCAGATTACACAAAGACAGCAGCAGCGCATCCACAGAATGATGGCAAATTGATCTCACTCACAAAAAAGCCGCAATTTAGACACTCGCCTCCCACGCGCTTACTATCCTGACCAGACAATTAGCCGAGAGAACACCATGACAGTCGAATGGGTCTGCAAACACCACAGTGACTTGGGCAAGGAGCAGCTGTACGCCATTTTGCGCCTGCGTTCGGAGGTCTTCGTTGTCGAGCAGAAATGCGTCTACCAGGACATTGATGGCCAGGACCTGGACGGCGACACCCATCACCTGATGGCCTGGAGCGGCGGTCAATTGCAGGCCTACCTGCGCCTGCTTGATCCTGAATCCCAGGGCGGCGATGTGGTGATCGGCCGGGTGATCGTCGCACCGAGTGCGCGGGGCACCGGGCTGGGGCACGAGATGATGGATGAGGCGCTCAGGCAGGCGGAGAAACAGTGGCCCGATGTGCCGATCTATCTGTCGGCCCAGGCGCATTTGCAGGGGTATTACGGGCGGTACGGGTTTGTGGTGGCGGGTGAGGAATACCTGGAGGATGACATTCCACATATAGGAATGCGTCGTCCCTAGGCACTGGGCTTTTGTGGCGAGGGGGCTTGTCCCCCGTTGGAGTGCGTAGCGCTCCCGCTTTTTTTGGGGCCGCTTCGCAGCCCAACGGGGGACAAGCCCCCTCGCCACAGGAAAAGCCTCCTCGCCGCAGGCTCAGGGGTACCCCAACACCTGTTTAATGCTCGCCAGGTTCGCCTCGATCCATCGCCGATCAATCGCGCCCCAATCACGAATCCGATAGCGCCCGGCATGGTTGCGGGCGCCGTCTTCCTGCTCAAACTCACACACAATGTCCAAATCCGCCAACGCCGCAATCGTGTCCTGGGCAGTGCGCCGGGGCATGCCCGTGACTTCGGTCAGGGCCGGGACGCTGCTGGCCAGCTGGCTGTCGATCAGATACGCCACATACAGGCGCCGGTAGAAGCTGCTTTTAGTCTTGCTCACATCCATGCTCGATCGCCTTTGAAGGTTAGGGCTTGCCCTGCATGTCCCGCCAGGTCAGGTATACCCGCAGGTCGAATTCCACCTGATGGTAGCCCGGCAGCATGTATTCACAGAGTTTGTAGAACGCCTTGTTGTGGTCCGATTCCTTGAAGTGCGCCAGTTCGTGTACCACGATCATGCGCAGAAACTCCGGCGCGGCTTCCTTGAACAGCGAGGCGATGCGGATTTCTTTCTTCGACTTGAGGTTGCCGCCCTGCACCCGGGAGATGGTGGTGTGCAGGCCGAGGGCGCGGTGGGTCAGGTCCAGGCGGTTATCGAACAGCACTTTGTCGATGGCCGGGGCGTTGCGCAGGTGTTCCTGCTTCAAGGCCTGGGCGTAGTTGTACAGCGCTTTGTCGCTCTGCACCCCGTGCCGCTCGGGGTAGCGCTGGGTCAGGTAGTCGCCGAGTTGGTCCTTGGCAATCAACTGATGCACTTGCTCCTGCAATGCTGGGGGGTAGGCCTGGAGGTATTTCAGCGCAGTCATGAGGTCAACAACGGGTATTTGAATGGCCGCCAGTGTAGCGAATTCAGCGGGACGCTGCGCGCAGGTGCCAGTTGGCGACTTCATCCGCGATCAACGGGGCCGCCACCTGCGGCCCCTGGATGAACTGGCAACCGCTGGCCTTGAGCCAATCGACTTGCTCCTGGGTCTCGACGCCCTCGGCAATCACCAGCAGATCGAAGTGCCGGCACAGTTCGATAATGCTCCGCGCCATCGCCGCGTCCCGGGATGAGCCCGGCAGGCGAGCGACCAGCTTCGGGTCGAGCTTGAGGGTGTCGAATTCCAGGTCCCGCAGGTGCGCCAGGGAACAGTTCCCGGCGCCAAAATCATCCAGCGCAATCCGCACACCGGCCTGGCGCAACAGCTTGAGCTGCTTGGTGGACTCATCCAGATTGTGCATCAGGCTTTCTTCGCTGATCTCCACCTCAAGCTGCCGGCCCTGCAGCCCATGTCGATCCAGCACCTGCTGCAGCTGGCTGGCGAGGTTCGGCATATTGAACTGGCTGCTGCTCAAACTCACGCTCAGCACCAACTCGTCGCCGAACACCGACTTCCACGCCTGCCGCTGGGCGGCCACCTGCTGGTAGATCCAGGTGCTCAATTGGCTGATCAGCCGCGCCTCTTCCAGCAACGGCAAAAACAGCCCCGGCGGCACATCGCCAACGCTCGGATGCTGCCAGCGCAACAACGCCTCGACGCCCCGCAGCTGGCCGTCGTGCAACGACACCTGCGGCTGATAAACCAAGGTGAAATCCTTGCTGTCGATGGCGCTGCGCACACTGTCTTCAAGCATCAAGCGTGAGCGGGCACGGCCGTTCATTTCCTGATCGTAATAGCGATATTGCTGGCGTCCGGCGCGCTTGGCTTCGTACATCGCGACGTCCGCCGCGCGCAGCAGGCCGTTGAGGTCCGAGCCGCAGTCCGGGAACGTGGCAATACCGATACTGACCCCGAGCATCACATCCAAACCGTCGACCTGCTGACAGATCGACACCCGTTCGATCAGTTTTTCCGCAATCTTGGCCGCCTGCTCCGGGAATTCCAGCTCCAGCAGCGCGGTGAATTCATCCCCGCCCATGCGCCCAAGAATGTCATAGGAGCGCAGGCACGCTTTCAACTGCTCCGAGACCCAGCGCAGCACCCGGTCACCGGCGTCGTGGCCCAGGGAATCATTGACCCGCTTGAACCCGTCGAGGTCCAGGTACAGCAGCACCAGCGACTGTTCGTTACGCTCACTGCGCAGGAGCACATTCTCCACGGACTGGTGAAACCCGCGCCGATTGAGCAAGCCCGTCAGCGGGTCGGTCACCGCCTGGAACTCCAGTTGCTGATGCAGATGGCGCACCTCGGACATGTCCAGCACCGTCACCACCATGGCTTTCTGCTCGGCCGGCAGCGGCGCACACGACATCGCCACCGGCAACTGCTGGCCGGGCGCGGTGCGCAAAATCGCGTCGTGCAGGCGCCAGGTTTCGCCGCGTTTGTAGCCTTCGTACAACGCCGAGTCAGACCAGGCAGGCACGTGGGGTTTTTGCAAAAAGTCGAGGAACTCGGCGCCCTGCAACTCGGCAACCGGCGCATTCAGCAGCCGCGAAATCGCCGGGTTGGCGTAGCTGATCACACCCTCCTCGCCCACCACCAGGATGCCTTCGGCGGCATTGTCCAGCACTGAGGCATTGAAGGCACGGGCGGATTCCAGGTCGTGGCTCAGCCGCTGCAAGGCACGGCGGTTACGCTGGTGCTCCAGTAGGGCTTGGACCTTGGGCTTGAGGATATTCGGGTCGAAGGGTTTCAGCAGGTAGTCGATCGCGCCGCTGGCATACCCTTCCAGCATCGCCGCCGGCGACTGGGCGTGGGCGCTGAGAAAGATGATCGGGGTCAGTTGCGTGCGCTGGCTGCCCCGCATCAGCCGAGCCACCTCGAACCCGTCCATGCCGGGCATCATCACATCCAGCAGCACCAGGTCGACGTCATGCTCGAGCAGCAATTCCAAGGCTTCAACCCCGGATGCCGCCGTCACCACATGCCAGTCTTCACGCTGCAATAGCGCACGCATGCTGATCAGGTTTTCGGGATAGTCATCGACCACCAGAAGCACTGAACAACCATCGCGGGGCTTGATTGGAGCGCATTCCATTGCTGCTTCTCTTTCGTCGGCGTCATTCCGGTCATTTTTGCGACAAAACCGGATAAACAATAAGGGCTCACTCTAGCCTTGGATCCCATAAAGCAGAAGCCACGACGGTGCCATCATTGCGCCAAACTCCACACAACCGACTAACGGTCAGTGTCTACAGCCCGCGGTTTACGGGAAACATGGCTTTTTGACATTTGATTGGCGCCAACAATCCGCCACAAAATCATTAACAATCCATTTCGAGCCACCTATAAAGAAAGTGCCGGCTCCCGAGCCAAGGCCTTCTCTCCCCGTTAAAGGCGTATTCAATGATTGATCTGTCCACCTGGAACCTGAGCATCCCCGTCGGCTCCCCGCCCTCGACCATCGACACCCCGAAACTGCTCAGCGGGTTCAAGGACCAATACTTCCAGGCCGAAGGCAGCAGCGTGCAATTCTGGACCCCGGTCACCGGCACGCGTACCGAAAACGCGGTTTACCCCCGCAGCGAACTGCGTGAAACCTACTCCGACGGCCGCCTGCGCAACTGGCTGTACAGCGACGCTGACAACTACCTGCGTGCCACGTTGGCGGTCAACAAGGTGCCGTCGTCCGGCAAGGTGGTGATCGGTCAAATCCACGCCTACGAAAGCCAGAAGCCACTGATCAAGGTCGAGTACCAATACAAGGAAAAAACCCAGACCGGCAACATCGTCGCCAAGGTGCGCATGCGCCCCGACGAGTCAGAAGGCCGGGTGATCATCGTTGCCGAGAACGTACCGCTGGACCGCGACTTCACCTACGTCATCCATCTGAACAAGGCTGGCCTGCTGAGCGTCGACGCGGCCAACGGGCAATGGAACGAACGCATCGGTGCTGCGTGGGGCAAACAGCCGCTGTACTTCAAGGCCGGTGCCTACGTGCAGGACAACAGCGGCAACAGCAAGGAAGGCGCCCGGGTGACGTTTGCCAAGCTGGATATTGATCACGACTGAAGCTGATTCGCTTCAGCGACCGGTCCCACGACGCTTTAGGACAGAACCGCGACCCAGGGTCTCGACTTTCTTGTAGGACAATCCGAGTATGGCGCCGCGCACGCGCACTACCCCCTATAAGAAAGTCATGGAGACTGCCCAATGCCCTTTTCCCGCACCCTGCTCGCCCTCTCTATGGGCATGGCTCTGCTGCAAAACCCGGCCTTCGCCGCCCCGCCCCTCTCGATGGCCGACGGGGTGGCCCAGGTCAATATCCAGGACAGCAACGCCTGGGTCGAAATCAACAAAGTCGCCTTCGAAAACAACATCCGCACCCTGCAAGCCAGCCTCGCTGACAAGTCGAAAATCTGCGCCGTGCTCAAGGCGGATGCCTACGGTCACGGCATCGGTTTACTGATGCCTTCGGTGATCAAATTGGGCGTACCCTGCGTCGGCATCGCCAGCAACGAAGAAGCCCGCGTGGTCCGTGAAAGCGGCTTCAAAGGCCAACTGATCCGCGTACGCACCGCCGCCCTGAGCGAGCTGGAAGCTGCGTTGCCGTATAACGTCGAAGAGCTGGTGGGCAATCTGGACTTCGCCGTGCGCGCCAGCCTGATCGCCGAAAACCACGGCCGCCCGCTGGTCGTGCACCTGGGCCTGAACTCCAGCGGCATGAGCCGCAACGGCGTGGAAATGACCACCGCCCAAGGCCGCCGCGACGCCGTAGCCATTACCAAGGTGCCGAACCTGCAGGTGACGGCGATCATGACCCACTTCGCCGTTGAAGATGCCGCCGACGTGCGCACCGGGCTCAAGGCGTTTAACGAACAAGCCAACTGGCTGATAAGCGTCGCCCAGCTCGACCGCAGCAAAATCACCCTGCACGCCGCCAACTCCTTCGCCACCCTGGAAGTGCCCGAGTCACGGCTGGACATGGTTCGTCCGGGCGGCCTGCTGTTCGGTGATACCGTGCCGTCGTTCACCGAATACAAGCGCGTGATGCAGTTCAAATCCCACGTGGCGTCGGTCAACAGCTACCCGAAGGGCAACACCGTGGGCTACGACCGCACCTACACCCTTGCGCGGGATTCGAAACTGGCGAACATCACCGTCGGTTATTCCGACGGTTATCGCCGGGCGTTTACCAACAAAGGCATCGTGCTGATCAACGGGCACCGGGTGCCGGTGGTGGGCAAGGTGTCGATGAACACGCTGATGGTAGATGTCACCGACGTGCCGACCGTTAAGAGCGGCGATGAGGTGGTGTTGTTCGGCAAGCAGGGCGCGGTGGCGACCAGCCAGGCGGAGGTTGAAGACATCAACGGGGCGTTGCTGGCAGATCTGTATACGGTGTGGGGTAACTCGAATCCGAAGGTACTTGTGGACAGATAAATCGCCACCTATGCCGTAGGTATCGTCCTATAGGGCCTGCGGATCATTCGGTGATAAACAGAACCTGTTAAACACTACCAATCAACTGTGGGAGCCGGGCTTGCCCGCGATGGCGGTGTGTCAGCCACTGAATAAGTTGGCTGACCCACCGCCATCGCGGGCAAGTCGAATCGTCGCACCGCCAGCTCCCACAGGGGTTCTGCGTCCTACAGGGCCGTTGCGGTGAATCGGAGCGCCGCTTATAGTTCGCCCCGTCGCCGGCATTGAACGGCGACAGGGTTTCGCAGCCCTACAGAGTTAATACCGTACCCGTCAAAATACGACATAGGCAGTCCTGCCAATGCTCGGCTTTTTATGGCGGTTGTACGTGGGAGACCTTCGGGTCTGCCGGGTCTTAACTCCTCGGTCTGCGAACCCGCGTACAGCTGCCACCCTATTTGTTTCGCAGCAAACGGTGGCCAATTTTCTTTTGAGTTAAGGATTTGCCATGAAGCCACAACTCCCACCCCGCCGTTTCACCCCTTGCACCGAAACAGCCACCGAATACCCCGTGCTATTGATCGACAGCGAAGCTCCGCTGCAGGACCTGCACGCCTGCCTGCGTGAACGCCTCAACGCCGCCCTCGAACACCTCAACCTGATGGCCTGCTCCAGCCTGCCCGATTTTGCGGAGCGTGACCTGAACCACGTAGCCAACACCGCCCGCATCCTGGTGCAGGACGTAAGCGACGTATTCCGCGTCATCGAATACCGCGGCTTCGACACCCCCGCAGCCGCCTGATCAAATTTCGGCCACAAAAAAGCCCGCATCGCTGCGGGCTTTTCATTAACGCGTAAGGCTTAGTTGACCTTAGCGTTCAACTCACCTTTCAAATAACGCTGGTACATCGCTTCCAGGGAGATCGGCTTGATCTTCGAAGCATTACCCGCAGTACCGAAGGCTTCATAACGTGCGATACATACGTCACGCATGGCCGTCACGGTAGCGCCGAAGAATTTACGTGGGTCAAATTCGCTCGGGTTGGTGGCCATCAGGCGACGCATTGCACCGGTGGAGGCCAGGCGCAGGTCGGTGTCGATGTTGACCTTGCGCACGCCGTACTTGATGCCTTCGACGATTTCTTCAACCGGCACGCCGTAGGTTTCTTTGATGTCGCCGCCGTACTGGTTGATGATCGCCAGCCACTCTTGCGGTACCGAGGAAGAACCGTGCATCACCAGGTGGGTGTTCGGGATGCGCTTGTGGATTTCCTTGATGCGGTCGATGGCCAACACGTCGCCGGTAGGTGGCTTGGTGAATTTGTAGGCGCCGTGGCTGGTGCCGATGGCGATGGCCAGGGCATCAACTTGGGTTTTCTTGACGAAGTCGGCAGCTTCTTCCGGATCGGTCAGCATTTGGCTGTGATCCAGTACGCCTTCGGCGCCGATGCCGTCTTCTTCACCGGCCATACCGGTTTCCAGGGAACCCAGGCAGCCCAGCTCGCCTTCAACCGAAACGCCGCAGGCGTGTGCCATGGCTACGGTTTGTTGGGTGACGCGTACGTTGTATTCGTAGTCGGTCGGGGTCTTGCCGTCTTCACCCAGGGAACCGTCCATCATTACCGAGCTAAAGCCCAGCTGGATGGAGCGCTGGCACACGTCAGGGCTGGTGCCGTGGTCCTGGTGCATGCACACCGGGATGTGCGGGAATTCTTCGATCGCGGCGAGGATCAGGTGACGCAGGAACGGAGCACCGGCGTATTTGCGGGCGCCGGCCGAAGCCTGGACGATCACTGGAGAGTCAGTCTTGTCAGCGGCTTCCATGATGGCGCGCATCTGCTCAAGGTTGTTGACGTTGAAGGCTGGAACGCCATAGCCGAATTCGGCTGCGTGGTCCAACATCTGGCGCATGCTGATAAGTGCCATTGTGAGTCTCTCTCCCGGTCGAGGGTCGTTAATCGTGCAAGCCTGCCGTAGCGGCGGCTGCTATTCAAGTTATTGAAGGTCAGGCTTTCAAAGCCTGCCTTGCTTAATCGTTAAATCAGTATTTCGGTGCGGCTGATGGCCCCTTGTAGGCAAGCCAGCGCCTACATCGCTTTACAGCCGCGCCCGATCAAATCGTCGGTGGCAACCCAGTAAACCAGGCCTTCCTCACCCTTTGTGTGAAACGCCAACTGGCCGTCGCTGTACAGCACGCCCGAAGCCGCCACTTCCTGCTTGAGGCGATACACCTGGTCTGAGCCACCGAGGCGTACATCCACCTGGGTGCGGGCCTGGTCGGCAAAGCGCCAGTTGACTTGCGCCTGGCTGTCACACGTCCAGGTGGTCCACTTGTCTACCGGCTCTGCCTTCTTGTCGAACATGTTCAGGTTGGTGCATCCGGCCAATAACGCCAGTGCTGCCAGGGCGAAAACGCCTTTCATTGCCAATCCTCAAGCGGCGACCTGCGGCCACCGCTGCTGTCGGTTAGTGAATCAGACCCGTCAAGGGCAACCCTGTTCCTGACCGTTGGGCGCAGAGTCGTATTTCTCCAACCCGTCCGGCCCGATGCGCTTACTGATCACCGGCATGGTTTCGGCTTGCCAGTCAGCCTGGTAGCAACTCTTTCGCGGCGCAGCCCCGGGCTTATCAGACCCGGGCGCCGCTTCAGGCGTGCTGCCGCAGCCGGCCAAAACGCCCGCTGCAATCACCAGTGCCAACGACTTGATCATCGGAATGCTCCTTTTCCTCAGCAAGTGCTTCAGCCCTTCGCTCGGCTTTCCAGCACTTCGACAGCCGGCAGTACCTTGCCTTCGACGAATTCGAGGAATGCACCACCACCGGTAGAAATGTAGGAGATCTGGTCAGCAACGCCATATTTATCGATGGCTGCCAGGGTGTCGCCACCGCCGGCAATGGAGAATGCCGAGCTTTCAGCGATGGCGTGGGCCAATACTTTGGTGCCGTTGCCGAACTGGTCGAACTCGAACACACCAACCGGGCCGTTCCACAGGATGGTCCTGGACGACTTCAGCAGTTCAGCGAAGTTGGCTGCAGTTTGCGGGCCGATATCCAGGATCATGTCGTCAGCGGCAACGTCAGCAATCAGCTTGACGGTGGCTTCGGCGCTTTCAGCGAATTCCTTGGCCACGACTACGTCCACCGGCAGCGGCACGCTGACCTTGGCGGCGATGGCGCGGGCGGTGTCCAGCAGGTCCGGCTCGTACAGCGATTTGCCCACCGGGTGACCGGCAGCCGCCAGGAAGGTGTTGGCAATGCCGCCGCCGACGATCAGCTGGTTGCAGATCTGGCTCAGGCTGTTCAACACGTCGAGCTTGGTGGACACCTTGGAGCCGGCAACGATGGCGGCCATTGGTTGTGCCGGAGCGCCGAGGGCCTTGCCCAGTGCGTCCAGCTCAGCGGCCAGCAACGGGCCAGCAGCAGCCACTTTGGCGAACTTGGCCACGCCGTGGGTCGAACCCTCGGCACGGTGAGCGGTACCAAAGGCGTCCATCACGAACACGTCGCACAGGGCAGCGTATTGCTGGGCCAGTTCGTCGCTGTTCTTTTTCTCGCCCTTGTTGAAGCGCACGTTTTCGAACAGCACGATGTCGCCGGCCTTCACGTCTACACCGTTCAGGTAGTCGGCGACCAGCGGCACATCGCGGCCCAGGGCCTTGCTCAGGTACTCGGCCACAGGCTTGAGGCTGTTTTCTGCCGAGAACTCACCTTCGGTCGGACGACCCAGGTGGGAGCAGACCATCACGGCCGCGCCTTTTTCCAGGGCCAGCTTGATGGTCGGCAGCGAGGCCAGGATTCGCGCATCGCTGGTGACAACACCGTCCTTGACTGGGACGTTGAGGTCTTCGCGGATCAGTACGCGCTTACCTTGCAGATCGAGGTCGGTCATCTTCAACACGGTCATGGGTGGCAATTCCTGAGAGCTAAAGTTGTGGAGAGGCTGTTTGCAGATAGTGTTCTGCAACGTCCAGCATACGGTTGGCAAAACCCCATTCGTTGTCGAACCACGCCAGGATGTTCACCAGCCGTGGGCCGGAAACGCGGGTCTGGCTGGCATCGACGATGGCCGAATGCGGGTCATGGTTGAAATCACAGCTGGCGTGGGGCAACTCGGTGTAGGCCAACAGGCCTTTGAGCGGGCCGCTGGTGGCGGCGTCGCGCAGGATCCGGTTGACCTCGCCGGCGTCGGTGTCGCTGACGGTTTGCATGGTGATGTCCAGGCAAGACACATTCACCGTCGGTACCCGTACGGCTTTGGCCTGGATTCGCCCGGCAAGTTCCGGCAACAGTCGCTCGATACCGCGCGCCA
Source organism: Pseudomonas sp. LBUM1641 (assembly GCF_059716235.1). Taxonomy (NCBI): domain Bacteria; kingdom Pseudomonadati; phylum Pseudomonadota; class Gammaproteobacteria; order Pseudomonadales; family Pseudomonadaceae; genus Pseudomonas; species Pseudomonas sp. LBUM1641. The sequence goes on from NZ_CP166815.1 coordinate 6,608,257, forward strand.
GCCCGGTGGACACCGGAATCACTGACTGAAACGCCGAACGCGTGCGACGCAGGTCTTCATGGTGGTAGGCATCGATCACCGGCTGATCGTTCATCGCCGAGTGAATGGTGGTGATCGACACGTATTCCAGGCCGATCGCCTGGTCCAACAGGCGCAACAGCGGCACGCCGCAGTTGGTGGTGCAGGAGGCGTTGGACACCAGCAGTTCGGCGCCGGTCAGGCAATCCTGGTTCACGCCATAGACGATGGTGGCGTCGACATCCGCCTCGCTGGCCATCGGCTGGGAGAACAGGACCCGCGGCGCGCCGGCGTCGAGAAACCGCTGGCCGTCGGCACGGGTGTGGTAAGCACCGGAGCATTCCAACACAAGGTCGACGTCCAGCGCCGCCCAGTCGATGCCCTCGGGGGTGGCACTGCGCAACACCTTCACGCAGTTGCCATTAATATGCAGACAGTCGTCTTCAACCCGCACTTCGCCGGGGAACCGGCCGTGGGTGGAGTCAAAGCGTGTCAGGTATTCGATGCTGGCCATGTCAGCCAGATCGTTGATCGCAACAATTTCAAACCCGGCAGCCGCCCCTCGCTCGAACAGAGCACGCAAGACGCAACGACCAATCCGGCCGTAGCCGTTGAGTGCAACTTTGTAGGGACGCGGTTGAGGCATGGGGTTCTCGCATTGTGGGCGACACAAACCATTGTAGGAGCGAGCTTGCTCGCGAAGAACCCGAGAACGCCGCGTTAAACCAGAAACGCTGCGTTATCGTTGACGATCTTCGCGAGCAAGCTCGCTCCTACAGTGGATGCGGTAACCAAAGGGTCACCGCGTTCGAGCTTTTAGTCTTCCAGCAGCTCTTCAGCCTGACCCAGGATGTTTTCCAGGGTAAAGCCGAACTCTTCGAACAACGCTGGCGCCGGCGCCGACTCACCGTAGGTGGTCATGCCGATCACGCGGCCTTCCAGGCCCACGTACTTGTACCAGTAGTCGGCGTGAGCCGCTTCGATGGCGATACGTGCGCTGACCTGCAACGGCAACACCGATTGCTTGTAGTCCGCATCCTGGGCTTCGAAGACGCTGGTGCACGGCATGGAAACCACACGCACATTGCGACCGGCGGCCGTCAGCTTGTCGTACGCCTGAACCGCCAGGCCCACTTCGGAGCCGGTGGAGATCAGGATCAGCTCCGGCTCGCCGATGCAGTCTTTCAGCACGTAGCCACCACGGCTGATGCCTTCGATTTGCGCCGCATCGCGGGTTTGGTGCTGCAGGTTCTGACGGGAGAAGATCAGCGCCGAAGGGCCGTCTTTACGCTCGATCGCGTGCTTCCAGGCCACAGCCGATTCGACTGCGTCCGACGGGCGCCAGGTGTCCAGGTTCGGCGTGGTGCGCAGGCTGGTCAGTTGCTCGACCGGCTGGTGCGTCGGGCCGTCTTCGCCCAGGCCGATGGAGTCGTGGGTGTAGACGAAGATCACACGCTTCTTCATCAGCGACGCCATGCGTACTGCGTTGCGGGCGTATTCCATGAACATCAGGAAAGTCGCGCCGTAAGGCACAAGGCCGCCGTGCAGGGCGACGCCGTTCATGATGGCGCTCATGCCGAACTCGCGCACGCCGTAGTACATGTAGTTGCCGCTGGCGTCTTCCGCCGAGACACCTTTGCAACCTTTCCACAGGGTCAGGTTGGAACCGGCCAGGTCAGCCGAACCGCCAAGGAACTCAGGCAGCAGCGGGCCGAACGCGTTCAGGGTGTTCTGGCTGGCTTTACGGCTGGCGATGGTTTCGCCCTTGGCAGCCACTTCGGCGATGTAGGCCGAGGCTTTTTCCGAGAAGTCGGCAGGCAGGTCACCCGCGAGGCGGCGTACCAGTTCGTTGGCCAACTCAGGGAATTCAGCGGAGTAGGCAGCAAAACGCTGGTCCCACTCGGCTTCGACAGCCAGACCGGCTTCCTTGGCATCCCACTCGGCGTAGATGTCAGACGGGATTTCGAACGGCCCGTGGTTCCACTTCAGCGCAGCGCGGGTCAGGGCGATTTCCGCGTCACCCAGTGGGGCGCCGTGGCAGTCTTCTTTACCTTGCTTGTTCGGCGAACCGAAGCCGATGGTGGTCTTGCAGCAGATCAGGGTCGGCTGCTCGCTCTTGCGGGCGGTCTCGATGGCGGTCTTGATCTCTTCAGGATCGTGGCCGTCGACGTTGCGGATCACCTGCCAGTTGTAGGCTTCGAAACGCTTTGGCGTGTCGTCGGTGAACCAGCCTTCGACTTCGCCGTCGATGGAGATGCCGTTGTCATCGTAGAAGGCAATCAGCTTGCCCAGGCCCAGGGTACCGGCCAGGGAAGCGACTTCGTGGGAAATGCCTTCCATCATGCAGCCATCACCCAGGAACACGTAGGTGTGGTGGTCGACAACGTTGTGGTTTGGACGGTTGAACTGTGCGCCCAACACTTTTTCAGCCAGGGCAAAACCCACAGCGTTGGCCAGGCCCTGGCCCAATGGACCGGTGGTGGTCTCGACGCCAGGGGTGTAGCCGTATTCCGGGTGGCCCGGGGTGCGGCTGTGGATCTGGCGGAAGTTTTTCAGGTCGTCGATGGTGACGTCGTAGCCGGTCAGGTGCAGCAACGAGTAGATCAGCATCGAGCCGTGGCCGTTGGACAGGATGAACCGGTCACGGTCGGCGAACGACGGGTTGCTCGGGTTGTGTTTCAGGTAGTCACGCCAAAGTACCTCGGCGATATCCGCCATGCCCATCGGGGCACCGGGATGGCCGCTGTTGGCTTTTTGCACGGCATCCATGCTGAGGGCACGAATGGCGTTGGCACGCTCACGACGGCTGGGCATCGCTGATCTCCTGGAGGTTGAATAAAAGAAACGGAAAAAAGGATCGGCATTTTCCCTCAGCCACGGCCCTCGGGGCAATGACAGATAGTCACTTGGGGGTGTTTTTCCTGCGGATTGACTGGAGAAACCGCCCCCCGCTTCGTCCATGGGTTATAGCGGCTGCTTATAACCGCCGATTATCGACCAATATCAAAACTTTTTGATATTGGCCTTGCGGGGTTTTCCCACCGTCTCTAGACTGCTGGCCTTATGAACTTAAGCGCATCTTCCATTCGCCCCGACGACAGCGACGAGCTGGCAGCCCTGTGCAAGGCCGGCGGCGACCCGTTGCGCCTGAATGTATTGCGCGCGCTGACCAACGATTCGTTCGGGGTGTTGGAACTGGCGCAGATCTTCGCCATCGGCCAGTCCGGCATGAGCCACCACTTGAAGGTACTGGCCCAGGCCGACCTGGTGGCGACCCGCCGTGAAGGCAATGCGATTTTTTACCGTCGCGCCCTGCCCCACACCGAACAGTTGGGCGGCAGGCTGCACGCTGCGCTGCTGGAAGAAATTGACAGCCTGGCCCTGCCAGCTGATGTGCAGTCGCGCATCAGCCAGGTGCACGGGCAACGCGCTGCGGCCAGCCAGGACTTTTTCTCACGGGTAGCCGAGAAGTTTCGCGCCCAGCAGGACCTGATCGCCGGCTTGGCGCAATACCGCGAAAGCGTGTTGGCACTTTTGGACAAGCTGAGCTTCAGTGATGATGCGACGGCGGTTGAAGTGGGCCCCGGCGATGGCGGTTTTCTGCCGGAGCTGGCGCGTCGCTTTCATCAGGTTACGGCGCTGGACAACAGCCCGGCGATGCTGGAACTGGCCCGCCAATTGTGTGAGCGCGAGGCGCTGGGCAATGTCCACCTGCAGTTGGCGGACGCCCTGAATGACACCAGCCTGCGGGCCGACTGCGTGGTGCTGAACATGGTCCTGCACCATTTCGCCGCCCCGGCAGAGGCCCTCAAGCAGATGGCGAATTTGCTGCAACCAGGCGGCAGCCTGTTGGTCACGGATTTATGCAGCCACAACCAGAGTTGGGCCAGGGAAGCCTGCGGTGATCTCTGGCTGGGTTTTGAACAGGACGATCTGGCCCGTTGGGCCACCGCTGCGGGACTCGTTCCCGGGGAAAGCCTCTATGTAGGTTTACGTAATGGTTTCCAGATTCAGGTCCGCCACTTTCAGCGACCGACTGGCGACACTCACCATCGGTAAATATCAGGAAAACATCGAGATGAGCGAATACTCCCTTTTCACCTCCGAGTCCGTGTCTGAAGGGCATCCGGACAAAATCGCCGACCAGATCTCTGACGCGGTGCTGGACGCCATCATTGCTGAAGACAAGTTCGCCCGAGTGGCGTGCGAGACTCTGGTGAAAACGGGCGTGGCGATCATCGCCGGCGAAGTCACCACCTCTGCCTGGGTAGACCTGGAGCAGATCGTTCGTGACGTGATCATCGACATTGGCTACAACAGCTCCGACGTCGGCTTCGACGGCGCGACCTGCGGCGTGATGAACATCATCGGCAAGCAGTCCCCGGACATCAACCAGGGTGTCGACCGTGCCAAGCCTGAAGATCAGGGCGCCGGCGACCAGGGCCTGATGTTCGGCTACGCCAGCAACGAAACCGACGTGCTGATGCCAGCACCGATCACCTTCTCCCACCAGTTGGTGAAGCGCCAGGCCGAAGCCCGTAAATCGGGTGTGTTGCCATGGCTGCGCCCGGACGCCAAGTCCCAGGTGACCTGCCGTTATGAAGGCGGCAAAGTCGTCGCCATCGACGCGGTTGTACTGTCGACCCAGCACAACCCGGACGTTTCCTACAGCGACCTGCGCGAAGGCGTCATGGAGCTGATCGTCAAGCACGTACTGCCTGCCGAACTGCTGACCAAAGACACCCAGTTCCACATCAACCCCACCGGCCAATTCATCATCGGTGGCCCGGTAGGCGACTGCGGCCTGACCGGTCGCAAGATCATCGTCGACAGCTACGGCGGCATGGCCCGTCACGGCGGCGGCGCGTTCTCCGGCAAGGATCCATCCAAGGTTGACCGTTCGGCTGCCTACGCCGGTCGTTATGTGGCCAAGAACATCGTGGCAGCGGGTCTGGCCGAGCGTTGCGAGATCCAGGTGTCCTACGCCATCGGTGTGGCCCAGCCTACGTCGATCTCGCTGAACACCTTCGGTACCGGCAAGATCAGCGACGACAAGATCGTCAAGCTGGTGCGTGAAATCTTCGACCTGCGTCCTTACGCAATCACCACCATGCTCGACCTGCTGCACCCGATGTACCAGGAAACCGCGGCCTACGGCCACTTCGGTCGCACCCCTGAGCAGAAGACTGTCGGCAACGACACCTTCACCACGTTCACCTGGGAAAAGACCGACCGCGCCAACGACCTGCGCACTGCCGCCGGCCTGTAATCGCATTACGGTGAACACAAAACCCTGCCGGGCTATCCCGGCAGGGTTTTTTTATTGCCGGATGATTTGCGGGCGATGCTCACTTTTTTGGATCCAATGCTTGCAGGCCAAATGATGGCCCACTAGAATCCGCGCCCTCCCGGGCCTTCACCTCTTATTGGATATTGCACTGCGCCTGCCCGGGACTGATAAGCGCGCAGGCAATCGTACATTGAGGTTTTCCATGCGCATTTCCACACTCGCCCCTGCCGCCCTTCTGCTCAGCCTGTTTGCCCTACCGGCGCACGCCGACTTGAGCGCACTCAGCGGCCTGACTTCCCAACTGGGCGTGTCTTCCGGCGATTGCGAAAAACAGGGCACAGACCTGCAGGCCAAGGTCGACGCGGCCAAAGCCAATGGCGAAGAATTGAAAGTGAAGGCCATGCAGGCCGCTCTGGATCAAGTAAACAAAGGTTGCAAAAAAGTCGGCGAGTCCCAGGCCAAGCTCGATGCCAGCCAACAAAAGCAGCAGGCCAAGGCGGACAGCAACGACACCGTGAAAGCGTTGGGTGGTCTGTTCAAGTAAGCCGAAACATCGGGTAAAAAGCCTCGCGGTTGCGGGGCTTTTTTATGCCCGCTGGGATGGCTTAGGCTGGGCGCCCTTTCAGAGCAAGGATGCTCATGATGATGCTGCCTATGCGCTTGCTGTTCTTCTTTTTACTGAGTCTCTCGCCGCTGATTACGTGGGCGCGGGAGTGTCCCGACTGGGAGGCCGATCACGCCCGGGCCCAGATCGCCGACTTGGCGCAGCAAGTCCGCTTGTGGGATGACAGCTATCACCGACTCGGCCAGTCATTGATCAGCGATGAGCTCTATGACCAGGCCCGCCAGCGCCTTGGCCTATGGCGCAGTTGCTTCGCCTCCTCCGCGCCGACCACGGACAATCCGCTGGCCAGCGCACGAGGCACCATCGCTCACCCGACACCACACACCGGCCTGGAAAAACTGCTGGACGACAATACCGTTCAAACCTGGCTGAGCACTCGCCAGGACGTATGGATTCAACCCAAGGTCGATGGCGTCGCCGTCACGCTGGTTTACCGCAAGGGCCGACTGAGCCGGGTCATCAGTCGTGGCGATGGCCGGCTGGGCCAGGATTGGTCAGCCTCCGCCCGCAGGATTCCCGGGATCGTCCAGCAACTGCCCGAGCCCGTAGACCTGTTGTTGCAAGGCGAACTCTATTGGCGACTGGGTGATCACGTGCAGGCCGCCGAAGGTGGCCTCGGCGCCCGCAGTAAAGTCGCCGGGCTGATGAATCGCCGGCAGTTGAGCGAAGCCGAAGCCGCCAATATTGGGCTGTTTGTGTGGGCCTGGCCCCAAGGCCCCGATGATTTTTCCGAACGGCTGAGCCAGCTTGCGAAATGGGGCTTCAATGACAGCGAGCGTTATAGCCATCCGATCAAGGGCATTACCGAAGCAGCGCACTGGCGCAGCTACTGGTACAGCCACCCACTGCCCTTCGCCAGCGATGGCGTGGTGTTGCATCAGGGCCAGCGAGCGCCGGCCAAGCGCTGGAGGGTCAGTTCGCCCTATTGGGCGGTTGCCTGGAAATACCCGGTCGTCAAAGCGCTGGCCCATGTGCGCAAGGTGCATTTCAAGATTGGGCGCACCGGGCGCATCACCTCCATCCTGGAACTGGAGCCGGTACTGCTTGATGACCGGAAAATCAGCCGGGTCAGCGTTGGCTCCCTGAAACGCTGGCGGGAAATGGATATTCGCCCTGGCGACCAGGTGTCCATCAGCCTTGCCGGCCAGGTCATTCCGCGCCTTGACCACGTCGTGCTGCGCAGCCAGCCACGGGTCGAGATGCAGATCCCCCAGGCCAACAACTTTCATCCCCTGAGTTGCTGGGAACTGGCACCAGGCTGTGAGGAACAACTGCTCGCGCGCCTGACCTGGCTGAGCGGCGCCCAAGGCTTGGCCCTGCCACATATCGGACGTGAAACCTGGAACACTTTGATTCAGGCCGGTCTAATCGGCGGGCTGCTCGATTGGTTAACCCTGGATGAGGCAGAGCTTGCTAACATTGATGGCTTAGGTGAACGCAGCAGTGCACGTTTACTCGACAGCTTGCGCGGCGCCCGGCAGCGGCCGTTCGCGCAATGGCTGATGGCCTTGGGAGTACCGCCCACGGCCCGCAACAATCTACAAGGCGGCTGGCAAACCCTGGCCGCCAAAGACACTCAAGCCTGGCTGGCCGAAGATGGCATAGGCCCGGGCCGCGCGGCGCAACTGAGCGCTTTTTTTCGCGACCCGCAGGTGCTGGCCTTGGGTGAAACATTACGGGCTGCCGGGATAGATGGTTTTTGACCTCTGCCCGACAGCATTAACCGGTGCCGGCAGAATTCATCCTGCCCACCTGATTGCGACCTTGTTTGCCTTGGAGCCTTTATGAAATTTCTCGCACCTTTTGCCTTGTTGACCGTCGCAACCTTTATGGCCACACCACTGCTGGCGGCCGAGGAAGCCCCGCAACTCACCGGCTGCGCCGCCAAGCGCCAGGCCATCAGCACCCAGATCGAACAAGCCAAGGCCCACGGCAACAGCGAGCAGCAAGCCGGCCTGGAAAAAGCCTTGAGTGAAGTCACTGCCAATTGCACCGACGCTTCTTTGAAAAAGGAGCGCGAAAACAAGGTGCTCGACGCCAAGCATGAAGTCAGCCGCCGTCAGGCCGACCTCGACAAGGCGATGAAAAAAGGTGATTCCGACAAGATCAACAAGCGCAAGGACAAGCTGGCCCAGTCACGCAAGGACTTGCAGGAAGCCCTGGACGATCTGGACAAGTAAGACGCCTCAGTGATCGCGGAACTGTTTATGGCACGCGGTGCAGGCATCTTCGACTTTCTGCACGGCCGGCCCCAGGTTACTGGCCTTGTAGGGCTGGACTTGGCTGGCGATCACCAATTCACCGGTGGCCGCTTCAAGGTTGCGGGCCATCTCCTGGAAGCGTGCCTGTTGCTGCCACACGTCGTCCTTGGCGCTGGTGTGGTCTTCTTCACGCACGCTCGGGAAATGTTTCCACGGTTCATGGGACAACGCATCAAGCTTGACCGCGCCTTCGGCAAATTTAGCGCCATCGAATGGAATGCGCCCACGCAGCATGCCGCCCAGGTCTTCGCCGGTCTTGAGCATCTGCTTGAAAATCGCCTTGCGCTGGCCAAGGGGCGAATTCGGATCAACTCCGCCACAGGCGGACAGTGTCAGGCAGGCCAGCAATACAACGGTCAGTCTTTTAAAAGTCATGATGGCTCAAGGTCACGGGAAACGGCGGCCAGTATCCTCGCCCCGCCTGTAAAGACCAATACCCCTATTAATAATAAGGGTTGTTCGAGCGCCAAACCGCGCGTGCAATCGCCTCAGGAATTTTGTGTATGAATACCCGCTTTAAACCCTGGAGCCGCCGCCTGGCGTGGGCTCTGCCAATGATCGCGTTGCTGGCCGGTTGCGACACCGGCAAAGATGAAAAAGCCAAGCCCCACGCCATCGCGACCTACACCAGTGCCACCTGGGAAAACTTGCCGGCGGTGTCGGACAGCGACCTGCAAGCCGGCTTCGAATCCTGGCGCAGTGCCTGCCAACGACTCAAGGCTGATCCTGTATGGGGCACGACGTGCGCGGCGTCGGCCACCGTACCGTCGACCGCAGTGGCGATTCGCGACTTCCTCAAGGCCAACCTTGATGTCTACGGCCTGCGTTCGGCTGACAACAGCCCCAACGGCCTGATCACCGGTTACTACGAACCGGTTTACCCCGGCAGCCTCACCGAAACCCCTACCGCCCACGTGCCGGTATTCGGCGTGCCGGATGACCTGATCATCGTCAACCTGGAAAGTATCTACCCGGAACTCAAGGGCAAACGCCTGCGCGGTCGCCTGGAAGGTCGGGTACTCAAACCCTATGACGACGCCAGCGCCATCAACCAGCAAGGCTCCACCGCCAAGCCTATCGCCTGGCTGACCAACCCGATGGACCTGCAATTCCTGCAGATTCAGGGTTCGGGCCGCATCCAACTGGCCGATGGCCGCCAATTGCGTGTCGGTTACGGCGACCAGAACGGCTACCCGTACCGCCCCATCGGCCGCTGGCTGGTTGAGCAAGGCGAGCTGAAAAAAGAAGACGTGACCATGGGCGCCATCGCGGCCTGGGCCAAGGCGCATCCGCAGCGCATTCCTGAATTGCTGGCAAGCAACCCCAGCTACGTGTTCTTCAGCGCCCGCCCCGACAGCAACGAAGGCCCGCGAGGTTCGCTGAACGTGCCGCTGACCGCGGGTTATAGCGTTGCGGTGGATCGCAAGGTGATTCCGCTGGGCAGCCTGTTATGGCTGTCGACTACGCGACCGGATGGCGCACCGATTGCCCGCCCGGTGGCCGCGCAGGATACCGGTGGTGCAATTACCGGCGAAGTGCGCGCCGACCTGTTCTGGGGAACCGGTGATGCCGCCGGTGAGTTGGCGGGCAACATGAAGCAACAGGGCCAGATCTGGATGCTGTGGCCCAAAGGCGCAGCGCTGCCGAAAGTACCGGACGCGCCAGCCGGGAGCTGACGCGCACTCCCAGGGATACTCTTACCCTGTGGCGAGGGGGCTTGTCCCCCGTTGGGCCGCGAAGCGGCCCCGAAACTGCAATCAGGTTCTACTTGAAGAAATCCGACGTGCTGATTGGGGCTGCTACGCAGCCCAACGGGGGACAAGCCCCCTCTCCACAGGAGCCCGCCCGCCGGCAAGCCTCAGATCGAGACGAAGAAGAAACTCGCAATCAACGCCATCCCCACCGCCCACACCACCGACCGCAGGATCGCCCAGTCCGCCAGATAGCAGATGATGTAAAGCAACCGGCTGGTAATAAACAGCACCGCCAGCACGTTGATCGTCACCAGCGACGCCGCGCCGGCCAAATGGGCAATGATCACCGCCGCCGCAAAGGCCGGGGTCACTTCAAAGCTGTTGAGTTGCGCACTGTGGGCACGCTTGGCAAACCCCTCCAGCGTATCCAGGAAGGCACGCGGATCGTGGTTCTGCCGGGGCCCGAACTTGCCACCGCTGAACTTGGCCACGCCCGTGCACAGGTACGGCAGAAAAATTGCGATCAATACACACCAGAAAGCGACTGTCATAACCCATTCCTTTTTTAGTTTTGTCCGACGGTTAGAGTTTCATCACGAACATGCCGATCAGCACCAACCCACAGGCTATGAGCCGCGGGCGGCCGAAAGGTTCTTTCAGGTAACGCATACCGAACAGCACCACCAGGATCACGCTGACTTCACGCAGCGCGGCAGCCTCGGCAATCGAGCCCAACTGCATGGCCCAAAGCACCAGAGCGTAGCTCAACAACACGCACAACCCGACACTCAGCCCCAGCCGCCACTGGGTACGCCAGAAAAGCCCGAACGCCACCCGCTTGCGCACCACCGCCAGCAACGGAAACGGCCAGGCGCTGATCAGCGTCAGCCACACCAGGTAATCCAGCGGGTGTGACCAACGGCGCAACGCCTGGCCATCGAGGAAGGTGTAGCAGCCGATGCACAGCCCGATCAATGCCACCACCGGCAGCATCGACCAGGGCAAACGGTCACCGCCGCCGCCCTGCCACAATAGGCACAGCATGCCGAACGGAATCAGCAGAATGCCGAGGATCTGTTGGGTGCTGAGCACCTCACCGGCAAACACCAGCGTCAGCACCAGCACCACCAGAGGCGACAGCCCACGCATCAACGGGTACACCAACCCCAGGTCACCCACCCGATAGGCCTGGATCAGCAGGTAGCGATAGAGCAATTCAAACAGTGCCGAGGCGATGATCCATGGCCAGATTTCCAGCGGCGGCAACGACACGAAACCTACCGCCAGCAAGACAAACAGCAACGCCACCGTGTCCATGCAGGCGATCACCAACAGGCGCTCGCCGCTGAATTTGATCAAGGTGTTCCAAGTCGCATGCAGCAGCGCCGCTACCAGTACCAGAGCTGTTGCAATCACTCGTGACTCCCCAGTCAGAAACAGCAGAATTGATGCGCCATATGTCAGCACCTGTTTATACTAAAGCCAACTACGCCGCACTCAGTTGCGCAAAGACCTCTACCAATAAATTTTTGCTGCTGCCCGATCTTCGCCGATCCTGGCCTCGGCATTCGTTTGCCTGATCAGAGCGTCACGATTACCGACAGGAGATCTTTGAATGCCGCTCGGTAATTCCGGCCGCGATTACCTTGCTGCTGTGGGGCGTGTTCGCCTTTGCCCTGTGCCCGATCCTGCAACTGCTGATCATCGACCAGGCCCACGAAGCTCCCAACTTGGGCAACGCCGCCGGTGCCTGGATCGTCGGGATGGTGCTGGCGGCACTTTTGTTCATCTACCTGCAACGTCGCCGCTCTGCTGCGGTCCACTTACCCAACTAAAAGCTAAAGCTTGCGTAGGAGCTGTCGAGCCCAAGCGGGGCTGCGATGGCAGCGCTGCGGTCTGACAGGAACACCGCGGTGCTCCCATCGCAGCCCCGCTTGGGCTCGACAGCTCCTACGTGTTATTCCGAAGTAGATTTCCCACTCCCCCATCCAAGGACCCCGGATGCTTGAACTTGTCGCTGCGTTTATTTGCCTCACCACCCTGCTCACTTACGTGAATTACCGCTTCATCGGCCTGCCGCCCACCATCGGCGTGATGGTGACGGCGCTGATGTTTTCCCTGCTGCTGCAAGGCTTGAGCTTTATCGGCTACCCCGGCCTTGAAGAGCGCATCCAGCAGTTGATCGGCCAGATCGACTTCGGCGACTTGCTGATGAACTGGATGCTCTCGTTCCTGCTGTTCGCCGGCGCCTTGCACGTTAACCTGAGCGACCTGCGCAGCTACCGCTGGCCCATCGGCCTGCTCGCCACCTTCGGCGTATTGATCGCCACGGTGGTGATCGGCAGCCTGGCCTTCTACATCTTTGCCCTGTTCGGCTGGCACGTGAGCTTCCTGTATTGCCTGCTGTTCGGCGCGCTGATTTCCCCCACCGACCCGATTGCCGTACTCGGTGTGCTACGAACCGCCAACGCGTCCAAGCCGCTGAAGACCACCATCGTCGGCGAATCGTTGTTCAACGACGGCACGGCGGTGGTGGTGTTCACGGTGTTGTTGGGCATCGCACAGTTGGGCGAGACGCCTACGGTCGGTGCCACGGCCATGCTGTTTGCCCATGAGGCGATTGGTGGCGTGGTGTTCGGCGGGCTGATCGGCTACATCGTGTACCTGATGATCAAGAGCATCGAGCAGTACCAGATCGAAGTAATGTTGACCCTCGCCCTGGTAATCGGCGGCTCGGCAATGGCCACCGAACTGCACGTATCGGCGCCGATTGCGATGGTGGTCGCGGGGCTGATCATCGGTAACCTGGGCCGCAAGCTGGCAATGAACGACATGACCCGCCGCTACCTGGACGGTTTCTGGGAACTGCTCGATGACATGCTCAACGCCCTGCTGTTCGCGCTGATCGGCATGGAATTGCTGCTGTTGCCATTCAACTGGCTGCACGTGCTGGCGGCGAGTTTGCTGGCAGTGGCGATCCTGTTGTCACGCCTGCTGACGGTCGCCCCGGCGATCCTGCTGCTGCGGCGCTGGCGCACGGTGCCCCGCGGCACCATCCGCATCCTTACCTGGGGCGGCTTGCGCGGCGGGGTTTCCGTGGCATTGGCCCTGGCCCTGCCGTTGGGCCCGGAGCGCGACTTGCTGCTGAGCATCACCTACATCGTGGTGCTGTCGTCGATCCTGTTGCAGGGCTTGAGCATCGGCAAGCTGGTCAAGCATGTGACCAAGGATGATCCGGCGCCTGCTGCAGCGCCGGAAACTCACTGATCCTTTTTGATCTGCTGCGGATGCCTAGGGTCCGCAGCAGCTTTGCCCGGCAAGCTGCTTTCGCTGCGAATCTGCGCATGGCTGATCAGCGCAAAGATAAAGCTGCCGCCGATGATATTGCCCGCCAGTGTCGGCCCGGCGAAAACCAGCCAGAAGTCTTTCCACGGCAACTCACCGGCAAATACCAGGTACGACACTTCCGCCGAGCCCACCACGATGTGGGTGAAGTCTCCCAGTGCCATCAGGTAGGTGATCAGGATGATGATCCAGATTTTGGCGCTTTCCATGGAGGGGATCATCCAGACCATGGTGGCGATCATCCAGCCGGACACGATGCCCTTGGCGAACATCTGGCCGGGATCGTTTTCCATGACCTTGCGCCCGATTTCCAGAAAGGCCAGGTCGGTCTTGGTGTCAAAGATCGGCAAGTGCAGCATCACGTACGCCACCAGCAAGGTGCCGCACAGGTTGCCCACCAGCACCACTGCCCATAAACGCAGCAGACGTCCGAAATTACTCAGCGTGGGTTTGCTCATCACCGGCAACACCGCAGTCAGGGTGTTTTCGGTGAACAACTGCTGACGGGCGAGGATCACCGCCAGAAAACCTGCGCAGTAGCCAAAACTGGCGATCACCTTGAACTCTTCGCCATCCGGCAGGCGCGAGTTGAGCAAGCCCATGCCCATCAGCGACAGGCCCATGGTCAAGCCGGCGGCCAGCGCCGACCACCACAACGCGGCGACGTTGCGCTCCAGTTCCTGGTCGCCTTGAGTGCGGATGATTTCATGCAGAACCGCCGCGCGAGGCGGCTGGTTCTTGTCGACGTCGTGCTGCTCTTCCTGCGACAGATTGGGGGTCTTGCCGTCTTTTTGGGTGGCCATGGTGATACCTGAACGGGGGGGCGATGTTCAGGTACGACCTATGGTTGATCAAGAGCGTTCACTGGCCCTGCGCAGGATTACTCGCCGAGGCCTTCCGACTGGAACTGATCCTTCACGTACTTGATCTCGGTGCGGCCATGGGGCGCCGGCAAACCGTCTTCACCCAGGTTCACGAAGACCATTTTTTCCACCGTCAGAATGCTCTTGCGCGTGATCTTGTTACGCACTTCGCAGGTCAGGGTGATGGAGGTGCGACCAAATTCGGTGGCGGTGATGCCCAGCTCGATGATGTCGCCCTGACGCGAGGCGCTGACAAAGTTGATTTCAGAAATGTACTTGGTCACCACCCGCTGGTTGCCCAACTGGACAATCGCGTAGATGGCAGCTTCTTCGTCGATCCAGCGCAGCAGGCTGCCACCGAACAGGGTGCCGTTGGGGTTGAGGTCTTCGGGTTTTACCCATTTGCGGGTGTGGAAGTTCATGTTCACTCCAAAGCGTGTTGCGAAATGATGGTCAACATCATGGCAGAGGCCGGCCCCAAGCTCTATGAGCCATTGCCTATCAACCCCATGAGCGATCTTCATGCCGCCGACAGAAAGGCTTTAGAAGTCAGGCGCAGGCGGCTATAATCGCCTCCGCTTCAAAACGGTCATCTTCGATTGATACCGTTCTCCCGCCACCTGTCCGAGGGGCGCTGCAGCAGGCTCGACCTGTCAGGCTCGGATGGGGCGTTGTCTGGCCTGGTTAATTGGGCCTGATACTAAACGCACAACGGCGCCCATTCGCACACTACGAATGGAGGCTCTTCATGAGCGCTGTAATCACGCCTGCAGGTTTTACCGACTACAAAGTCGCCGACATGTCCCTCGCTGCCTGGGGCCGTCGCGAAACCTTTATCGCCGAATCCGAAATGCCAGCCCTGATGGGCCTGCGCCGCAAGTACGCCGCTGAGCAGCCGCTCAAGGGCGCGAAGATTCTCGGCTGCATCCACATGACCATTCAGACTGCCGTGCTGATCGAAACCCTGGTTGCCCTGGGTGCCGAAGTGCGTTGGTCGTCCTGCAACATTTTCTCGACTCAAGACCAGGCCGCTGCCGCTATCGCTGCTGCCGGGATCGCTGTTTACGCCTGGAAAGGCGAGACCGAAGAAGAGTACGAGTGGTGCCTGGAGCAAACCATCCTCAAGGATGGCAAGCCATGGGACGCCAACATGATCCTCGACGACGGCGGCGACCTGACCGAACTGCTGCACAAGAAGTACCCGCAGATCCTCGACCGCGTCCACGGCGTGACCGAAGAAACCACCACCGGCGTTCACCGCCTGCTGGACATGCTGGCCAAGGGCGAGCTGAAAATCCCGGCCATCAACGTCAACGACTCGGTGACCAAGAGCAAGAACGACAACAAGTACGGCTGCCGTCATAGCCTGAACGATGCGATCAAGCGCGGCACCGACCACCTGTTGTCCGGCAAGCAAGCGCTGGTGATTGGCTACGGTGACGTGGGCAAGGGCTCGTCCCAGTCCCTGCGTCAGGAAGGCATGATCGTTAAAGTCTCCGAAGTTGACCCGATCTGCGCCATGCAAGCATGCATGGACGGTTTCGAAGTGGTTTCGCCGTTCATCAACGGCCAGAACGACGGCACCGAAGCCAGCATCGACAAAGCACTGCTGGGCAAGATCGACCTGATCGTGACCACCACCGGCAACGTGAACGTGTGCGACTCGAACATGCTCAAGGCCCTGAAAAAGCGCGCCGTGGTGTGCAACATCGGTCACTTCGACAACGAAATCGACACCGCTTTCATGCGCAAGAACTGGGCATGGGAAGAAGTGAAGCCACAGGTACACAAGGTTCACCGTACCGGTGCTGGTGATTTCGACCCGCAGAACGATGACTACCTGATCCTGCTGGCCGAAGGCCGTCTGGTGAACCTGGGCAACGCCACTGGCCACCCAAGCCGCATCATGGATGGCTCGTTCGCCAACCAGGTTCTGGCGCAGATCTTCCTGTTCGGCCAGAAATACGCCGACCTGTCGCCAGCCCAGAAAGCCGAGCGCCTGACCGTGGAAGTACTGCCGAAGAAACTCGACGAAGAAGTGGCCCTGGAAATGGTCCGCGGCTTTGGCGGCGTAGTGACTCAACTGACCAAGACCCAGGCCGACTACATCGGCGTGACCGTCGAAGGCCCGTTCAAGCCGCACGCTTACCGCTACTGATTTGCCTGCTGCCTGCTCCCCATGTGGGGGTGGGCTTTTGTGGGAGCGGGCTTGCTCGCGAAGGCGGTGTGTCAGTCGACTTATCGACTACTGGCATACCGCCTTCGCGAGCAAGCCCGCTCCCACATTGACGGTGTACACCTTCTGGCTTTATGAGTTTCCATAGGTATGACCATGTCCCAAGACCGTCGCTACAGCTTCGAGTTCTTCCCGACCAAGACCGATGCTGGGCATGAAAAACTGATGGCGACTGCCAAGCAGTTGGCCAGCTTCAACCCCGATTTCTTCTCCTGCACCTACGGTGCCGGTGGCTCCACCCGCGATCGCACGATCAACACCGTGTTGCAGCTGGAAAGCGAAGTCAAAGTCCCCGCTGCTCCGCATTTGTCCTGCGTGGGCGACAGCAAGGCCGACCTGCGCAGCCTGCTGACCCAATACAAGCAAGCCGGCATCAAGCGCATCGTCGCCCTGCGCGGTGACCTGCCGTCCGGCATGGGCATGGCCAGCGGCGAGCTGCGCTACGCCAATGACCTGGTGAGCTTCATCCGCGAAGAAACCGGCGATCACTTCCACATCGAAGTGGCCGCTTATCCGGAGATGCACCCCCAGGCGCGCAATTTCGAAGACGATTTGCAGAACTTCGTGCGCAAAGCCAACGCCGGCGCCAACAGCGCAATCACCCAGTACTTCTTCAACGCAGAGAGCTACTTCTACTTCGTTGAACGTGTACAGGCGATGGGCGTGAATATCCCGATCGTGCCGGGCATCATGCCGATCACCAACTACAGCAAACTGGCGCGCTTCTCTGACGCCTGCGGCGCGGAAATCCCACGCTGGATTCGCAAACAACTGGAAGCCTACGGCGACGACGTCAAGAGCATCCAGGCGTTCGGCGAACAGGTCATCAGCGAAATGTGTGAACAATTGTTGCAAGGTGGCGCGCCAGGGTTGCACTTCTATACCCTGAACCAGGCTGAGCCAAGCCTCGCTGTCTGGAACAACCTGAAGCTGCCACGCTAAGGTCTGCTCCGAAATGCCAGGGCCCTCATATCGAGGGCCTTTGCCGTTCTAAACGCCCACGGAATTCTGCAGTCCATGAATACAACCGCCCCGACGTCCCGCCCGCAACTGGTCTACCTGGTATTCGGCGCCGAGACTTACCATCAGGAAGCGGTATTCAGTATCGCCAGCGCCCTGGCCTTCCTGCGGAATACGCCGGATGCCGGCATCGATATCCAGGTCTTCAGCGACAACCCCGAGCCTTATCGCCTGCTGCCGGTACGGGTGCGCCCGCTGGATGAAGCCACGCGCAAACGCTGGAGCGAGCCCCATGGCTACCACTTCCGCACCAAGCACGTGGTGCTGCGGCAGGTGCTGCAAGAGTCCGAAGTGGCGCTGCTGATCGACACCGACACGTTTTTCCACCACTCGCCCCTGGCGCTGTTTGAACGCGTGCAGCCCGGCACCCTGCTGTGCAACGCCTTCTACACCAAATACGGCGACAACCACGAAAGCATTCTGTACAGCGCCCTGTACCAGCGCCTGCTGGACATGGGCGTGGCCGACGACGACATGATGACCCTCAACTCCGGGGTCATGGGCCTGACGCAGCAGGACGCGCACATTCTCGACCGTTCGATCGAGTTGATGGACGAACTGTTTCCCCATGCCCAGGGCGCCTACACCCTGGAAGAGTTCTGCCTGTCCATCGCCGCTTATCGCACCCTCAACGTGCGCGAATGCCCGGACCTGATCCACCACTACTGGAGCCGCAAGCAGCTGTTCCGAGCCAAGGTCAAGGCATGGATCGCCAAGCATGCGGCGAACCCCACCAGCGTCACGGCCCTCGACGATACCCGCCAGGTCTCCGCCCACCTGCCGCGCCCGCCGCGCCTGCAACGGCTGATGTACAAGCTGATCACTCTGATATTGCCCAAGCACCAGCAGCAGTTCATCCGGGAAATCCTCTACGGCTGCTATGAGCATGAAAACGAGTTCGACCAGGCGTGTGGCCCGGTTTGGTGGGACAAGGCCCGGCAAAATCAGGAAGAGCGCCAGGGCCGGCCCGTTGATGCCCATCTGCTGGAGCACTGGTTTGCCAATCCCGTGGTGCGGCTGATTCTCGGTGAGCGGCGCGAGGCGATCTACGAACACTTGATCAAATCTCCCGGTAAGTAAAACCGGCGGGCGCCCGCAGATCGCTGAGCCAGAGCTTCTCTTTAGCCCGAGACAGTCGTAATCTCGGGGCATGCCTGTCACTTTCCGGTTGTTGACCGTTGTTCTTTTCGCTTGCCTGAGCCTCGGTGCCCATGGCGAGAAACTGCGCATTGTCACCGAGCCCTGGGCGCCATACGTATACGACGACAAAGGCACCATGCGCGGGCTCGACTACGAGACTACGGTGATCGTGTTCCAGCGTTTGGGCATCGATGTGGATTGGCAATTCTTGCCCTGGAAGCGCTGCCTGGCGATGCTCGATCAAGGCCAGGCCGATGGCGCACTGGATATTTTCCACAGCCACGAACGCGACGCGGTGCTGCTGTACCCCAGCGAGCCGCTGTCCGAGGTGGAGTTCGTGCTGTTCTACGCCAACAAGCGCCCATATCCGTTCCAGACCTTCGACGACCTGCGCGGCCTGACCATCGGCACGTCGCCGGGCTACCTCTATGGCGCCGAGTTCAGCGAGTCCACACAGTTCAAGCAGGAGCCGGCCGCCAGCCATGAGGCCAACTTCGGCAAACTCGCGCTGGGGCGGATCGACCTGGTCATCACGGACCGCCGGGTCGGCCAGCATGTGCTCAAGGCCCTCGGACTTGAGGGCCAGATCACCCAGGCACCCCAGGTGGTCAGCAGCCAGCCACAATTCCTCGCCGTGCGCCGTGGTGCCGGCATGGATTTGCTGGTGCAACGTTTTGCCGCCGAACTCAAACGCTTCAAGCAAGAGCCGGCCTACGCGGCTTTGAGCGCCAAATATGCAGGCAGCAGCCCCCAAACCAGCGTATCCGCCGTGCCCGCGCACACCGTTGAGCAGCAGGAAAGCAGCGCAGAGTGATTGCTCTGTTATACTCCGGCCTTTCCGCCAGGCTTACGCCCGGACGCTTCGGTCTTGCAAAAGGCACCCGACCCCGCTACAGCGCAGCTTTCAAGCCCGCGCGAGCCGTCTGAGTGCCTGCCAGCCCCAGCAGGACCGGACGGGATTGCGTTCATCTAAACGCCATTCACGCCAGGCAAGACTATCCCTCTGGGCCAAGCCCTAACTAAAACAGGATTACTCATGTCCTTTGCTTCCCTCGGTCTCTCCGAGGCTTTAGTCCGCGCCATCGAGGCAGCGGGCTATACCGAGCCTACTCCGGTGCAACAGCGGGCCATTCCCGCCGTGTTGCAAGGCCGCGACCTGATGGTTGCGGCTCAGACAGGTACTGGTAAAACCGGCGGGTTCGCCCTTCCGATCCTGGAGCGGTTGTTCCCCAACGGTCACCCGGACAAATCCCAGCGTCATGGCCCGCGCCAACCGCGCGTACTGGTCCTGACCCCTACCCGCGAACTCGCCGCCCAAGTGCATGACAGCTTCAAGCTGTATGCCCGCGACTTGAAGTTCGTCAGCGCCTGCATCTTCGGCGGCGTCGGCATGAACCCACAGGTTCAGGCCATGTCCCGCGGTGTCGACGTACTGGTTGCATGCCCGGGTCGTTTGCTCGACCTGTGCGGCCAAGGCAGCGTCGATTTGTCCCACGTGGAAATCCTCGTACTGGACGAAGCCGACCGCATGCTCGACATGGGCTTTGTCCATGACGTAAAAAAGGTCCTCGCGCGCCTGCCGGCCAAACGCCAGAACCTGCTGTTCTCGGCTACGTTCTCCAACGACATCACCGCTTTGGCGGGCAAGTTGTTGCACAACCCGGAGCGCATTGAAGTCACGCCGCCGAACACCACGGTCGAGCGTATCGAGCAGCGCGTGTTCCGCCTGCCGGCCGCCCACAAGCGTTCGCTGCTGGCCCACCTGATCACCGCCGGCGCGTGGGAACAGGTATTGGTCTTCACCCGCACCAAGCACGGCGCCAACCGCCTGGCCGAGTACCTGGACAAGCACGGCCTCACCGCCGTCGCCATCCACGGCAACAAGAGCCAGAACGCCCGCACCAAAGCCCTGGCCGACTTCAAGGCCGGTGAAGTGCGCATCCTGGTCGCCACCGACATCGCCGCTCGCGGCCTGGACATCGACCAACTGCCCCACGTGGTCAACTTCGAGCTGCCAAACGTCGACGAAGACTACGTGCACCGTATCGGCCGTACTGGCCGGGCTGGTCGTTCGGGCGAGGCCATTTCCCTGGTCGCTCCGGACGAAGAAAAGCTGCTGAAAAGCATCGAGCGCATGACCAAGCAGAAAATCACCGACGGCGACCTGATGGGCTTCGACTCCAGCGCCGTTGAGGCTGAAAAGCCTGAAGTGCGCGAGCGTCCGGATGTGCGCAACCCACGCAACAACCCACGCGGTCCGAAGGGCGATGGCCCGAACGGCGGCGGTGGTGGTGGCGGTCGTAAAGACAAGGGCAAGGACAAAGGCGGCAAGGACAAGGCTGCGACCAACGGCCGTGGCGAACGCCCGGCTCGTGAGCAAAAGCCCCGTGAAGGCACCCCGGCCCGCGAACAGCGCCAGCCGAGCCAGCCGGCACGTGCTGCTGCCGACCGAGCGCCGGACGAGTTCCTGGACGACGACGTAGACAACTTCGGTAACCGCGTTGACTACGTGCCCCAGGCCAAGCCAGCCCAGGGCCGTGGTCGTCGCCCGGGCGCTCCAGCCCAGGGCGCAGGCGCAGGTTCTGCGCCACGCACTGGCGGCCAGCCACAAGGTCGCCAGAACGGTCCGCGCAGCAGCAACGGCGCCACCACCGGTACCCCGCCTGCCAAGCGCAGCGGCCCGCGCAACGGCGCACCGCGTGACGGCCAGGCGCGTCGCGAAGAGTCGCGTAACCGTCGCCCGGCCGGTGATGATCAACCTCGTCTGTCGGAGCCAGCGGTGCAAAACCCGCGCGGCGGCCCGGCACCGAAGATCATCCACAAAGAGTCGAAAAGCGATCGCACGCTGACACCTGAGCAGTTGGATCAACTGCCGGGCCGTCCACGTGGTGAAAAACCGGCGTTGCTGACCCGCAACCGCTGATTTTCACGCTTCATAAAAAATGCCCCGGATCGTGAGATCCGGGGCATTTTTGTGTGGCTGGCGAAAATTACTTCGCTTTCACACCTTCAAACGTCACGTACAGCTCAACAGTGTTGGACGCTGGGCCCAGGTCCATCTGCTTGCCGAAGTCCTGGCGGTTGAAGGAAGTAGTACCTTCAAAGCCGGCACGGTAGCCGCCCCATGGATCCTTGCCTTCACCCAGGAAGGTGGCCTTGACGACGATTGGCTTGGTCACGCCATGGAAGGTCAGGTCGCCGGTCACGTCTGCAGTGACTTTGCCGTCAGCATTCTTGCCGGTGGTCTTGACGCTGGTGGAGACGAACTTGGCATCGGCAAACTTGCCAACATCCAGGAAGTCTTTGCTGGCGATGTGCTTGTCACGTTCGGCGTGGTTGGTGAACACGCTGGCAGTGCGGACGTTGAACTCAATCTTGCTGTCTTCAGGCTTGGCAGCATCGAAGCTGAACTTGCCGTCCAGGTCCTTGAAGGTACCGGTGATGAAGCTGTAGCCCAAGTGGCTGATCTTGAAGTCAACGAAGGCGTGTTGGCCTTCCTTGTCGACAACGTAGTCAGCTGCCATCGCCTGACCGGCAGTCAGCAGGGCAGAACCGATGGCCAGAGCGGCGAGAGTCTTTTTCAACATGCTTTCTATTCCTTGTGAGTCGAGGTTGAACATCAGGCTTTGCGCCCCAGCATACGAACCAGGGTCACATCACGATCAATGAAATGGTGTTTCAACGCAGCCACACCATGGAGGCCGGAGAACACCACCAATACCCAGGCCAGGTACAAATGCACCACGCCTGCGGTGTCTGCCTGGTCCGGTAGCCCGGAAACCAGTGCAGGAATCTCAAACAGGCCAAATACCGGGATCCCGACACCGTCTGCGGTGGAAATCAGGTAACCGGCAATCATCACGGCAAACAGCCCGAGATACAGGAATGCGTGGCCAAACGCAGCCCCCAGACGCGTCATGCGGCTATAGCTGGCAAGCGGGGGCGGCGGCGGGCTGAGCAAACGCCAGACAATACGCACAAGCATGATGGCGAACAGCGTGATGCCGATGCTTTTGTGCAGGTCCGGGGCGTCTTTACGCCAGGTGCTGTAGTAGTCGAGACCCACCATCCACAGGCCCAACGCGAACAGACCGAACACCACCAGGGCCACGCCCCAGTGCAAAACAATGCTGACCCAGCCGTAGCGGGCCGATGAGTTACGTAGCTGCATGTTCCAAATCCCGTAAGAACTGTGCCAAGACTATCGACTTACCTATCGATTTAAAGCGGAAAATTTCGCTTTGAAATATCGAGAAATACGATCAAGAGCGTATGCAGAGTAAGTTAACAAGAGATTAAGGACTATCCAGAAGAAACGTGACGGACTGTCCTGCGTTTACCACCAATTTACGCTTCCACCTCGCAATGGGTTGTGACACAGGTCTGCATTGCATAGGCTTGCGCGATTGTTTCGCCCGCGCATGGCGCGAGCCGCTTCGAGGAGAATGAAGATGGGGTTGAATAACCAGTGGATGCAACGCGACCTTGCGGTGCTGTGGCATCCCTGCACCCAGATGAAAGACCACCAGCAACTGCCGTTGATCCCGATCAAGCGTGGCGAAGGCGTCTGGCTGGAAGACTTCGAAGGCAAACGCTACCTCGACGCCGTCAGTTCCTGGTGGGTCAACGTGTTTGGCCACGCCAACCCGCGCATCAACCAGCGCATCAAGGACCAAGTGGATCAGCTGGAACACGTGATTCTCGCCGGTTTCAGCCACCAGCCGGTGATCGAGCTGTCCGAGCGCCTGGTGAAGATGACGCCCGAAGGCCTGACCCGCTGCTTCTACGCCGACAACGGCTCGTCGTGCATCGAAGTCGCGCTGAAGATGAGCTTTCACTATTGGCTCAACCGTGGCCTGCCGAACAAGAAGCGCTTTGTCACCCTGACCAACAGCTACCACGGCGAAACCATCGCCGCGATGTCGGTGGGCGATGTGCCGCTGTTCACCGAAACCTACAAGGCCTTGCTGCTGGACACCATCAAGGTGCCGAGCCCGGACTGCTACCTGCGCCCCGAGGGCATGAGCTGGGAAGAACATTCCCGGAACATGTTCCTGGCCATGGAGCAGACCCTCGCCGACAACCACGACACCGTGGCCGCCGTGATCGTCGAGCCGCTGATCCAGGGCGCCGGCGGCATGCGCATGTACCACCCGGTGTACCTCAAGCTGCTACGGGAAGCCTGCGACCGCTATGGCGTGCACCTGATCCACGACGAAATCGCCGTGGGCTTTGGCCGCACCGGCACGATGTTCGCCTGTGAACAGGCCGGCATCCGCCCGGACTTCCTGTGCCTGTCCAAGGCCCTGACTGGCGGCTACCTGCCGTTGGCGGCGGTGGTCACCACCGACGATGTGTACGACGCCTTCTACGACGACTACCCGACCCTGCGTGCCTTCCTGCACTCCCACAGCTACACCGGCAACCCGCTGGCCTGTGCGGCGGCCCTGGCGACCTTGGATATCTTCGAAGAAGACAACGTCATCGAAAACAACAAGGCCCTGGCCCAGCGCATGGCCACCGCTACTGCGCACCTGGTGGATCACCCTCACGTCTCGGAAGTACGCCAGACCGGTATGGTGCTGGCCATTGAGATGGTGCAGGACAAGGCCACCAAGACCGCCTACCCGTGGCAGGAACGCCGTGGCCTCAAGGTATTCGAGCATGCGCTGGAGCGTGGCGCGTTGCTGCGGCCATTGGGCAGCGTGGTGTATTTCCTGCCGCCGTATGTGATCACCCCGGAGCAGATCGACTTCCTGGCCGAAGTGGCCAGCGAAGGGATTGATATCGCCACCAACAGCAAGGTCAGCGTGGCGGTGCCCAAGGATTTCCACCCGGGGTTTCGTGATCCGGGCTGATTGAGTTCACTCGATTAATCGGGTGCCGCTGCTGCCTGACCTGTAGGAGCGAGCTTGCTCGCGAAAATCGTCAACGATAATGCGGGTATCCTGTTTAAACGCGGCGCCCTTACGTTCTTCGCGAGCAAGCTCGCTCCTACATGAACCTCCCCAGAGAACAGAAATGAGACTGTCCCGCTTTTTTGTCGACGCCCCACTGAGCCTTGGCGACCACGAGTTGCCGGAAGCCCAGGCGCATTACATCAGCCGCGTGTTGCGCATGAGCGAAGGCGACGCCGTGCAACTGTTCGACGGCTCCGGCCAGGAGTTTCGCGCCAGCTTGCTGGAAGTCGGCAAAAAACGCGTGGTGGTGCAGGTCACCGAGACTTTCGCCGGGCAGATCGAATCACCGTTGCAGATTCACCTCGGCCAGGGCCTGTCCCGTGGCGAGCGGATGGACTGGGCGATCCAGAAGGCCACCGAGCTTGGGGTAAATGAAATCACCCCGATCTTCAGCGACCGCTGCGAGGTTCGTCTCAAGGACGAACGCGCCGACAAACGCCTGCAGCACTGGCGCCAGGTGGCGATCAGCGCGTGCGAGCAGTGCGGTCGTTCGCGGGTGCCGGTGATTCACCCACCGCTGTTGCTGGCGGATTGGCTGAAGCAGGCCGAAGCGGATTTGAAGCTGGTGCTGCACCCGGTGGCCGAGCCGCTGGTGAGCCACGCCAAGCCTGGGAGCCTGGCCTTCCTGATCGGGCCGGAAGGTGGTTTGACTGATGGTGAAGTCGAAACAGCCCAAGGTGCAGGTTTTCATTCTGCACGCCTGGGCCCTAGGGTGCTGCGCACCGAAACTGCGCCAGTCGTGGCGCTGGCGGTGGCCCAACAACTCTGGGGCGACTTCTAAACCCTGCCTTGCAAACCCAATCAAATGTGGGAGCGGGCTTGCTCGCGAATGCGGTGAATCAGCCACACATGTATTGGCTGACCCTCCGCTTTCGCGAGCAAGCCCGCTCCCACATTTTGATCGGGTTACCACCCCTGGCCCGGCTTATTCCACTGGATCACTCACAGGCGTCGCAATAATCGCCTTCAACTCACTGGTCATCGGGAATTCCAGGTTCAAGCCCTTGGGCGGAATCGGCTGTTCAAACCAGCGCTGGTAAATCCCGTTGATCTCCCCCGAGCTGTAAAGGCCGGCCAGGGTTTCGTTGACCACCGCGAGAAACTGCGGATCGTCCTTGCGGACCATGCAGCTGTAGATTTCCCGTGACTGCTCCTCCCCCACCACTACCCACTTGTGCGGGTCCTTGGCCTTGGCCCGCTCGCCGTAGAGCAACGCGTCATCCATGTAAAACGCCGCTGCCCGGCCCGATTGCAGCATCTGGAACGCTTCGCCATGGTCCTTGGCGCTGATCACCGACATGTTCAGTTTGTGGTCGACGTTGTAGCTCTTGAGAAAGCGTTCGTTGGTGGTGCCGGCAGTGGTCACCACGTTCTTGTCCCGCAGGTCGGCGAAGCGTTTGATGCCGCTGTCGTTGGCGGTCAGTAACTGGCCCTTCACGTAGATAAACCCGTAGGAAAACGCCACCTGTTTCTGCCGCTCGGCGGTCACGCCGGTGGAGCCGCACTCAAGATCCACAGTGCCGTTTTGCACCAGGGCAATGCGGGTCTGGGAGGTCACCAGGTTGTACTTCACGTTGAGTTTTGGCACACCGGTTTTCTGCTGGATGCGCTCGACGATCTTGTTCGCCAGCTCCACCGAATAGCCCATGGGCTTGCCGCTGTGATCACCCACATAGGAAAACGGCACCGAGGCGTCGCGGTAGCCGAGGGTGATGCTCTTGGCGTTGGCGATCTTGCTCAGTGTGCCTTCCAGGGGGGCTTCGGTTGCCTGGGTCTGGGCGCTCAATATCAGGGCCAGGAAGAGTATGGGGCTGCTGCGCAGCCCAACGGGGGATAAACCCCCTCGCCACAGTTTTTGCATTGTTATTCTCCCTTTTTGTTTTAGTTATGGACGGCGGGCAGCGATGACGCTGATCTCCACCAATACATCGGGCCGTGCCAACTGCGCCTGCAACGTGGTACGCGTCGGTGCCTGCCCCGGCGACAACCAGGCGGACCAGACTTCATTCATCGGCGCAAACCCGTCCTGAATATTGTTCAGGTAGATGGTCGCGTTCAGCAGATGATCCTTGTCGCTGCCGGCCTCGGCCAGCAGCGCATCAATCTTGGCCAACACTTCTTCGGTCTGGGTCTTCACATCGCGGCCTTCGCCCGGCACCTGGCCGGACAAAAACACCAGATCCTGAAACACCACGGCGCCAGACAGGCGATTGTTGCTGTTGATTCGGGTGATGGTCATCGAAACATCCTCAAGCGGCACAGGGCGCGAAGCCCTGCATATCAATGGAAGTGCTGTGCCGGCCGATCAACTCAGCCAGCACTTGGCCGCTGCCGCAAGCCAGGGTAAACCCAAGGGCGCCATGCCCGAGGTTAAGCCACAGGTTGCTATAGGCGCTGGCACCAATCAGCGGCACACCCGTAGGCGTCGCCGGGCGCATGCCGGCCCATTCGACCGCATGCTGGTAATCACCGGCCAGTGGGAACGTCTCAAGCGCCTGGCGTTTAATCAGCGCCAGGCGCTTGGGTTCAAGGCGGGTGTCGAAGCCGACGATATCCACCATCGCCGCCACCCGCAGTTGCTCACCGATGCGCGCGTAGACGATCTTGCGATCGTAGTCGGTGATGCTGATATTCGGTGCCTGATGCTGCGGGCCAATCGGCACGCTCAGGCTGTAGCCCTTGAGGGGATAGAGCGGCAGCGACACGCCGGGCAAGGCCAGCTCGGGGCTGCGGTGTCCGGCGGCGAGCACCAGGTGCTGCACGGGCAGCCGCTCACTGCCCATCTCGATCGCCTGCACGGTGCCCGCACTGTGAAGAATCCCCGTCACCTTGCGCCCCAGCAGGAACGTGCAGCGCCCCGACGCTTCAAGGCGCGCCGCCAGCTGTTGGCAGAACGCATGGCAGTCACCGACTTCTTCATTGGGCGTATAGATGCCGCCAGCAAAACTGGCACCGTCCAGGGTCGGTTCCAGCCGGGCGCAATCCGCCGCCGAGAGCACTTGCTGCTGCAAAGGGTCCGTCACTTTATTCAGCGCGCGCTCATAGCTGTCGAGGCTGCGGAAGGTCACCAGCTTGCCATTGCGCCGCCAGTGGAAATCCCCCAACTGGTCCTCTTCACGCCAGCGTTGCAGGGTGTCCTGGCTCAGGGACGCCAGGCGCAGCAGATGGGCCGCATTGCGCTGGTTCACCGAGCCACGGCAAGCCCCCAGGAACGACGCCATCCAGCGCCACTGCGCCGGGTCCATACGCGGGCGCAGCTTCAGCGGCGAGTCACCCCGCAGCATCCAGCCAATGGCTTGCAGCGGCACGCCCTTGTCGGCCAGGGGCGCAACATAGCGGTAGGACAGCTGCCCGCCGTTGGCGAAACTGGTCTCGCTGCCCAGGGTTTCCCGAGCCTCGATCACGGTCACTTGCATCCCGGCACGCACCAGCGCGTAGGCACTCGCCAGGCCGATAACCCCACCACCGATGATGCAAACCTGCTGAGCCATGTGCGTCCCTTAACCGTGCGATGTCAGGCTTGAAGGTTAGGGGCAGGTGACATCCGCGGGACAATGAATAAAGATGGGTCACCCATAAACAAAGGTTATGGACTGCCCATGCGCTTGCGTCATATCGAAATCTTCCAGGCCATCCGCCAGACCGGCTCCATCAGCGCCGCTGCACAACTGCTGCATGTCTCGCAGCCGGCGGTGAGCAAGGTGTTGCAGCATGCCGAGTTGCAGTTGGGGTTCCCGCTGTTCCTGCGCATACGCGGCAAGTTGCAGCCGACGCCGGAAGCGTTGGCGCTGGAACGGGAGGTCGACAAGGTGACCGAGAGCCTGCAAGGCGTGCGGCGCCTGGCGCAGAACCTGCGACGCGAGCCGGGCCAGAGCTTGCGTATCGGCGCCACGCCAGCGTTGGCCCTGTCGTTGTTGCCACCGGCCATCCGCGAATGGACCCAACGCTACCCGGATATCGCCTGCGAGCTGTCCAGCGCCCACAGCCGCGAGCTGGTGCAAAACCTGTTGATGCGTGAAGTCGACGTGGCGCTGACGCTGCAGCCACCCGATCACCCGGGGCTGAGCGCCCAGGCGTTGGCCCACGGCGTATTGGTAGCGCTGGCGCCAAAGGATTACTGGAACGAAAACGAATGGGGCAAACCGCTGCCGCTGATGGCCCTGGCGGGCGCGCCGTTGATTGGCCTGTCCAGCGCCGACCCGTTGTCGGCGAAGCTGGACAGCTACCTGGAAGCGGTCGATCCGCCACCGCAGGTCAGCATTGCGGTGCAGACCTATTCCCTGGCCAGAGCCATGGTCGAGTCCGGCGCCGGGCTGGCGGTGATCGATCCGTTCACCGCCCTCGGCGCATCACCGGCCACCACCTGCATTCGCCCGCTGGCGCCGCCGCTGCCGATCACCTTGTACGCCCTGACCCGCGCCAACGAACCGCCGCCGCATATGCTCGCGAGCCTGCTGGAGATCTTCAGCAGCCGCGCCCAGGAGCAGTTGGACCGGCTATAACACATAGCCCATGATCGCCACAAAATGCAGCAGGCTGCCGCCGATCACGAACAAATGCCAGATCCCGTGGGAGTGCCGCAATCGGTCCTCCAGGGCAAAGAAAATAATGCCCACGGTGTACAGCACCCCGCCCGATGCCAGCCACGCAAACCCCGTGGGCCCCAGCGCGGCAATCAGCGGCTTGACCGCCACCAGCACGATCCAGCCCATCACGGCGTAGATCACAATCGACAGAATCCGCGCCTCGGAGCGTGGCTTGATCTCCTGCAGGATGCCGATCACCGCCAGCCCCCACACAATCCCGAACAGCGTCCAGCCCCACGGCCCACGCAGCGTCACCAGGCAAAACGGCGTGTAGCTGCCGGCGATCAGCAGGTAGATCGAAAAGTGATCCACCTTCTGCATGATCTCTTTTTTACGCCCGCGCACGCTGTGGTACACGGTCGACGCGCTGTACAGCACCAACAACGTGAAACCGTAAATGGCCACGCTGACAATCTTCCAGGGGCTGCCGTCCATACCGGCCACCACCAACATCCATACCGCGCCCACAAAAGCCCCAACCGCCCCGAGCAAGTGGCTCCAGGCGTTGAATCGTTCCCCGTGATACATGTGTCACTCACCTCGAATAACGGTTATCACCCAGACCATTCTGACGTCACCTACTCAATATCAGGTAACAACCTTTCTTCATTTGCCCAAATACACGAGCCGATAGATGATTCGCTTCATCCTGTGGGAACTGGCTTGCCTGCTCCCACATAAAAGCTCCTCATCGGTAACGCCCATGCCCGACGTCGAACCTGCCCCGCCTCACCCCAGTCTGTGGCAGTTGTTTTACAACTTCGCCATGGTCGGCCTGTTTGGCTTCGGCGGCGTGATGCCTTGGGCGCGGCAGATGATGGTCGACCGCAGGCAGTGGGTCAGCGAACAAGGCTTCAACGAGCTGCTGACCACCGGCCAATTCTTCCCCGGGCCGAATATCGCCAACGTCGGCATCATCTACGGCCGGCGCCTTCACGGCTTGCCGGGTGCGGTTGTGACCGTGGTCGGCTTGTATCTGTTCCCCTCGCTGATCACCGTGCTGGCCGGCTTCGCCTATGCCAAATGGTGGAGCCATGACGTGGTGCAGCAGGTCTTCGGCGCGGTCATGCCGATCGCCACCGGGCTGATGCTCGGTACCACCTTGCGCCTGCTCAAGGCCATGCCGCGGACCCTGGCGAATTACAGCGCGTTCGTCCTGACCTTCGTGTTGATGGCGGTGCTGGTGTTGCCGTTGTGGATGGTCTTGTTGATCTGCATCCCAAGCTCCTTGGCCTTGAGTTTCATCGGTTCGCAAAAGGTGGCCGGCTGATGCAGAGCGTGCTGTTTCACCTGATGATCCAATGCGCGCTGTGGTCGCTGATGGCGATTGGCGGTAACACCGTGGCCCTGAGCGACATCCACCGCTACACCGTCACCGACATGAACTGGATCACCGACGCGCAGTTCGTCGCCTTCTTCGCCCTGTCCCAGGCCCTGCCTGGCCCCAACGGCATGTTCCTGGTGTTTATCGGCCAGCAAGCCGCCGGGTTACCGGGCGCGCTGGTGGCGCTGACCGCCAAGCTGCTGCCCTGCTCGGTGCTCACCTACTTCGGCGCCGGCTGGCTGGAAAAACACACCGCGACGCCATGGGTGCAGCGGGTCAAGCGCAGCCTGTTGCCGATCTCCATCGGGCTGATCCTGGCCGCCAGCTACATCCTGATGAACAGCCTGGAAAACAACGCCACCAGCCTGGTGCTGACCCTGGCCAGCGCCGCCGTGGTGTATTACACGCGGCTTAACGCGATCTGGCTGATCATCCTCGGCGTGCTACTGGGCCTGTGCAGTTCATGGCTGGGAGCGGGCTGGTTTTAGGGGCACAATCGACGGCATTCGAACAAGGGTCACTGTCATGCTGATCGACGAAGAATTCACCCTCAAGAAGCTCGAAATCTTCCTGGCGTTCATGCGCACCGGCAACCTGGCGCGGGCGGCGGCTGAGTTGCAGACCAGCAACGTCAGCGTGCACCGGGCGATCCACTCCCTGGAAAACGCCCTGCGCTGCCCGCTGTTCAAGCACGAAGGGCGCAACCTCACGCCGCTGGAAAGCGCCTATGTGCTGGAAGAGCGTGCGCAGAAGCTGGTGCAGGACGTGGTGGACAGTGTGCGGCTGACCCGCGAAGCCGCCGGGTTCTCCGCCGAGCGTTTCAAGCTGGGCTCGCTGTATTCACTGACGGTGAAGACCGTGCCGCAGTTGATCATGGGGCTGAAGATTCGCCGCAGCGAGCTGAACATCGACCTGATCCTCGGCTCCAATTTCGACTTGCTCTACAAGCTGAAGAACATGGAAGTCGACGCGATCCTGATCTCCCTCGACGAGCACGCCAACGATCCCGACTGCGAGCAGATCGCCCTGTTCTCCGACGACATCTTCCTCGCCACCCCGGCCGATTCACCCTTCGACCGCGAACAGGAAATCGACCTGGCGGACGTGCGCGACGCCACCTTCATCACCCTCACCCAAGGCTTCGCCACCCATCAGGATGGCAACCGCGTATTCAAGCAGGCAGGGTTCGAGCCGAAGGTGGCGATGCAGGTCAACGATATCTTCACCCTGCTGAGCATGGTCAGCTCGGGTGTGGGCTATGCGCTGCTGCCGGGGCGGATTGCGGCGGTGTATGAGAACCGGGTCAAGCTGATTCCCCTGCAACCGCGCTACCGTTTGCAGCAGCACATTGGCGTGGTGTTTCTGAAAGCCAAGGAGCGCGACCCGAATTTGCTCGCGCTGTTGGCAGAGTGCCGGATGTATGCGAATCGCCAAACCTGACAATGATCCCCTGTGGCGAGGGAGCTTGCTCCCGCTCGGCTGCGCAGCAGTCGTAAAATCAGCGCCCGCGTTGTTTCTGGAAAGATGCAATGGGACCGCTTCGCGCTCCAGCGGGAGCAAGCTCCCTCGCCACAAAAGCGGTCGGACACATCTCCGGGTTAGCCAACAATCCCGCGCACGATGAAGTAGAGCAACGAAGGCCCCAGCAAGCACCCAAGCCCGGTGTGAAAGGTGGCGGTCAACGCGCCATACGGCACCAGCCGCCGGTCCGTCGCCGCCAGGCCCGCCGTCACACCACTCACCGTGCCGGCCAGGCCCCCAAACACCATGGCCGAGCGCGGGTTATCCAGGCCCATCCAGCGGGCCGCCATCGGCGTACCCACCATCACCAGGATCGCCTTGATCAAGCCCGTCGCGATGGACAGCGCCACCACATCCGAGCTTGCACCCAACGCCGCCCCGGTCACCGGCCCGACGATGTAAGTCACCGCGCCCGCACCGATGGTGGTCATGCTGATCGCATCGCGATAACCAAACGCCCAGGCGATACTCGCGCCCACAATAAACGGCAATACCGTGCCCAGCAGCAAGGCAATCGCACCAATCAAACCGGCCTTGCGCGCCTCGGTAGCCTGTACTTCAAACGCCGTGGCCACGATGGCAAAGTCCCGCAGCATGGCGCCGCCCATCAACCCGATCCCGGAAAACAGCGCCACGTCCGCCAGGCCTTTCTGCCCTCCGGTCAAGGTGCCTCCCACCCAGGCCAGCACCAGCCCGATCACAATCGCGATGGCTGAGCCGTGGATGCGTCCGAAGGTCAGGCGCTTGGACAGCACCACCGAAATCCACATCACCACGCCGACAAATGCAAAGGCGGTGACCAAGCCGTTATTTGCCAGGCCTTTCTCGATGAGTTCCCACATATCAGCGACCTCCAGCGACAGGTGCAGCCGCGATCAGCGGCTCTTCGTCGGGCAACGGTTCGCCTTTGTGCGTACGGCTGATCAAGGCAATCGTGCAACCGCACACCACCACCGAACCAATCGCCGCCAGCACCGCCACCGGGCCGCCGTGCAGCGCGGTCACCACGTTTTGCTGGGCCGCCATCGCCACCACCACCGGGATGTACATCGCGCCCCAGAAGCCGACACCCATCTCGCATTCCTTGGTCATGCCACCGTGCTTGTGCATCCACAGCCGCGCGCAGATCAGCAGGATCATTGCGATGCCCACCCCGCCCACGTTGGATTTCACTCCCAGCAACACGCCGAGCATGTCTCCCAGAATCACGCCTGCCAACATGCAGATCGCCAGCAACGCCACACCGTAAATAATCATGATGGTTGTCCTCAAAGTGCTTCATCGAAATTGTTGTTTTTGTGCTTCGAAAGCCTTGGGTGGTGCTTTATCGGTGGTGGGCGCCCTCCTCTCGCAGCAAGGCCTGCAAGGTGTCCAGGCGGGCGCCTTCGAAGGCGATGACGGTGCCTTGCTCGAACACCCGGCGCGCAAGGCCAGTGAGCACGGCGCCGGTCGGCAGTTCGATATGCAGGCGCACGCCACGCTCAAAGGCGCTTTGCACAGTGCCGCGCCAGTCGACGATGCGGCACATGTTGAAGGCGAGGTCGTCGCGCAGGTGTTCAGTGTTGTGGATCGGCCGGGCGCGGGTGCTGCTCAGGTAAGTGATGCTCGGCGGTTTCAGTGTCACTTCAGCGAAGGCTTGAGCCAGTGTTTCGGCGGGCTTTTCCAGCAGCACGCAATGGGACGGCACGCTGACGGCCAGGCGTTTGGCGACGCCGTTGCCACGGACCAGGTTGGCCACTGCTTTCATTGCTTCGTCGCTGCCCGCGATAACCGTCTGGTTGTCGGCATTGATATTGGCCAGGTACACCGGGGTCTGCTGGCTGTTGACCTGGGCGAGCAAGGCTTCGACAGTCGACAGGTCCGGGCCGATAAGCGCGGTCATGCCGTAGCCGTGGGGATACGCTTTTTGCATCAGTTCGCCGCGCAGGCTGACGAGTTTCAGCGCATCGGCAAACTCCAGGGAGCCAGCAATTACAGCTGCCGGATAGGCGCCGATGGACAGGCCGGCGACGTAGTCGGGTGTGTGTTCCAGCAAGCGCGCGCTAGCCACGCCGGCAATCAACAGACAGAGCTGCACGGCGCGGGTCGAGGCCAGCGCTTCGGCAGAGTCGAGTTTCAGCACGTCTTCATTCAAGGCAGCACTGGCTTCGTCCAGCACTGCGCGCGGCAACTGCTGGAGCATGCCGGGACGCTGGGCGCCCTGCCCCGGAAAAGCCAGAAGGCTGCTCATGCAACCGCCTGCCACGGGTCGATCACCAACTGCGCGCCACCGGCATTTTTCAGCAGCACGCGACGTGAGCCACCGGCCCATTCGCGCAAGGCGACGGCACCAAACGGCGTTTGCAGTTGCAGGTCTACAGCGCACACCGCTGTATCAAGTATCGCCAGCAAGTCCTCGGCATCGCCGCGATCAAGCCGCTCGGGGGTGCGCAGAATCAAATCCAGATCACTCTTGGCGTGCAACGCTTCGATGCCGCTGGCCAGTTCAAAACCGGCACTGCCAGTGACGCCCCAGTTCTCCTTCGCCAACACCGGACGCAACTGAGCGAGGGCCTGCAACGCCGGTAAATCCCGTGGAGAGATCACACCGCGCAAGTCTTCCGGCACCACGCATCGCCGCACGGCCGCGATCGGCATCACGGCGGCAAAACGTTGCTCGCGCAAGCGCCCACGCACGCCCACCGCCACATGGCCCGGCGGCGCGATGGCACGCCGCACCACCACCGGATGCCCAGCGGCCAATGCATCCAGCACCCAGGCCGGCGCATCAGCGGGGGCCTGCACCGGGGTCATGCCCCAGAGCAAGTCGTGGGCGTTCACCATTGCTCCCGCAGCAGTTGGCGCACATGGCTCGAGGCCGCGCGATTGGTGGCGCCCAAGCGACCGCTCAGGTCACGGCCGCCCGCTCGCACGTCCTTAATCGCATGCAGCAGGCAATCGCTGACCCGCGCAATATCTTCGGCAGTGGGTTGCTCAATCTGGCTGACCGACAAGGTCTCCCAGAGCAAGCCAAGGCTCGCATAGCTGTCGATGTCATAGGCCATCGGCGGCACGCTGGCGGCCAAGGCTTCCAGCTCCTCGACACTGCGCAGGGTGACCCGCGCCGCCGAGGCTTTGCCCATGGCATGCACCATCACGCCGGGATCGCGCAGGGCAATCAGGCGGTTGGCCTGGTAACCATGGGCGAGGAACGCGCCGGACATCGCCTTGCCCACCAGCAGCGCGATCACCGGATGACCGGCCAAGCGGGCACGGGCGTAGCTGTCGGCAGCGGCGGCCAATGCCTGGTGAATGCCCAGGGCCTCTTCGCGACGACCATAAGCCTGGCTCGGCACATCGACGATGGCAATCAGCGGACGTTTGTCGCCGGTGTAGATCGCTCCATCAACCGCCTTGGCCAAGCCCCAGCCTTCCAGCAAACCGACTTCACCGTTGCGAGCGCGGGGAAAGCGGTTTTGTGCATCGGTGACAACCGCGATAAAGCGCACAGGCAGATCACCGAGCACACCGTCGGCGACTTTCAGCGAGTTCGGCAAACCGCTCACCGGCATTGCATCGCCGCTCAGTGCGTTGAACCACTGCAAACCTCTCATGAGCGTTCTCCCTGATACAGATCGCGAACCGTCGCCGGGTCGATTTGCGGTTCGGCGTTCAGTGCGGCCAGGCGTTCCAGATAGTGTTCGACCTGACGGCTGCGCTGTTTTTCCGGCAAGCCTTGTTGCAGCAGCTCAGTGATTTGCTGCTGAATCTGCGCCACGTCGTCGGCCACATACCGGTCGGCCAAGCCGCTGTTAAAGCGTTGCTCACCGCCGGTCAGGCTCCAGATGAAGGGCCGGTCGCGGGAGTCGTATTCCTCAAGCCCGGCTTCCTGTTCGATCACCTGCGGGCCATTCAGGCCAAGGCGCGCCTCACGGGTCACCAGCAGATAACTGCACAGGCCTGCCGCGATGGACATGCCGCCAAAGCAACCGACGCTGCCCGCCACCACGCCGATTACCGGCAGGTACTGGCGCAGGTCGACAATCGCCGCGTGGATATCGGCAATCGCGGCCAGGCCCAGGTTGGCTTCCTGCAAGCGCACGCCGCCGGTTTCCAGCAGCAGGACGGCGCGAGTCGGGATGCCGTTGCGGTTGTCTTCAGCGGCCAGTTCCAGTGCGCCGGCCATCTTCGCGCCACCGACTTCACCGAGGCTGCCGCCCTGGAAATTGCCTTCGATAGCGGCGATGACCACCGGCAAGCCGGCGATGCTGCCCTTGGCGATCACCACGCCGTCATCTGCCTGAGGCACCACGCCCTGGCGACTCAGCCATGGCGACATGACGCGCTGGAACGGATCGATCAGTTCGCGATAGCTGCCCGCATCGAGCAAGGCCTTGGCCCGCTGCCGGGCGCCGAGTTCGACGAAGCTGTGTTTGTTGAGCAAGTCAGTCATGACCGATCTCCTCGAAGCCCTGCTCCAGGCGCAAACGCACCACGCCGGGTGTGGCGCCGAAGTCGTGGATATCGATATTCAGTGCGGGCGGCGTCTGCTCCTGGAAGATCCGTTCAAACAGGTGCTGCCAACGTAACTGCGCACCATTGACCGACGTCTGTACCTGGATCGTCAGGGTGCCGGCGCTGCCCGGTTCCAGCAGCACTTCCAGGTCGCCGGAGCCGACGCAGCCCACCAGCGCGCGGCCCTTCGCAGGCTGCCCGGCGGGGAATTCAAAGGATAAGGTTTCCATCACAGCGCTCCGTCGAGGCGGTCGATAAACAGGCAGGCGGCCAACAGGTCGGCGGCGCCACCGGGGGAGGCATTCAGCGCCAGCAGTTGCTGGTCCAGCTCATGCAGTTGGCGGCGGCCGGCGAGGCTCGCACTGCCGCCGGCGTCCAGCACCGCTTGGGCGCCTTGTTGCATGGCCTGCAAGCCTTCAGGGCCGGCGCGGTAGAGCACGCAGGTGTCGGCCAGGTCCGTCATGATCGCCAGCAAGGCATCGAGGCGAGCGTTCTGTTCGCCGTGTTGTTGCAGGCGGCTTCTTTTCAGCTGTGGCAGGCCGCGTTGCAATACTGATGGGAAGCCCAGTTGAGCTTCTTCACGGGCACCGCGAGCGCCATAGCGTTGTGCGACCTGGGCGCCGTGGCTCAGCGGTTGAGGAGCGTAGCGGTCGTTGAGCAAGGCCAGGCGGGCAGCGCGCAAAGTCACTGCGTTGGCCGTGCAGGATTCGGGTTGCAGTGCGGCGGCGGCGACTAACAGGCCGAGCGCCCAGATCGCACCGCGATGGGTATTCACGCCGCTGGTAGTAACGAGCATCGCCTGTTCGCCTTCGCGACCGATCCGTCCAAGGGCTTCTCGCAAGGACAAACCCACTTCGCCACATTCAACCGCCGCTTCGGCCATTTCCTTGAACGCCGGCCACAGCGACAGCGCCGAGGCGTGCATCAAGCCGAGGTGCAAATCGGTATGGGCGCCGTTGCCGCGACGGTCCACCAGGGCCGGTTTCGGCGACAGGTCGGCTTCATCAATCAAGGCGTCGACGGCCATGTCGGCCAGGCGTTCGGCCAGTGTCAGGTCGTGCAGTTTGAGTGCGTGCATTTACCAGCTCCTGAACTTGGCGGGCGGGCTGTACAAGCCACCGGACCACTCCACCAGATCGGCCACGCTCTTGGCGGCCAGCAACTCGCGGGTGGCATCGGTGCGGCGGATGCCGAGGTCTTCGGGCTGCGCGATCAGGCCTTCGCGGCGCATGCGCGCGGTGTCTTTGGGGTTGTGGCGCATGCCGATGGCGGTCACCCCGGCCACGGCAGCGATCATGGCCTGGCGCTCTTCCAGGGAACGGGCCTTGTACAGGTAGGCGATGCCTTCTTCGGTGAGCAAGTGGGTGACGTCATCGCCGTAGATCATGATCGGCGCCAGGGGCATGCCGCTTTTGCGCGCCACTTCCACCGCATCGAGGGTTTCGACGAAGGTCGGTTTGCCGCCTTCCTGGAACGTCTCGACCATCTGCACCACGAGTTTTTTGCCGCGTTCGAGCAAGGCTTCCGGGGCGTCGTCGTGGCGCATGTCGAGCCAGGCGGGTGTGCCGTGGCGGCGACCGCGTGGGTCATGGCCCATGTTCGGCGCACCGCCAAAGCCGGCGAGGCGGCCACGGGTGACGGTGGAGGAATGCCCGTCCCCGTCGACCTGCAAGGTGGCGCCGATAAACAGATCCACCGCGTATTGGCCGGCCAGTTGGCAGAACATTCGGTTGGAACGCAGCGAGCCGTC
Source organism: Pseudomonas sp. LBUM1641 (assembly GCF_059716235.1). Classification (NCBI taxonomy): domain Bacteria; kingdom Pseudomonadati; phylum Pseudomonadota; class Gammaproteobacteria; order Pseudomonadales; family Pseudomonadaceae; genus Pseudomonas; species Pseudomonas sp. LBUM1641. The sequence goes on from NZ_CP166815.1 coordinate 6,646,384, forward strand.
GCGGCCGGTGAAGAACACATCCGGCCGGGCGGCGATGTAGTTTTCCATGCCCAGTTCGGTGCCGAAGCAATGCACGCTTTCCACCCAGCCGCTTTCGATAGCCGGGATCAAAGTCGGGTGCGGATTGAGGGTCCAGTTACGGCAGATCTTGCCCTTCAGCCCCAGGGATTCACCGTAGGTTGGCAGGATCAATTCAATGGCGGCGGTGTTGAAACCGATGCCGTGGTTCAGGGACTGGACGTTGTGTTTCTCGTAGATGCCACGGATCGCCATCATCGCCATCAATACATGCACCGGCTTGATGTGCCGTGGGTCGCGGGTGAACAGCGGTTCAATGTAGAAAGGCTTGTCGGCGACCACCACGAAATCGACCCAGCTCGCGGGGATATCGACACGCGGCAGGTCGCTGACGTCATCCACCAACTGGTTGACCTGGACGATCACGATGCCATCGCTGAAGGCGGCCGGCTCAATCAGCGCTGGCGTGTCTTCAGTGCTGGGGCCGGTGTAGATATTGCCGGCGCGGTCGGCCATGAAACCGGCGGACAGGACCACGTTGGGAATCAGGTCCACCACCAGCCGCGCGTAGAGTTCGATGTAAGTGTGGATCGCGCCGATCTCCAGCAGACCGTCTTCCAGCAACTGGCTGATGCGCAGGGATTGGGTGCCGGCGAAGGAGAAATCCAGCTTACGGGCGATGCCCTTTTCAAACAGGTCCAGGTGCTCGGAGCGCCCGACACTGGGCATGATCATGTGCAGGTCGTGGAGCTTGGCGGGGTCGGTCTTGGCCAGGGAGCGGGAGAGGAAATCGGCCTGCTTCTGGTTGTTGCCTTCCAGCACCACACGGTCGCCAGGGAGGATCAGGGCTTCCAGGGCTTCGACGATGCGGTCGCTGGGGAGCACGGCGCCATCGGCGAAGGATCGCACCAGTGCGAGCCGGCGCTGCTTCTCATCGCGCCGCCGCGTCCAGCGCGAGTCGGGGGAAGTTGTTGTTGTCATGGTCGCTCCACGGGATTTGCTGTCGTGGGCTGTACCTTAGGAGGGTATTGGGGGGCCATCAATCAAGCTGGGCGGTGAACCGTTACGATTGGAGTAATGGTTCGCCAGCAAACGCTGAGGCTCGGGCTAAGCGCAGTTCAAATGTGGGAGCGGGCTTGCTCGCGAATACGGTGGGTCAGTTGATAAATCGGGTACTGACACACCGTATCGCGAGCAAGCCCGCTCCCACATTAGCTCACCGCTGTTCGTGAGAACGCGTGCAGAAGTCCCAAAATGGGAACGATCAGTCCCTTTTTGGGACTGATCTCACTTCGTCACATAGCCGCTGGGCTCACCTGCTCCAGAGCCTGATCAACCAGCAACTGCCCCAGCTCACTCATCTGCTGAATGGCCAGCACCACGCCGCGCTGGGAGCCTTCCAATTCGAAGGCCAGGTTGGAAGTCAGGGCGTTGAGTGAGGCAAAGGTTTCAGAAGCGTTGGCCAGCAGGGCTTCGGTGGATTGAGAGGGAGTGACGGTAAAGAGTGAAGATGAAGCGGAAGTCGGAAAGTAATGATCCATTGCACGCTCGGCGGCGGCCTGGAGTTTGCGGTGTTCGATTTCGGTGTTGTGCGGCGGATTGGGGGTAGGTTTGAACATGATGTGCAGCTCCGATATGTATTAGGGAAGCTGACACCGTCCGCTTGCACGCGAATTATGGTGGCAGCTGTGCGCAGGTGTGCAAGACCGGGCATATCGGACCCCGGCAGACCCCAAGGGATCTCCCACGCACGGCCGCCATAAGAAATACAGCAGGCATAAAAAACGCCCGTTGAATGGCTATGGGCGTTAGTGCGCCGATATGTAACCGGACTTGCACGTCCGTGTCACCGTTTTTTGCGATGACGGACGAAGACTAGGCGCGATCACAGAGCACAACAAGTTCATGCACAGCGCGAGAGGTTGCAGGAAAAATCCGAAGGCAAACACGCGCCGATTGTTCCTACGAACTTTTCGGGTTGTTGCTCGGAATCGTCCCATCTAGCCTTCATTTCCAAATCGTATAGCCGCTGAAAGCGGCCGAATGCAAAGCGCCAACGACCAAGCGGAGTTGTAGTGAGCGGGCTTACCTCGCTCACTACAAGGATCACAGGAGCTCATCCATACCGATTGCCTATAGCCATACTAGATTCCTATTTTTGATCGTACTTGAGCATACATAATATATAATTTTGTATGCTCATGACCTATCAATAAATATTTAAACGTATGCTTAAGAGCATACAATCGGCTAGATACGAATACTTCCAGGCTAAAAAAGGTGGCATCTCATGGCCTCATCCGATCTCTCTAAATTGCGCCTGACCCAAGTGGAGCGGGCACTCGAACCCTTTGAAGCACTGCGGGGCAAGCCCACGCCGCCGGGCGGCTGGCTGCGCTCCATCAGGGAAGCACTGGGCCGATCGTTAAGGGCTCAAGCAGCCTTGGTTGGCGTAGCCTTCGCAACCTTGCAACAGTCGGAACGGGCCGAAGCCGAAGATCGGATCACACTCGCGCAATTACGCAAGCTGGCGGCGGGTTTGGACTGCGAACTCGTTTACGCCCTGGTGCCGCGAAAACCACTGCACCAGACGGTTGAAGCCCGCGCCGAGTGGCTGGCCAGACAAGAGATTATGGGGGTCACCCACACAATGAGCCTTGAAGATCAGCGGCCTTCAGATACGTTCATCGAAAGCCAAGTGGACGATCGACGCAAAGAACTGCTCTCCGGATCGTGGGCTCGACTATGGCGATAGAACTTGAACTCAAACCTGGGCAAACACCGTTAGACCTTGATGAAGCCGCAGGCCTGAAGCCAAAGCACATCGGTACTCAAGGTGAACTTGATGAATGGGAAGCGGCAAACATCATCAAGGCCATACGCTGGCTTGGGCGGCAAAAAAAGTTGGACGTCCTGGACGAACACTTCTGCCGTCAACTTCACATCAAAATGTTCAGCGATACCTGGATCTGGGCCGGGACGTTTCGCAAGTCCGACAAAAATATTGGCTGCGACTGGACAAAAATCTCAGTCAACCTGCGCCAGTTACTCGATAACACGACCTACTGGCTGGAGCACGACGTGTTCCCTGCCGAAGAGGTGGCTGTGCGCTTCCACCACCAACTCGTGTCGTTGCACCCATTCCCCAATGGAAACGGACGACACTCACGCCTTATGGCCGACTGCCTCCTGAGGCAGCAAGGGCTCGCTCCGTTCTCTTGGGGAAGCGCGAACCTGATAGCAGCCAGTGAAGTACGCACGTTATATATCCATGCACTGCGTGCCGCCGACATAAATGACTACGGCCCGCTTCAGGCTTTCGTGCGCAGTTGAGCGTATGTTATTGCTTATAGAAAATGTGTAGATCAGGCCAACCCCGCCTCCACCAACAACGCCTCCAACCCCATCAAATCCGGCACCCTGGCCACATGCTCCCCCACCTGCACCGCCGCCAGTTCCAGCGGGCACAACGGCACGTCCACATAACTCAGCTGGCTATCGAGCTTGTACGAACGCGGAATCCCCTGGATCACCAACGCAATAAACTTCAACGTCGGCCGTCCTCCAAGGGCGTTCAGCACCACAATCCGCGCGCGCTCTCCCACCACGCCCGACTCGCCACACGCCGCCTCAAAGCTGATCAACGGCAACTGCCGATCCCGCCATGTGACTTGCCGCAGGTACCACGGCGGCGCGTCGCTGGCGGGTTCGCCGCGCTGGAAGTCGATCAACTCGGCCACGGCGACGTTGGGCAATAACAGGTGGCGGTCGGCCAATGGCAGCAGCAAGCCGGTGAGTTGCGTAGCGCGGTGATCAAGCACGGGACTTGCTCCAATAAGCGATGCTTTCCAGCAGCACCGACTCTTGATACGGCTTGCCGAGGTAGTCGTTGACGCCAATCGCCATGGCCCGGTCGCGATGTTTTTGCCCGGTGCGGGAGGTGATCATGATGATGGGCATGCGCATCAGCCGTGGGTCGTCGCGCACCTGGATCGCCACTTCGAAGCCGTCCATGCGCGGCATTTCGATGTCGAGCAGCATCAGGTCCGGGGTGTGTTCTTCCAGCACGGCCATGGCGTCGATGCCGTCCTTGGCGGTGAGCACGTTCATGCCGTTGCGTTCCAGCAGGCGGCTGGTGACTTTGCGCACGGTGACCGAGTCGTCCACCACCAGCACCAGCAACGGGCGCTTTTTCAGGGGGTCGTTGAGGATCAAGGGCGCCTCGACCGCCTGGGCCGGCAAGGCCGGTGGCCGCGCGCGGATATGCGCCAGCAGGTCGATGATCAGTACCACGCGGCCATCGCCGAGGATGGTTGCGCCCGACAGGCCCTTCACCCCGGCAAATTGCGGCCCCAGGCCCTTGACCACGATCTCCCGGGTGCCGGCCATCGCATCTACCTGCACCGCCACGCGCCGTTCGTTGCACTGCACCAGCAGCACCGGCAGCGGCTGGTATTGGCCGAGCAGGTTCGGGCGGCCAACGGTGTGCAACAGGTCGCCAAGGTAGAACAACTCGTAGCGCTGGCCCGCGTATTCGTAGCGCGGCGGATTCAGCTGATAGTGCCCTTCCAGCTCATGGGGCATGACCCGAACCAGGCCTTCGATGGTGTTCAGCGGGATCGCGTACTGATCGTCCGCACACTGCACCATCAATGCCTGGTTGACCGACACGGTGAACGGCAGGCGAATGCGAAAGTGCACGCCCTCCCCCGGCGTCGAGTCGATGACCATCGTACCGCCCAGCTGGCGTACTTCTTCATGCACCACGTCCATGCCGACGCCACGCCCGGAAATCTGGGTGATTTTTTCGGCGGTGGAAAAGCCCGGTTGCAGGATGAACTGCAACACGTCGCGGTCGCTGATTTCCAGGTTGGGGTCGAGCAAACCACGCTTGATCGCCTTGCGCCGAACCGCTTCAAGCGGCACGCCGGCGCCGTCGTCGCGCATGTCGAAAACGATGTCGCCGCCTTCGTGGGTCAGGTCCAGGGTGATCCGGCCTTTCTCGGGCTTGCCCGCCAGCAATCGCGCATCGCGGGATTCCAGGCCATGGTCGACGGCGTTGCGCAGCATATGCTCCAACGGCGCGACCATACGCTCCAGTACGTTGCGGTCCATCTCGCCTTCGGCGTTGCCGACGATAAATTCCACATCCTTGCCCAGCTCGCCCGCCACCTGCCGCACGATGCGTTTAAGGCGCGGCAGCATGCGTTCGAAGGGCACCATGCGCGTGCGCATCAGGCCTTCTTGCAACTCGGTGTTGATGCGCGCCTGTTGCTGCAAAAGGTTGTGGGCGTCCTGGTTGCGACGCTCGAGGGTTTCCTTGAGGTCGAGCAGGTCGGAGGCTGACTCGAACAGGGCCCGGGACAGTTGTTGCAGTTGGGAATGGCGGTCCATTTCCAGCGGGTCGAATTCTTCGTAGCCCAGGCGTTCGGCCTCAGCTTGTTGGCGGCTGAGAATGCGACCCTGGGTTTCGGTGTCGAGCCGGCGCAGTTGGTCGCGCATGCGCTCGATGGTGGTTTCCACTTCGTGCAGGGCGATGCTCGCGTCGTTGACCTGCTGCTCGATACGCCCGCGGAAGATCGAGGTTTCACCGGCCAGGTTGACCAGGTCATCCAGCAAGTCGGCAGAGATCTTCACCATGTCGGCGGCCGGATCGCTGGCCGGCACCGCTTCGGTTTTGGTGGCCGCCAACGCCACCGGTGCGGCCGTCACTTCAGCCGGATGCACCAGGCTTTTGATCCGCTCGATCAGCAGATCCACCGAGCCCACCGGCATTCCCGCCGCCACTGCATCGATCATCTGCGCCAGGCGGTCGTGGCAGCCTTGCAGCAACGCGAAGAGTTCAGCCGAGGGCGCCAGCAAACCTGCCGACAAGCCTTCGTAGAGAAACTCCAGCTCATGGGCCAGGTCGCCAATCGGGCCGATCTCGACCATGCGGGCGCCGCCCTTGAGGGTGTGCAGGTCGCGCAGCAGTGTCTCGACTTCCTGGCGATTTTTTGGCTCGGCCTGCCAGCGCAACAGCGCGGCGCCGGAGCTGTCGAGGATGTCGGCGGCTTCTTCGAGAAAGATATCCAGCAGCTCGGGATCACTGCCTGGCGTCTCGACTTCGGCGGCGGCTGCGGCTGCGGGCGCCGCTTGTACGGTGCCTTGGCGCAACTCACGCAAGTGGCTGATCAGGTCGGTGGAGTCGCTCAGCGGCTGCTGGTATTGCAGTTGCTCAAGCAGCAGCGCCAGTCGCTCATGACTGGCCATCAATACGTTCCCCAGCTCGCCGGAATAACTGTAGCGACGGTCTACCAGGCCTTCGTAAAGGTTTTCCAACTCAAGGGCCAGGTCGCCCACCGCGCCGATTTCAGCCATGCGTGCACCACCTTTGAGGGTGTGCAAATCCCGTTGCAGCGACGACAGCGGTGCTGCGTTATCCGGGTCCAACAGCCAGCGTTTCAGGGACTGGCCGGCGCTGTCGAGGATGTCTACCGCCTCTTCAAGGAATATCTCGACGATCTCATCGTCTACCGCAAAACCTTGGTCCAGCTTCGCCGTGGCGGCACCCAGTTCGGAGATGCTCAGCGCACGGCTGCCATCGGTTTTGATCAAGCCGGTTGCCGACGGGTCGAGGCCTTCATCCAACAGCTCGCGCAGGGCTCGAACCCGTGCCGGAGCCGCGCTGATTTCCTGGCCGGCAGCCAGTTGGTCGAGCATGTTGATCAGCGCTTCGTGGGCCTGTTCAGCCTCGTGGAAGAAGCGCTCGCTGACCGCCAGGCTGCTTTCTTCCACCGCGCCGTAGAGGTCGAGCAAGGCTTCGCACAACTCATCCATCGAGTGCAGGTCGGCCAGGTGCGCGCCTTCGCCGAGGGTGGTCAGCTCGTCCAGCAGTGCACTCAGTTCCTGCCGCTCGCCGGGATGTTGTTGCCAGCGGCGCAGCAAGCTTTCGGCGTCCAGCAGGATATCCATGCCCTGGGCCAGGAAGTTGGCAATCAACTGCGGGTCGCGCTTGATCCGCAGGCCGGTGTTGGGCGCATTCAGCAAGGCTTCAAGCTGGCTGTTCAGCAGGTTCTGTGTGCGTTCGATCAACCCTGCCGCACCGGTAATGTGCGCATGGGGATCGCTGTCCAGCTGGCGCACGCCGCGCTGGAACAGCGCCTCGGCCTCCAGCAGCAATTCAATTTCATCCAGGTCCAGCGGCAGGCGATGGGCCTTGTATTCGCGGGTCAGGTGATCCAGCGGTCGCGCCAGTTCGGCGATGGGCAACACGCCGGCCATGTAGGCGCTGCCCTTGAGGGTGTGCAGTGCCCGTTGCAGTTCATCGCTGACTTGCAGCGGCAGGTGCTCGGTGGCCTGTTGCAGGAAATGGTTGAGGCTGTCGAGGTGGCTCTGGGCTTCGTTGCGGAAGATCTCCAGCAACTGCGGGTCCAGGGCGGCCGGGTCTGTGGCCGACGGTTCGACACCGCTGGCCAGGGCGTGAGCCCGCGCCGCCAGTTCGTCTACGTCGTCGCGCTGGCGCTGGGCATCGGCGGCGAAATCGGTGATCAGCTCAGGCAGCAATTCCACCACGTCATCCAGCACCGCTTGCACATCAGGGCCCGGCGCAACGCTGCGTTCCAGTATGCGGTTGAGCAGGTTTTCTACCGCCCAGGCCAGCTCCGCCAACACCAACGCGCGGACCATGCGACCACTGCCTTTCAAGGTGTGGAAGGCGCGGCGCATTTCGCTCAGGGTGGCCTTGTCTGCCAGGCTCGCAGTGCCGGCGGGTAGGTAGCGGTGCAGCACGTCGAGGACTTCGGCGGTTTCTTCGAGGAACACTTCCCGCAGTTCGTCGTCGATGGGCTCCTCGCCGGCAGGCGGTGGCAGCAAGCTGCCAGGGCGTTGGAGGGCTGGCGGGTTGAGGCGCGAGGTGGGGCTGGCCAGGGCATCCGCGAGAAACGGGGTTTGTTCCGCCGGCGTGTCATCCTGGGCGAGCAGCGCCTGGCGCCACGGCTTCTCGGCCGGCAAATAGCCCAGTGCAGCGAGGCCTTCGGCAGCGACTTCCAGAACCCGTTCGCCCGGGGCGTCGTGGTCCTGCAGCATGCGTTCGAGGTAATACTCGAGACTGGTGAGCACATCGGCAAAATGCTCGAGCTGCGCCTCGGAAGGCGCTGCCTCACTGACCATCAGTTGCTCGTTGACGTAGTCATTGCAGCCGCGCATCAGGCTCGCCGCACGCGGCAGCGGAATCATCGCCAGCGCACCGCGCACCTGGGTCAGCAACTCGGGCAGTGACTCCAGACGCTGGCGGTCCCAATGGGCTTCGATGCAGTCGATCACCAGCTCTTTGGCCTGGGTCAGGCACTGGCAGGATTCGCGGATCACCAGGTGGTGGATCTGCGTCAAATCGGTGGTGGGCAGGCGGCTTTCTTCGCGGCGTTCCGGCTCGACAGTACCGACCATCCCGGCCAGCGTCGCCTCGACGTAGAGCAACGCACCGGCGACATCCATCAATACCGCGTCGTTGGGCTCGCGCTGCCCTTGGGCCAGGCCAAGCACCACCGCCAATTGGTCGATGATCACTTTGCGCGGCTGGCCGAAACCCAATACCGCCAGGGTATCGGCGATCTGGCGCAAGGGCGCCAGCAAGGCTTCAAGGTCGGAGGCGTGCTGGCGGTCGCTGCGTACGAACAGGTCCAGGCGTTCCTTGACCCGCACCAGCTCCTCACACAGCGCGCCGAGCACCGAACCCATCGCGTCGCGGTCCGGGCCGGCCAGGCGGGCGCGTTCGGCGTCCACCACGGCGCTGTCGGGCAGGGCTTCATCGAGGCCATAACGTTCTTTCAAACTTTGCATCCGTGGAGTCGGTCGGGTGACTTTGGCAACGTAGAACAACAGGCTCTTGAGCAACTCATCCGGGGCCGGGGTGTTGATGCCGTTGATGCCCTGGATCAGCAGGCGCTTGAGTTCCTTGTCGCAGGCTTTGAGCAAACTGCGCAACGCCGGGCTGTTGGCGACCACGCCAATGAGCATGCCTTCCACCAGCGCCGAGGTCACCTGCCACAACGGTAACAGCGGCGCACCATGGCACAGGGCTTCGAGACGGGCGAAAACCCGTGCCATGTCTTCCAGGTTGCTGGGGCCGTGGTCTTCGCGCAACAAACCGACCAGCGCCTGTTGCAGCATCTGCCGCCACTGACGCAGCAGCCCGGGGAAATCCTCCGGCGTGCGCTGGGCCAGCGCCTCCTCGGGCAGTGGCGGGATAATCAGCAGTTGCGGGCTGAACAGACTGGTTTCCGAGAGCAGGCTTTCGCCGCGTACGCTGCGCAGGTCGTTGAGCAGCGGCAACACCACCAAGGGCAGGTCGCGTCGGGCGCTGTGTACGCGGTCGAGGTACAGCGGCAGTTGGCCGAGGCCCTGTTGCAGCAGGCGAATACCTTCGTCGCGCGGGCTGACGCGCGCGCCTTGCAGGGCGAGGGCCAGTTGCTCCATTTCTTCGGCGAACAGGGCTGCGCCGTAGAACTCGACCATCAGCAAACTGCCATGGACCTGATGGATGCATTCCAGGCATTGGCCGATGGCTTCGCTGCTGCCTTCTTCTACATAGGCGTCCAGCGCCGAACGGGCCTGTTTCAGGGTTTCGGCAATTTCGCCCTTGACCCATTCGAGGGCCACGTAGTCGTGCCGATCAACCATAACTGCTCCCGTCTGAATTCATGAGTTGCCGTGTTGCTTGAACATAACGCCCTGTAGGAGCGAGCTTGCTCGCGAAGAGCGCTAACGATGACGCGGGTATTCTGAATGAACGCGGCGCTCTCGGGTTTTTCGCGAGCAAGCTCGCTCCTACGGGGCTGGCGGCAAGGTGAACCCCGACACCGACCGCCGCAGCTGACTGGCCATTTTTGCCAGGTTGCCGATGCTCTCGGCAGTGGCCGTGGAGCCAGAGGAAGTTTGAGTGGTGATCTGCTGAATCACGTTCATCGTCAAGGAAATCTGCCCCGCCGACGACGTCTGCTGCTGCGCGGCGTTGGAGATACTCTGGATCAACGCCGCCAGGGTTTTCGACACACCTTCGATCTCTTCCAGCGCCACGCCGGCGTCCTGGGCCAGCCGCGCACCGCGCACCACTTCGGTGGTGGTCTGCTCCATGGAAATCACCGCTTCGTTGGTGTCCGTCTGGATCGCCCGCACCAGGGTTTCGATCTGCCGCGTTGCCGCCGAAGAACGCTCGGCCAGGCGCTGTACTTCATCGGCCACCACCGCAAAACCACGCCCGGCGTCACCGGCCATGCTCGCCTGGATCGCCGCGTTGAGGGCGAGGATGTTGGTCTGCTCGGCGATGTCGTCGATCAGGCTGACGATGTCGCCAATCTCCTGGGACGATTCCCCCAGGCGCTTGATGCGCTTGGCGGTGTCCTGGATCTGTTCGCGGATGTTGTCCATGCCGTGGATAGTGTTGTGCACCACCTCATTGCCCTTGTTGGCGATCTCTACCGAACGCTCGGCCACTGCCGAAGATTCGGCGGCGTTGGCCGACACCTGGTCGATGGACTGGGCCATCTGGTTGATCGCCGTGGAGGCTTCGGCAATCTGCTGCGCCTGATGCTCCGACGCTTGGGCCAGGTGCATGGCGGTGGCCTGGGTGTCCTGCACTGCGCCAGCCACCTGGCCCGCGGTGAGGTTGATGGTCGCCACCAGGTCGCGCAGTTGGTCCACGGAATAGTTGATGGAGTCGGCGATGGTGCCGGTGAAGTCTTCGGTGACCGAGGCGGTGACGGTCAGGTCGCCGTCGGCCAGGTCTTCAATCTCATCCAGCAGGCGCATGATCGCGTTCTGGTTGCGCTCGTTTTTCTCGGCGGTTTCCCGCAACTGGCGGTTAGTCTCGCGGACCATCACCAGGCCGATCAGGATGATCGAGGCCAGCGCCAACAAGCCCAGCACGTAGCCGCCGATGGTGTCGAAGGTGCGCCCGTCGGCCAGGTTTTCAAAACCGGTGGCCAGGTGCGAGGCTTCGTCCAGCAGGGTTTGCGACAGGTTGAAAATATTGCTCGCCGAGGCGCGCACCTGGAACAGTTGCGGCGAGGTCTCGAGGATTTCGTCCACGGAGCCGGAGACGAATTCGAACAGCTCGGCGATTTCCGCCAGCCGCGCCCGCGCATCGTGATCTTCTACCTGAGAGATACGCAGCCCAGGGTTGCCCTGGAGCATGCCGTTGAGCACCTGGCCGAAACGGTTGGCATCGCGGCCAAAGGCATCGGCGGCCTGCACGGCGGTTTCGTCGCCCGCCAGCACGGTGTTCACCGCACCGAGGATGCGCTCAGCCAGCAACGACTGGCGCTGGGCCAAAGCCACCTGGCTGGCCGGCGCGCCCCGTTGCAGGAGGATATCCACAACCTTTTCCGATTCGACCTGCAGCTGCGGCACCGTTTCCGCCAAGGTGGCAGCCACTTGATGCAGCGACAAAACCGTCTGTTCGCTGGCCAGAATCGCATCAGCGTTTTTCAGCAGCGCTTCCCAGTCGGTCTGCACCGCGCGCATTTCTGCGCGAACAGCGGTAGGTGCCGCGGGCAGGCCGGTGGCCGGGTCGCCTTTTTTCAGGTAACCCCAGCGCTGGGCAAAATCGTTGCGCGCATCCCCCAGCAGCTTGAACGCAGCCGCCTTGCCGGCGGCGGCCTCGGTGGCGTTCTTGGCGATGCGTTGGGACAGCACCCGCAGCTCACCGGCGTGGCCGATGTACTGCTTGTCGTAGGTGGACTGGGTGTTGAGGTAAGCGAAGTTGGCGAACAGCAGCATGATGAACACGATCAGCGCGATAAACAGCACGATGATCTGCGAGCGGCTGCGGGAAGCCTCCTGGGGCTTGACGGGGGTGACGGTACTCATGCGGCAACATCCATGAAGCCTGGAGCCAGGGCCAGGGCGAAGGGGCTGAAGACCTGCCACAGCTGGTCGCCGTCGAACTGGCCCTGGATAAACGGCGCGCTGGCCGCAGTGCTCGTCGACAATGCGTCTTGTGCGAAATGCTGCATGCCCACCACCTCGTCCACCAACAGGCCGACAAACACGTCCTGATATTCCACCACCAGCACCCGCCGTTGTTTGCGCGCCACCGACAGCTCAAGGCCGAGGAACCCGCCCAAATCCATCACCGGCAGCAAGCGCCCGCGCAGGTTGGCCACGCCCTTGACCCACGGCTTGACCCCGGGCATCACGGTGCAGCGCGGTTCGTGCAGCACTTCCGCGACCTCGCCCATGGGCGCCACGTACCAGTGCTCGCCCAGGCGAAACCCGATCCCGCTCCAGCTGTGCAGCCGGGTTTCCTGGGACGGCAGGTCGGCAGCCAGCAAGCGGCAGCGGCGGTCGATGTCCAGCAGCAGCTCGAAGGCGGTTTGCGACTCGGTCATGGGAACGTGCCGTCAGCCGGCCAGCACCTTGTTCAGGGTGGCGATCAGGGTTTCTTCGTCCACAGGCTTGGTCAGGTAATCCTTGGCGCCCTGGCGTTCACCCCAGATCTTGTCGGTTTCCTGATCCTTGGTGGTGATGATGATCACCGGGATGTGCCCGGTTTCAGGGTCTTTGGTCAGCTGCCGGGTGGCCTGGAAGCCATTGAGGCCGGGCATGACGATGTCCATCAATACCGCGTCAGGCTTTTCCTGGCGGGCCAGCGCGACGCCGTCGCCGCCGTTCTGGGCCTTGAGGACTTCGTGACCATGCTTTTCGAGCATTTCAGTCAGTTTGTACATTTCAGTCGGCGAATCGTCGACGATCAGAACACGTGCCATGGTTTTCCCCACTTATCTAGTAGACGCAAGCCCTCGTGGGGCCCTCGTCAGTGTGCTTGTTCTACTGCGGCGAAGCCCGGTACATAGGCCTTGATCGCGCTCAGCAGTTCTTCCTTGCTGAAAGGCTTGGTCAAAAACTGATCAGAACCGACGATGCGCCCCTTGGCCTTGTCGAACAGACCATCCTTGGAAGACAACATGATCACCGGGATCGACTTGAACGCCGGGTTGTTCTTCACCAGCGCGCAAGTCTGATAGCCATCCAGGCGCGGCATCATGATGTCGACAAAGATAATGTGCGGGTGATGGTCAACAATCTTGGCCAGGGCATCGAAACCGTCGATGGCCGTGATGACGTCGCACCCTACGTTCTTCAACAGTGTTTCGGCCGTGCGGCGAATCGTTTTCGAATCGTCGATCACCATCACTTTCAAGGCGTTGGAATGCTGTTCCATATCTGCTCTACCATCGCCACAGCGAATAGGTTTTCGGTGTGTACTGCCTGATGTTGCACAGGACGAGCGTCAAAAGCCTCGGAATTCAAGGGCTGATGTGCCATGGCAGCCTTTTTAGCACAGTCTCAGAACGCAATCTATCGGCCGACCCGCGCGGTGGTTTTTCCTTGACCCACAACAGCCGCAGCGCCACTCTGACGCCACTTTTATGCGCCCTTATTTGCTAGAGGAAATCCCCCATGAGCGTTCGCGTCGGCATTGTCATGGACCCTATCGCCAGCATCTCCTATAAAAAGGATAGCTCGCTGGCCATGCTGCTGGCCGCCCAGGCCCGCGGCTGGAGCCTGTTCTATATGGAGCAGCCGGACCTTTACCAGGGCGACGGTGAAGCGCGGGCGCGGATGCGCCCGCTGCAGGTGTTTGCCAACCCTGAGAAGTGGTTCGAACTGCAAGACGAAATCGACAGCCCCCTGAGCGACCTCGACGTAATCCTGATGCGCAAGGATCCGCCGTTCGACATGGAGTTCGTCTATTCCACCTACCTGCTGGAGCAGGCCGAGCGCGCGGGCGTGCTGATCGTCAACAAGCCCCAGAGCCTGCGCGACTGCAATGAAAAGCTGTTCGCCACCCTGTTCCCACAGTGCACGCCGCCGACCGTGGTCAGCCGCCGCGCCGATGTGCTGCGTGAATTCGCCGCCAAGCACGGTGATGTGATCCTCAAGCCGCTGGACGGCATGGGCGGCACTTCGATTTTCCGCCACCGCGCGGGCGACCCGAACCTGTCGGTGATCCTGGAAACCCTGACCGCACTGGGCACCCAGCAAATCATGGGCCAAGCCTACATTCCGGCAATCAAGGACGGCGACAAGCGCATCCTGATGATCGATGGCGAGCCGGTGCCTTATTGCCTGGCGCGTATTCCGGCGGCCGGCGAGACCCGTGGCAACCTGGCAGCCGGTGGCCGGGGTGAAGCCCGCCCGCTGACGGACAAGGACCGCTGGATTGCCGCCCAAGTCGGCCCAACCCTGCGTGAAAAGGGCCTGCTGTTTGTAGGACTAGACGTAATCGGCGAAAACCTCACCGAGATCAACGTCACCAGTCCGACCTGTATTCGCGAGATCGACAATGCATTTGGCACGAACATCGGCGAAATGCTGATGGCGGCCATTGCCTCCAAGCTACAAGCCAAGTGACATAGAACAGCCGGACACAAACCAACATTGCGTTATCATGCGCCACCTGTGAAACGCGCGATGTTGGTTTTCTTGTCATGACGCTCCCGTCCGATCTGCCCCCCGAACTCTCCCACAGCGGCGTGCGCCCGGCTGATCGGCTCGGATTTACCCTGTTTCTCGCGGCGTTGATTCACCTGGCGTTGATCCTCGGCCTGGGCTTCACCTTTGCCGAACCCAAGCAGATCACCAAGACCCTGGAAATCACCCTCGCCACCTTCAAGAGCGAAAAGAAGCCCGAGAAGGCTGACTTTCTCGCCCAGGACAACCAGCAAGGCAGCGGCACCCTCGACAAGAAGGCCGTGCCCAAGACCACCGAAGTCGCGCCGTTCCAGGACAACAAGGTCAATAAGGTCACGCCACCGCCAGCGCCCAAGCCGGAGGTGAAACAGGCTGCACCCAAGGCCGCCGTGACCACCGTGGCGCCCAAACCGCAAAAAGCGCCCACCCAACGGGAAAAGACCAAGACTGAACCCACGCCTGCGCCGCCGGCCCCGACGTTTGACAGCTCGCAACTCTCCAGTGAAATCTCCAGCCTGGAAGCCGAGCTGGCCCATGAACAACAGCTGTACGCCAAGCGCCCGCGGATCTACCGCCTCAACGCCGCCTCCACCATGCGCGACAAAGGCGCCTGGTATAAGGATGAGTGGCGCAAGAAGGTCGAGCGCATCGGTAACCTGAACTACCCGGACGAAGCCCGCCGCCAGCAGATCTACGGCAATTTGCGACTGCTGGTGTCGATCAACCGCGACGGCACCTTGTACGAAGTGCAGGTGCTGGAGTCCTCCGGCCAGCCGCTGCTGGACCAGGCGGCGCAACGCATCGTGCGCCTGGCAGCGCCTTTTGCGCCGTTTACCGGGGACTTGAACGACATCGACCGCCTGGAAATCATACGCACCTGGCGCTTTGCCAAAGGTGATCGACTGTCCAGTAACTAACCGCCCCTGCTCTCTGTAGGAGCGAGCTTGCTCGCGAAGGTCGTTAACGATAAAGCGGGCTTTCTGGTTTAACCCGGCGCTCTCAGTTTTTTCGCGACCCTGCTCGCTCCTACAGAGAATCAACGCGCCAAACCAATTCCTGCGCATCCTCAGCTTGTCAGTTCGCCCCTCCAACGCCACACTAGCGGACATGAAAAATGTCAGCCCGACCTACCTCAAGCACCAATTCCTGATCGCCATGCCCCATATGGCCGACCCGAACTTTGCGCAGACCTTGACCTACATCGTCGAGCACACCGCCAATGGTGCGATGGGGCTGGTGGTCAACCGCCCGCAAGACCTGAACCTGGCCGATATCCTCGAGCAACTGCGCCCGGACATCGACCCGCCCGCCAACTGCCAGCACGTACCGATCTACATCGGCGGGCCAGTGCAGACTGACCGGGGTTTTGTGCTGCACCCTACCGGGCCGAAATTCCAGGCGACCGTCGACCTTGAAGGACTGTCGCTTTCCACTTCCCAGGATGTGTTGTTCGCCATCGCTGATGGCATCGGGCCTGATCAAAGCGTGATCACCCTGGGCTACGCCGGTTGGGAAGCCGGGCAACTGGAGGCCGAGCTGGCGAGCAATGCCTGGCTGACGTGCCCGTTTGACGCCGACATCCTGTTCAACACCCCCAGCGAACTGCGCCTTGAAGCCGCCGCCGCCAAGCTGCGGATCAACCTCAGCCTGTTGACCAGCCAGGCGGGGCACGCCTGATGGCCTTGCGTCTGATCCTCGGCTTTGACTACGGCACCAAACAGATCGGCGTAGCGGTCGGCCAGGTCATCACCGGCCAGGCCCGCGAGCTGTGCACCTTGAAAGCCCAGAACGGCGTGCCGGACTGGAACCAGGTCGAAGCCCTGATCAAGGAGTGGAAGCCCGACGCTGTCGTCGTTGGCCTGCCCTTGAACATGGACGGCACCCCGAGCGAGATGTGCCTGCGGGCCGAAAAATTCGCCCGCCGCCTGAATGGCCGCTACAACCTGCCCTTCTATACCCACGACGAACGCCTGACCACGTTCGAAGCCAAGGGCGAGCGCCGCGACCGTGGCGGGCAGAAAGGCAGCTACCGCGACAACCCGGTGGATGCCATCGCCGCGGCCCTGCTGTTGCAGGGCTGGCTGGATGAAAACACCGCTTTATTTGAATCCTGAATTGCCGCATTGCTTTTTGTAGGAGCGAGCTTGCTCGCGAAAAACGTCAACGATTACGCGCGCGTCCAGTGATGCACGCGGTGCCTGTGAGTTCTTCGCGAGCAAGCTCGCTCCTACAGTGTCTTTTACGTTTGAGCCCGGACCTTGCCTGCGCAAGGCCTTGAAGGAGCCACCATGAGCCTGCCCAATCCCGCCGACCTGATCAGCCAGATGGCGATCCGCCTCAAGGCGCACCTGGAACACCGCGCTATCAGCGAGCCGCACTTTATCGGCATCCGTACCGGTGGCGTGTGGGTGGCCCAGGCACTATTGGAAGAACTGGGCAGCGACTCGCCCCTGGGCACCCTGGACGTGTCTTTCTACCGTGACGACTTCAGCCAGAACGGCCTGCACCCGCAAGTGCGCCCTTCGGCCCTGCCGTTCGAGATTGAAGGCCAGCATTTGGTGCTGATCGATGACGTCCTGATGAGCGGTCGTACCATCCGCGCCGCCATGAACGAACTGTTCGACTACGGCCGCCCGGCCAGCGTGACACTGGTCTGCCTGCTGGACCTGGATGCCGGCGAATTGCCGATCAGCCCGGACGTGGTCGGCGCAACCCTGTCCCTGGAAGCCCACCAGCGGGTAAAATTGTCCGGTCCCACGCCGCTCGAACTCGAACTGCAAGACCTTGCCCTTTAACCGCCTTGTAAAGAGTCCCCGCGATGACGCCTCTAGATGCCAAGCGCCCGCTGCAGCTCAACGCTCAGGGCCAGCTGCAACACTTCCTGTCCCTCGACGGCTTGCCCCGCGAACTGCTCACCGAAATCCTCGACACGGCCGACTCGTTCCTCGAAGTCGGCGGCCGGGCGGTGAAAAAAGTCCCGCTGTTACGCGGCAAGACCATCTGCAACGTGTTCTTCGAGAACTCGACCCGCACCCGCACCACCTTTGAGCTGGCGGCCCAGCGCCTGTCGGCTGACGTGATCACCCTGAACGTGTCCACCTCGTCGGCGAGCAAGGGCGAAACCCTGCTCGACACCCTGCGCAACCTGGAAGCCATGGCCGCCGACATGTTCGTGGTGCGCCACGGCGACTCCGGTGCTGCGCACTTCATCGCCGAGCACGTGTGCCCGAACGTGGCGATCATCAACGGCGGCGACGGCCGTCACGCCCACCCGACCCAGGGCATGCTCGACATGCTGACCATCCGTCGGCACAAAGGCAGCTTCGAAAACCTCTCGGTGGCCATCGTTGGCGACATCCTGCACTCGCGGGTAGCGCGCTCGAACATGCTGGCCCTGAAAGCCCTGGGCTGCCCGGACATCCGCGTGATCGCGCCAAAAACCCTGCTGCCCATCGGCATCGAGCAATACGGCGTGAAGGTCTACACCGACATGGCCGAAGGCCTGAAGGATGTGGACGTGGTGATCATGCTGCGCCTGCAGCGCGAGCGCATGGCCGGCGGCCTGTTGCCGAGCGAAGGCGAGTTCTATCGCCTGTTCGGCCTGACCACCGCGCGCCTGGCCGGCGCCAAGCCGGATGCCATCGTGATGCACCCGGGGCCGATCAACCGTGGCGTGGAGATTGAGTCGGCGGTGGCCGACGGCGCGCAGTCGGTGATTCTCAACCAGGTGACCTACGGCATCGCCGTCCGCATGGCTGTGTTGTCCATGGCCATGAGCGGGCAAACCGCACAACGTCAATTCGAGCAGGAGAACGCCCAGTGAAGCTCAGCATTCTCGGCGCCCGAGTCATCGATCCGGCCAGCGGCCTGGATCAAGTCACCGATCTGCACCTGGAAGCCGGCAAGATCATTGCCATCGGCGCCGCACCCGCAGGCTTCAGCGCCAGTGAAACCATCGACGCCAAAGGCCTGATCGCCGCGCCCGGGCTGGTGGACCTGAACGTCGCCCTGCGCGAACCGGGTTACAGCCGCAAAGGCAGCATCGCCAGCGAAACCCGCGCCGCCGCAGCCGGCGGCGTCACCAGCCTGTGCTGCCCGCCCCACACCAAGCCGGTGCTGGACACCTCGGCCGTGACCGAGCTGATCCTCGACCGCGCCCGCGAAGCCGGGAACTGCAAAGTGTTCCCCATCGGCGCGCTGAGCAAAGGCCTGGACGGCGAACAGCTGGCCGAGCTGATCGCCTTGCGCGACGCTGGCTGCGTGGCCTTCGGCAACGGTCTGGAGAGCTTTCGCAGCACCCGCACCCTGTGCCGCGCGCTGGAATATGCAGCGACCTTCGACCTGACAGTGATTTTCCACTCCCAGGACCGTGACCTGGCCGAAGGTGGCCTGGCCCACGAAGGCGCCACGGCAAGCTTCCTTGGCCTGCCGGGCATCCCGGAAACCGCCGAGACCGTGGCCCTGGCCCGGGACCTGCTGCTGGTGGAGCAAAGCGGCGTACGCGCGCACTTCAGCCAACTGACCAGCGCTCGCGGCGTGGCCCTGATCGCTCAGGCCCAAGCCCGCGGCTTGCCGGTGACGGCGGATGTGGCGTTGTATCAGCTGATTTTGACGGATGAGGCGTTGATCGACTTCTCCAGCCTGTATCACGTGCAGCCGCCCCTGCGTACCCGCGCTGACCGTGACGGTTTGCGGGCTGCGGTGAAGTCCGGGGTGGTTTCGGCGATTTCCAGCCATCACCAGCCCCACGAGCGGGACGCCAAGCTGGCGCCATTCGGCGCGACAGAGCCGGGCATCAGCAGTGTCGAGCTGTTGCTGCCGCTGGCAATGACGCTGGTGGAGGATGGCTTGCTGGACCTGCCGACGCTGCTGGCACGTCTCAGTGCGGGCCCTGCCGAGGCGCTGCGCCTGCCGGCGGGCAAGCTGGCGGTGGGTTCGGCGGCGGACCTGGTGCTGTTTGATCCGGCCAGCTCCACGATTGCCGGGGAACACTGGCTGTCCAAGGGCGAGAACTGCCCGTTCATTGGTCACAGCTTGCCGGCGAATGTGCGGTACACGCTGGTGGATGGGCGGATCAGCTACCAGGCTTAAATCCGATCCAGAGTGGGCACAGTAAATGTGGGAGCTGGCTTGCCTGCGATGCGGGCACCTCGGTGTATCTGATGCACCGAGGTGATGCTATCGCGGGCAAGCCCGGCTCCCACATTGACCGTGCCCACATGGGATTTGTGTGAGGCTTACCGACCGCCGCTACGCTCGGCATTACGGATCGAAACCTGCGTATTCAGCGTCCAAAAGTCATACAGCACGCCGATCAGGAATAACCCGCCGGTCAGCAAATAAACAATCCCGCTGATCCATTTGCCCTGATACATGCGGTGCAACCCGAACACACCCAGGAACGCCAACAGAATCCAGGCCACGTTGTATTCAATCGGCCCGGCCGTAAATCGCAGGTCCGCTTCCCGGTCCATTGCCGGAATCAGGAACAAGTCGATCAGCCAGCCAATCCCGAACAAACCGAAGGTGAAAAACCAGATCGTCCCGGTCACCGGCTTGCCGTAATAAAAGCGGTGAGCACCGGTAAAACCGAAAATCCAGAGCAGGTAACCGATCACCTTGCTGTGGGTGTCTTGTTGCGAAACATCCTGTCGATAGGTGTTCATGGAGTACCTCTTTCGCCTCGATAGATAAATTTTTTCATTTTCTTTGTGACTTTTTTACGGGCGCCCGACGCACGGCAAATGGTATCTTCCCTCCCGCAAAGCCTTATGCCACCTGACCTGAGTCGGACAATAGCGACAATTCGTCGCGTTTTTCCTGAATTTGACCCCAGGGTTCAGTCGACAAACGGCCTTAGAACGACACAAAAAGCTGTTATAAAGTTGCGCGCAAACCAAAAAGAGCCACGCCTAATGCGACCATTTTTCAAGACATGGCTAACCATTTGCCTATTAATGCCACTGGCCGCCCACGCCACCAATCGTGAGCAACGACTTCCAAACGTTAACGGTTTCACCCCTAAAGTTCACGCCACTACCAGCTCCGCCAAATCGGTAAAGCTGACCGTGAAGCGCCCGACTCAACTGAGCAAGGCCAACGGTAAGGCAGTGCCAGGGTTGATGGCCGTCAACACCAAGCAAAGCAGCAACGTCCTCAGCCGCGCCGTCAACGTGCTCGGTACTCCTTATCGTTGGGGCGGCAGCAGCCCAAGTAAAGGGTTCGACTGCAGCGGTTTGGTGAAATATGCGTTTAACGACGTAAAAGCCGTGGATTTGCCGCGCACTTCCAACGCCATGGCCGCCGGCCACGGGCAAAAGGTTGAGCGCAAGGATTTGAAACCGGGCGACCTGCTGTTCTTCAAACTGAAGAGCCGCCAGGTGAACCACGTTGCCATTTACCTGGGCAACGACCGCTTTATCCACGCACCGCGTCGTGGCAAGTCCGTGAGCATCGATACCCTGAAGAAGCCGTTCTGGGACAAGAACTACGTGATTGCCAAGCGTGTCCTGCCTAAAGAGCAGAACAATCTGCGGATTGTGCAGCGCTGATATCAGGCTGAGAACGCGGTAAAAATATGGGAGCGGGCTTGCTCGCGAATGCGGAGTGTCAGTCGATGCATTTTTGACTGAACCACCGCATTCGCGAGCAAGCCCGCTCCCACATTAGATTTTTATCGTTCTAAAGATCTTAAATATCCCCTGGCGCCCTCGCCTTCTCCCGCGCATGCTCCCGGCTGATCAGCCCCTGGCTGACCAACGCCTTCAAACTCATGTCCATCGTCGTCATCCCCAGCGCCCCACCCGTCTGGATCGCCGAATACATCTGCGCCACCTTGTCCTCGCGGATCAGGTTACGAATCGCCGGCGTGCCAAGCATGATTTCATGAGCCGCCACCCGTCCGCCGCCGACTTTCTTCACCAGCACCTGGGACACCACCGCCTGCAATGACTCCGAGAGCATCGAGCGGACCATGGCCTTTTCCCCCGCCGGAAACACATCCACCACTCGATCCACGGTTTTAGCCGCCGACGTGGTGTGCAATGTGCCGAACACCAGATGCCCGGTTTCCGCCGCCGTCAGTGCGAGCCGAATGGTTTCCAGGTCCCGTAATTCGCCCACCAGGATCACATCCGGGTCCTCCCGCAATGCCGAACGCAGGGCGGCCGAGAAACTGTGGGTGTCGCGATGCACCTGCCGCTGGTTAATCAGGGCGCTTTTCGGTTGATGGATGAACTCGATAGGGTCTTCAAGGGTGAGGATATGCTGGCGACGATGGGTGTTGAGATAATCGATCATCGCCGCCAGGGTCGTGGACTTGCCGGAACCGGTCGGCCCGGTGACCAGTACCAACCCTCGGGGCAGGTCTGCGATGCGCCGGAACACCTCGCCCAACCCCAGGCTTTCCAGGCTCTGCACCGTCGAGGGGATGGTACGAAACACCGCGCCCATGCCCCGATGCTGCTGGAACACATTTACCCGAAACCGCGCCACCTCGGGCAGCTCGAAGGCAAAATCCGTTTCAAGAGATGTTTCGAAATCCTTTTGCTGATGATTGTTCAGCAAAGGGCTGAGTAACTCCGCCACTTGCGTAGGGATCAGCACCGGCCAATCGAGAGGCCAGACCTCGCCATCAACTCGCAGCATCGGCGCCAACCCGGCCGACAAATGCAGGTCCGAGGCCCCCAGGCGCACGCCGGCAGCCAGCAGTTCAGTGATATCCATAGGGCTTTCCATTTCCAGTAGAATGCCGCGGACTCCATATCCACGGGCGCAACTTGAATGTCGACCATAGCAGACAACATCAGCCTGGTTTCCGAGCGGATCCGAGCCGCGGCCCAAGCCTCGCAGCGCGACGCAGACAGCGTGCACCTGCTGGCCGTGAGCAAGACCAAACCCGCACAAGCCGTACGCGAGGCGTATGCCGCCGGGATGCGTGAATTTGGCGAAAACTATCTGCAGGAAGCCCTGGGTAAACAGGCCGAATTAACCGACCTGCCCTTGAGTTGGCACTTCATCGGCCCCATTCAATCGAACAAGACTCGTGCGATCGCCGAGAACTTCGCTTGGGTGCATTCCGTGGACCGCCTGAAAATCGCACAACGCCTGTCCGAGCAACGCCCGGCTGACCTGCCGCCGCTGAATATCTGCATTCAGGTCAACGTCAGTGGCGAAGCCAGCAAGTCCGGCTGTACACCCGCCGACCTGCCCGCCCTGGCCGAAGCCATCAGCGCCCTGCCGCGTCTGAAGCTGCGCGGTTTGATGGCGATCCCCGAGCCAACCGACGACCGCGCAGAACAGGACGCAGCCTTCGCGACAGTACGCGACCTGCAAGCGAGCCTGAACCTGGGTCTCGACACACTTTCCATGGGCATGAGCCACGACCTTGAGTCGGCCATTGCCCAAGGGGCCACCTGGGTGCGGATCGGTACCGCCCTGTTTGGTGCCCGCGACTACGGCCAGCCGTGAAATGGCTGACTTCCATCTGAGTAAGGACCTGTCATGAGCAACACGCGTATTGCCTTTATCGGCGCCGGTAACATGGCGGCCAGCCTGATCGGCGGCCTGCGGGCCAAGGGCCTGGAAGCACAACAGATTCGCGCCAGCGACCCGGGCGCCGACACCCGCTCCCGCGTCAGCGCCGAGCACGGCATCGAAACCTTCGCCGACAACGCAGAAGCGATTGAAGGCGTTGACGTGGTGGTGCTGGCGGTCAAGCCACAAGCCATGAAAGCCGTATGCGAAAGCCTGCGCCCAAGCCTCAAGCCCCATCAACTGGTGGTGTCCAT
Source organism: Pseudomonas sp. LBUM1641 (assembly GCF_059716235.1). Taxonomy (NCBI): domain Bacteria; kingdom Pseudomonadati; phylum Pseudomonadota; class Gammaproteobacteria; order Pseudomonadales; family Pseudomonadaceae; genus Pseudomonas; species Pseudomonas sp. LBUM1641. Next base: position 6,669,645 of record NZ_CP166815.1, read on the forward strand.
CGCCGCCGGCATCACTTGCGCCAGCATGACCCACTGGCTCGGCGCCCAGCCAATTGTGCGTTGCATGCCCAACACCCCGGCGCTGCTGCGCAAGGGCGTGAGCGGCTTGTACGCCACGTCCGAAGTCACTGCCCAACAGCGTGATCAGGCACAAGAGCTGTTGTCCGCCGTGGGTATCGCCGTGTGGCTGGAACACGAGAAGCAACTGGACGCCGTCACCGCTGTGTCCGGCAGCGGCCCGGCGTATTTCTTCCTGCTGATCGAGGCCATGACCGCCGCTGGCGTGAAACTCGGCCTGCCACAGGAAGTCGCCGAGCAATTGGCCGAGCAAACCGCACTGGGCGCCGCGCAGATGGCCGTGACCAGTGATGTCGACGCCGCCGAACTGCGCCGTCGCGTGACCTCGCCGGGCGGAACTACCCAAGCGGCAATCGAATCGTTCCAGGCCGGGGGCTTTGAAGCCCTGGTGGAAAAAGCACTGGGTGCCGCAGCACATCGTTCGGCTGAAATGGCCGAGCAGCTGGGCAAATAGTCGTCCCCCACATAGGAATTAAACATGCTCGGAATCAATGACGCTGCCATTTTCATCATCCAGACCCTGGGCAGCCTGTACCTGCTGATCGTGCTGATGCGTTTTATCCTGCAACTGGTGCGGGCGAACTTCTACAACCCGCTGTGCCAGTTCGTGGTGAAGGCCACGCAGCCGCTGCTCAAGCCACTGCGCCGGGTGATCCCGAGCATGTTCGGCCTGGACATGTCCTCGCTGGTGCTGGCGCTGCTGCTGCAGATCCTGCTGTTCGCGGTCATCCTGCTGCTCAACGGCTACCAGGCCACCACGCTGCTGTTGCTGCCGTGGGCCTTGATCGGGATTTTCTCGCTGTTTTTGAAGATCATTTTTTGGTCGATGATCATCAGCGTGATCCTCTCGTGGGTCGCTCCCGGCAGCCGCAGCCCTGGCGCAGAGCTGGTGGGGCAGATCACTGAACCGGTGCTGGCGCCGTTCCGCCGTCTGATACCGAACCTGGGTGGCCTGGATATCTCGCCGATCTTCGCGTTTATCGCGATTCAGCTGCTGCAAAGCTGGGTGATTCCGCGCCTGGCTTTCTACGCATTCATGCCCAAAGAACTGTTCGGTCTGATTTGACAACAAAGTGGCGAGGGAGCTTGCTCCCGCTGGGCTGCGCAGCAACCCCAAAAAGGCCGACCGCGTTGCACGTGCAGAATCGCGATGGCCGGCCTGGGACCGCTTCGCGCTCCAGCGGGAGCAAGCTCCCTCGCCACAAAAAGCCTTAAAAACACCAGCAGCAGGCCTTTGCTTGCCGCTGGGTGCAGCGGTCTTTAGACTTACGCCTCATTTAAACGAGAGCAGGGTCGATGCCAGCTGCCTTCCCCCCCGATTCTGTTGGACTGGTCGTGCCCCAAGTGGCGCACTTCAGCGAACCGCTGGCCCTGGCCTGCGGCCGTTCGCTGCCCGCCTACGACCTGATCTATGAAACCTACGGCCAACTGAACGCCACAGGCAGCAATGCCGTGCTGATCTGCCACGCCCTGTCCGGCCATCACCACGCTGCGGGCTTCCACAGCATGGACGAGCGCAAGCCCGGCTGGTGGGACAGCTGCATCGGCCCGGGCAAACCGATCGACACCAACAAGTTCTTCGTGGTCAGCCTGAACAACCTCGGCGGCTGCAACGGTTCCACTGGCCCCAGCAGCCTCAACCCGGAAACCGGCAAGCCGTTTGGCGCCGATTTCCCGGTATTGACCGTGGAAGACTGGGTGCACAGCCAGGCGCGCCTGGCCGACGTACTGGGCATCGCCCAATGGGCCGCGGTAATCGGCGGCAGCCTGGGCGGCATGCAGGCCCTGCAATGGACCATCACCTACCCGGACCGCGTGCGCCATTGCCTGGCCATCGCCTCGGCCCCCAAGCTGTCGGCGCAGAACATCGCCTTCAACGAAGTGGCGCGCCAGGCGATCCTCACCGACCCGGAGTTCCACGGCGGTTCGTTCCAGGAAGCCGGCGTGATCCCCAAGCGCGGGCTGATGCTCGCGCGCATGGTCGGGCACATCACTTACCTGTCGGATGACTCCATGGGCGAGAAATTCGGCCGTGGCCTCAAGAGCGAGAAGCTCAACTACGACTTCCACAGCGTCGAGTTCCAGGTCGAGAGTTACCTGCGTTATCAAGGCGAGGAGTTTTCCGGGCGTTTCGACGCCAACACCTACCTGCTGATGACCAAGGCCCTGGACTACTTCGACCCGGCGGCAAACTTCGACGACGACCTGGCGCGCACCTTCGAGGCGGCCACCGCCAAGTTCTGCGTGATGTCGTTCACCACCGACTGGCGCTTCTCCCCGGCCCGCTCGCGGGAATTGGTGGATGCGCTGATGGCCGCCAAGAAAGACGTCTGCTACCTGGAGATCGACGCACCGCAAGGCCACGACGCCTTCCTGATCCCGATCCCGCGTTACTTGCAGGCCTTTGGCAACTACATGAACCGAATAGCGCTTATATGAATTGCTTACGCTTTGGGAGAACGCCATGAGAGCCGACCTGGAAATCATCCAAGACTGGATCCCCGCCGGCAGCCGCGTGCTCGACCTCGGTTGCGGCGATGGCGAACTGCTGAGCTGGCTGCGAGACAACAAGCAAGTCACCGGCTACGGCCTGGAAAACGACCCGGACAACATCGCCCAGTGCGTGGCCAAGGGCATTAACGTGATCGAGCAGGACCTGGACAAGGGCCTCGGCAACTTTGCCAGCAACAGCTTCGACATCGTGGTCATGACCCAGGCGCTGCAAGCCGTGCACTACCCGGACCGGATCCTCGACGAAATGTTGCGCGTCGGCCGCCAGTGCATCATCACCTTCCCCAATTTCGGCCACTGGCGCTGCCGCTGGTACCTGGCCACCAAGGGCCGCATGCCGGTGTCGGATTTCCTGCCCTACACCTGGTACAACACGCCCAACATCCACTTCTGCACCTTCGAAGACTTCGAAGCCCTGTGCAGCGAGCGCGAAGCCAAAGTCATCAACCGCCTTGCCGTCGATCAACAGCACCGTCACGGCTGGGCGAGTAAGCTATGGCCCAACCTGCTGGGTGAGATCGGGATATACCGGGTCAGCAGCCCGGGCCTGACGGACCACCAGATTGCCGTCTAACCATTTTCAAGGAGGACGAACATGAGTCGTTTGGCTACTTTTTTACTCACCGCGTGCCTGAGCGTCAGCGCTATGGCGGCGGATGTTATCGACGGTAATCGCCAGAAAGAATTCGGCGATATCACGGTGCACTACAACACCCTGACCACCAGTTTCCTGACACCGGAAATGGCCCAGGAAGCCGGGATCGTACGCAGCAAAGAGCTGGGCATGATCAATGTGTTCGTGAACAAGGGCGTCGAATCGATAGACGCCACCGTCACCGGCACGATCAAAGACCTGAGCGGCAAGAGCGAGATGCTGACGTTCAAGAAAATCACCCAGAAAGGTTCTACGCTTTACGTCGCCCAGTACCCGGTGCCGCAGCAGGAAACCAAGATTTTCACCATCAACGTTGAAACCGGTGGCAAAGCCCACGGTTTCAGTTTCAACCAGGAACTGTTTCCGGCCGAATGATGAACCTCACACAACTCGTACTTGCCAGCCATAACGCCGGCAAGCTCAAAGAACTCCAGGCCATGCTCGGCGACTCGGTGCAATTGCGCTCGATTGGCGAGTTCAGCCAGGTAGAGCCGGAAGAGACCGGCCTGTCGTTCGTCGAGAATGCCATCCTCAAGGCCCGCAATGCCGCGCGCATTTCCGGCCTGCCGGCACTGGCCGATGATTCGGGCTTGGCCGTGGACTTCCTCGGTGGTGCCCCGGGCATCTACTCGGCGCGTTACGCCGACGGCAAAGGCGACGCGGCCAACAACGCCAAGCTGCTCGACGCCCTCAAGGACGTGCCCGACGCGATGCGCGGCGCACAGTTCGTCTGCGTGCTGGCCCTGGTGCGTCACGCCGATGATCCACTGCCAATCCTCTGTGAAGGCCTGTGGCACGGTCGCATCCTGCACGCGGCCAGCGGCGAGCACGGCTTTGGCTACGACCCGCTGTTCTGGGTGCCGGAGCGCAACGTCTCCAGCGCCGAACTGAGCCCGGCCGACAAGAACCAGATCAGCCACCGCGCCCGCGCAATGGATTTGCTGCGCCAGCGTCTGGGCCTGAAATGACTCAGAACACCTCTGCGCAGCCGCTGATCCTCGGTGGCGCGCAAACACCTCGGGCGGCCTTGCCTCACCTGCCGCCCCTGGCGCTGTACATCCACATCCCGTGGTGCGTGCGCAAATGCCCTTACTGCGACTTCAACTCCCACACCGCCAGCAAGGTGCTGCCGGAAGAAGAGTACGTCGACGCATTGCTGGCCGACCTCGATCAGGGCCTGCACGCGGTGTATGGCCGCGAGCTGAGTTCGATCTTTTTCGGCGGCGGCACCCCGAGCCTGTTCAGCGCCGCTGCGCTGGGCCGGTTGCTCAAGGGCGTGGAAGCGCGCATCCCGTTTGCCAGCGACATCGAGATCACCCTGGAAGCCAACCCCGGCACCTTCGAGCAAGAGAAGTTCGTGGCGTACCGCAAGCTGGGGATCAATCGGCTGTCGATTGGTATCCAGAGTTTCCAGCAGGAGAAACTCGAAGCCCTGGGCCGCATCCATAACGGCGACGAAGCGGTACGTGCCGCCGGCATGGCGCGCCAGGCCGGGTTCGACAACTTCAACCTGGACTTGATGCACGGTTTGCCCGATCAGTCCCTGGACGACGCCCTGAGCGACCTGCGCCAGGCCATTGCCCTCAAACCCACGCATCTGTCCTGGTATCAACTGACCCTGGAACCCAACACGGTGTTCTGGAACCAGCCGCCCGTGCTGCCGGAAGACGACACCCTGTGGGACATTCAGGAAGCCGGCCAGGCGTTGCTCGCCGAACACGGTTACGCCCAGTACGAAGTATCGGCCTACGCCCAGCCGGGCCGGCCGGCGCGGCACAACCTGAACTACTGGAGCTTTGGCGATTTTATCGGCATCGGCGCCGGTGCCCACGGCAAGCTCAGCCATCCGGATGGGCGCATCGTGCGCACCTGGAAAACCCGGGCGCCGAAGGACTACCTCAACCCGGCGAAAAACTACCAGGCCGGCGCGAAAGAACTGACCAACGAAGAGTTACCGTTCGAGTTCCTGATGAACGCCCTGCGCCTCACCGACGGCGTCGAAGCCCGGCTTTACGCCGAGCGCACCGGCCTTGAGCTGGCGAGTCTCGATGAAGCCCGTCGTGAGGCAGAACAAAGTGGCTTAATGCAGGTCGAACCGTCACGCCTGGCGGCCACCGACCGCGGGCAACTCTTTCTCAATGACCTGCTGCAGAAGTTTTTGAGCTGATTGCTCTTAAGGAAATCGAATGGATCTGGTACTCGACCTGCTCGCCACCGTATCCCGCTGGAGCCGTAGCAACCTGTCGGAAATCTCCCTGGCGTTGGTAGGCTGCCTGCTGGTGCTGTTTGGCGCTGACATCAAGGGTTGGGTCGAAGCACGACTGGGCAGCATCGCGGGCGCGCTGCGCGTGCCGCTGATGGCACTGGTGTGCATGATCGGCAGCGGTGCGGCACTGATCTATGCCACACCGTGGATTGTTCGCGGGTTGAGCCAGTTCAACAACTACAGCCTGGCGCCGGTGTTGTTGGTGGTGCTGGTGTTGATTGGGGTGGTGGCGGATCGCCGCTGATTCAAGGAACGACACAAGCCACTGTAGGAGCGAGCTTGCTCGCGAAGAACGTCAACGATAACGCAGCGCTATCAGGTAGCACGCGTCGCCTGTTGTTTTTTCGCGAGCAAGCTCGCTCCTACAGTGAGTTGCATTTCAAGGTTGTGGCGAGTTACGCCAGCTTCTCGAACTTCAAATCCCAAACCCCATGCCCGAGTCGCTCGCCGCGACGTTCGAACTTGGTGATCGGCCGCTCGGCCGGGCGCGGGACGCATTTGCCGTCTTCCGCCAGGTTGCGGTAGCCAGGGGCGACGTTCATCACTTCCAGCATGTACTCAGCATACGGTTCCCAGTCGGTGGCCATGTGCAGGATGCCGCCCACTTTCAGCTTGCTGCGCACCAGTTCCGCGAAGGAAGCCTGGACGATACGGCGCTTGTGGTGACGGCTCTTGTGCCATGGATCCGGGAAGAACAGCATCAGGCGGTCGAGGCTGTTGTCGGCAATGCAGCGGTTGAGCACTTCGATCGCGTCGCAGTCGTAGACCCGCAGGTTGGTCAGACCCTGAGTCAGCACGCCGTTCAGCAGCGCGCCAACACCCGGACGGTGTACTTCAACCCCGATAAAATCCTGCTCCGGCGAAGCCGCAGCCATTTCCAGCAGGGAATGGCCCATGCCGAAGCCGATTTCCAGGGAACGTGGCGCCGAGCGGCCGAACACCTGGTCGTAATCCACCGGTGCATCCACCAGCGGCAGGACGAACAGCGGCGTGCCCTGCTCCAGGCCTTTTTGCTGGCCTTCGGTCATGCGACCGGCGCGCATCACAAAACTCTTGATGCGGCGGTGCTTGGACTCGTCGCCTTCTTCCAGGGTGTTCGGCGTTTCGTTTGATTCAGTCATCAATGGCTCTTACTTGATCAGACCATCCAGCGGCGAGGAGGCGCTGGCGTAAAGTTTTTTCGGCATGCGCCCGGCGAGGTACGCCAGGCGGCCGGCGACGATCGCGTGTTGCATGGCTTCAGCCATCATGATCGGTTGCTGCGCATGGGCGATGGCCGAGTTCATCAGCACCGCATCGCAACCCAGTTCCATGGCGATGGTGGCGTCGGAGGCAGTACCCACGCCCGCATCCACCAGCACCGGGATCTTGGCTTCTTCGAGGATGATCTGCAGGTTGTACGGATTGCAGATACCCAAACCGGAACCGATCAGGCCAGCCAGCGGCATCACGGCGATGCAGCCGATCTCGGCCAGTTGGCGGGCGATGATCGGGTCGTCGCTGGTGTAGACCATCACGTCGAAGCCTTCCTTGACCAGGGTTTCGGCGGCCTTGAGGGTTTCGATCACGTTGGGGAACAGGGTTTTCTGGTCGGCCAGCACTTCCAGCTTCACCAGGTTGTGGCCGTCGAGCAACTCACGGGCCAGGCGGCAGGTGCGTACGGCTTCGATGGCGTCGTAGCAACCGGCGGTGTTCGGCAAGAAGGTGTAGCGATCCGGCGACAGCACTTCGAGCAGGTTCGGCTCGCCCTCGATCTGACCGAGGTTGGTGCGGCGCACGGCGAAAGTAACGATCTCGGCACCCGAGGCTTCGATGGCCAGGCGAGTTTCTTCCATGTCGCGGTACTTGCCGGTACCGACCAGCAAACGGGACTGGTAGGTACGACCGGCCAGGACAAAAGGCTTGTCGCTACGAACGATGCTCATGGGAAATCCTCGAGTTGGGGTGAGGTTCTGCAGAATGCGGTTTGGCGCTCTTGAGCGCCGGGCGGCTAGCCGCCGCCGATGGCGTGGACCACTTCGACCTGGTCACCTTCGGTGAGCGCGGTCTCGGCGTGCTGGCTACGCGGGACGATATCCTGGTTGAGCTCCACTGCGACGCGACGCCCGGTCAAATCCAGACGGGTCAGCAGGGCCGAAACGGTTTCACCGTCGGGCAGTTCAAAGGATTCGCCGTTCAACTGAATGCGCATGCCACGGGCCGCCATCGTTTTTAGGGGCCAGCATTCTAGCGTGATCGGCGCTGATGACCCAAGCCCTCCGGTCAGCAACCTACCGCCAGCTTCAGGCGGCCTGGAGGCGCCAGGCTGCGAGGCCCAGGAAAAACCAGCCCAGCAGGAACGCAAGGCCACCGAACGGGGTGATGATGCCGAGCTTGCTGATGCCGGTCATGGTCAGCACATACAGGCTGCCGGAGAACAGCAGAATGCCCACGGCAAAGGACACGCCCGCCCACGTCACCAGCCGGCCCGGAATGTGTACCGCCAGCAATGCCACACCGAACAGCGCCAGGGTGTGCACCAGTTGGTAGGTCACGCCGGTGTGAAAAATCGCCAGGTACTCGGCGCTCAGGCGGTTTTTCAGGCCGTGGGCCGCAAACGCGCCGAGGGCAACGCCGGTGAAACCGAAAAAGGCAGCCAGCATCAGAAAGCCACGCAACATGAGGAACTCCAGTCAGACTCAGTGGGCAGGGTCTGTATAATGGCCCGCTCAACGGGTTCGGCCAAGCCATCTCTATGCTGCGTCTCCTCTTCAAGCGTGTTCTCAAAGCCCTCAAGTGGTTTGCCATCGGCAGTGTGCTGCTGGTGCTGCTGTTCCGTTTCGTGCCGCCTCCGGGCACCGCGTTGATGGTTGAGCGCAAGGTCGAGTCCTGGGTCGACGGCGAGCCGATTGACGTACAGCGCACGTGGGTGCCGTGGGATCAGATCTCCGACGAGCTTAAAGTGGCGGTGATGGCGGGTGAAGACCAGCGCTTCCCGCAGCATTGGGGCTTTGATTTTGGCGCGATCCAGGCGGCATTGCTGCATAACGAGCGCGGCGGTTCGATTCGTGGCGCCAGTACGTTGAGCCAGCAGGTGTCGAAGAACCTGTTTTTGTGGACCGGCCGCAGCTATTTCCGCAAGGGCCTGGAAGCCTGGTTTACCGGGCTGATCGAGATTTTATGGCCCAAGCGGCGGATTCTTGAGGTGTACCTCAACAGCGTGGAGTGGGATGAAGGCGTGTTCGGCGCAGAAGCGGCGGCGCGGCATCATTTTGGGGTGAGTGCCAAGGCGCTGACCCGCCAGCAGGCCAGCTATCTGGCTGCGGTGCTGCCTAACCCGCGGGTGTGGAGTGCCAGTCATCCAACGTCGTATGTGGCGCGACGGGCGGCGTGGATTCGGCAGCAGATGAGTCAGTTGGGTGGCGACAGCTACCTGAATGAGCTCAACAACTCGCGCAAGGCGCCTTGGGCTGACTAACCCGTCACTCCGGCCGCCGCTACTCCCCCGTAGCAGCTGTCGAGCTTTAGCGAGGCTGCGTAAGGCGCGACGCGGTATTGAAGACTGCGGCGCGGCCTACGCAGCCTCGCTAAAGCTCGACAGCTGCTACGGGGGGACGGGGAGACGGGAGGACGGGTAGCGCTAATGGCCGGACCTTGCGCAAACAAAAATGCCCCAATCTCTCGATCGGGGCATTTTTTTGTCACTTCGCAGCTGTTTAGGCGGCGATCGACAGTTTCAGCTTGTTCATCGCACTCTTCTCGAGCTGACGAATCCGCTCGGCCGACACGTTGTACTTCTGCGCCAGGTCGTGCAGCGTGGCTTTTTCTTCTGCCAACCAGCGTTGGTAGAGAATGTCACGGCTGCGGTCGTCCAGCACTTCCAGCGCTTCGTGCAGGTTGTGGTTGGAGTTGTCGCTCCAGTCAGCATCTTCCAGTTGACGCGCCGGGTCGTACCGGTGGTCTTCCAGGTAGTTGGCCGGCGATTGGAAGGCGCTGTCGTCGTCCGCTTCGGCGGCCGGGTCGAAGGCCATGTCATGGCCGGTCAGGCGACTTTCCATCTCGCGCACTTCACGCGGCTCTACGCCAAGGCTTTCGGCCACGCGATGCACTTCTTCGTTGTTCAGCCACGCCAGGCGTTTCTTCTGGCTGCGCAGGTTGAAGAACAGTTTGCGCTGGGCCTTGGTGGTCGCGACTTTCACGATGCGCCAGTTGCGCAGGATGAATTCGTGAATTTCCGCCTTGATCCAGTGCACAGCAAACGACACCAGGCGCACACCCATTTCCGGGTTGAAGCGCTTTACAGCTTTCATCAGGCCAACGTTGCCTTCCTGAATCAGGTCAGCCTGGGCCAAGCCGTAGCCGGAATAACTACGGGCGATATGTACGACAAAACGCAGGTGGGCGAGCACCATCTGCCGAGCCGCCCCCAAATCCTGCTCATAGTAGAGACTCTCGGCCAGTTCACGCTCCTGCTCGGGCGTCAGCAATGGAATGCTGTTGACCGTGTGCACATAGGCCTCCAGGTTCGCACCCGGGACCAGAGCATAAGCAGGTTGCAAAGAAGTGGTCATACGAAAAAACCTCCGACTCACATAACTCGTGCAGTTCAGCACTGCGAAAATTGACCGGGAACCGTAGGACAAGTTCCCTAAACCACTGATACGGTCAATACAAACGAAACCACATTACCCTGACATTAACTACTTCGGTGCCAGCTCACGTAAATGCCGTGCGACCGCAATCCACGCACCGATATACCCCAAGAGCACTGCCCCAAGCAACAATGACAGACCGTCGGCTGCCGGCACGCCGGCCAAGGCAAAATCACTGCCGTACAAGCCGGCAAGCCCCACCACCGCGTCGTTCAGCCAATCAAGGCCAAAAGCCAGTACCCCCCAGGACAAAATCCCGGCACCAAAGCCATAAAGCGCGCCCATGTACAGAAATGGACGACGCACATAGCTGTCCGTGCCGCCGACGAGTTTAATCACTTCTATCTCGGTGCGGCGGTTTTCAATATGAAGACGAATGGTATTGCCTATCACCAAAAGTAATGCAGAAACCAGCAACACTGTCAGGCCGAACACAAACCGGTCGCCCAGCTTGAGAATTGCCGCCAACCGCTCTACCCAGACTAGATCAAGTTGTGCCTGCTGAACCTTCGGCATCTCTGCGAGTTTTTGTCGCAGGGCTTCCAGGGTCATCTTGTCCACTTCGTTCGGCGTTACCAGCACCACGCCTGGTAGCGGGTTCTGCGGCAACTCCTTGAGCGCCTCACCCAGGCCGGACTGTTGCTGGAACTCTTCCAGGGCTTGGTCGCGGCTGATGTATTCAGCCTCGGCCACACCTGGAAGCTCTTTGATCTCGTCGCGCAGGGACTCGCCGTCTTTGGCGCTGGCGTCCAGGTTCAGGTACAGGGAAATCTGCGCCGCCCGCTGCCACGAGCCGCCAAGGCGCTCGACATTATTGAGCAGCAGCGACAACCCCATCGGCAGGCTCAAGGCCACGGCCATCACCAGGCAGGTAAAGAAGCTGCCGATCGGCTGTTTGCCCAGGCGGCGCAGGCTGTCTACCAGGCTGGCACGGTGACTTTCGATCCAGGCATGCACCAGGGTGCCGAAGTCCGGGCCATCGTCTTCGTCGCGTTTTTTCTTCTGAGGCTGCGGGTCGGCCGCTTTTGGCGCGACGCGTTCGGAAACCTTAGGGCTGCGTGTAGCACTCATACCCCAGCCTCCCCGTCGCCAATCAGGCGGCCGCGCTGCAGGGTCAACATGCGGTGACGCATGCGGGCGATCAGCGCCAGGTCGTGACTGGCGATCAGCACGCTGGTGCCCAGGCGGTTGATGTCTTCGAACACGCCCATGATTTCTGCAGCCAGGCGCGGGTCGAGGTTACCGGTAGGTTCGTCCGCCAGCAGCAAGGCCGGGCGATGCACGATGGCGCGGGCGATGCCGACGCGCTGTTGCTGGCCGGTGGACAGGTCGCCCGGGAAGAGATCGGTCTTGTCCGAGAGCGCGACGCGCTCCAGTGCCGAATCCACGCGCTTGATGATTTCGGCCTTGGACAGCCCGAGAATCTGCAATGGCAAGGCGATGTTGTTGAACACCGTGCGGTCGAACAGCAACTGGTGATTCTGGAACACCACGCCGATCTGCCGGCGCAGGAATGGAATCTGTGCGTTGCTGATGGTAGCCAGGTCCTGGCCCGCCAGCAGCAGTTTGCCGGTGGTTGGGCGCTCCATGGCCAGCAGCAAGCGCAGCAAGGTACTTTTACCGGCACCGGAATGGCCGGTCACAAACAAGAATTCGCCGCGACGCACCCGGAAACTCAGCTCATGCAAGCCGACATGCCCGTTGGCGTAGCGTTTACCGACCTGTTCGAAACGAATCATGAACGCTCCCGCTCGGCAAACAGTGCCTGTACAAAGGGTTCGGCTTCAAAAGTGCGCAGGTCGTCGATGCCTTCACCGACGCCGATATAACGAATCGGCAACCCGAACTGCTTGGCCAGGGCGAAGATCACGCCGCCTTTGGCCGTGCCGTCGAGCTTAGTCAATGCCAGGCCGGTCAGCTGGACCGTCTGGTGGAATTGTTTGGCCTGGCTGATAGCGTTCTGACCAGTACCGGCGTCCAGCACCAGCAACACCTCGTGGGGCGCGTCGGCGTCGAGCTTGCCGATCACGCGGCGAACTTTCTTCAACTCTTCCATCAGGTTGTCTTTGGTGTGCAGGCGACCGGCGGTATCGGCGATCAGCACATCAATGTTGCGGGCCTTGGCAGCCTGCACCGCATCGAAGATCACCGAAGCCGAATCGGCGCCGGTGTGCTGTGCGATGACCGGGATCTTGTTGCGCTCGCCCCAGACCTGCAACTGCTCCACAGCGGCAGCCCGGAAGGTGTCACCGGCAGCCAGCATGACTTTCTTACCTTCCAGCTGAAGCTTCTTGGCCAGCTTGCCGATGGTGGTGGTCTTGCCGGCGCCGTTGACGCCGACCACCAGGATCACAAACGGTTTTTTCTGCGTATCGATGACCAGCGGTGCTTCCACCGGCTTGAGCATGGCCGCCAGCTCGGCCTGCAGCGACTTGTAAAGTGCATCGGCGTCGGTCAACTGCTTGCGCGCGACCTTCTGGGTCAGGCTCTGGATGATCACGGCGGTGGCTTCAACGCCCACGTCGGCAGTCAGCAGGCGGGTTTCGATGTCTTCAAGCAGCTCGTCATCGATGGTCTTTTTGCCGAGGAACAGGCTGGCCATGCCTTCGCCGATACTGGCGCTGGTCTTGCTCAGGCCTTGCTTGAGGCGGGCAAAGAAGCCGGTCTTGCTGGTTTCGGTGGGAGCGGCAGGTGCTTCGACTTCGATGACAGCAGGAGCGGCAACCACCACAGGAGCCGGTACTGGCTCGACCACCGCCGGCGCTGGCGCCTCGACGATGATTTGCGGCTCGACAACCACAGGAATCGGCGGTGCAACATGCTCGGCCTGCACATCCTCGACCAGCGCCACCGGCTCTTCAGCCACCGGCAACTCCGGCCATGGCGTGTGCTCGGGTTCAGGCTCGGGCTCTACCTCGGCTACCGGCTGCAACACCGGCTCCGCCATCGGCAACACCACCGGGGCCGGGGTTTCAGCAACCGGTTCGGCTTCTACTGGGGATTCAGGGATCGGTTCTGCTTGAACCTGCGGCTGTTCGACGACGGTTTCCTGCGGCTTTTTGCGCAGCCATCCGAACAGGCCTTTTTTCTCGCCAGCCGCAGCTGGGGTCTTCTTGTCGTCGTTGGAACCAAACATGGAGACGGCTATCTCAAGGTAGCGACGCGCCAAGGGGCGCGTCGGTAAATAAAATTCGATGCGTAACAGACTGTTTTTTAGCCAGCTCGTTCATGCGCAACATTTTGTAAGGCCTAAATAGGGCCTCAACAAGACAGCCGTAGTGGCCGTCCCTAGGTCGGATCAGTATCCTAGCACCTCCTCGCCCGCCGACGCTAAGACCAAGCGGGCAGCTCAACAGGTTTAAAAACGAATGAATGCTCTAGCCCGCCGCGCCGCAGGCCTGCTGCTCAGCACAGTTTGTCTGCCCCTTTCAGCTTTGGCTGCCGACCCACAACCCACCCACGAATTCACCCTGGACAACGGCCTCAAGGTCGTCGTGCGCGAAGACCATCGCGCGCCGGTGGTGGTTTCCCAGGTCTGGTACAAGGTTGGCTCGAGCTATGAAACCCCGGGCCAGACCGGTTTGTCCCACGCCCTGGAACACATGATGTTCAAGGGCAGCGCCAAGGTCGGCCCCGGCGAAGCCTCGCTGATCCTGCGTGACCTGGGCGCCGAAGAAAACGCCTTCACCAGTGACGACTACACCGCTTACTACCAAGTGCTGGCCCGTGACCGCCTGGGCGTTGCCTTCGAGCTGGAAGCCGACCGCATGGCCAGCCTGCGCCTGCCGGCCGACGAGTTCAGCCGCGAAATCGAGGTGATCAAGGAAGAGCGCCGAATGCGCACCGACGACAACCCGATGTCCAAGGCCTACGAGCGCTTCAAGGCCATGGCCTACCCCGCCAGCGGCTACCACACGCCGACCATCGGCTGGATGGCCGACCTGGACCGCATGAAGGTTGAAGAGCTGCGCCACTGGTACCAATCCTGGTACGTGCCGAACAACGCCACCCTGGTGGTGGTGGGCGACGTGACCCCGGATGAAGTCAAGACCCTGGCCCAACGCTACTTCGGCCCGATCCCCAAGCGCGACGTGCCACCGGCGAAAATCCCGCTGGAACTGGCCGAGCCCGGCGAACGCCTGCTGACAATGCACGTACAGACCAAACTGCCGAGCGTGATCCTTGGTTTCAACGTGCCCAGCCTCGCCACCGCTGAAGACAAGCGTTCGGTCAACGCCCTGCGCCTGATCTCGGCCCTGCTGGACGGCGGCTACAGCGCACGCATCTCGACGCAACTGGAGCGCGGCGAAGAGCTGGTGTCTGGCGGTTCGTCGAGTTACGACGCCTACACCCGCGGTGACAGCCTGTTCACCCTGACCGCTACCCCGAACCTGCAGAAGAAAAAGACCGTGGCCCAGGCTGAAGCCGGCCTGTGGCGCCTGCTGGATGAACTGAAGGCCAAGCCACCGAGCGCAGAGGAACTGGAGCGTATCCGCGCCCAAGTCATCGCCGGGGTGGTTTACCAGCGCGACTCGATCACCAGCCAGGCCACTGCCATCGGCTCCCTGGAGACGGTGGGCCTGTCCTGGAAGCTCATGGACACTGAGCTGGCCGAGCTGCAAAGCGTAACCGCCGAAGACATCCAGAAAGCTGCACGCACCTATTTCACCCGCGAACGTCTCAGCGTCGCCCATGTTTTGCCTGAGGAGACCGCTCATGAGTGAACGTAAAAACAACCGTCTGGTGCTGCCCGGTTTGATCGTGGTCACTTTGGCTGCGGCGTGCGCGGTGTATTTCCTGCGCCCGAGCGAATCCGTCGCCAGCCAGGCGCTGGAGCAGGCCAAGTCCGCCAACACGCTGCAATCCCTGGCCGAGCTGGACGACAAGGCACCGACCAACCGCAAGCTCGACGTGCAAACCTGGACCACCGCTGAAGGCGCCAAGGTGCTGTTCGTCGAAGCCCATGAGCTGCCGATGTTCGACATGCGCATCCTGTTCGCCGCCGGCAGCAGCCAGGACGGCGACACGCCTGGCCTGGCGTTGTTGACCAACGCAATGCTCAACGAAGGCGTGCCAGGCAAGGACGTCAGCCAGATTGCAGCCGGTTTCGACGGCTTGGGTGCCGATTTCAGCAATGGCGCCTACCGCGACATGGCGCTGGTTTCCCTGCGCAGCCTGAGCGCCAGCGACAAGCGTGATGCGGCCCTTTCGCTGTTTGACGACGTGATCGGCAAGCCGACCTTCCCCGCCGACTCCCTGGCGCGCATCAAGAACCAACTGCTGGCGGGCTTCGAGTACCAGAAGCAGAACCCCGGCAAACTAGCGAGCATCGAGCTGTTCAAGCAGCTCTATGGCGACCACCCTTACGCCCATCCGAGCGAAGGCAATGCCGAGAGCGTGCCGAAGGTGACCCTCGCGCAGTTGAAGGACTTCCACGCCAAGGCCTACGCCGCTGGCAACGCGGTGATTTCTGTAGTCGGCGATCTGACCCGCGCTGAAGCCGAAGCCATGACCGCCAAGGTCTCCGCATCACTGCCCAAAGGCCCGGCGCTGGCGAAGATCGCCCAACCGGTCGAGCCGAAGGCAGGCACCACGCATATCGAGTTCCCGTCCAAGCAGACGACCCTGCTGCTGGCGCAACTGGGCATCGACCGTGCCGACCCGGATTACGCCGCGCTGTCCCTGGGCAACCAGATCCTCGGCGGCGGTGGCTTCGGCACCCGCTTGATGAGCGAAGTGCGCGAGAAACGTGGCCTGACCTACGGCGTATACTCCGGCTTCTCACCGATGCAGGTGCGCGGCCCGTTCATGATCAACCTGCAAACCCGCGCCGAAATGAGCACCGGCACGCTGCGATTGGTGCAGGACGTACTCGCCGACTACCTCAAGACCGGCCCGACACAAAAAGAACTCGACGACGCCAAGCGCGAACTGGCCGGCAGCTTCCCGCTGTCCACCGCGAGCAACGCCGATATCGTCGGGCAGCTGGGCGCCATGGGTTTCTACAACTTGCCGCTGAGCTACCTGGAAGATTTCATGAAACAATCCCAGGCGCTGACCGTTGACCAGGTCAAAGCTGCTTTGAACAAACATTTGAGTGCCGACAAGCTGGTCATCGTGACCGCCGGCCCAACGATTGCGCAAAAGCCACTACCGCCCCCCACAGATAAACCCGCCGAGCAGCCGCTCGGGGTTCCGGAGCATTAATGGCCCGTCCATCCCGTCCCAAAAAACCTGTCCACAACGTTCACAACGGTGTGGGCCAACTGCGCATCATCGGCGGAGAGTGGGGCAGCCGTAAGCTGAGCTTCCCTGACGTCGTAGGCCTGCGCCCGACGCCCGACCGCGTGCGTGAAACCCTGTTCAACTGGCTCGCGCCGTATATTGCCGGGGCCAAGGTGCTGGACCCGTTCGCGGGCAGCGGCGCGTTGTTCCTTGAAAGCCTGTCCCGTGGCGCTGCCTTGGGCCAGGCGCTGGATGCCAGCAATGTGGCGGTTGCCAGCCTCAAGGAACACCTGGGCACGCTGCGTTGCACCACGGGGCAAGTGCAGACGGCTGATGCGCTGCGCTACCTGGAAACCCAGGAAGCGCGTGAGTTTGACGTGGTGTTCCTGGACCCGCCGTTTAACCAGAACCTGCTGCCGACCGTTTGCGCGTTGCTGGAAGAGCGCCAGTGGTTGGCACCGGATGCCTGGATCTACACTGAAAGCGAAACCGCACCGTCCACACTCGGCCTGCCGGGCACCTGGCGCTTGCACCGCGAGCAGAAATCCGGGCGGGTGTATTACGCGTTGTGGCAGCGCACGACACAAAACTAACCCTGTGGCGAGGGAGCTTGCTCCCGCTGGGCTGCGCAGCAGCCCCAAAGCAGGTGACCGTGTTTCCTGAGAAATTGAGTGATCAGCTTTTAGGGCCGCTTCGCAGCCCAGCGGGAGCAAGCTCCCTCGCCACAGGTTGCTTATCCGCTCTGCCACCTGCCGCGAGAATCATCGTGTCAAAAACGTCCGACCGCTTCACCCCCGCCTTCGGCCTCGGCAACCCGCACCTGCAAACGTTGTGGGGACCGCTGTGGCGTAAAACCACCCACATCGAACGCCAGCGCGAACGGCTGTGGCTCGCAGACGGCGACTTTCTCGACCTCGACTGGCACGGGCCCCATGACGCAACCACCCCGTTGGTGCTGGTGCTGCATGGGCTGACCGGCTCTTCCAACTCGCCTTACGTGGCGGGCCTGCAAAAAGCCCTGGCGGCTCAAGGCTGGGCCAGCGTGGCGCTCAACTGGCGTGGCTGTTCCGGCGAACCCAACCTGCTCGCCCGCAGCTACCATTCCGGCGCCAGCGAAGACCTGGCCGAAACCATCGCTCACTTGCGGGCCAAGCGACCGTTGGCGCCGCTGTATGCGGTGGGTTATTCGCTGGGCGGGAATGTGCTGCTCAAGCATCTGGGGGAAACCGGCGAAGCCTCCGGGCTGCAAGGCACGGCAGCCGTGTCGGTGCCGTTTCGCCTGGATCAGTGCGCAGATCGCATCGGGCTGGGGTTTTCTCGGGTATATCAAAAGCACTTCATGCGCGAAATGCTGGCCTATATCCGTGTCAAACAAAGCCGCTTTCTAAAGGATGGCCACGAGGCAGGCCTGAAAACCCTGGCCGACCTGGGCTCACTGGAGAAGATGCGCACGTTCTGGGACTTTGACGGCCGCGTCACCGCGCCGCTGCACGGGTTCCTCAGTGCCGAGGATTATTACCGCCGGGCCTCAAGCCGCTATTACCTCGGGTCGATTCGCACGCCGACCCTGATCATCCAGGCCGCCGATGATCCCTTCGTGTTCGCCCACAGCCTGCCCGAGGCCAGCGAGTTGTCGGACTGCACCGAGTTCGAACTGCTGGCCAAGGGCGGGCATGTGGGTTTTGTGGATGGCTCGCTGAAACAGCCAACTTACTACCTGGAACGACGAATCCCCGAGTGGCTGCTGACACAACGCGGATAAAAATGTGGGAGCGGGCTTGCTCTCGAAGGCGGAGTGTCAGCCAATATATCTGTGCCTGACACACCGCCTTCGAGAGCAAGCCCGCTCCCACACTTTGGATAAGACCGTGTCAGATAGACCTCAGTCGCCTGTCGCAACTTCCCGCTTGGGATCAGTGATCCACTCGCTCCACGATCCCGCGTACAACTTGCCCAACGGGTAACCCGCCAGACACAACGCAAACAGGTTATGGCACGCCGTCACACCCGAACCGCAGTAAGCCACCAGGTCATCCGGCGAGCGATCTTGCAGCTTGGCGGCGAAGCGTTGCTTGAGCTGGTCCGCCGGCAGGAAACGGCCGTCGCTGCCCAGGTTTTCATTGAACGCCGCACACTGCGCGCCCGGGATATGCCCGGCAACCGGGTCGATCGGCTCCACTTCACCGCGAAAGCGCGGCTGGGCGCGGGCGTCGATCAGGGTCAGGCCGGGCTGGCCGAGGCGTTTTTGCAGGTGTTCGGCATCCAGTTGCAGGTGGTTGTCCGGCGAGCCGCTGAAGGTGCCGGGCTCGGTCACCGGCGCATCCAGGCTCAGGGGGAAGCCCGCCGCGTGCCAGGCTTTCAGGCCGCCATCGAGGATAAACACCCCGTCGCGCTTGCCCAGCCAGGCCAGCAGCCACCAGGCACGGGCGGCGTAGGCACCGGGGCCGTCGTCATACAAAACGATATCGCTTTCGGCGCTAACGCCCCATGCCCGCAGTTGCCGGATAAACGCATCCGCCGCAGGCAGCGGATGGCGACCGGTCACGCCCTTGATGATCGGCCCGCTGAGGTGGCGCTCCAGATCGGCATACTGCGCCCCTTCGATATGCCCTTCGGCGTAGCTGCACAGGCCGTAATCCGGGTCTTCCAGGGCAAAGCGGCAATCGAGGATCACCAGCCCGCCGGACTTCTGGCGCTCGGCCAGTTGCTGGGGGCTGATCAGTTGGGCAAGCGGCATGACTGACTCCTGTGGCTACGTTAGCGTTCGGGAAACATCCTACTTCACTTCTTCCAGCGCCTGATTCAACGGCACGTAAAACTCTTTGAACAGCGCATCCACCGCGTCCTTGGCTTTTGGGGTGATAAACCCGGCTTCCAGCACCAACACCTGGTACACACCGCGCTTGATCGCCTCGGCGCTCAGGTGCGTGGATTTTTCATTGGTGGTGCACAGGAAGCGCACCCACGAGGTGAGGATGATCCAGGCGTTGAGGGTCAGGGCTTCGGTTTGTACCGGGTCCATGTTCAGGATGCCGGCATCGACAAAACCCTGATAGATGGCCGCACCCTGGATCAGGCAGCGCTGGGAAAACCGTCGGTAGCCGGTGGCCAGTTCCGGGTCGCTTTCCAGCAGGTGTTCGAGGTCGCGGTGCAAAAAGCGGTAGCGCCACATGCCGGCGAGCACCGCCTGCAGGTAGAAGCGTTTGTCTTCCACGGTCACCGCGCGGCCCTGGGGCGGGCGCAGGAAACTGTCCACCAACGCTTCGTACTCGCGAAACAGCACGGCGATAATCGCCTGCTTGTTGGGGAAGTGGTAGTACAGGTTGCCCGGGGAAATTTCCATATGGGCAGCGATATGGTTGGTGCTGACACTGCGCTCGCCCTGCTGGTTGAACAGCTCCAGGCTGGTTTGCACAATGCGCTCGCTGGTCTTGACTCGTGGTGCCATGGGAAATCAACTTCTAGACCCGTGATGACGGCATCTTACGGACTATCCTTGTCCGGATAAATCGGCATGTACGTGCAATGTTATTTGACAATTTAGAGCAATGACTCTAAAAAATGAAGCATTCCAATAACAATCGGGAACTTCGCCATGTCTGCCAACGTTGCCTACCTGCAAGATTCCCAGGCGCTGGACCAGCTCCAGGTCCTGTTCGACGCTCAGCGCCAGGCCTATGCGGCCAACCCGATGCCGCCGGCCGCCGAGCGTCAGCAATGGCTCAAGGCCTTGCGCGACCTGTTGAGCGATGAGCGCCAAGCGCTGATCAACGCCATCAGCCGTGATTTCAGCCACCGCAGCGCCGACGAAACCCTGTTCGCCGAACTGATGCCCAGCCTGCATGGCATTCACTACGCCAGCAAACACCTCAAAGGCTGGATGAAGCCTTCCCGTCGCGCTGTAGGCATCGCCTTCCAGCCCGCGTCGGCCAAGGTCATCTATCAACCGCTGGGCGTGGTCGGGGTAATCGTGCCCTGGAACTACCCGCTGTACCTGGCCATCGGCCCTTTGGTGGGCGCCCTGGCGGCAGGCAATCGGGTGATGCTCAAGCTCAGCGAATCCACCCCCGCCACCGGCCAGTTGCTCAAGGCGCTGCTGGCGAAGATCTTCCCCGAAGACCTGGTGTGTGTAGTGCTCGGCGAAGCGGAAGTCGGCATGGCGTTTTCCAAGTTGCGCTTCGATCACCTGCTGTTCACCGGCGCCACCAGCATCGGCAAGCACGTGATGCGCGCGGCGGCCGAACACCTGACGCCGGTCACCCTGGAACTGGGCGGCAAGTCACCGGCGATTGTTTCCGCCGACGTGCCGCTCAAGGACGCCGCCGAACGCATCGCCTTCGGCAAGGCGCTGAATGCCGGGCAAACCTGCGTGGCGCCGGACTACGTGCTGGTGCCGGAAGACCGTGTGGACGGTTTCGTCGAGGCCTACAGCAAAGCGGTTCGTGGGTTTTACCCGACCCTGGCCGACAACCCGGACTACACCGCGATCATCAACGAACGACAACTGGCCCGGCTCAACGGCTACGTGAAAGACGCCACCGACAAGGGAGCCACGCTGATCCCGCTGTACGACCAGGGCCAGGAACGCCGCATGGCCCACAGCCTGCTGCTGAATGTCAGCGATGACATGACGGTGATGCAGGACGAAATCTTCGGCCCGGTGCTGCCGATCGTGCCGTATCGCGGCCTCGACCAGGCTTTCGCCTACATCAATCAGCGCCCTCGCCCACTGGCGCTGTATTACTTCGGCTACAACAAGGCCGAACAGAACCGCGTACTGCACGAGACCCATTCCGGCGGCGTGTGCCTGAACGACACCTTGCTGCATGTGGCCCAGGACGACATGCCCTTCGGCGGCATCGGCCCGTCGGGCATGGGCCATTACCACGGTCATGAAGGCTTCCTGACCTTCAGCAAGGCCAAGGGTGTGTTGATCAAGCAACGCCTGAACGCAGCCAAATTGATTTACCCGCCCTACGGCAAATCCATCCAGAAGTTGATCCAGAAGCTGTTCGTCCGCTAACAAACCCATCATCGGGATAACAATAAGAATGAACCCTAGCCTGACTGAATCACCCGCGCTGTCACGGCGCGGCGTCTTGAAACTCGGCCTGTGCGCCAGCGCCTTCCTGGCCACCGCCGGGCTTGGCGCCAGCCTCAGCGGCTGCTCCAGCAGCACCCCGGCCAGCGGCTTTGCGATGTTGCGCAGCAGCGACCTGCCGTTTTTGCGGGCGGTGATCCCGGTGCTGCTGGAGGGCGTGGCCAGCGCCGAGGTGGTAGTGGCCGGCATCGATGACACCTTGAAAAAGCTCGACTTCAGCCTGCAACACCTGTCGCCGGAGATGTTCAAGCTCACCCAGCAACTGTTCGACGTACTGGGCATGGCGGTCACCCGTGGGCCGCTGACCGGGGTGTGGGGCAGTTGGGAAAACGCCAGCAGCGAGCAGATCCGCAACTTCCTGCACCGCTGGGAAAACAGCTACCTGAACCTGCTGCGCATGGGCCAGGGCTCGTTGCTAAAGCTGGTGATCATGGCCTGGTATTTCCGCCCCGAGTCCTGGGCGCATTGCGGCTACCCCGGCCCACCGAAAATCTGATTCGCATCCCGATAAAAACAAGAGAAGACCCTGATGCCCGTACCTGATCTGTTCCGCGATGGCATGGCCCGCGGCTGGAAAACCCACAATGGCGCCGCCCTCGACCAGGACCTGACCCTGGAGGCTGACGTCGCAATCATCGGCAGCGGTGCCGGCGGCGGCACCACCGCCGAAATCCTCAGCGCCGCCGGCTACAAGGTGCTGTTGATCGAAGAAGGCCCGCTGAAAACCAGCAACGACTTCAAGCTGCTGGAAGACGAGGCCTACGCCAGCCTGTACCAGGAAGGTATCGGGCGCATGAGCAAGGACGGCGCCATCACCATTTTGCAGGGCCGCGCGGTCGGCGGCACCACGCTGATCAACTGGACCTCCAGCTTCCGCACCCCGGACCCGACCCTCGCCCACTGGGCCAGCGAGTACGCGGTCAAGGGCCACAGCAGCGCCGAGATGGCACCCTGGTTCGAAAAAATGGAACAGCGCCTCGGTATCGCCCCTTGGGCCATGCCGCCGAATGCCAACAACGACGTGATCCGCAAAGGCTGCGAAAAGCTCGGCTACAGCTGGCACGTGATCCCGCGCAACGTGCGCGGCTGTTTCAACCTAGGGTATTGCGGCATGGGTTGCCCGGTCAACGCCAAGCAATCAATGCTGGTGACGACCATTCCGTCCACCCTGGAGAAAGGCGGCGAGTTGCTGTACCTGGCCCGCGCCGAACGCCTGAAGTTCAGCGGCGACACCATCACCAGCCTCGAATGCGTGGCCATGGATCAGTATTGCGTGGCTCCCACAGGCCGCAAAATCACGGTCAAAGCCAAGCACTACGTATTGGCCGGCGGCGGCATCAACAGCCCGGCGCTGCTGCTTCGTTCCGATGCGCCCGACCCCCACTCGCGCCTGGGCAAGCGGACCTTTCTGCATCTGGTGAATTTTTCTGCCGGACTGTTCGACGAGGTGATCAACCCGTTCTACGGTGCGCCGCAGTCGATTTACTCCGATCACTTCCAATGGCAGGACGGCACCACCGGCAAAATGTCCTACAAGCTCGAAGTGCCGCCACTGCATCCCGGCCTGGCCAGCACCTTGCTCGGCGGCTATGGCACCCAGAACGCCCTGGATATGGGCCAACTGCCGAAAACTCACGCGATGCTTGCCCTGTTACGCGATGGTTTCCACCCCGACAGCCCGGGCGGCACAGTCGATTTGCGCGGCGATGGCACCCCAGTGCTCGATTATCAGGTCTCGCCCTACGCCTGGGACGGCCTGCGCCGGGCCTTCCACAGCATGGCGGAGATTCAGTTCGCCGGCGGTGCCAAGTCGGTGATGCCGCTGCACGGGGATGCACGCTACGTGAACACATTGGCCGAAGCCCGCAGCATGATTGACGGCTTGAACCTTGAATTGCATCGCACACGGCTCGGCAGCGCGCATGTGATGGGCGGTTGCGCCATGGGTGAAGAACCGAAAAATGCCGTGGCCGACAGCCTTGGGCGCCATCACCAGCTGAGCAACTTGTCGATTCACGATGGCTCGCTATTCCCTACCAGCATTGGGGCTAACCCGCAGCTATCGGTGTATGGATTGACCGCGCAACTGGCGACAGCGTTGGCCGAACGTCTGAAAACGGCCTGAAAAAACCGGGTATTCGCGGTGTCTATAGTGCTTTCTTCTGAATAAGTTGACTTGGCCGACCGGGATGGCTGCGATACCATCCGGTTCCCCAACGGACTCCGCCAGGACGACGCGATGAACCGAGTGTTGTACCCAGGTACCTTCGACCCAATCACCAAGGGCCATGGCGATCTGGTCGAACGCGCCTCGCGCTTGTTCGACCATGTGATTATCGCGGTCGCTGCCAGCCCCAAGAAAAACCCGCTGTTTCCCCTGGAACAGCGCGTGGAGCTGGCCCGTGAGGTCACCAAGCATCTGCCCAACGTTGAAGTGGTCGGCT
Source organism: Pseudomonas sp. LBUM1641 (assembly GCF_059716235.1). Lineage (NCBI taxonomy): Bacteria > Pseudomonadati > Pseudomonadota > Gammaproteobacteria > Pseudomonadales > Pseudomonadaceae > Pseudomonas > Pseudomonas sp. LBUM1641. The sequence continues at coordinate 6,693,556 of NZ_CP166815.1, forward strand.
TTGCCACCCTGCTGGCGCACTTTGCCAAGGAGCAGAACGCGAATGTGTTCCTGCGCGGCCTGCGAGCGGTGTCGGACTTCGAATACGAATTCCAGCTGGCCAACATGAACCGCCAGCTGGCGCCGGACGTGGAAAGCCTGTTTCTTACGCCGTCGGAGCGTTATTCGTTCATTTCCTCGACGTTGGTGCGAGAAATCGCGGCATTGGGCGGGGATATCACCAAGTTTGTGCACCCGGCTGTGGCGGATGCGCTGACGCTGCGCTTCAAGAAGTAATTCTGGTCTTTGGGCTTATTGTGGCGAGGGGCTTGTCCCCCGTTGGGCTGCGAAGCAGCCCCAATAAAGACGCCGCTTAGTTTCAGGTAAAACCCAATCGCCTGATTCGGGGCCGCTTCGCGCCCCAACGGGGGACAAGCCCCCTCGTCACAGACAAGCCCCCTCGCCACAGGGGCGCCAATGCGGCACAATTGCGCGCATTAGTTTTCAGATGCCTTGGCTGACAGCCCTGGCAGGAGTTTCCATGTCCCTGATCATCACCGACGATTGCATCAACTGCGACGTCTGCGAACCCGAGTGCCCGAACGCTGCCATTTCACAGGGTGAAGAGATCTACGTGATCGACCCCAACCTGTGCACCCAGTGTGTCGGCCACTACGACGAACCCCAGTGCCAGCAGGTTTGCCCGGTGGATTGCATTCCGCTGGACGAGGCTCATCCGGAGACGGAAGAGCAGTTGATGGAGAAGTACCGGCTGATTACCGGGAAGGCCTAAGTCTGGCAGCGTGGGCAGAACACACTTGCCCGCTGCCCCAGCGTCACACTGCGCAATTCGGTCCCACAGACCTTGCACGCCTCGCCACCACGGCCATAGACGAACAATTCCTGCTGGAAATACCCCGGTTGCCCATCACCGCCGATAAAGTCCCGCAGCGTGGTGCCGCCGCGCTCGATGGCCGCCGCCAGGATGCGTTTGATCTCGATCGCCAGCTTCAAGTAACGCCCGCGGGAAATGCCCTTGGCTTCCCGACGCGGATCAATCCCGGCGGCAAACAGCGCTTCTGTCGCATAGATATTGCCCACGCCCACCACCACCGCGTTGTCCATGATGAACGGTTTCACCGCCATCGAGCGTCCACGGGACAGCTGGAACAGCCGCTCGCCGTCAAACAGGTCGGTCAACGGCTCCGGCCCCAGGCGAATCAGCAGTTCGTGGTTCAGCGGGTCGAGGCTCCAGAGCATTGCGCCAAAGCGTCGCGGGTCGGTGTAACGCAGGGCCAGGCCCGACTCCAGCTCGATATCCACATGCTCATGCTTGGCCGCCGGGCTGCCGGCCTCCACCAGGCGCAGGTTGCCCGACATGCCCAGATGGCTGATCAAGGTGCCGACTTCGGCATTGATCAACAGGTACTTGGCCCGCCGTTCCACCAGCACGATCCGTTGCCCGGACAGCCGTACATCCAGGTCTTCCGGGATCGGCCAGCGCAGGCGCCGCTCACGCACCACCACACGGCTGACCCGCTGGCCTTCCAGATGCGGCGCAATTCCGCGCCGGGTGGTTTCGACTTCCGGTAACTCGGGCATGTTTACCTCTTGGAGAAAGGGTTAGTGCGCGCCCAGCTCGCGGATCGACAACTTCAAACTCTCGAAGTCGTAGTCCGACAGGCCGATGTGGTCCAGCACCAGCGGGCCGATGGCGTTCCACTCATGGTCATCCACCTGGTTGCCCAGCACGCGGTACGACGCACAAATGTGCTCGGCCATTTTCAGGATCGCCAGCAGGTTTTTCAGCTGCGGCTTGTGGTTGGACTCGTCGCTGAAAATCGCCAGGGCATTGTGGTGATTGGCGATGGCGTCGGTCACATGTTCCGGCAGGCGCCAGGATTTGGCGGTGTAGTAACCCACCACGGCATGGTTGGTGTTGAACGCCTGGTTCTCGGTGTCGACCACACGGCATTCCGGGCCGGCGTTGGCATAGGCCTCTTCCAGCACGCTCATGTAGTTCGGGAAACGCTTGAGCATCAACGGCACGCCGCAATCGTGGAACAGCCCCAATGCATAGGCTTCATCGACCGCCTGACTGCCGGTGCGCTTGGCCAGGGCCAGGCAGGTCATGGCCACATCCTGGGCGGTGTCCCAGAAACGGTTGAGGGTGACGATGGTGTCGTCGCTCATCTCGCCCTTGATCGACTGCGCGTTGATCAGGTTGACGATGGAGCGGCTGCCCAGCAGGTTCACCGCGCGCTGGATCGAGACGATCTTGTTGCTCAGCCCGTAATACGGCGAGTTGACGATCTTCAGCAGCGAGCCGGAGAGGCCCGGGTCCTGGGCGATCAGCCGGGCGATCACTTCCAGGTCCGGATCAGGCATGTACTGCTCCATCTGCAAATCCACCATGATTTGCGGTTGAGGCGGCACGCTGATGCCTTGGAGGCTCTGTTGGATCTGTTCGGCGGATAGCTCTTGGGACATAGGGGCACACTCTGGACTAGGCGGCGATTCTAACCTTTATAAAGACTCGGCTGACACCTCAAAAACCCGAACTGAACCGGATCAAATGTGGGAGCGGGCTTGCTCGCGAAAGCGGTGTGTCAGCCACCGAATGTGTTTACTGATCCTCTGCTTTCGCGAGCAAGCCCGCTCCCACATGTCCGGCGGCGCCGCCAAGTACTAAACAACACGGTATACTCCCGCTCTTTTTTCCGGAGCGACGTCATGTCCCTGCCAAGCCTGCGTCTCAAAGCCAACGCCGATCGTCGTTTGCGCAACGGCCACCTGTGGGTCTACAGCAACGAAATCGATGTGGCCGCCACACCCCTTCACGGCTTCCAGGCAGGCGACCAGGCGATCCTGGAAGCAGCCGGCGGCAAGACCCTCGGCATCGTGGCCATGAGCCCGAACAACCTGATCTGCGCCCGCCTGCTGTCTCGCGACATCAAGCTGCCGCTGGACAAGTCGCTGCTGGTGCACCGCATCAACGTGGCCCTGTCCCTGCGTGACCGCCTGTTCGACAAGCCGTTCTACCGCCTGGTGTACGGCGATTCCGACCTGTTGCCTGGCCTGGTGGTTGACCGTTTCGGTGACATCCTGGTGGTGCAGATCGCTTCAGCGACCATGGAAGCCCACAAGGAAGACGTGATCGCCGCACTGACCCAAGTGCTCAAGCCAAGCGGCATCCTGTTCAAGAACGACTCCGCCGCGCGTGATGCCGAAGGCCTCAACCGCTACGTCGAAACCGTATTCGGCCTGGTGCCGGAGTGGGTTGCCCTGGAAGAAAACGGCGTGAAGTTCGAAGCGCCGGTGATCCAGGGTCAGAAGACCGGCTGGTTCTACGACCACCGCATGAACCGCGCCCGCCTGGCCCCGTATGCCAAAGGCAAGCGCGTACTCGACCTGTACAGCTACATCGGCGGCTGGGGCGTGCAAGCCGCAGCTTTCGGCGCCAGTGAAGTGTTCTGCGTCGACGCCTCCGCCTTCGCCCTCGACGGCGTGGAGCGCAACGCAGCACTGAACGGCGTTGCCGAGAAGATGACCTGCATCGAAGGCGACGTGTTCGAAGCCCTCAAAGAGCTGAAAGCCAGCGAAGAGCGTTTCGACGTGATCGTTGCCGACCCGCCGGCCTTCATCAAGCGCAAGAAAGACATGAAAAACGGCGAAGGCGCCTACCGCCGCCTGAACGAGCAAGCCATGCGCCTGCTCAGCAAGGACGGCATCCTGGTCAGCGCTTCGTGCTCTATGCATCTGCCGGAAGACGACCTGCAGAACATCCTGCTGACCAGCGCCCGTCACCTGGACCGCAATATCCAGATGCTGGAACGCGGCGGCCAGGGCCCGGATCACCCGGTGCACCCGGCAATTGCCGAGACCCGGTATATCAAGAGCATTACTTGCCGGTTGTTGCCGAATAGCTAACGCCCAATTGGAACCGGATCAACTGTAGGAGCGAGCTTGCTCGCGAAAGACGAATAGACAACACGGGCTACCTGATAGCGCTGCGTTATCGTTGACGTTCTTCGCGAGCAAGCTCGCTCCTACAGCGGCAACAAACATCATCATGGGCTGGCCTCCCACAACACTTTTGATTGAATTCCCCGTTTCGCAGACTAGTATCGGTTTCTGGTTTTACTCCGGAAAATAAAAACAATGTCTGAGTCCTCTTATTCGCCACCCCATGGCGACGTAAAACGCCGACAACTCTCACGCTTCATCCTCATCACCTGCATCTCCCTGATCAGCTTCTTCCCGATCAATATCCTGCTGCCCTCCTTTCCAGCCCTGGCCGCGAAGTTCGACACTTCAACTGCTGAAGTCGCGCTGTCCATCAGTCTGTTCACCCTGGTATTTGCGATTTCCCAACTGATCGCCGGCCCGCTTTCAGACAAATTCGGGCGCAAGGAAGTACTGCTGGGCTGCATTGTGGTTTCCACCCTCGGCTCGATCGGCTGCGCACTGGCGGCCAATTACCCGAGCTTCCTGCTGTTTCGCGCCGTCCAGGCCATCGGCTGTGGTTTTTTCGTACTAGGCCATGCGCTGGTCGAGGACCTGTTTGAAGAACAGGATCGCGCCCGCATCCGCATCTATTACATGACCCTGAGCGGATCGTTTGTCGCGCTGTCGCCGCTGCTCGGCTCCTGGCTGCAAACCACATTTGATTGGCAGGGCAGCTTTTATGGGTTTGCGGTAATGGCGCTGGGCATGTTCATCCATGCCTGGCTGATATTGCCGTCCAAAGCCGCCAGCCCTGAAAGAGCGCCGGTTTCGATCATCGCCACGCTGAAATCCATCGCCGCAAACCGGGACTTCATCCGCTATTGGTGGATCGCCGCGCTGGTATTCGCGTGTTACTTCGCCTTGATCAGCGTGACGCCGCTGATTTTCATGGATGAGTTGAAGCTGTCCGAATACCAGTACGCGGTGGTGCTGATGGTGTATGGCGTCGCCTATCTGCTGGGCGGCGTAGCAGCGACCGCCCTGCAGAAACACATCTCCCTCACGCGGCAAATCAACCTCGGGCTGGGCCTGCTGGGGATCGCCGGCGTGTTGCTGGCGCTGGTGATCAGCTATGAGGCCATGACCACCATCACCCTGCTGATCCCGATGCTGATCAGCGCCCTGGCCGTGACCCTTGTACGCCCCGCCGCGATTTCTGCGGCCATGCTGCTGTTCTCCAGCAGCGCCGGCACCGCCGCCTCGGCCGGCAACAGCATCATGTTCATCACCGCCGCCGTCAGCAGCGCCGCGCTTGCCCAAGCCGGGGCCAACTTGTTGATGACCATCGCCATCAGCTTCATCGTGTTCAGCGTCTGGGGCGTGCTGACGAACATCAGAGTTGGACGCTAAAGGCCTCCCACTCCGCCCCCACTGTAGGAGCGAGCTTGCTCGCGAAAAACGTATAGGCGACACGGGCTACCTGATAGCGCTGCGTTATCGTTGACGTTCTTCGCGAGCAAGCTCGCTCCTACAGAAAGGCATGACATATTCGGAACCAGTGTTTAAACGCCAATAGACACTGTTGCCTCCTACCGTTTCTCTTCTACTCACACGAAGAGGACGAAGGAATGTCCACCCAGCAAAACGCACATCGTCTGCGTACAGGCCGCTATTCAGAATCCGGCCGCATTTACCTGCTCACCGCTGTCACGCATCAACGACATTTAATCTTCCAGGACTGGCGTATTGGCCGCCTGCTTGTTCGCGAATTCAGAAAGGCTCAGGACGACGGCGAGGCGACTTCACTGGCCTGGGTCGTGATGCCGGACCATTTCCATTGGCTGGTGGAATTGCACAACGGCGATTTGCCGAGACTGATGCGGATTACCAAGTCGCGCAGTGCCCACGCCATTAACAAAGCGAGGAGTTGCCACGGGGCACTTTGGCAAAAGGGCTACTTTGATCGCGCGTTGCGCCGGGAAGATGACCTGAAAGCAACAGCTCGATACATCGTCGCCAATCCATTAAGAGCAGGGCTGGTTGAGCGTATAGGCGACTATCCACTCTGGGACGCCATGTGGCTTTGAAATACGCCCTCCTGTAGGAGCGAGCTTGCTCGCGAAAAACATATAGGCGACACGGACCACCTGATAGCGCCGCGTTACCGTTGACGTTTTTCGCGAGCAAGCTCGCTCCTACAGGTAGACGGCCATTCCCTCCGGCCGCCAGCGGTGTAGAATCGATGCTATTCATCGCCAGTCATCCCCCGGCGGGTTTATGAGCTCGAGGCCCAAGCAAGCGGCGATCCCGCGACGCGAGTGGCAACTTCCGGACACACGGCCATTTTTCGGGTGTTCCAGTCGTCAATTAGAAGCTCACTCCCCTTTAGTACTTGATTAGCCGCCCGGAGTGCTCCAATGCCTGATTACCGTTCGAAAACATCCACCCACGGCCGCAACATGGCCGGCGCTCGCGCACTGTGGCGCGCCACGGGGATGAAAGATGACGACTTCAAGAAGCCGATCATCGCGATTGCCAACTCGTTCACCCAGTTCGTACCCGGCCATGTCCACCTCAAGGACCTGGGCCAACTGGTCGCCCGCGAGATCGAACGCGCCGGCGGTGTAGCGAAAGAATTCAACACCATCGCCGTGGATGACGGCATCGCCATGGGCCATGACGGCATGCTGTATTCCCTGCCGAGCCGCGAGATCATCGCCGACTCCGTGGAATACATGGTCAACGCCCACTGCGCCGACGCCATTGTGTGCATCTCCAACTGCGACAAGATCACCCCCGGCATGCTGATGGCCTCCCTGCGCCTGAACATCCCGGTGATCTTCGTTTCCGGCGGCCCGATGGAAGCCGGCAAGACCAAACTGGCCTCCCACGGCCTCGACCTGGTGGACGCCATGGTCATCGCCGCCGATTCCAGCGCTTCTGACGAGAAGGTCGCGGAATACGAGCGCAGCGCTTGCCCTACCTGCGGTTCGTGCTCCGGCATGTTCACCGCCAACTCGATGAACTGCCTGGTGGAAGCCCTGGGCCTGGCCTTGCCGGGCAACGGCTCGACACTGGCCACCCACAGCGACCGCGAGCAGCTGTTCCTGCAGGCAGGCCGCACCATCGTCGAGCTGTGCAAGCGTTACTACACCGAGAACGATGAGTCGGTGTTGCCGCGCAACATCGCCAACTTCAAGGCGTTCGAAAACGCCATGACCCTGGACATCGCCATGGGCGGTTCCACCAACACCATCCTGCACTTGCTGGCCGCCGCGCAAGAAGCCGAGATCGACTTCGACCTGCGGGACATCGACCGCCTGTCGCGCCACGTGCCGCAACTGTGCAAAGTCGCGCCGAACATCCAGAAGTACCACATGGAAGACGTGCACCGCGCCGGCGGGATCTTCTCGATCCTCGGTTCGCTGGCCCGTGGCGGCCTGTTGCACACCGACCTGCCGACCGTGCACAGCAAATCCCTGGCCGAAGGCATCGCCAAGTGGGACATCACCCAGACCACCGACGAAGCCGTGCATCACTTCTTCAAGGCGGGCCCGGCCGGCATCCCGACGCAAACCGCGTTCAGCCAGTCGACCCGTTGGGAAACCCTCGACGACGACCGTGAAAACGGCTGCATCCGCAGTGTCGAGCACGCCTACTCCCAAGAAGGCGGCCTGGCTGTGCTGTACGGCAACATCGCGCTGGATGGCTGCGTAGTGAAAACCGCCGGTGTCGACGAATCGATCCACGTGTTCGAAGGCCGCGCCAAGATCTACGAAAGCCAGGACAGCTCGGTACGCGGCATCCTTGCTGACGAAGTGAAGGAAGGCGACATTGTCATCATCCGTTACGAAGGCCCGAAAGGCGGCCCGGGCATGCAAGAGATGCTCTACCCGACGTCGTACCTGAAATCCAAAGGCCTGGGCAAAGCCTGCGCCTTGCTCACCGACGGCCGCTTCTCCGGCGGTACCTCGGGCCTGTCCATCGGCCATGCTTCGCCGGAAGCCGCTGCGGGCGGCGCGATTGGTCTGGTGCAAGATGGCGACAAGGTACTGATCGACATTCCGAACCGCTCGATCAACCTGTTGATCAGCGATGAAGAATTGGCGGCACGCCGGGTTGAGCAGGACAAGAAAGGCTGGAAGCCGGTGGAGAAGCGTCCGCGCAAAGTCACCACCGCGTTGAAGGCTTACGCCCTGCTGGCCACCAGTGCCGACAAAGGTGCTGTGCGTAACAAGGCGATGCTTGACGGTCTGTAAACCTCGCCCATAAAAATGCCCCGCCACGTGCGGGGCATTTTTTTGCCTGGTTGAATCAGAACTGCGGTGTATAGGTCATGGTGAACATCACGTTACGCGGGTCGCCATAGTAGTTGCTGCCCCAGGTCGCGTTGTACGCAGGGATGTAGTACTTCTTGTCGAACATGTTGTTCAGGTTTGCCGCCACGGTGAATTCCTGATTGATCTTGTAGGCCACCCGCGAATCCCAGAGGGCGTTGCCCGGCACGCTGAACTTGCGGTCATAGGATTCAGTGCTGCTTTGCGCGGTGACGCCGGCGCCGACGCTGACTTTCTCCCAGTCACCCGGCAACTGGTAATCACCCCACACCTTGAGCAGGTGCTTCGGGGTCCATGTGCTGAAGATCTTGCCTTCGTAAGTATTGTCCTTGAGGAACTTGGTGGTGTTGTAGGTGTAACTGGATGCCAGTTGCAGGCCAGGCAGCACCTCACCGCTCAAGGTGGCTTCAAAGCCCTGGCTGCGGACCTTGCCCGACGCGACCGAGCAGTACCAGCCACCACAGTTCATCGGCCCTTGCAGGTCCTGCACGCCACGGTTTTCCTGGTCGTAGCGGAAGATCGCAAACGAGGTATTGAGACGACCATCGGCCAATTCACCTTTGAGGCCCAGTTCGTAATTCTTGCCCTCGATAGGCTTGAGCATGCTGCCGGATGTAGTCAGGTTGGTCTGGGGTTCGAATGCATCGGCATAGCTGGCGTAGGCCGACCATTGGTCATTGAGGGCATACACCAGGCCTGCGTATGGCGTGACCCGGCCAGTGGTTTGGGTGGTGCTTTGAGTAGGGGCGTCGTACACACCCTGGAAACCGCTTTCGTCGATATAGGAAAAGTCATACCAACTGGTACGGGCGCCAACGATCAGGGTCAGCGGCTCCAGCAACTGGACGCGCCACGTGCCGTAGATGCCTTTCTGGCGAATGTCATACCAGTTCTTTGACCCGGAGCCGTCCTGGAACAGTTGATATTTGTCGCGCTGCACACGGTTGTGGTCGATGTTGAAGATATCCGCACCGTCGGTGGCATCCCGGGCGTACAGGTCGTGGGTCGTAAGCTTCGAGTAGTTGGCGCCCAGCACGAGTTCCTGGCGGAACCCCAGGGTCTCGAACTTGCCGTTGACGTAGACGTCCACCCCGCGGCTCTTGTTGTTGAAGTCGGTGACCCAATCCACATAACGCACGTTGCCGGTGCTGCCCGGATTGGGGATCTCGTCCCACGTCGCCTGATAAGTGGCGTCGTTGTGTTCATCCATGGCCACCACGGCGGCTTTCAATTTCCAATCGTCGTTGAAGCGATGCTCCAGGTCGGCGAACACTTGGGTCTGGTTGTTGACGCTACGGTTCCAGCTGGCACCGACAAAGGTCGAGCGCGGAAGGCCGATGTCGCTGCCATTGGCATAACGCGGCAGCGACATGAAATTCGGGCGAGAGTGACCTTTCTGGTTGCTGATGCCCACGCCGACGGTGGTGTCAGGGGTGAAGTCGTAGTCCACGGCGGCATACACCGTCTGGTTCCAACTGCCGGCGTAGTCGACAAACGAGTGGGTGGTGTCGTAATCCGCCACAAAGCGGCCGCGCAACGTGCCCTCGGCGTTCAGCGGGCCGCCGGCGTCGACCTGGGTGCCATAGTGGTCCCAGGAGCCTGCCTTGGCGGTGATGGTGACTGTCGGCACCTCCTGGCCGCGCTTGCGCACCAGGTTCATGGTGCCACCGGGGCTGTTCGCGCCTTGCAGCAGGGCGGCCGGGCCGCGCAGGGTCTCTACACGGTCGTAGATCGCCATGTTTTCAGTGAGGTAGCTGCCCAGCGCGTAGGTGTTACGCGGGATGCCCACACCGTCGTATTGCAGGGTGCCCACTTCGAAGCCACGGGAAAAGATGAACATGCCGGGGCCGGGTGATTTGGTCGCCGTCAGGCCCGGGGTGCGCTTGACCACTTCGGAGAGCTTGGTGGTGTTCTGGTCATCCATCTGCTTGCGGGTCATGACGCTGACCGATTGCGGGATATCCTTGAGTTTCTGCTCACCCTTGCCGATGGTCACCGCACCGGTGGTGTAGGAGCCGGTGCCTTCGGTTGTCGTCCCAAGGTGTTCGGCGCTGATGGTGGTTGCGCCCACTTCAAGGGCTGTGCCTGATGACACACGCTTTTCCAGGGTCACGGTATCGGCGTTGATAAAGGCCGCACTCAACCCCGTTCCCGCGAGCAACCGCGCCAGAGCGTCCCGTTGCCCCAGGCTGCCACTGACACCGGGCGATGCCACGCCTTGCGTCAACTCACTGGGCACCAACACCTGAATCCGCGTTACCGCCGAAAACGCCGCCAATGCGCCGTCCAGGCTTTGTCCCGGAATATCGAAACGGTAGGTCTGGGCCTGAGTGGTCTCGGCGGCCTGCAGAGACAATGGCGCAGTGCCGCAAGCCAAGGAAATGGCCAGCGCCAGCAAGGGCCGTGCGGCGAATCGGTGTGCCATGGGTGGTGCTCCCCGGTGCAAAAGTCAGTGAACGGGCGCGGCACTACTTGAGAGTGCTTACTATTTACGCCTCAGTGATCAAGGACGATGGCTTGGGGAGAAACCCTGAAAGATTTTTGAAAAAGATTCGCCTAGGACGCTTTGCCTTCGCGCAACACCAGCAAATACGGGGTGTAATGCTCGGCACGCAGGTTGAGGGTGTATTCCAGGGCCTTGATGACCGCGTCAGGTTTATCGATCTCGAATACGCCGGACACCACGCGATCGCGCAATGCATCGCCAAACACCAGCGTCTTGCCCGGCCAGTAGCGATTCAGTTCGGCCACCACTTCAGACAGCGGCTGCTGGCGAAACACCAGTTGCCGCTGGCGCCAGGCAAACCCGCTGGCCGGGTCGAACGCGTGGACTGCGGCCAAGCGTTGATCCTGATACTCCACCGCTCGCCCCGGCTCCAGGTACACCGGCTCACCCACGCCGGAGCTGACCTGAACCTTGCCCTGGGCGACCTGCACCTGAGTCTGCGCATCGCGGCGAGCAACGCTGAACTGCGTACCCACCACCTTCACCCAACCGTCGCCGGACTGCACCACGAAAGGCCGCGATGGATCCTTGGTCACGCTGAAAAATCCTTCGCCCCGCAGCAGGCGAACCTGGCGTTCACCGGCGCTCATGCGGATCTGCACAGCGCTGTCGGTGTTGAGTTGCAGCTGCGAGCCGTCCGCCAGTTCGACGGTGCGCGACTCGCCGGTGCCGGTGGCGTAGTCAGCCCGCAGACGATCCAGCCATGGCGTGTTCTGCAGCGTCAGGCCGACGGCCAGCAACACAGCGGCAGCACAGGCCCAACGACGCGCCGGCTTGCGCCAGGCCGCTTGCTCGGCCCGACGAATCACCCGCGCTGGCTCGCGCAGGCCGCCCAGCATCGCCTGGACTTCCTGCCACGCATCATCCTGGGCAGCGCCCTGCCCGAGCCACGCGGAAAACGCCTCGATTTCAGCCGCAGTGACGTCCTCAGCCTGAAGACGGAAATACCAGCCGGACGCTTCGGCAAACAAATCGTCGGCAGTGGGTGCGGCGCTCATGACCGGCGTCCTTGTTCATCACAGGCCAGTCGCGCCTTGATAAAGGCACGGCATTCGATCAAGGCCCGACGCAATTGGTATTCCACACTGCGCGGGGTGATCGACAGGCGTTCGCCAATCTCGCGGTAGGAAAGTTCGTCGACATGATAAAGCAGGAAGATCTGCCGAGTCGCTTCGGGCAGGGCCAGGATCGCGTCCTGCATTAGTTGCTCCTGTTGATAGGCAGCCAATTGCTCGTCGGCACTTGGGTTGCTGCAGGGCAGTTCTTCGCTGGGTTCGCCGGCATCCAGGCGCTCGCGGCGGATGGCCTGGCGTTGATGGTCGCGCACCAGGTTACTGGCGATGGTGAAGAGGAAAGCCGGGAGATTGTCGATCTTCTCGCCGGAGTCCAGTCGGGCCAGGCGCAGGAACGATTCCTGGGTCAGGTCGGCGGCCACCTGGGCACTGCCGGTGCGGCGGGTGACGAAGGCTTCGAGGGCCTTCTTCTGCTCCGCGAACAGGCGCGCGATCTGAGAATTCCAGGAGAGCACAGCACTACCTTGAGAAGAACGGGATGTTCAGGAAGTGCGCACGCTAGCAGAGGATGAGATTGCTTCGCAATTGATATCTATTTTTGCCGGGGTTTTGCAGTGCTGCCGACGGCCTCATCGCGGGCAAGCCCGGCTCCCACATGGGCCGAGTTGCCTGAGCGAACTCGGTCCATGTGGGAGCTGGCTTGCCTGCGATGGCCGCGCCTCGGTCTTACTGAATCTCGTCCGGCTTGACGATCACCCAGTTTTTATCCGCCGTCACCGGCAACCCTTCCTTGGCCTGGGCCGCCGCGTGCTTGGCCATCATGCCGTTGAGCTGGGTCATGTATTTGTCTTTACGGTTGATCCACAGGTGGATGCCGCCCTTGGCCACGTCCACATCATGGAACAGCATGTAGCCGTCACTGGTTGGCGTGTCGCCACCGACGATCACCGGTTTTTTCCACTCGTCGATATAGGTCAGGATCGCCGCGTGCTTGCCAGCCATCCAGGTCGCTGGGGTCCACAGGTACGGGGTCAGTTCCAGGCCGAGATTGGCCTTCTCGTCATACTTGCCGGCAGCAATCTGCTTGCGCGCGGTGGTCAGCTCGCCGGTCTTGCGGTCCTTGAGCAAGGTGGTCACGCCGATGACATTCTCGGGTTTAACGTTGTAGCCGTACTTCGGATCGGCCGCGACCATGCGCACCAGTTCCTCGGACGCGGCGGTCATCACGTAGACCTCAATGCCATTTTCCATCAGCTTGTTGAACAGCTCAGCCTGGCCGGTGAAGACCTTCGGCGGCTGCACTTCCATCTTCTTGACCACGTCACCTTCGTAATAGGTGACCGGCACCGGCTTGCCCGACGCCATCATCTCGTCGACGTAGCCCTTGAGTTCCTTGAGGGTGAAACCGGAGAAAATCTGCGCGACCCACGGGTAGCAGACCATGTCGTCGACTTCGCAGAGGCGGTAGTAGTAACTGAACAGGCTTTCCTTGTGGTCGGCGGTGTCTTTGAACGGGATCAGCTTCAGGGAAGGGTCCATCGTGTCGCGGGTGATCAGGCCCTTGTTTTCCAGGTACGGCAGCAACGACTCTTCAAGGTCGTAGCGGTAACTGGTGTTGTCCATGTCGAATACCGCGAAGTTGCCCTTGTTGGCATTGGCGGCAATCATCGTGTCCAGTTGCTTGGCGGCAGCCGCCGGCCAATGTTTCAACTCGGTGGCGGCAAAGGCCTGGCTCGCAAGGCCCAGGCACAGCGCGGCGGCAAACAGTTTCGGCGCTAGCTTCATGTGCGTTTTCTCCCTGAGTGAAAGACATCGACGCTAACAAATCCGTGTGACAGTTATCGCCCGAGCGCGACCGCTTTCGTCGTGATCGCGCCACCCGCGTACGCCTGGGCGCCATTTGCTTATTCCAAAAACGACAGTGACCATTCCATAAAGGTATTAAATCATTATATTTCAAGCTGTTAGCATTTCCGGTTCGCAATCGCAGGCTCACGCGATTGGCTGCCTTCTCAACGGAGCTTCAATGAATCTGCCCCTGATTCTCAACTTACTGGTGTTCGTGGCCCTGTTGCTGGGCCTGGCACAAACCCGTCGAACCAACTGGAGCCTCGCCAAGAAGGTGTTGTTTGCGTTGGTACTCGGCGTGATCTTCGGTGTGGTGCTGCACGCGATCTACGGTGCCGGCAACCCGGTGCTCAAGGCCTCGATCGGCTGGTTCGACCTGGTCGGCAACGGTTACGTGCAGTTGCTGCAAATGATCGTGATCCCGCTGGTGTTCGCCTCGATCCTCAGCGCCGTAGCCCGCCTGCATAACGCGTCGTCCCTGGGCAAGATCAGCTTCCTGACCATCGGTACGCTGCTGTTCACCACGGCCATTGCGGCGCTGATCGGTATCGGCCTGACCAACCTGTTCGGCCTTACCGCCGAAGGCCTGGTGGCCGGTACCCAGGAAATGGCACGCCTGCAAGTTATCCAGAGTGATTACGCCGGCAAGGTCGCCGACCTGAATATCCCGCAACTGCTGCTGTCGTTCATCCCGCAGAACCCGTTCGCCGACCTGGCTCGGGCCAAGCCGACGTCAATTATCAGTGTGGTGATCTTCGCTGCATTCCTTGGGGTTGCCGCGCTGCAACTGCTCAAGGATGACGTGGAAAAAGGCCAGAAAGTCCTCAACGCCATCGACACCCTGCAAGCCTGGGTGATGCGCCTGGTGCGCCTGGTGATGAAACTGACCCCGTACGGCGTATTGGCGCTGATGACCAAAGTGGTCGCCAGCTCCAACCTACAAGACATCATCAAGCTCGGCAGTTTTGTGGTGGTGTCGTACCTGGCCCTGGGCCTGATGTTTGTGGTGCACGGCCTGCTGCTGTCCCTGGCCGGGGTCAACCCGCTGCGGTTCTTCCGCAAGGTCTGGCCAGTGCTGACCTTTGCCTTCACCAGCCGCTCCAGCGCCGCCAGCATCCCGCTGAGCATTGAAGCGCAGACCCGTCGCCTGGGGATCCCACAGTCCATCGCAGGCTTTGCCGCCTCGTTTGGCGCAACGATTGGCCAGAACGGTTGCGCGGGTCTTTACCCGGCGATGCTGGCGGTGATGGTTGCGCCGACCGTGGGCATCAACCCGCTGGACCCGCTGTGGATCGCAACACTGGTGGCGATTGTGACCTTGAGTTCCGCCGGTGTGGCGGGCGTGGGCGGCGGTGCGACGTTTGCCGCGCTGATCGTGCTGCCGGCGATGGGCTTGCCGGTGTCACTGGTGGCGTTGCTGATTTCGGTTGAGCCGCTGATCGACATGGGCCGTACGGCGTTGAACGTGAACGGTTCGATGACGGCAGGGGCGATTACCAGCCAAATCATGCAGCAGACGGATAAAGAGTTGTTGAATGCGGATGAGCATGCGGAGTTGGCGCAGGCTTAACGGCTGAACTTTGTGGCGAGGGAGCTTGCGCCCGCTGGGCTGCGCAGCAGCCCCAAAGCAGGCGACCGAGTTTTCTGAGAGATTGAGGGATCAGCTTTCAGGGCCGCTTCGCAGCCCAGCGGGAGCAAGCTCCCTCGCCACATGAGTTTTTAGGCTTTTTCCCAAACTTCGAAGTTGTACGCTGGCTTGTCCCCCTCAGCCGCATTCTCGACATTCGACACCAGCTTCCACCGGTTCAAATCAAACTCGGGAAACCACGCATCGCCCTCCGGGGTCAACGCCACCCGCGTCAAATACAGGCGATCCGCCTGCTCCAGCCCCTGGGCATACAACTGCGCGCCGCCGATCAGCATCAGCTCATCCACGCCCTGCGCCTTGGCCCATTCCTCAGCCCGCTCCACTGCCGCTTCGAGGGACGGAAAAACTTCCGCACCTTCCAGCGCCAAGTCGGTCTGACGGCTGACCACAATGTTCAAGCGGCCCGGCAAGGGTCGACCCAGGGAATCCCAGGTCTTGCGCCCCATGATGATCGGCTTGCCCAAGGTGGTGGCCTTGAAATATTTGAAATCCCCCGGCAAATGCCAGGGCATGCTGTTGTCGACGCCGATCACACGGTTTTCACCGAGGGCTGCGATCAGGCTTAAAGGGAGAGTTTTTTTCATGGCGACGAGAATACCAGAGGCGCGCGTGGCATACCCCAACCGGCGTTCCAGCGGTTATGCTCCAACCTCACTGGCTCAACAGGACGGCGCGTGACAGCTCTGAATTCCCTGCAAATACTCTGGCTGACCGAAACCGTGCGCCTGCGCGAGGAACACGCCGGCGCCCTGGAAGACCAGGAAGCCAATCGCCTGGCCCGCAGCAGCGGCGGTGACTTGCCGACGCGCATTCAAAACCGCGCGCTGTGGCTGGCTGAACGCGATGGCCTGACCGCCGCCCTGACCCGCTGGCTGCAGGGCGCGCGCCTGGCGCTGATCCTGCTGGCGGTGGTTGCTATCGTCAGCGGTGCCGGCCTGGCCTTTGCCGCGCTGGGCAACGGGCTGGCGCCGGTCAATGTGTTCTGGGCCCTGGGCAGCTTGCTGGGTTTGAACCTGATCCTGCTGTTGAGCTGGGCCCTGGGCCTGTTGTTTGCCGGTGAACACGGCGCGAGCCTCGGCCGCCTGTGGTTATGGCTCAGCGAAAAACTCGCCCGCGACGCCAAGGCCGCGCAACTGGCGCCCGCCCTGCTGCTGTTGCTGCAACGGCGCAAACTCAATCGCTGGGCCGTCGGTGTGCTGGTCAACAGCTTGTGGCTGCTGGCCCTGCTCAGCGCCCTGCTGATCCTGCTGACGCTCTTGGCCACCCGGCGCTATGGCTTTGTGTGGGAGACCACCATCCTGCGGGCCGATACCTTTGTCGCCGTGACCCAAACCCTCGGCGCCCTGCCCGCCTTGCTCGGTTTCAATGTGCCCACCGTCGAGATGATCCGCGCCAGCGGCGATGCCGCCCTGAATATCGAAAGCGCCCGCCAGTCCTGGGCTGCATGGCTGGTTGGCGTGCTGCTGGTGTACGGCATCCTGCCGCGGCTGATCCTCGCGTTGATGTGCCTGTGGCGCTGGAAACGCGGGCGCGCCGCCCTGAGTCTCGACCTTAACCTGCCCGGCTACAGCCAACTGCGTGAGCGGCTGATGCCCAGCAGCGAACGGCTTGGGGTCAACGATGCGGCGCCCGAACAGTTGCACCACGTGACCGGCGGCGTCAGCGAACTGGAAAGCGACGGCGCCCTGCTAGTGGCCATTGAACTCGATGACCAACGCACCTGGCCGCCGAAGCTCCCGGCCAGCGTCAAGGACGCCGGCATCCTCGACAGCCGTGAATCCCGTAACAAGCTGCTGGAGCAACTCACCCGCTTCCCGCCCGCACGCCTGGCCATCGCCTGCGACCCACGCCGCTCGCCGGATCGTGGCAGCCTCGCGCTGATTGCCGAACTGGCCCGCAGCGCCACCGCCACCCGCGTCTGGCTGCTGCAAGCGCCGGCGGGCCAGGCGCTGGACGCGGAACGTTTGGGTGATTGGCATACAGCATTGCAGCAGTTGCAGATCCCGTTCGCTGATTGCGCGCCGCTCACTTGGCTGGAGACCGGTCATGACTAAGCCCCTGAAACTCGCCGTGGTCGGCCACACCAACGTCGGCAAGACCTCGTTGCTGCGCACCCTCACGCGAGACGTCGGCTTCGGAGAAGTCTCCCATCGGCCCAGCACCACCCGGCATGTCGAAGGTGCTCGGCTGTCGGTAGACGGCGAAGCCTTGCTGGAGCTGTACGACACGCCCGGACTGGAAGATGCCATCGCCCTGCTCGATTACCTCGAGCGCCTGGACCGCCCCGGCGAACGCCTCGACGGCCCGGCACGGCTGGCGCGTTTTCTGGAAGGCAGCGAGGCCCGGCAACGCTTCGAACAGGAAGCCAAGGTGCTGTGCCAACTGCTGGCCTCGGATGCCGGTCTGTATGTGATAGATGCCCGGGAGCCAGTGCTGGCCAAGTACCGCGATGAGCTGCAAGTGCTGGCCAGCTGTGGCAAGCCGTTGCTGCCGGTGCTCAATTTTGTCAGCAGCGCCGACCAGCGCGAGCCGGACTGGCGTGAAGCCCTCGCCCGCCTCGGCCTGCACGCACTGGTGCGTTTCGACAGCGTCGCGCCACCGGAAGACGGCGAGCGCCGCCTCTATGAAAGCCTCGCCCTGCTGCTGGAAAATTCCCGTGGGCAACTGGAGCGGCTGATCCTCGATCAGGAAGCCCAGCGCCAGGCTCGCCAGCAAAGTGCTGCGCGGCTGATCGCCGAACTGCTGGTCGACTGCGCCGCCTGCCGCCGCAGTGTGGTCAGCGAAGCCGAGGTGGAACAGCAAGCCATCAGCGAACTGCGCAAAGCCGTGCGCCAGCGCGAACAGCGTTGCGTGGAGGCCTTGCTCAAGTTGTTCGGCTTCCGCCCGCAAGACGCCGCCGCCAGCGATTTACCGCTGCTGGACGGGCGTTGGGGCGATGACCTGTTCAACCCCGAAACCCTCAAGCAACTGGGCGTGCGGGTCGGTGGCGGTATCGCGGCCGGCGCGGCGGCCGGTGCAGGTGTGGATCTACTCGTAGGCGGCCTGACCCTCGGTGCCGCCGCGCTCGCCGGGGCCATCGCGGGAGGCGCGCTGCAAACGGCTCGCAGTTACGGCAGCCGCCTGCTGGGCAAGATCAAGGGCCAACGCGAGCTGACCGTCGACGACAGCGTGCTGCGCCTGTTGGCCCTGCGCCAGCGGCAACTGCTCAAGGCCCTTAACCTGCGCGGGCATGCGGCGATCCACAGCATCAAGGTCGACACGCCACAGGACAAGACCTGGCGCGAAGGCAAATTGCCGGAAGCCCTGAACAAGGCCCGCGCCCATCCGCAATGGTCGTCCCTCAACCCGCACCCCAGGTTGAGCCAGGCCGAACGCCAGGAACAGATCGAAGCCCTGGCCCAGCGCCTGGACGAGACCTAAGCCGCCAACAGTTGCCGCGCCTTGGACTTCAGCACTTCAAGGTCCAGCACCGGCACATGCATTTCCTTGGCCTGTTCATCCCAGTGGCGCATGCGCAGGCTGACGGCGCACAGCGGATCCTGCTCGAACGCTTGGGCTTCCTCGGCAGTCATCACGCCGCCCTGGTAACCCAAGGTACGGCGGCTGGCTTCGCTCAAGCGTGCGTAATAATCCGGCTGGCTGAAGGTCAGGTAACGCTTGGCTTGCACGTGGTATTCCACCAGCTTGGCGATCCGCTCGCTGAAGCCTGCGCGGCGCAGATAATCGGCGCCCAGCCGTTCATGGCTGACCACGCCATAGCCGCCCATGTTCTCGCCGCCTTGGCCGCAGATATGCCCGATATCGTGGAAGAACGCCGCCAGCACCACTTCATCATCGAAGCCCTCAGCCATGGCCAACTGCGCAGCCTGGGACATGTGCTCGATCTGCGAGACCGGCTCGCCGATGTAGTCAGCGGTGCCGTGTTGTTCGTACAGGCCGAAGACCTCGGCGATTGCCTGTTCAGTGTTCATCAAGCACTTCCCCACAGCTCATTGATATTGCGCTCGGCCATCGCCGGCCCGACGCTCATGCCCACGCCGGTGTGCATCAACGCCGCGCTCACCCCGGGTGCCGCCCGCAGGAACGAAAACGGCCTTGGGCCACGGGAACCATAGACACCCTGCCAGCGTTCCACTACCTGGATCTTGCAGCCCAGCGTCTCTTCGGCCAACTCGATCATCCAGGTGTCCACCTGCTCAGCGTTGAACGGTGAAGGGTCGCTGCCGTAATGGTGGGAGTCACCGATGATCAGCTCGCCATAAGGCGTTGGGCTGATCAGCAGGTGAATGCCGTTTTCGTGCAGGTGCGGTACATCCCGCAGGATTTCGGCCTGCACCGGCGCGGCTTCCGGCAAATCAGCGAAGGCGCCGTAGTGGACGCAGCTCAGACCGGTCAGCAGCGCGTGTTGCAGGTTCAACGCAACCGCAGGCCGGGCGCGCAGCATTTGCAGGCGGCAGATTTGCGGGTTGAGTTCGGCGATCTGCTCGGCCAGCAGCGTCTGGTAGTCGTGGCCGGAGCAGACAATGATCTGCTCGCCGCGAAAGGAACCGGCAGTGGTGTGAACCTGCCCGGGCTCGATGTCGCGGACCAGGGTGGAGAAATGAAACTCCACGTTCAGTTCGCGGCTCAGGTAGTTGATCAGCGCCGGGATCGCTTCGCGGGAATACAGTTGTTGATCGTCCAGCCCGTGAAGCGCGGCGCGGTGATGCTTGAACTGGCCGCCATAAAGGTCGTGCAGGCCGGCACCTTGCAGCAACTCGACGCGATAACCGTGCTCCTTGGCGCGGCCGGCGCAGAAAGCTTCAAGCAAGTGCTCTTCGGCCTCGGTACGGGCGAACAGGTAGGAGCCGTTGCGTTTGAGCTGGATACCGGCGAGCTGTGCCCACTGGCCCCAGATTTCGCGACTGTCCCGCGCCAGGTCGAGCATCGGCCCCGGCGGCTGGCCGGTGACCAATGCTTGGCCGAAGTTGCGTACGGAAGCACCCAATGGAGTGGCGCTGCGCTCGAAGACCTTGACCTTGAGGCCGCGTTTGGCGGCCGCATAAGCGTGGGAAAGGCCGAGGATGCCGGCGCCGATGATCAGCAGTTGTGTCATGAAGTGATGTCCTGAATTCGAGACCGCTATCGCAGGCAAGCCAGCTCCCACATTGGAAGGTATTCACAATCCAAAAATGTGGGTGCCAGGCTTGCCCGCGATGAGGCCATCAGCCCAAACGAAATGCTTACTGACCCGCCACCTTTTCCGACTTGCCGTCATAGCGCTTGCGCCACTCGGTCAGGATGCTGTCGCGGTTTTTCGACGCCCAGGCGAAGTCGTTCTTGATCAGCCGCTGCTCATAGTCAGCCGGCAATTCGGTCTGCGGCTTGGCGATGCCCGGCTGGGCCAGTACCGCGAAGTTTTCCTTGTACAGCTCCATCGCCGCCGGGCTCGCGGAGAAGTCGGCGAGTTTCTGTGCCGCGTCCGCGTGGGCAGTGCCTTTGATCACGGCAGTCGCTTCGATGTCCCAGCCCAGGCCTTCTTTCGGCAGGATGATGTCCAGCGGTGCACCCTGGCGCTTCAGTTGAACGGCCGGGTATTCAAACGAAATGCCGATCGGGAACTCACCCGAGGCCGCCAGCTTGCACGGCTTGGAACCGGAGTGAACGTACTGGCCGATGTTCTGGTGCAGGTCGTCCATGTACTGCCAGCCCTGCTTCTCGCCGAAGGTCTGCAGCCAGGCGCTCACATCCAGGAAACCGGTGCCGGACGAGGCCGGGTTGGGCATCACGATCTTGCCTTTGTACTCAGGCTTGGTCAGGTCTTGCCAGCTCACCGGCTTGCTCAGGCCCTGCTTTTCGGCTTCGACGGTGTTGAAGCAGATAGTCGCAGCCCACACGTCCATGCCGACCCAGGCCGGTGGATTGGCGGCGTCGCGGTAGTTCGCACCGATCTTGCCCAGGTCCTTGGGTGCGTAGTTTTGCAGCATGCCCTGCTGATCGAGGATCGCCAGGCTGGAAGCCGCCAGGCCCCAGACCACGTCAGCCTGCGGGCGGGACTTTTCGGCCAGCAGCTTGGCGGTGATGATGCCGGTGGAGTCGCGCACCCATTTGATATCGATGTCCGGGTTAGCCTTTTCGAAGGCCTGTTTGTAAGTCTTCAATTGCTCGGCTTCGAGGGCCGTGTACACGGTCAACTCGGTCTTGGCGGCAAAGGCATTCAGGCTGAACGCAGTGAGCACAGCAGCGGCTAACGCCAGGGGCTTGAACATGGTGCAGTTCCTTTATGGATGATTTATTGACCGGGCGCGGTTTGGCGCCAGGCCTGGGAGCGGCGCAACAAGCCGCGTGAGGCCCACGCCAGCAGCAAGGACACGCCCGCCGAGGTGAACAGAATCAGGGTCGACATGGCCGCCGCGCCGCCGACGTTGCCGGCGTCGTCCATGTTCAACACGGCGACTGCCGCGAGGATGGTGTCGGGGCTGTAGAGGAAGATCGCGGCGGAGACGGTGGTCATCGCCGAGACGAACAGGTAGCGCACGATGTCCAGCAACGCCGGCAGGCAGATCGGCACGGTGACCCGCAGGTAATGCCGGTACAGCGGCGCCTTGAGGGACAACGCGGCGGCTTCGAACTCGGCGTCCAACTGGCGCAGGGCCGTGGTGGCGGTCATTTGTGCGGTGGTCAAATAGTGAGCAATGGTGCACACCACCAGCAGCGTCATGGTGCCGTAGAGCACATGCAGCGGGTTGCCGTTGAGGTTGAAAAAGAACACGTAGCCCAGGCCCAGCACCAACCCTGGCACCGCCATCGGCACGAAGCTGAGCATGCGCAGCGCCAGGTTCAGGCCTTTTTGGCCCTTGGTCTTTTCCATCAGGTAGGCGCCGGTAAAGATCAGCACGCTGCCGATCAATGCAGTGCACAGGGCCATGGTGATGCTGTTGCGGTAGGCCAGCCAACCGCCGCCGGCCGTGTCCTCGAACTGGTAGTGGGCCAGCGACAGCGACAGGTTGTAGGGCCAGAACTTCACCAGCGACGAGTAAACCGCCATGCCGAACACCAGCAGCAGGATCGCGCAGATCAGCAGGACGATGGCCAGGTAGCAGCCATCTCGCAGTTTCGACGGCGCCGGCTGGAACACTTGGGCGCGGCCGCTCATGGAGTCGCCGTGGCGACGGCGTAGCCAGGCGTCGACACCAAAACTGAACAGTGCCGGCAGCAGCAGGACCATGCCGATCAAGGCGCCCCGGCCGAATTGCTGCTGACCGACCACGGCTTTGTAGGCTTCCAGGGCCAGTACTTGATAGTCGCCACCGACTACCACGGGCACGCCGAAGTCAGTGATGGTCAAGGTGAACACCAGGCAAAACGCGGCGAAGACAGCCTGGCGCGTCGCCGGCCAGGTGATGCTGCGGAACGCTCGGGACGGGCTTGCGCCCATGCTCGATGCGGCGTCAAACAGTCGTGCATCCGCCAGGGAAAGCGCCGACAACAAAATCATCAAAGCATGAGGAAAGGTGTAGATCACTTCACCGAGGACGATGCCCCAGAAGCCATAGATGTTGTCCGACAGCAGCCCGCGCAACATGCCTTGGTTACCGAACAGGTAGACCAGTGCAATCCCGGGCAGCATCGACGGCGCCATCAACGGCAGCAGTGACATGCCCCGCCAGATCGCCTTGCCGGGAATCAGCGTGCGTTGCAGCGCGTAGGCAAACAGATAAGCCAGCGGTACGACGATGGCCGCCACGCTGAGGGAAACCTTCAGGCTGTTACCCAGCAACCAGTGGAAGTTATCGCTGGTGACCAGTTCCCGCGCAGCCACCAGGCCACCGCCCTGCCCGGCTTCACTGCTGAAGCCGCGCCAGAAGATGGCCAGCAGCGGCAGCAGTACCGCGACGCCCAGCAGGCACAGCCAGAGCAGCTTGCCGCCGACTACAAAAATACGGTCGCCGACTTCGGCACGGGAAACCTGACGAGCCACGTTATCGGGTATCGGCAGAGTCATATCGCGGGCCATCTCAGGCAAACACCTGCAGGCTGCGCGGGGGCAGCGCGACCCAAATGTCCTGGGCGCCGAGGCGCGGCATGGCTTCCGGGGCCAGTTCGGCCAGCAGCGGATGGCCGGGCAGTTGGTCCAGCTCAAAGCTCATGCGGCAGCGGTTGCCGAGGAAGGTGATCTCGCGGACCTTGGCCGGGAACAGGTTTTCTTCATGCACCGGCGGGTTGACGTTGATGGCTTCCGGACGGCAGAACAGGCGACCCGATTTTGCGGCACCGGAGTTTTCCGCCAGGCGCATATTCATCCCGCCGACCTGGGCGTGGCTGGCGCTGTTGCGGCTGAACGGCAGCCAATTGCCCTGGCCGACGAACTCAGCCACGAACGGCGTGGCCGGGCGGTCGTAGATTTCCTGGGGCGTGGCGTACTGCTCGACCTTGCCGTTGTTCATCACGGCGATGCGGTCGGCCATCAGCATGGCCTCGTCCTGGTTGTGGGTGACCATCAGGGTGGTAATGCCCAGGCGGCGTTGCAGTTGGCGCAGCTCGGTGCACAGATGCTCGCGTACCCGGGCGTCGAGGGCCGACATGGGTTCGTCCAGCAGCAACAAGGACGGCGCCGGTGCCAGGGCGCGGGCCAGGGCCACACGCTGCTGCTGGCCGCCGGAGAGTTGACCGGGGAATTTCTTTTCGCTGCCCACCAGGCCTACGAGCTCCAGCATCTGCCCGACGCGCTTGCGCACCTCATCGCGACCACTGCCGGTGAGGCCGTAGCCGATGTTCGCTTCGACGGTGAGATTGGGAAACAGCGCGTAGGACTGGAACAGAATGCCGTAGTCCCGTGCCTGGGGTGCCAGTAGGGAAACGTCGCGTTCACCGAGGTACAACTCGCCGCTATCCTGGCGTTCAAGGCCGGCGATGCAGCGCAGCAAGGTAGTCTTGCCGCAGCCCGACGGGCCCAGCAGGCACACCAGTTCGCCGGCGGCGACGTCCAGGGACACGTTATCCAGCGCGGTAAAGGCGCCGAAGCGTTTCTGCACACCGCGCACCTTCATTGGCGCGCCGGGGCGGGTCTGTGCTGTGTTCATGGAGGCACCTCATCAAACTGATGAAGGTCATCCTAGGCAGACAATGCGTCCCTCTTGTGGCAGAAAGGCAAAACGTGGCGATAGTGGTATTGGTGGATTTGGGTAAGGTTTACCCCGTATCTAAAGCCTGGCGCTTGTGGCGAGGGGGCTTGTCCCCCGTTGGACTGCGCAGCAGTCCTAAACCCTGCTGGCGCGATCTGCCAGGAAAAATGCAGTGACCTTATTGGGGCTGCTTCGCAGCCCAACGGGGGACAAGCCCCCTCGCCACAAAAGCCCGCTCGCCATGGAAGCAAGTTAGCCTGCCGGAGACATTTCCTGCGCCAACCCCAGGAAAGCCGCCGGCAACCGGGCGCCCTTTCTCTCTTTGAGACAGTACAAATACTCGGGAATTTGCGGCGCATTCTCGATGGTCAGTACACGCAATTGTGGGTCATGGGGCACTTCCTGCCGGGCGATGATGCTGATGCCGATGTTGCGCAGCACTGCCTCACGGATCGACTCCCGACTGCCGATCTCCAGCAGCGGCCCGTAACTTACACCGGCGCCCTGCAACATCTCTTCGGTCAATCGGCGGGTGGTGGAGCCCGGCTCGCGCATCAGCAAGGTGTGCCCGGCCAGCGCGGTCAGCGGTACATGGTCGAGCACTGCCAGCGGATGCTTGCGATGCACCGCCAGCACCAGCGGGTCCATGCCCAGTACCCGCCGGATCAGGCGCGGGTCTTCAAGCAACTGGGAGGAGGCAGCGACGTCGACACGGTAGTCATCCAGCGCTTCCAGCACCTGCTGGGAGTTGCCGATTTCCACCGAAACCTCAACCTGCGGCAGCCGCTCACGGAAGGTTTTGACCAGGTCGAGGATGTAATAAGGCGCCGTGGCGGCAATCCTCAACGTGCCTTGCACCTGGCCGCTGTTGCGCAGGAAAAACTCGATATCCGCTTCCTGCTGCAACAGCGCCTTGACCATCGGCAACAGCCGCGCGCCTTCCTCGCTGACGGTCAGGCGGCGCCCGCCGCGGTAGAACAACTCCACCGAGTACTGGCCTTCCAGGTGACGAATCTGGGTGGTCACCGTGGGCTGGCTCAGCCCGAGCTTTTTCGCCGCCTGGGTAATGCTGCCCAGGCGGGCGACCATGTAAAACGCCTTCAGCTCGGCACTCAGCACACCACCCTCTCATCGACTATTTGCGCAACAGGCGCAGACCATTGAACACCACCAGCAGGCTCACGCCCATGTCGGCGAACACTGCCATCCACATGGTGGCCATCCCAAGGAAGGTCACCGCCAGGAAGATCGCCTTGATCACCAGGGCCAGGGCAATGTTCTGCTTGAGGATACTCGACGTGCGCCGCGACAGTTGAATGAATGCCGGAATCTTGCGCAGGTCGTCGTCCATCAGCGCCACGTCGGCGGTCTCGATGGCGGTGTCGGTACCGGCGGCGGCCATTGCAAACCCGATCTCGGAACGGGCCAGCGCCGGGGCGTCGTTGATGCCGTCGCCGACCATGCCCACCCGGTGGCCCTTGGCGTAGAGCGCTTCGATGGCTTGCAGTTTGTCGGTGGGCAACAGGTCGCCCTGGGCTTGGTCGATGCCGACCTGATCGGCGATTGCCTTGGCGGTGTGGGTGTTGTCGCCGGTGAGCATCAGGGTCTTGATGCCCAGGTCATGCAACTGCTGGATAGCTTCGCGGCTGGTGTCTTTCACGGTGTCGGCCACGGCGAACAGCGCCAACGGGCCGGATTTGTCCAGCAGCAGGACCACGGACTTGCCTTGTTTTTCCAGGGCGAAGAGTTTTTCTTCGAGGGCCGGCGAGCACAGGTTCAGCTCTTCCACCAGGCGGTGATTGCCCAGGTAATAGACTTCGCCGTTGATTTCGCCACGTACGCCACGACCGGCCAGGGCTTCGAAGTTATCCACAGTGTGCACGGTAAGATTCTTATCCACCGCCGCGTTGGCGATGGCCAGGGACACCGGGTGATCGGAGCGCCCGGCCAAGCTCGCGGCCAGGGCCGGCGCGCTGTCTTCCATGTTCGGGAACAGCGACAGGTAATCGGTTTGCACCGGTTTACCGTGGGTGATGGTGCCGGTCTTGTCCAGGGCCAGGTAGTCGAGCTTGTAACCGCCCTCCAGGTACACGCCGCCCTTGATCAGGATGCCTTTGCGCGCCGCGGCGGCCAGGCCGCTGACGATGGTCACCGGGGTGGAAATCACCAGCGCACAAGGGCAGGCGACGACCAGCAATACCAGCGCACGGTAGATCCAATCAAACCACGCGCCTGCCATGAACAGCGGCGGAATCAGCGCCACGCCCAAGGCAAAGATAAACACCGCCGGGGTGTAGACCTTGGCGAAGGTATCGACAAAACGCTGGGTTGGCGCACGGGCGCCTTGGGCCTGTTCCACGGCGTGGATAATTCGCGCCAGGGTCGAGTTGTTGGCGGCGGCGGTGACTTTGTACTCCAGGGAGCCTGCCTGGTTGATGGTGCCGGCGAAGACTTTGTCGCCCACGGTCTTTTCGATCGGCAGGCTTTCACCGGTAATCGGCGCCTGGTCGATGGTGGACTGGCCGGAAGTGACTTCCCCGTCGAGACCAATCCGCTCACCGGGACGAACCCGCACGATTGCGCCAATTTCGATGACTTTGACATCCTGTTCGACCCAACTTCCGTCGACCTGACGAACCGTGGCCTGTTCCGGGGTCATCTGCATCAAGCCACTGATGGCATTGCGCGCGCGGTCGAGGGACTTGGCTTCGATCAGTTCGGCCACGGTGAACAGGAACATCACCATCGCGGCTTCAGGCCACTGGCCGATCAGGATCGCGCCGGTGACGGCGATGCTCATCAGGGCGTTGATGTTCAGGTTGAGGTTTTTCAGGGCAATCCAGCCCTTTTTGTAGGTGGTGAGGCCGCCGCTGAAGATCGAGATCAGTGCGACCAGGGCGATCACCCACGTCGGGGCTGCGTTGGTGAAATGCAGCACTTCGGCGCCTAACGCACCAACGCCAGACAGGGCCAGCGGCCACCAGTGCTTCTTCGCCGGCGGTTCCGCCGGGGCGAC
The DNA here is from genome assembly GCF_059716235.1 of Pseudomonas sp. LBUM1641. Taxonomy (NCBI): domain Bacteria; kingdom Pseudomonadati; phylum Pseudomonadota; class Gammaproteobacteria; order Pseudomonadales; family Pseudomonadaceae; genus Pseudomonas; species Pseudomonas sp. LBUM1641. The sequence continues at coordinate 6,720,954 of NZ_CP166815.1, forward strand.
GCCCTCTTCGATGGGATCCGCCTGCATGCCCAAGGACTTGATGGCGTCGATGATCGGCGCGGTAGTCGGCAGGTCGTGGGTCACGCCGAGGATGCGGTTTATCAGGTTGAATTCCAGTTGCTGCACACCGGCGAGCTTGCCCAGTTTGTTCTGGATCAGCGTCTGCTCGGTGGGGCAGTCCATGGCTTCAATGCGGAAGGTGCTCAGCCGCGAGCCCGCCGTCGGGGCTTCAGTCAGCTTCACCAGCGCAGGCGCGGCCTTGCTGGAACAGCAGGAATCGCCATGGCTGCCATGGTCGTGCTTCTGCACAGGTTTCAGCTTGGGGCCGTGATCGTGCGCGTGGTCATGATCATGGTCGTGCTTGTGCGGGGTGTGGATGGAGTCGCTCATTCTGTCGCGTCCGTAAAGGTGCCTGTTGCCAAGTAAAGACCCTGTAGCCACTATAGGGTCAAGCACCCTTTTGGAGATTGCTGCGATGAAGATCGGCGAATTGGCAAAATTGACGGATTGCCAGGTGGAAACCATCCGTTATTACGAGAAGGAAGGCCTCCTGCCGCCGCCTGCGCGCAGTGACGGAAACTACCGTCTGTACACCCAGGCGCACACTGAGCGGCTGGTGTTTATCCGCAACTGCCGCAGCCTGGACATGACCCTTGAGGAAATTCGCAGCCTGCTGGGCCTGCGGGACAGTCCTCAGGACCAGTGCGAAAGCGTGAATGCATTGATTGACGAGCACATCCACCACGTGAAGGCGCGGATCGACGGACTGCTGGCGTTGCAGGAACAGCTGCTCGACCTGCGCCAACGCTGCGGCGGCGGGCCGGATCTGGATCAGTGCGGGATTTTGCAGCGGCTGGAAGTCAGCGGAAGTGTCGCGGCCAGCGAGGCTGAGCCCTCACATGTGGGCAGAAGCCACGGCCATTGAATGTGCACACAGAACAAATGTGGGAGCGGGCTTGCTCGCGAAGGCGGTAAATCAGTCATATTTCCGGCGACTGACACACCGCTTTCGCGAGCAAGCCCCCTCCCACATTGATCAGATGGCTACGTCGGCCTTGATGCTCGGGTCGGCGTCATAACCCACGATTTCAAAGTCTTCGAATTTGTAATCGTAGATCGACTCGGGTTTGCGCTTGATCACCAGTTCCGGCAGCTTCTTCGGCGTGCGCGCCAGCTGGGTCTGGATCTGTTCCATATGGTTGCTGTAGGCATGGGTGTCGCCCGTGGTGACGATGATCTCGTGAGGGATCAGTTCGCACTGTTGGGCCAGCATATGGGTGAGCAACGCCAGGGCCGCGGTGTTGTACGGCAGGCCGAGGAATACATCGGAGCTGCGGATATACAACTGCATCGACAGATGACCGTCATGCACAAAGGCCTGGTAAAGCAGGTGGCAAGGCGGCAGTGCCTGCTTGCCGTCGCGGGCGTTTTGCTGGGGGCTTTTGGTCTCGTCCGGCAGGTACTCGACGTTCCAGCCGTGGAACAGGATGCGGCGGCTGTTGGGGTTGGTTTTCAGCGTCTCGACCATGTAGTCGATCTGGTTGATCTTGCCGCCGTCCTTGGTTGGCCAGGCGGTCCACTGCTCGCCGTACACCGGGCCCAAGTCGCCGTCTTCGGTGGCCCATTCGTCCCAGATTTTTACGCCATTCTCGTTCAACCACTTGATGTTGGTGTTGCCACTCAACATCCAGATCAATTCGTTGGCGATGCTTTTGAAGTGAAGCTTCTTGGTGGTCAGCAGCGGGAAGCCGTCGGCCAAGCTATGCCGAAACTGACGGGCAAACACCGCCTTGGTGCCGGTGCCGGTGCGATCGCCCTTGGTCAGGCCATTGGTCACGACATCGTTCAGTAGTTCGAGATATTGCTTCATGTCTATACCTGTTTCGTTGAAGCCGGGACCCTCGGGCCCCGGCGTTCGAATTTAAAGCGCGGTGTTCTTGATGCCTTGCGGGCGATTGTAAGCCCACCACAGCAGACCCAGGCCGGCGATGATCATCGGCAGGCTGAGAATCTGACCCATGGTCAACCAGCCCCACGCCAGGTAGCCCAGCTGCGCATCCGGCACCCGCACGAACTCGACGATAAAGCGGAAGATCCCGTAGAACAGCGCGAACATGCCCGACACGGCCATGGTTGGGCGTGGCTTGCGCGAGAAGATATAGAGGATCAGGAACAGCGCCACACCTTCCAGGGCGAACTGGTACAGCTGCGACGGATGACGCGGCAATTGCGCCGGGTCGCTGAACGGCGGGAACACCATGGCCCACGGCACGTCAGTCGGCTTGCCCCACAATTCGGCATTGATGAAGTTACCGATACGCCCGGCACCCAGGCCAATCGGCACGAACGGCGCGACGAAGTCCATCAGTTGGAAGAACGACTTGCCGTTACGCCGGCCAAACCACCAGGCAGCGATCATCACGCCCACAAACCCGCCGTGGAACGCCATGCCGCCCTTCCACACCTCGAAGATCAGCGTCGGGTTGGCGATGTAGGCTGATAGGTCGTAGAACAGCACATACCCCAGGCGTCCGCCGACGATGACCCCCATCGACATCCAGAACACCATGTCGGAGAGCTTCTCCTTGGTCCAGGTCGGGTCGAAACGGTTCAGACGCCGGGAAGCCAGCAGCCAGGCACCGCCGATGCCGATCAGGTACATCAACCCGTACCAATGGATTTGCAGCGGACCGATGGCCAAGGCCACCGGGTTGATCTGCGGGTAAGGCAGCATTGCGACTCCTCGTTAAATCAATAGTCATGGCGCATCGGACCATGCCGTTGCGCGATTAAGCCTGCGTTACAACAAAAAATTCAAACCTACGCAAAACAGCAGGCCGGCGAACAGCCGCTTGAGCAGCCGCGGCGACAACCGATGCGCCAGGCGCGCGCCGAAACGGGCCGCCACCATGCTGGTCAGGGCAATGCCCAGCAGCGCCGGCAAATACACAAAGCCGAGACTATGCTCGGGCAGCAGCGGGTCATGCCAGCCCAGAATCATGAAACTTAATGCACTGGCCAGGGCGATCGGCAAGCCGCAGGCCGACGAAGTGGCCACCGCCTGCTGCATCGGCACGCTGCGCCAGGTCAGGAACGGCACGGTCAACGAACCACCACCGGTGCCGAAAATCGCCGACGACCAGCCGATCACGCCGCCGGCCAAGGTCAGGCCGAGCTTGCCCGGCACCTGGCGGCTGGCCTTGGGCTTGAGCTCCAGGGTCATCTGCACAGCGATCACCAGGGCGAACACACCGATGATCTTCTGCAAATGCGGCCCGGAAATCGCCTCGGCAGTCAGCGCACCGAAGCCTGCACCCAGCAGAATGCCCACGGCCATCCACACAAAGATCGGCCAGCGCACGGCGCCCCGGCGGTGATGCTCGCGCACCGCGTTGACCGAGGTGAAGATAATAGACGCCAGGGACGTGCCGACAGCGAGGTGGGTCAACACCGAGGGATCGAAGCCCTGCAAGGTGAAACTGAACACCAGCACCGGCACGATAATGATCCCGCCGCCCACGCCAAACAGCCCGGCGAGCATGCCCGCACAGGAACCCAGCAGCAAATACAGCAGAAATTCCATGGGAGCCCCCGAAAACAGACCGGCATGTTAACGGATGCAAAGCACAGGGTTCTATGGGTAGAGTGGGCAAAACACAAAGGGATCGCCTTATGTGCCTGATTGTTTTTGCCTGGCGGCCGGGCCACGCCCAGCCGCTGATCGTCGCGGCCAACCGTGATGAGTTCTATGCCCGGCCCAGTCTGCCGTTGGCCCAGTGGCTGGATGCGCCCCATGTTTACGCCGGGCGCGATCAGGAAGCCGGCGGGACTTGGCTGGGGGTCGGGGCGGATGGGCGCTTTGCGGCGCTGACCAATATTCGTGACCCGCACCAGCCGCCGGCGCGCAAGTCGCGGGGCGAGTTGGTGGCGCGGTTTCTCAGCGGTTCGCTGCTGATTGACGATTACTTGGCCGACGTTAACGGCAGATCGATTGAATATGCCGGGTTTAACCTGTTGGTGGGGACGCGGGACGAATTGTGGCATTACAACGCCAGCGAATCAGCGCCGACGCGCCTGGAAGCAGGGGTTTATGGGTTATCCAACGCGGGGCTGGATACGCCGTGGCCGAAGTTGTTGAAGGCCAAGGCGGCGCTGACGCAAGTGCTGGAAGATCCTCAGCCCGAGGCCTTGCTGGGGATTTTGAGCGACCCGCAGACCGCGCCGTTTGCCGACTTGCCGGATACCGGCGTGGGGTTGGCGACAGAGAGTCTGTTGTCGAGCGTGTTTATTGCCAGCCCCAGTTACGGGACGCGGGCGAGTACGGCGTTGATTGTGAATGCCGACGGGACACGACATATCGTGGAGCGTAGTTTTGGGCCGTATGGTGGACAGTTGGGTGAAGTTGAACTGAAGGTCTAATTACCCACGTAGCAGCTGTCGAGCCTTGGCGAGGCTGCGTCCGCGGTGTGTCAGGCACACCGCTAACGCAGCCTCGCTGAGGCTCGACAGCTGCTACGTACGCATCACCCCTCTATAAGGTTTTTGCAGACGCCGGGTTGATCATCCGCGCCAACCCAAGGTTCTTCAGCGCCAATTGCAGCGAGCTGTGGATAACTTGCGGGTTGTCGATGGTCATCAACTCCGCCAGCAGTTCCTTGGCCCGGCTGAGGTTAATCTGGCGCAGCATCCATTTCACCTTCGGCAAGTTGGTGGCGTTCATCGACAGGCTGTCAAAGCCCATCGCCATCAACAGCACGGCCGCCGCCGGGTCACCGGCCATCTCGCCGCAGATACTCACTTGCTTGCCTTCGGCATGGGCATCGCGCACCACGTTCTGCAAGGCTTGCAGCACTGCCGGGTGCAGGTAGTCGTAAAGGTCGGCCACCCGAGGGTTGTTGCGGTCAACGGCCAGCAGGTACTGGGTCAGGTCGTTGGAACCCACCGACAGGAAGTCCACCTGCCGCGCAAGCTCTTTAGCCTGGTACACCGCCGCCGGAATCTCGATCATCACGCCAATCGGCGGCATCGGTACATCAGAACCTTCGTCGCGCACTTCGCCCCAGGCCCGGTGGATCAGGTGCAGGGCTTCTTCCAACTCGTGGGTGCCGGAAATCATCGGGAGAAGAATGCGCAGGTTATTCAGGCCTTCGCTGGCCTTGAGCATGGCGCGGGTCTGGACGAGGAAGATTTCAGGATGGTCGAGGGTAACGCGAATACCGCGCCAGCCAAGGAAGGGGTTGTCTTCCTTGATGGGGAAATACGACAGTGACTTGTCGCCGCCAATGTCCAGGCTGCGCATGGTCACCGGTAACGGATGGAAGGCGGACAGTTGCTCGCGATAAATCGCCAGCTGCTCCTTCTCACTCGGAAAGCGTTGGTTGATCATGAACGGCACTTCGGTGCGGTACAGCCCAACACCTTCAGCGCCGCGCTGTTGTGCGCGTGCCACGTCCGCCAGCAGGCCAGTGTTGACCAGCAGCGGTACACGGTGGCCGTCGAGGGTCACGCACGGCAGTTCCCGCAGGGCGTCGAGGCCCTGGGACAGCTGGCGTTCTTCTTCCACCACTTCAGCGTATTGCTTACGCAGCACTTCGCTGGGGTTGGTGTAGACCTCGCCGTGGTAGCCGTCGACGATCATTTGGATGCCGTCGACCTTGGAATACGGCAGGTCCACCAGGCCCATCACCGTCGGAATACCCATGGCCCGGGCCAGGATCGCGACGTGGGAGTTACCCGAACCCAATACCGAGACCAGGCCCACCAGTTTGCCTTCTGGCACTTCGCCGAGCATGGTGGCGGTCAGTTCTTCACTGATCAGGATGGTGTTGTCGGGGTACACCAGCGTGGTCGAGCGTTCCTCCTGCAGGTAGGCCAGCAGGCGGCGACCGAGGTCTTTCACGTCCGAGGCGCGTTCGCGCAGGTAGGCGTCGTCCATCAATTCGAAACGGTTGACGTGATCGGTGACCACTTGGCGCAGCGCGCCTTGGGCCCACTGGCCGGTCTTGATCACGTCCTTGACTTCGCTGCCCAGGGACGCGTCGTCAAGCATCATCAGGTACACGTCGAACAGCGCCCGTTCTTCAGGCCGTAGCTGGGTGGCCAGCTTGGTCGACAGGGTACGCATGTCATTGCGCACGCCTTCGAGGGCGGTCTTGAAGAGGATGATTTCAGCGTCGATGTCGGTGACGGTCTTGTCCGGCACCACGTCCAGGTCGGCCGGCGGCAGCATGACCACCGCGGTACCGACGGCAGCGCCCGGCGAACCCGGTACGCCGACGAACTTGGCTTCCTGGATACCCTTGCCCTGGCGCCCCAGGCCGCGAATCGAACCGGTGGCCTCGGCGTGGGCAATAACCCCGGCGAGCTGCGCGCTCATGGTCACGAGGAAGGCTTCTTCACCTTCGTCGAACTGGCGGCGTTCTTTCTGCTGGATGACCAACACGCCGACAACGCGGCGGTGGTGAATGATCGGTGCACCGAGGAACGAGGCGTAGCGCTCTTCGCCGGTTTCGGCAAAGTAGCGATAACGCGGGTGATCGGCAGCGTTTTCAAGGTTCAGGGGTTCTTCACGCGTCCCCACCAGGCCCACCAGACCTTCATTGGGCGCCATGCTGACCTTGCCAATGGAGCGCTTGTTCAAGCCCTCGGTGGCCATCAGGACAAAACGGTTGGTCTCGGGGTCCAGCAGGTAAACCGAGCAGACCTGGCTGCCCATGGCTTCCTTGACGCGCAACACAATAATCCCCAACGCCGCCTTGAGATCCTTGGCGGAGTTAACTTCCTGGACGATCTTGCGCAGCGTATTGAGCATGGCTCGGGGTCGAACTCCGTCGTCAGTCGCGCGCTAAAAGGCGCGGGGCAAGCTCTTTAAGAGCGCGACGATAAACCTCGCGCTTGAATGTCACCACCTGGCCCAACGGATACCAATAACTGACCCAGCGCCAGCCATCGAACTCCGGTTTACCGGTCAAATCCATCCGCACCCGCTGCTCGTTGGAGATCAGGCGCAGGAGAAACCATTTCTGTTTCTGGCCGATGCACAGCGGTTGGCTGTGGGTACGCACCAGACGTTGCGGCAAACGATAGCGCAACCAGCCTCGGGTGCAGGCCAGAATTTGCACATCTTCACGTTCAAGGCCTACTTCTTCGTTCAACTCACGGTACAAGGCGTCTTCAGGGGTTTCGTCGGGGTTGATTCCGCCTTGAGGAAACTGCCAGGCATCTTGGTTGATACGGCGAGCCCATAGCACCTGTCCGGCATCATTCGTAAGAATAATCCCGACATTAGGACGGAAACCATCGGGGTCGATCACGGCAACAACCTCGCAAACGCATGTCACCGCATTGTTCCACAAAGATTGATACAGCGGCAACGAGGCTGCTTACCTTATGTGCACTCTTGTGAAAAGACCGTATTCTGGACGCCTTTTTACAGACTTTTCAGCGAGTAACTGCAATGCGCCTGGCTTTATTCGACTTGGACAACACGCTTTTGGGGGGTGACAGCGATCACGCCTGGGGCGATTACCTCTGTGAACGCGGGATTCTCGACGCCGTGGCCTACAAGGCCCGCAACGATGAGTTCTACCAGGACTACCTGGCCGGCAAGCTGGATAACGCCGAGTACCTGAACTTCTGCCTGGAAATCCTCGGCCGCACCGAGATGGCCCAGCTGGATGAGTGGCACCGCGACTACATGCGCGACTGCATCGAGCCGATCATGCTGCCCCAGGCGGTTGAGTTGCTGGCCAAGCACCGGGCGGCGGGCGACAAGTTGGTGATCATCACCGCGACCAACCGTTTTGTGACGGCACCGATTGCCGAGCGGCTGGGGGTTGAAACCCTGATTGCGACGGAATGCGAGATGCAAGATGGCCGTTACACCGGGCGCAGTACGGATATCCCGTGCTTTCGCGAAGGTAAAGTGACGCGCTTGAATCGTTGGCTGGAAGAGACCGGGTACAGCCTGGAGGACAGTTACTTCTATAGCGATTCGATGAATGACCTGCCGTTGCTGGAGCAGGTGACGCATGCGGTGGCGGTGGATCCGGATCCGAATCTGCGGGCTGAGGCTCAGAAGCGTGGTTGGCCGGTGATTACTCTGCGCGGCTGATAAAGCTTTCGCGAGCAAGCCCGCTCCCACATTTGATCGAGTTCCACCGTTGGAATGCAGTCGAATGTGGGAGCCGGGCTTGCCCGCGATGAAGGCAACGCGGTCTCAAGCCCTAAACGGGTTTAGCACCCATCAACCCGGCAATCGCCACAAACCCCACCAAACTGACCACGGCCAGCGCTACGGTGAAGTTCACACTCCCCGCCCCGCCCAACCGCAGTCGATTAAGCCGCGCCACCAGCCAGAACCAGCTCAGCGCCGCCACGGTGTAGATCACGCTCGAACCCAGAATCCAGGTTTGCCCCAGCGGCCAGCCGATCAAGTGCGCCAGCCACCAGCCGGTGAACGGCATGCTCACCACGCAAATCCCCATCAACAACCACACAAACACCCACGGCCGCTGCACGGTATAGGCAGGCCCTGCGCTGCGTTTGCGCCAGGCCAGCGCCGCCAGCGCGACGCCGCTGAGCAGCAGCAACACCGTGGCCGCGATGTGGATAACTTTAAGGGTGGTCAGCGTTTCCATGTTCTCGATTCCTTGAAGGCCGCTCAGTCAGCGTAGTCGCTCAACCGAGGAACAGTTGGTAGGCCGGGTTATCACTTTCATCCCAGTACGGGTAGCCAATGGCTTCAAGCGCCGCCGGCACCAGGTGGCGCTCGTCCGCCGGCACTTGCAGGCCCGCCACTACGCGCCCGTCAGCGGCGCCGTGGTTGCGATAGTGGAACATCGAGATGTTCCAGCGCCCGCCCAATTTGTTCAGGAAATTGAACAACGCTCCCGGACGTTCCGGGAATTCGAAGCGGAACACCACCTCGTCGCTGACGTACGCCGCATGGCCACCGACCATATGACGGATGTGCAGCTTGGCCAGTTCGTTTTCCGTCAGGTCCAGCACCGGGAAACCCTGGCTGGTAAGGCTGGCGATCAGCGCGCTGCGCGGGTCATTTTCCGGGTGGGTCTGCACGCCGACAAAAATGTGCGCTTCGCGGCCAGAGTGGTAGCGGTAGTTGAATTCGGTGATCTGGCGCTTGCCCACGGCCTCGCAGAAGGCCTTGAAGCTGCCCGGCTTCTCGGGGATGGTCACGGCGATGATGGCTTCGCGGCCTTCACCCAACTCGGCGCGCTCGGCCACATGGCGCAGGCGGTCGAAGTTGACATTGGCCCCGGAATCGATGGCCACCAGGGTTTGCCCGGTGATGCCACGGGTCTCGACGTACTTCTTGATGCCCGCCACGCCCAGGGCGCCAGCCGGCTCCGTGATGGAGCGGGTGTCGTCGTAGATGTCCTTGATCGCCGCGCAGATTTCATCGGTGCTGACGGTGATCACTTCATCCACGTAATCCTTGCAGATGTCGAAGGTGTGCTGGCCGATCTGCGCCACCGCCACGCCGTCGGCGAAGATGCCCACGGTCGGCAATACCACGCGCTCGCCCGCCGCCATGGCGGCTTGCAGGCAGTTGGAGTCGTCCGGCTCGACGCCGATGATCTTGATTTCAGGCCGCAGGTATTTCACGTACGCCGCGATCCCGGCGATCAGGCCACCACCGCCCACCGGGACGAAAATCGCGTCCAGCGGCCCCGGGTGCTGGCGCAGAATCTCCATCGCCACCGTGCCCTGCCCGGCAATGGTGTGCGGATCATCGTAGGGGTGAATGTAGACGTAGCCTTTTTCGTCGACCAGCTTCAGCGAATACGCCAGCGCTTCCGGGAAAGAATCCCCGTGCAGCACCACTTTGCCGCCACGGGAGCGCACGCCTTCGACCTTGATCTCGGGCGTGGTCTTGGGCATCACGATGGTGGCCTTGACCCCCAGCACCTTGGCCGCCAGGGCCAGGCCCTGGGCGTGGTTGCCCGCTGAAGCGGTGACCACGCCGCGCGCACGCTCTTCGGCGCTCAGTTGGGTCAGCTTGTTGTAGGCACCGCGAATCTTGAACGAGAACACCGGCTGCAAGTCTTCGCGCTTGAGCCAGACCTTGTTACCCAGGCGCTCGGAGAGCTGGCGGGCGGTCTGCAGCGGGGTTTCTACGGCAACGTCGTAAACGCGCGAGGTGAGGATCTTTTTGACGTACTGTTCAAGCATCGGAAAGCATCACTGGGCGGGTTGGGCAGGGCCAAGGAGTCTAACCCAGCGTTCGGCCGGGCGACCACACGAAAACCGAGGTTTTGTTGGGTTATACTCGCGCCCCTCTTTACTCCCCGCCCGTTCCGGAGCCCGCATGACCCAGGATCAACTCAAACAGGCAGTGGCCCAGGCCGCCGTCGATTTAATCCTTCCTAAACTCGACGATAAAAGCATCGTCGGTGTCGGCACCGGCTCCACCGCCAACTGCTTTATCGATGCGCTGGCCCTGCACAAGGGCGCGTTCGACGGCGCGGTCGCCAGCTCCGAAGCCACCGCTGCGCGGCTCAAGGGCCACGGCATTCCGGTGTATGAGCTGAACACCGTCAGCGACCTGGAGTTCTATGTCGACGGCGCCGATGAAAGCGACGCACACCTGAACCTGATCAAGGGCGGCGGCGCAGCCCTGACCCGCGAGAAGATCGTCGCGGCCGTGGCCAAGACCTTTATCTGCATCGCCGACGCCAGCAAACTGGTGCCCGTACTTGGCGCGTTCCCGCTGCCGGTTGAAGTGATCCCGATGGCCCGCAGCCACGTGGCGCGCGAGCTGGTGAAGCTGGGCGGCGACCCGGTGTACCGCGAAGGCGTGCTGACCGACAACGGCAACATCATCATCGACGTGTTCAACATGCAGATCACCAACCCGGTGGAACTGGAGCGCCAGATCAACGCCATCGTCGGCGTCGTCACCAACGGCCTGTTCGCGGCACGCCCGGCTGACGTATTGCTGCTGGGCACCCCGGAAGGCGTGAAAACCCTCAAAGCCTGAACCGCTCCTCCGCTGTAGGAGCGGGCTTGCCCGCGAAAAACCAACAAGCGCCTCGCCCGCTCAGGACGACCCGCGTTACCGGTAACGTTTTTCGCGAGCAAGCGTGCTCCTGCAAGCAGCATTTGCGCTCACCCTCGGCCGAAACCGAGCACCCGCCACGGCATCTCTCGCCGCGCTTCGTATCAAATCTGTTACAAATTACAGCCAGGCGACTCGTGCGTTTAACAATGCGCCAATTCGCCGCCGCCCATGGAATGAGGCGCGCATTGTGCAAAAGGTCTCGGCTCCCGACTCCAATCACTTCAAGGAAGACCCTGTGATAAAGCCTCTAGCCCTCGCTGTCAGCGTTGCCAGTGCCCTGCTGTCCACCAGCGCCCAGTCATACGATTACGGCCAACACGCCAACACCACCCTGGAAACGCTGATCAACGACTATCCCGGTCGCTATCGCGGCACCGCCAATTTCGCCGGGGCCGCCGATTGGATGCAAAGCCAGATGGGCAGCGCCTACAGCATCAGCCGCCAGGATTTTTCCTGGACCGCCAGCGGCACCTCCCGCAGTTCGCAAAACGTGGTGGCCTACGCCGCCGGCACCCAGCCGCAATATGTGGTGATCGGCGCGCACTTCGACACCTACTTTGGTCGCCCTACCTTGCAAGGTCTCGATGACAACGGCTCGGGCGCCAGTGTGCTGACCGAGGTGGCAAAAAACCTGGGCGGGTTGCAGTTGGAGAACGGCCTGCAAATCGTCGGCTTTGGCGCGGAGGAAGAAGGCTTGCGCGGCTCGAAAGCCTTCGTCAACTCATTGAGCGCCAGCCAGAAGGCCAACATGCTGGCGATGATCAACCTCGACAGCCTGATCACCGGCGACATGATGTACGCCCACGCCGGCCAGAACAGCACGGCCAACCCGGCGCTGGCATCGTTGCGCGAGCACACGTTCCAGATCGCCAGGGAGCTGAACATTCCGCTGTTCACCAACCCCGGCCTCGACCCGCAATACCCCAAGGGCACCGGCTGCTGCAGCGACGGCGAACCCTTCGAGCCGCTGAATATCCCGATCCTGTATATCGAAGCAACCAACTGGGAATTGGGCGACCTGGATGGTTATACCCAGACCAACAACCCGGCCATCCCTGGTGGATCGACCTGGCACGACCCTACCGAGGACAACAAGGACGTGCTGACCAACGCCTTCGGCCAGGAACGTATTGATCAGCGCCTGCGGGACTATTCGCGGCTGCTCAGCCGGCTGGTATTGGAGTTGACCAATGCCGACTTGATGGCCTCCACCGCCTCGGGTGGCGCCGTTGCGCGCAACATGCAGGACAACCTGCAACGCCAGCATCAGTCGATGGTGCGCCTGCACGATCGCCGCTGGCTGACCCTGCAGTCGGCTAGCCGCGAGGTCGGCAGCTTCGATGGCGAAATCGGCGTAGACGGCGAATACAACCCCGACAGTGGTTTCGACGCCGCTCCCAACCCAGAGGCGCGGAGTCTCGGCCTGCATGCCCTGGGCGACTACCAGTTGAGTTCCAGCCTGAACCTCGGCGCCAGCCTCAGCTACCTCAATGGGCGCGACAAGCTTGAGCATCGCGGCAAACTGCAAAGCGACACCTGGCAGGCAGCCGCCTACGCACTGTTAAATGACGGCGGCCCGAGCTGGCTGGCCGGCGACTTGAGCGTGGGCCACAGTCGCTTTGACTCCCGGCGCAATTTGCTGATCCAGGCCAGCGGTGGGCCGGTATTGCTCAATCAGCACCTGACCGGGAAAACCGATGCGTTGGCATTGGGCGCGCGGGTGCTGGGTGGTTATGACTTCGACTTCGGCGCGATCAAGAGCGGGCCCTTTGCCGGGCTGGACTACACCCATTACCGCATCGATAAATTCCATGAAAAGCAGGACCTGCGTACCGCCCTTGAGTACGAAGAACAGTCGTTCGACTCACTTGAAGCCAGCCTCGGCTGGCGTGTACGCGGTGCTGTCGCCTTGCCTTATGGCCTGAGCCTGATGCCTTACGCCGACATCGCCTGGGTCAAGGAACTGGCCGACGGCCGCCTGGACGACCTTGACCTGACCGCCCGCGCCGATGGCCAGGCACGCACGGCCCGGCTGGGGTCAGTAGATAAAAGTTTCGGCCGCGCCCAGGTCGGCAGCCAACTGGCAATCACTCCGCAGTTAGGCGTGTATGCCGAAGTGAACGGCCGATTGGGCCATGCCGAGGGTAGCCAGACCGGCTATTCGCTGGGCGTGCAGTGGATGTTCTGATCAGGGCTTCTTGAACACATAAAAGAGGTTCGGCTCACTGACCATGTACAACGTGCCGTCGTTGTCCATGGCAATCCCCTCGGCCTGAGGCACTCGCTGCTTCAGGCCATGGCGCCCCTTGAGCAGCGACAAACTGCTCAGGGGACGACCGTCGATATCCAGTTCCAGCACCAGGAATGACTCATCCGACAGCGCCAGCAAATGGCCGCTGCGCTCGTCGTATTGCAGGCTCGACAGGTCGCGCACAAACAACCCGGCATCGCGCTTGGGGTTGTTGATCACGTGCACCGAGTAGGTTTTTTCCGGTTTGAAATGGGGAAAGCCGTGCACCTCGTAGATCAGCATCGGGTCACGTTCCTTGGCCACAAACAGGCGCTTGCCCACCGAGTCATAGGCCAGGCCTTCGAAGCCATTATTGCCACCCAGGTGCACGCCGAGGGTCATTTGCTCGGCGTCGGCGGCATCGAGGAATTGGGTGTCGTCATCCACATGGACCTTGATCAGCCGCTGCTGGCGCTCGTCGCTGATGACGTAGGTGTTATCGCTGATGTACTCCACCGCCTCGGCATCACCAAACCCCACCAGCGCAATGCGCCGCAGGATTTTGCCCTCCAGGGACAGCTCCACCAGCTCGGCATTCTTGTTGGTCACGGTAAACAGGCTGTTGCGCACCGGATCAAAGGTCAGGGCCGAGACATCATCGTTGAGGCCGTCGATCACCTGCGCTTCCAGGCTGACCCGGTAATCCCCCAGGCCAATCGAATGCTCCCCGGCAGGATTGCGCCAGGATTGCCAGTTGAACCAGGCACGCTCGAACAGACGCAATTGCTGGGCAACCACACCGCAAGCCACCAGGGCGATCAGGATCAGGATGAAAAAAGCAGGTTTGGGACGGGCAAGTCGACGCATCGGGGCGGGGCTCAAAGTGAAAACTGGCGAATGAATATCACGGTCGCCTGAATTTAAACTTAAACGCCCCGGGTGTCTGGCAGATGCCGCAAATAGCGAAAAATCTGACGTAATCGAACTATTGCGCCTGTTTCTCGAAACGGTAGAACAGGTTCGGCTCGCTGACCATGTACAGCGTGCCGTTCTCGTCCATGGTTACGCCTTCGGCACGGGGAATGGTGTTCTTCAAGCCATTGAAGCCACCGAGCAAAGTCATGAAGCTGACTTGCTCGCCCTTTTCGTCGAGTTCCAGCAGCAGATGGGAATCGGCCGACAGCGCCAGCAGATGGCCAGTACGCGGGTCGACGGTCAGTGCCGAGAGGTTGCGCATGTCCAGTTCAGTGCTGGCGAGCTTTTGCTTGTCACCGGTGAGGGTCTGGCTGCCGTCGCTTTTCCAGGTGAACAGCGCCGGCGGGCGTTCTTCGCCGAGGATCAGCTGTTGATTGCGCTTGTCCCAGGTGATCGCTTCGAAGGCTTTGTTCTGGTCCTTCGAGGGGCCGAGGTCATAGGACGGGAAGTCGGCTTTGTTCAATTGCTGGGTCTGCGGGTCAACCTTGATGATGGTCAGGCTGTGCTGACGCTCATCGACCACAGCCATCAGGCCGTTTTCCATCATGGTCAAGCCTTCCGGGTTGTTCCAGCCGTTGAGCGGCATCTTGCGCAGCACGTCGCCTTGCAGGGTCAGCTCAACCAGGAACGGGTTCTTGCCCATGACCGAGAACAGGGTCTTGGTCAGCGGGTTATAGGCCAGGTCCGAGGCTTCGTCCTTCTCCATGCCGGGCAGCAGCTTGGCGTCGATCACCGCGTGGTAGTCCGGGAGCCAGACGCTTTCCAAGCGCTCGGTCGGGGTTTCGAAGCCCTCCGCCACCCACAACACGCCGCGATCGTCCCAATGCATGGCCCAGGCCACGCCATAAATGATCGCGCCGGCCAGGAACAGCCAGGAATACCAGCGCATGGCAAGGCGTGAACGCAGCGTGGGTTTTACGGAGGGAAGAGGCACGGCCATTACGCTTTCCAGAAAGTCAGCTTTAGGGGATAGCACAGGATCACAAGGTCCGCGCGCAGGAGGCTGAGGATTATCCGGATGGGGTGTGAAAAAAATGCAAAAACCCGATTTTGCAGCCATACACCGATCAAATGTGGGAGCGGGCTTGCTCGCGAATGCGCAGTGTCAGTCACTGAATCTGCCACTGATACACCGCTTTCGCGAGCAAGCCCGCTCCCACATTTTTATCCGCGTGTCGCCAGGTATTTAGCGAACGCTGCTTTCGAACCGGCTCACACCCGGCAATTCCAGCACCAGCTCATCGCCCACGTTCAGCGGGCCCACGCCTGCCGGCGTACCGGTGAGGATCACATCCCCGGCCTGCAGCGAGAAGCAACCGGCCATGTACTGGATCATCGGGATGATCGGGTTGAGCATGATCGCGCTGTTGCCGTCCTGGCGCACTTCGCCATTGATGGTCAGGCGAATGCCGATGTCAGTCACATCCGGGAAGGTACTGCCGACCACGAACGGTGCAATCACTGCCGCGCCATCAAACGACTTGGCGATTTCCCACGGCAGGCCCTTGGCTTTCAGCTCGGCCTGTTTGTCCCGCAGGGTCAGGTCCAGGGCCGGGGCGAAGCCGGAGATGGCGTCCAGCACTTCCTCGCGGCTCGGCTTGGTCGACAGCGGCTTGCCGATCAACACCGCGATTTCCGCTTCGTAGTGCACCGAACCGCGCTCGGTAGGAATGGCGAAACCGCCTTCCAACGCCACCACGCAGCTGCCTGGCTTGATAAACAGCAGCGGCTCGGTGGGTACCGGGTTATCCAGTTCCTTGGCGTGTTCGGCGTAGTTACGCCCGATGCACACCACTTTCCCTAGCGGAAAGTGAATATTGGTGCCGTCGACATATTTGTGCTGGTAGCTCATGGACCGACTCCTTCAGGGACTGTTAAACAGCGAAAATCTTGCCCGGGTTCATGATCCCGTTCGGGTCGAACACCGCTTTCACTGCTTTCATGTATTCGATTTCAACCGGCGAGCGGCTGTAGGTCAGGTAGTCGCGCTTGGTCATGCCCACGCCGTGTTCGGCGGAGATCGAGCCGTTGTACTTCTGTACGGTCTCGAACACCCACTTGTTCACGGTGGCGCACTTGGCGAAGAACTCGTCCTTGCTCAGGTTTTCCGGCTTGAGGATGTTCAGGTGCAGGTTGCCGTCGCCGATGTGGCCGAACCAGACGATTTCGAAGTCGGGGTAGTGTTCGCCGACGATCGCGTCGATTTCCTTCAGGAAGGCCGGCACTTTCGACACAGTCACCGAAATGTCGTTCTTGTACGGCGTCCAGTGGGAGATGGTCTCGGAGATGTACTCGCGCAGCTTCCACAGGTTGTGCAGTTGGGTTTCGCTCTGGCTCATCACGCCGTCCAGCACCCAGCCCTGCTCCACGCAGTGTTCGAACGTGGCCAGGGCGTCGTTGGCCACTTCTTCGGTGGTCGCTTCAAATTCCAGCAGCGCGTAGAACGGGCAGTCGGACTCGAACGGCGCCGGCACGTCGCCGCGCGCGAGGACTTTGGCCAGGGCCTTGTCGGAGAAGAACTCGAAGGCGGTCAGGTCCAGCTTGCTCTGGAAGGCGTGCAACACCGGCATGATCGAGTCGAAATCGGTGGTGCCGAGCACCATCGCGGTGAGGTTTTTAGGCGCCCGGTCCAGGCGCATGGTCGCTTCGACCACAAAGCCCAGGGTGCCTTCCGCGCCGATGAACAGCTGGCGCATGTCGTAGCCGGTGGCGTTCTTGATCAGGTCTTTGTTCAGTTCCAGCAGGTCGCCCTTGCCGGTGACGACTTTCATGCCGGCGACCCAGTTACGGGTCATGCCGTAGCGAATGACCTTGATCCCGCCGGCATTGGTGCCGATATTGCCGCCAATCTGGCTGGAACCGGACGAAGCGAAGTCCACCGGGTAGTACAGGCCTTTTTCTTCGGCGACGTTCTGCAATTGCTTGGTGACCACGCCCGGCTGGCACACGGCGGTGCGGTCGGTGAGGTTCACGTCGAGGATCTGGTTCATATAGTCGAACGACACGACCACTTCGCCATTGGCCGCCACCGCAGCAGCCGACAAGCCGGTACGGCCACCGGACGGCACCAGCGCCACCTTGTGTTCATTGGCCCAACGGACGATGGCCTGCACCTGTTCGGTGGTCTTCGGGAAGACGATGGCCACCGGGGCTGGGGCGAAATGCTTGGTCCAGTCCTTGCCGTAAGCCTCAAGGGAGTCAGCATCGGTCAGGACCTTGCCAGGCTCAACCAGGGTCTTCAGCTCATCAATCAGGGCAGGATGGGTCATCGACAGAACTCTCGAACAATTCATGGTCATCCTGAGAACGCTTCACGTCGCAGGAATGGGTGTTTAGCGGGGCACGTATGCTAGCATACCGCCCCCGCAGGATAGTGCCCAAGGGCGTTCTGCGGTGACGGCTTTCCTGCCGTCCGGGTCAGCTTACGCGATCCGATTCCCTGCCATTTTTCTCCGGGATACAGGTTTACGCAGATGAGCAAGACTTCTCTCGATAAGAGCAAGATCAAGTTCCTTCTTCTGGAAGGCGTCCACCCATCGGCCGTCGAAGTTCTGAAGGCTGCTGGGTACTCCAGCATTGAGTACATCACCAGTTCTCTGCCGGAAGCCCAGCTCAAGGAAAAGATCGCCGACGCGCACTTTATCGGCATTCGCTCCCGCACTCAGCTGACCGAAGAGATCTTCGATCACGCCAAGAAGCTTGTCGCTGTAGGTTGTTTCTGCATCGGCACCAACCAGGTCGACCTCAACGCAGCGCGCGAGCGCGGCATCGCGGTGTTCAACGCACCGTACTCCAACACCCGCTCCGTGGCTGAGCTGGTATTGGCCGAGGCCATCCTGCTGTTGCGCGGTATTCCTGAGAAGAACGCCTCCTGCCACCGTGGCGGCTGGATCAAGAGCGCAGCCAACTCCTTCGAAATCCGCGGCAAGAAGCTGGGTATCGTCGGTTACGGCTCGATCGGCACTCAACTGTCGGTTCTGGCCGAAGGCCTGGGCATGCAGGTGTTCTTCTACGACACCCTGACCAAGCTGCCATTGGGCAACGCCACTCAGGTGTCGAGCCTGACCGAGCTGCTGGGCATGTCCGACATCGTGACCCTGCACGTACCGGAAACCGCTGAGACCCAGTGGATGATCGGCGAGAAGGAAATCCGTGCCATCAAGAAGGGCGGGATCCTGATCAACGCCGCACGTGGCACTGTTGTTGAGCTGGACGCCCTGGCCGACGCGATCAAGGACAAGCACCTGATCGGCGCCGCCATCGACGTGTTCCCGGTAGAGCCGCGCTCTAACGACGACATCTTCGAAAGCCCGCTGCGCGGCCTGGACAACGTGATCCTGACCCCGCACATCGGCGGCTCCACCGCTGAAGCCCAAGCCAACATCGGCCTGGAAGTGTCGGAGAAACTGGTCAAGTACAGCGACAACGGTACGTCGGTGTCCTCGGTCAACTTCCCGGAAGTGGCCCTGCCGGCTCACCCTGGCAAGCACCGTTTGCTGCACATCCACCAGAACATCCCTGGCGTGATGATGGAGATCAACAAGGTCTTCGCGGAAAACGGTATCAACATTTCCGGTCAGTTCCTGCAGACCAACGAGAAAGTCGGCTACGTGGTTATCGACGTAGACGCCGAATACTCGGACCTGGCGCAAGAGAAGCTGCAACACATCAAAGGCACTATCCGTAGCCGCGTGTTGTTTTAATCCTGTAGGAGCGGGCTTGCCCGCGAAAAACGTTAACGAAAACGCGTGCATCCTGGATGCACGCAGTGCCCTCAGGTTTTTCGCGAGCAAGCTCGCTCCTACAAATAAAAAACGGGAGCCCCGCAAGGGGCTCCCGTTTTTTATTTCACGTTAACCGTGATGACTTTTGACGCTACAGTCGGGTTGAACTGCATATGCAGCTTGTCGCCGGCTACCAGTTGGAGCGTGTGCTTGCCTGGTGTGAGGGTCAGCTCGGTTTCGGTCTGGGCCTTGCCGTAGTGGATCACGGTGTCGGTGGCCGGGATTGGCACGCTGGCGTCAGGCAGGGCTTTCTGGTCGATCAACAGGTGGTGGTGGCCGGTGCCCGGGTCCTGGCTGGTGGCCGGGGCCAGTTTCAGGCCTTCCATGCCGAATTTCACGGTGAAGGTTTTATCGACAGTGGCGCCGTCTTTTGGCGACACGATGAACACTTTGGCACCTTCTGGTGGAGCGCTGCGCGGGATGCCATCAGCAGCGGTCGCCAACATCGAAGCACCCAGCAGCAGGCTGGCCAGGGTTGCACGGGTCAAAAAGGCTTTCATTCACTTCTCCAGTTTTTCGGTGAAATCTGTAGGGTTATGACAACTTCGCGACAAATTGCTGTCCAAGGCACTCAACACCATAGCAAAGCGAGCCGGAACAGCGCCTCGCTCATTCGAATTCTTTAGGAGAGACCATGCGCTTCCTGCCTGGCCTGTTACTTTTACTTCCCCTTGTGAGCCCCTTGGCCCACGCCGAACTGATCGACGATGTGTTTGACCGTGGGGAATTGCGCATCGCCCTGGAAGCCAACACCCCGCCCTTCAACTTCAAGGAAGGCGACAAACTCACCGGCTTTGAAGTGGAGCTAGGTGAGTTACTGGCCAAGGAAATGGACGTACGCCCCTCCTTTATCACCGTCGATGCCGCCGAGTTGCTGGCGGGCGTGGAAAGCGCCAAGTACGACGTGGCCATCAACCATATCGCTATGACTCCTGAACTGGCGGATCGTTTCGACTTCAGCGAGCCCTACAGTTACTCCAGTGCACAGCTGATCGTGCGCAAGCAGGAACAACGCCCACTGGGCAGCTTCGCGGCGCTCAAGGGCAAAGCGCTGGGCGTGGCCCAGGGCAGCCAGTTTGTGGAGCAGGCGCGCACCGCCGAGGGCGTTGATTTGCGCAGCTATGCCGATGCCAAGCAGCCGATCAAGGACGTCGCTGACCAACAGATCGATGCCGCCATCAGTGACCGGTTGCTGGTTCCCTACGCAATTCGCGACAGCCAGTTGCCGGTGAAGGAAGGCGCAGACGTCGGCCCTACGCTGAGTTTGGCGATTCCGTTCCAGAAAGGTAACCCGGCGTTCAAGGCCAGCCTGGACAAGGCCCTGCAGCGAGTAAAGGCCGATGGCCGGCTGACGGCGTTGTCGGAGAAGTGGTTCGGAATGGATGCGAGCAAGCCGGTCAAAAAGGCCGAATAAACGACTCGGTCAATGGGGGAGCGGGCTTGCTCGCGAATGCGGTGGGTCAGCTTGAGCATCGGGTGACTGACACTCCGCTTTCGCGAGCAAGCCCGCTCCCACATTTTTGTTCTATGTCGGGCTTGAGAATTTTGCCAGTGCTAATGCCGCTTCGGGCAACTCCAGCTCACTGAACACCAACACCCCATGGCGCTTGAGCAATGCCGCCGTCACGCCTTCGCCCGTGACCTTCACGCCGGTGAAGGTGCCGTCATAGGTCAGCAGATTGCCGCAAGACGGGCTGTTGGCCTTGAGCACGGCGACCCGGATGTTGTGACGCTGCACCAAGGCCAACGCTTGGCGGGCACCCTCGAGGAAAGCTTCGCTGAAGTCTTCGCCTTGGGCCGTCAGCACTTGTGCGCGGCCTTCCCACACATCAATCCCCTGCCCGCCCGGGATCTCGGCTGACGGCCGTGGCGTCGGCAAACCTCCCGCAACCTCGGGGCACACGGCAACCACCCGGCCTTCGGCCTGCCATGCGGCGAGTTGGTCGAAAGGCCCGCTGGCCCCTCCGTCGTAGCGTACCCGGTGCCCCAGCAGGCAGCGGCTGACCAGAATCTTTTGCATCATCAGAACGGCTCGTTACCCCGCCGGCGAAACCAGCCGGTAAGGGACAGGCGTTCGCGGGTGGCGGGCATGACTTCATGGGGGATCTCCCCCGACAGGAACACCACCAGGCAACCGCCGATGGGCACCACATCGTATTCAACGTCGCCCTTGAGGTACATGCGCAACTGGCCACCATGCTCCGGCAGCCAGGCGTTGTTCAAGTAGATCACTGCCGACACCATGCGCCGGTCGTCATCGCGAAAACGGTCTACATGCTTGAGGTAAAACGCCCCCGGCGGGTACATCGCGAAGTGGCTTTCGAAGTCTTCCAGGCCCAGGAACAGGCCCCGGTTCATCGCCACCCGCAGGCTGTCCATCAGTTCGAGGTAGGTGTCGCAGGCGACAACTTCACCCGGCTCCAGCCACTGGATATGGTCACCCCGAATGCCCTCGCGAATCTCCTGGGACGGCCCGCGCCCGACGGCTGCCGGCGCCAATTCACCCTCGGCGGCGCGTTTATGGCACTCAGCCGCCAGTTCGAGGGTCAGAGCCTCGGGCAGGAAGATATTCTGCTGCGACCAGCCTTGTGCGGCCAGGTCATCGACAATGCGTAACAGCAGCGGGTGATCGGAGGGTATGGGCATGGCGCGCATAGTATCCATACGCCTGTGAATCCGACAGAGCCGCCGAGCGTCTGAATACACTTTAGTCAGGTGACCGATAGGATTTCTCGACAAATCCTACGCCCGACACGGACAATAGTGGCCGACTGACAGGAGTCCCTATGCGTCGTTTGTTTTTTTCCTTGCTGATGCTCTGCGTTTTGCCCGCCTGGGCAGACAGCCATGACCAGTTGTACAAGGTCGCCGGCTGGGCAGACCAGCGCGCGCATTTTAATGACGCCCTCAGTGCCGCCCAGCAACGCTACCGCAACAGCTTGCCGCCGGCGGTGTATCAAGCGCTGGTGGACAACAGCAATAAACGCTTTGCGCCCCAGTCGGTAGACCAGCGCGCTGAGGCACAACTGCGCAAGAACCTGGCGGACCCGAAGCCGGCGTTGGCCTTTTTCCAATCGCCCCTTGGCCGCAAGATTGTCGCCGCCGAGTTGCTGGCCACGCGCCGGGATCAACTGGCGAAGAATGCCCAGGGCTTGCCGCATATGGAGGCCGACGCCACCCGCAGCCTGATCATCGGCCACCTGGCCCAGGCGCTGCCTGCGCGGGAAGCCGGGGCTGAAGTCAGCCTGGCGATTGCCGGTGTGGCGGCCGACAGCTTGAGCCAGATGATCCCCGGCCTGTTGGGCGGCGGTCAGGCGCAAGGCATGTTGAACGGCCAGCGTGAGCGCTTGATGCAGCAGATTGGCAATGATTTGAACAACACGTTGCTGTACGTCTACCGGGATCTGTCTGACCCGGAACTGGAGGAGTTCGCCACCTTCGCGGAGTCGCCAGATGGCAAGGCGTACTATAAGGCGGCATTGGCGGCGATTCGCGCCGGCCTGGCGGTCGGGCAGAGCACCTCAAGCCTGGCGCCGTGATCAGCCTGTAGGAGCAAGCTTGCTCGCGATGGTCGTCAACGATTACGCGGGGAACCTGACACTCAGCGGTGCTCTCTGGTTTTTCGCGAGCAAGCTCGCTCCTACAAGTGATCACTTAGAAACTTGAAGTACACCTGCCGAATCTCCGGAATCTCATTCGCCAAATGATGCCTGCCACGCGGCAGCATCAAGATCTCCGGCTGGTCGAACTTGCCGCGCAGCACCTTCAGGTTGTGCTGCCAGTCCACCGTCATGTCTTCCTCGCCCTGCACGATCACCGGCCGCCGCGTACTGCGTGGCGCGGCTTCAATGCGTTTGATCCAGCGCGCCAAGGCGCCCACCCACGCGGTCGGCAGTTGCCGGGGCTGCAACGGGTCGGCCTCCAGGAACGGCCTGAACTGCGGGTCGTTGGTGTTATCGCTGAAACGCCGGGCGATACCTTTGACGAACGGCCGTAACAGGTAATAGCTGAGCTGCGACCAACCCCAGGCACGGGGGCGCACCAGCGGTGACAGCAAAAAGGTCTTGCCTTGGGCCGGGCTGTCGACGCCATGGTTAAGCAGGTGATCCACCACAATCGCGCCGCCGGTGCTTTGCCCGAACAGGTGCCACGGCTGCGGCAATTGCAACGCCCTGGCCTGTTCAAACAACGCCTGCACCACGTTCTGGTACACCGCAAAGTCATCGATGCTGGCCCGCGCGCCGCTGGACAAACCATGGCCCGGCAAGTCGCAGGCGATCACCACAAAGCCCTGGTCCAGCGCCCAATCCACGGCATTGCGGTACAAACCCATGTGGTCGTAGAAGCCATGGAACAGGAACATCGTCGCCACCGGAACGGGCGGCCACCACACCTGGCAGACCACCTCGAACCCATCCACCGCAACCCGCCCCAGGCGGCTCACTGCGGGCACCTTGCGGGAGGGCAGGTCCAGGCCATAGAAGCGCTGGTAGACCCGGGCCTCGGCAGAAAGCGGCTGCGCGTCCACCAGGGACCGCAAGCTTTCGCGTAGATGATCAGGGTCAAACGTAACGGGCATAAGAACTTCCAGACTGTGGCTTCAACGCATTGAACAGATGAATATCGAGCCGCGATATTCATCTGTCAGGGCAAGCATGGCAAGCTACGCGTCCTCCGAGGATCGATCCAAATGCGACAGCCCTACCGCACCACCCTCTTCGCCAGCCTGATCGTGATCATTTGCGCCGGGGTGTTATGGGCGGCGTATGACTGGTTTCAGGGGCGCTACCTGCGGGCGTTCAGTGAGCATACGGCGGTGTTTTCCGGTGACAGCCTGAGCCTGCCGGCCGAGCTTGCCGGTCCGGGCCCGATCCGCCTGGTGCACTTCTGGGACCCGGCCTGCCCGTGCAATGTCGGCAATCAACAGCACCTAAGCGAGCTGATCGAGCAGTACGCGCCCCAAGGCGTAGAGTTCTATTCCCTGCAGAAAGCCGGCAGCCACGGCCAACTGCCCGCGACCCTCGGCGCGATGAAGGCCCTCAAGGCCGTGCCAGGCGCCCAACACCTGCCTGCCAGCCCCGCCGTAGGCATCTGGGACCGCAGCGGCAAGCTGGCCTACTTCGGGCCCTACAGCGAAGGGCTGACGTGTAACTCAAGCAACAGCTTTATCGAACCCATCCTGCAAGCCCTCGGAGTCGGGCGCGAGGTCAATGCGACCCACACCCTGGCGGTAGGCTGTTACTGCGAGTGGAGCGCGGCCGCCCCTCCACCCTGAGGCGACACGCCAAGCTGAACAGACGCTGTTCATTCGGCAAACTCAAATAACTGTATCGGCATGCTCCTGTATCGTGAGCAGCTAGTGGGGCGGACGGCGTTTGAGTCGTCGGTGCCAGGCGCACAAGCAGACGACACGGGAACACATGAGCCAATTAACCATCATCCTCTGGATACTCAACGTCATCGTTGATACGTCCGGCCAGTTGGCGTTTAAAGCCGCTGCCTCAGCCAGCGCCGAGCATGACGGCATGGCCCACTGGCGCCATATGCTCAAGCGTCCGTGGATCTGGCTGGGCATCATCTGCTATGTCTTCGAATTCGTGCTGTGGCTGGCCTTCCTGACGCTGGTGCCGTTGTCGGTCGGGGTGATGCTGGGCTCCATCAATATTGTCGTGATCATGATTGCCGGGCGTTTCCTGTTCAAGGAAAGCCTGACCAAATGGCGGTTGATCGGCATCATGCTGATCGCCTGTGGCGTGACCGTCGTGGGGTTTGAGTAATGAAACGGTTTTATATCCTGGGTTTTCTGTCGCTGATCGTTTTCGATACCTTGGCGCAAGTCAGCTTTAAGTTCGCCTCGATTCACGCCGAGCCACTGACGATGGACGCCGCGTGGCTGATACGCGTGTTCGGTGCGCCGTGGATCTACGGTGCATTTGTTGGCTACATCGGCGCGTTTTTTACCTGGATGACGTTGTTGAAATACGCGCCGGTCGGCCCGGCGTTTGCGGCGTCACACCTGGAGCTGATCAGTGTGACGCTGATCTCCGTCTGGCTGTTCAACGACACCCTGACCCTGCCTAAAATCGTCGGTGGCGCGCTGATTATCGCGGGCATCCTGTGCCTGGCGCGCAGCGAAGAAAAAGAGAGCAAGACCGTCGAGGCCGAGCCCTCGCAGACGCTGGCGTCATGACCCGCGTTGCCGGCCGGGAGACTCCGCCAACAGCGGGCCTTCCCCTGCGCTGGCGGGATTTGTTCAACCTCTCGGGCGACCTGGCCCGCTCGCTGGCCCAGCAACTCGATATCCCGCTGCCGGCCCTGCCCTGTTCCGGCACTGCCGCCCTGATCATGGCGCTGCGGGTGTTGCAGCAACGTAGTCCTGGGCGCACCGAGCTTATCGTGCCGGCTTACACCTGCCCGCTGGTGGCCCTGGCTGCCCACCACTGCCCGCCTCTACGGGTGGTGCCGTGCGATTTACAGCCCGGCAGCATCGACTTGGACGAGCAACAGCTGGCGCAGCTGTGCAACGAAAACACCTTGGCGATCGTCGTCACCCACCTGGCCGGGCGTGTGGCGGATGTGGATGCCGCCAAGCGCATTGCCGAGCCGCTTGGCGTGGCGATCATCGAAGATGCCGCCCAAGCCATGGGCGCGCTGGATGACGGAAAAAGCGTCGGGCTCAAAGGCGACATCGGCTTTTTCAGCATGGCGCTGGGCAAAGGCCTGACGACGGCCGAAGGCGGCGTGTTATTCAGCCGGGACCCGGCGCTGCATCAGGCATTGCACCAGCAATGCCGGCAGGACTTGCCGTTCAGCCTGCGCTGGGAAGTGCAACGCAGCGCCGAGCTGTGGGGCTATGCCGCGGCGTATCAGCCTCGCGGGCTCAAGTACGTGTACGGCAAGCCGTTGCGGGCGGCGCTGGCGCGGGGCGATGAAGTGGCGGCGGTCGGCGACGACTTTTCCGTCAACGATATCCCGTTGCACCGTCTGGGCGGCTATCGCCAAAAAGTAGGTGCTGCAGCGCTGACACGCTTGCCCGAACATTTGCAGCAAGGGCGCCTGCGGGCGTTGCGCCGCGTGGCGTTGCTCAACAGCTTGCCCGGCGTCTCGGTGTTGACCGACGGCCCGGGCCAGCAAGGCACCTGGCCGTTCCTGATGGTGGTGATGCCCAGCGCACAAACCCGCGATACCGCCATGGCGCAGCTGTGGACATCGGGCCTGGGCGTCACCCGCCTGTTCATCCACGTCTTGCCGGGCTACCCGGCACTCACCCCGCTCTTGCAGCAAGGCGTCGCGACCCCGCGTGCGCAATGCTTCGCCGCCCAAACCCTGTCGATCAGCAACAGCCACTGGCTGACGGACGAACTGTTCGAGCAAGTGCTGGATCATCTACGGCGAATTCTTAAACGCTAGCCCAGCTCTGATCGATGCGGGTCAACAAGCGTGCATTCAACTCATTCTGCTGCTGTTGCCAGATGACCACCTGGTTCTCCGGCAACGCTTCCTGGCCATCCGATGCGCTCAGCCAACGCTTGAACTTGCTCTGGTAGTGATAAGCCGAGACGTCGCCGGTGATGTCCGCGCCAATGATGCTGCCGTGGCATGCATCGATCAGCTGATTCAAATGCGTCTCCAGAAACTCGCCCTGGTCCCAGTTGGTATTCACCACCTGCGGGCTCAGCACGTCTTTGTCGATGGAGAGATACACCGGCAACGACCGGTCGAGCTGCGCCAGGAACGCGCTCATCAGCTCGTCCGCGTTGGCGAATGCACGATTGCTGCGGCCTGCGCCGATCCACTTCAACCAGCGGGTATCGACGTTGGTGTTCCAGTAGGTCAGCTTGTGTTTCACCAACGGCGACCAGTGATTCTCCCAGGCGTGCTTGAGGGAAATGTCCGGCGAGCCAATGCCCAGCACATGCACATGCTCGACCTGCGGCAAACGGCTGGCCCAGTAGACCCAGGACCCACAATGGATACCAAACGGATAGCGCATGTTGTCCGGGTGGTTATCGCAGATGATCAGTTGGATTCTTTGCTGGGTGGGGAGGCGGTTCAACAGCAACTGGCTGAGATGGTGGTAGTCACCGCTGCCGGTGAACACACAGCCGTAGTCACTGGGCATCTGTGTTTGCAGCGCACGTTCCAGTTCCTTGAACTGCGCCCAGCGGCAACCGAACCGGATCGTCTCCTGCCAGGCTTGCAGCGGCAGGGTAATGGCGCCGGGAATGTTATTCACGGCCCCGTCAAAATCGAGGATCAATGCGGGACGGGCCTGGCTCATGCGGTTTGCTCCTGCTGCCACTGCATATCGCTTTCAAAATGGTGCCGGAAACGGTTCAACACTTTGCGCAGCAGCGGGTTCCTCACCCAGACCAGATGGCGGGTAAACGTGAACTTGGCGCCGAGGCTGGACTTGACCTGTGGGTCGGTCCAACCCGCGACATAAAACTGCAGGCCCTTTTCCAGGGCGAACTCCAGGTTCACAAACCAACTGACGAAGTACAGGTTGTGCTCCAGTGCCAGCGGGTAGTTCAGGCCGATGTACTTGTCGAGCAACTTGCCGTCTTGCTGATAGCACAGGTTATAGCCAACCAGCTCGTCCTCGTCCCAGTAACAGAACACATGCCCGCCGCTGTCGGCATCAGTGAGCAACTGGATGAAGAAGTCGGGCGTGAGCAAGTCGAAGTGGATTTCGCTCTGTTCGTACACCGCCTTGTACAGCCGATACAGTTCCTGCTGCCATTGCTCATCGCTGAAGCGGGCATCGCCGGTGTCCAGGATCTCAATGCGCAGCTCATCACGGCTGCGTAGCTTGCGGCGGATATTGCGGCGACGGCTGTGGGACAACCGCGACAGGTACTCGTCCGTCGAGCTGAAGTCGATCGGCACATAGGCCAGCGCCTGGCCCTCCACACTGATAAAGCCACGCTGGGTGCAGGCCTCGATCAACGCGAGTGCGTAGCGATTGTCCTCGACGCTGAGCAGCGGAGAATCCAGCGGCACATCTTTGACGACGGTGAGTTTGCGTTGCGGCGCACATTCCTGTTGCAGCCATTGCGCCATCTCCTGTGGCGGTACGCTCAGCGGAAACGGCGAATACTCGCTGACCGTGGTGCCGACAAAACAGGTGTCGACTTGCAGCCACGACTGCCACAGACGGTATCCCGGCCAACTGCGCAGGCGGGCACGCAGCTCATCGTCGGCGGTGGTTTGCAGGTCGAACCGGGTGAAAAAGTACGGCAGTCCCTGTGCTGACAGCCGGGCGTTGAAGCCCACCGGCGGGTATCGCAAAAAGTGGCTGATCAGCGATGGCGTTTCCATGCAGCAGGCATAAGGCACCTGTGCACGGCTGGGATCTGTCATAAATTGCATTCCGAAAGTGATAGCAAAGGCGCGCCCGGATGACGGGGTGAATCATCGCGCCGCTGGTTTCATGTAACAGAGTAAACATAATACTCCGCCCACCCGCGGCCCACGTCAGAACCCCGACTTCATGCAGCTCAGGTTCAGGGAGCACGAACCCGAGAGCATTTTCCGCAGCGCTCGCCAAACCCACTAAACTGCCCGAATCTTCACGGCGACCGACTAATAAGGGACACCCCATGAAACGCATCCTGACCGCGCTGGCCATCCTGCTCGTAGCCCTTATGGTTGGCGCCGGCTGGTACGTGTACAGCAAGCAGCCGACCCGCCAGGGCACGGTGGAGCTGGCCCACCTGCAAGGCTCGGTCACCGTGCGCTACGACGACCGAGGCGTGCCGCATATCCGCGCCGAGAATGAGACCGACCTGTACCGCGCCCTCGGCTACGTGCATGCCCAGGACCGGTTGTTCCAGATGGAGATCATGCGGCGCCTGTCCCGTGGCGAACTGGCCGAGGTGCTGGGGCCCAAGTTGCTGGAAACCGACAAACTGTTTCGCAGCCTGCGCATTCGCGAGCGTGCCTTGGGCTACGTCGAACACATGGACCATGAGTCTGCGTCCTGGAAGGCCCTGCAAGCCTACCTGGACGGGGTCAACCAGTATCAGGACAGCCACGCCAAACCCATGGAGTTCGACGTACTGGGCATCCCCAAGCGTCCGTTTACCGCCGAAGACACCATCAGCGTCGCCGGCTACCTGGCCTACAGCTTTGCCGCCGCCTTCCGTACCGAACCCTTGCTGACCTACGTACGCGATCAGTTGGGCAACGATTACCTGAAGGTCTTCGACCTCGACTGGCAGCCCAAGGGCGCACTGAACCTGGCGGCCGGTGACTGGAAAGACCTCGGCGCCATCGCCCAACTGAGTGAACAGGCACTGGCCGAGAACGGCCTGCCGCAGTTCGAAGGCAGCAACGCCTGGGCCATCAGCGGCAGCCGCACCAAGAGCGGCAAACCGTTGCTGGCGGGTGACCCGCATATCCGCTTCTCGGTGCCATCGGTGTGGTACGAGGCGCAGCTGTCAGCGCCGGGTTTCGAGCTTTACGGTTATCACAACGCGCTGGTGCCGGTGGCGTTCCTGGGCCACAACAAGGATTTCGGCTGGAGCCTGACCATGTTCCAGAACGATGACCTCGACCTGATCGCCGAGAAGGTCAACCCGGACAACCCCAACCAGGTCTGGTACCACGACCAGTGGGTGGACATGACCAGCAGCGAGCAACAGATCGCGGTCAAGGGCCAGGACCCGGTGACCATGACCCTGCGCACCTCGCCCCACGGCCCGATCATCAACGATGTGCTCGGCGAAAACGCCGGCAAGACGCCGATTGCCATGTGGTGGGCGTTCCTCAACACCGAGAACCCGATCCTCGACGGTTTCTACCAGCTCAACCGTGCCGACACGCTGGCCAAGGCCCGTGCGGCGGCGGCCAAGGTCCAGGCGCCTGGCTTGAATATCGTGTGGGCCAATGCCAAGGGCGATATCGGCTGGTGGGCAGCGGCGCAATTGCCGATCCGCCCCGCCGGGGTCAACCCGGGTTTTATCCTCGACGGCAGCACCGCCCAGGCGGACAAGCTCGGCTTCTACCCGTTCAGCGCCAACCCCCAGGAAGAAAACCCGGCCCGCGGTTACGTGGTGTCGGCCAACGCCCAGCCGGCATCCCCCACCGGCATGCCGATTCCCGGTTATTACAACCTGGCGGACCGTGGCCAGCAGTTGAATGCCCAGTTGAGCGACAACAGCGTGAAATGGGATGTGGACAACAGCCAGGCCTTGCAGCTCGGCACCACCACTGCCTACGGCCCACGGCTGCTGGCGCCGTTGCTGCCGGTGCTGCGTGAGGTGGTCAAGGACCCGGCGCAGTTGAAACTGGTGGAGCAATTGGCAACGTGGAAAGGCGATTACCCGCTGGATTCCACCAGTGCCACGCTGTTCAACCAGTTCCTGTTCAACCTCACTGACGCCGCGTTCCACCCAAAACTGGGCGATGCGATGTTCAAGACCTTGCTCACCACCCGGGTGGTGGATGCAGCCTTACCGCGCCTGACCGCTTCAGCGGATTCGCCTTGGTGGGATGGCCACCGCGCCGAGACCGTCAAGCTCGCGTGGGACAACAGCCTGCAACACCTCAAGGCGACCTTCGGCGACGACCCGTCGCAGTGGCAATGGGGCAAGGCCCACACCCTGACCCACGGCCATCCGCTGGGCTCGCAGAAGCCGTTGGACAAAATCGTCAACGTCGGCCCGTTTGCCGCTCCCGGTACTCATGAAGTGCCTAACAACCAATCCGCACAGATCGGCCCGGCGCCATGGCCAGTGACGTATGGCCCATCGACCCGACGCCTGATCGACTTCGCCGATGCGGCGCATGCGCTGACCATCAACCCGGTCGGGCAGAGTGGCGTGCCGTTCGACAAGCACTACTCCGACCAGGCGGAAACCTATATCGAAGGCGGGTATGAGCAGGCGCATTTCAATGATGAGGAAGTGACAGCGAATACCCGTAGTACGCTGAAGCTGTTGCCGGCCCGCACACCGCAATAACTGAAGAAACAGAAGACCCAATGTGGGAGCGGCGGTGCGACGATTCGACTTGCTCGCGAATGCGGAGTGTCAGTCACCAGATGTATTGACTGATCCACCGCTTTCGCGAGCAAGCCCGCTCCCACATTTTGATCTGCTTTGTTGCGTCTATCGTGCTCGCAGCCGCCCCGGCGCTTCACCGTAGGTCTCTTTGAATTTCTTGCTGAACGCCGCCTGGGATTGATACCCCGCCTGGGCGGCAATATCCGTCAGGCTCAGCCGCGAATGCTGCAGCAGGTTGAACGCCAACTCCATGCGCAGTTGCGTCAACAACACCCACGGCGACACGCCGGCCACTTTGACAAACCCACGCATGAACGTCGCCCGGGACATCGACGCGGCGCTGGCCAGGCTGTCGATGGTCCACTCATGCCCGGGCTCCGCCAGCATCGCCTGCCAGGCCTTGCCCAGGCGTTTGTCGGCCAGCAAGGCAAAGGTGCCCGCCACGGGCGCTTGCTGCGTCAGCCAGGCCCGCAGGATCAGGGTGAACAACGCCGACGACAGTGCATCGATAAAAAATCTGGCGCCCAGTCGCTGCCCATCTGCCTCGCTGCGCAGCAAGGCAATCAGCGCAGCCAGTTGCCCATCGGCCTGCCACTGCCGACTCGACACCACCAGATAGTCCGGCAACGCACTGAACAACAACGACTGACGGTTATAGCGAAAGCTGCCGCAAAGCATGTCCACGTCCGGCTGCTCACCGCCCAGGCGATGGATCGGCAACAGGCCGCCCTCGATCACGGTCTGCGCCACCGGCTTCACCCGCACGCCCTGGCTGCGCACCAGGTGCGTCGCGCCGCCGGGCATCAACAGGATGTCGCCCTCCTCCAGCGTCACCTGCTGCCCACCGGACAATTCGGCGCGGCACGTGCCCGCCAGCACAATGTGATACGGCGCCACGCCCAGCGGCTCGGGCTCGTGGTCCATGGCCCAGGCGCCCTGGAACTGGCAACGCAGGTCCAGGCTGCCCCGCAGGTTGGCCAACGCGATCAAGGTGTCGATGGAGTTCATTTGCGAGCATCGGTCAAAAAGATGAGCGGATTGAACAATACCGCCAAACCGGAACGGCCCAGACTGGTTTCACACCCAACCCGTTCAGGAGTTAACGCGATGTTCAATAACTGGTCCGACTTGCTGCCTACCGTGAAGAAAGCCTTTGGCGCACTGGGCAAGAGCAACCCGAAGATGGTCAAAGCCTACATGGCGCTGGGGGAAGCTGCCGAGGAAAACAACGTCCTGGATGCCAAGACCCGTGAGCTGATTTCCATCGCCGTGGCCATCACCACGCGCTGCGACGGTTGCATCGGCGTGCATGCCGACGCGGCGATCAAGGCCGGCGCTACCCGCGAAGAAGTGGCGGCGACCCTGGCCACGGCGATTTCGCTGAATGCCGGTGCGGCGTATATCTACTCGCTGCGTGCCCTGGAAGCCTACGACACGCTCAAACCGGCGCCGCAAAGTTAAGCCGGAATTGTTGCGGCGTCACGCCCAACCGGCGGTTGAACACACTGCGCATGTGCTGGGCATCGCGAAAGCCGCATTGATACGCCACGGTCTTGAGCGGTGCGTGGGTGCTTTCCAGCATCACCCGCGCCGCGTCCACCCGCGCCCGCTCGACAAACTCGGCCGGGGTGATCTGCGCTTCCCGGGCGAATACCCGCGAGAAGTTGCGCGCGCTCATGTTGGCGGCCTTGGCCAGGTCGGCGATGGTCAAGTCGCCTGTCAGGTTGGCCAATACATACAGCTGCACCAGCGCCACCGCCGAGGTGGCTTCCGCGTGGGGTGTAAGGAACGGGCTGAACTGCGACTGCCCGCCTGAACGCTGGGTGAACACCACCAGGCGCTTGGCCACGCTGAGGGCGACTTCCGGCCCGTGGTCCTGGGCCAGCAGGTACAGCGACAGGTCGATGCCCGCCGTCACCCCGGCCGAGGTGTAGAGGTTGCCGTCTTGCACGTAGAGGCGGTCGGCTTCGACCTGGGCCGATGGGCACAAACTGGCCAGACCGGCCGCGTCGCCCCAGTGGGTGGTGACGGTGCGCCCGTCCAGCAGACCGGCACGGGCGAGCATGAAGGCGCCGTTGCAGATGGAGCCGAAACGTTTGGCTCGCGCGCTGGCATCACGCAGCCATTGATTGAACGCCGAGCCGAAATCCTCGAACGGCAACTGCGGCCCGCCGGCCATCAATAGCAAATCGTAGGGCTCGACGGCTTCGCTGAAATGCCGGTGCGCCTGCAACGACAAGCCGTTGGAACAGGCCATGTTGCCGTGGCCCAGGCCAATCACCTCCAGTTGGTAATGCTCCTCGGGCGGCAGAAAACGGTTGGCCTCGCAAAACACATCCAGGGGGCCGGTCACGTCCAGTGACTGGACGCCGGGGAAGATCAGGATGGCGACGGTTTTGCCCATGAGCAGGAACACCTTTTTCTAACTGATTAAATGCAAAACCCCTGTGGGAGCTGGCTTGCCTGCGATACAAGCGACTCGGTCCATCAGGTATAC
Organism: Pseudomonas sp. LBUM1641; assembly: GCF_059716235.1. Classification (NCBI taxonomy): domain Bacteria; kingdom Pseudomonadati; phylum Pseudomonadota; class Gammaproteobacteria; order Pseudomonadales; family Pseudomonadaceae; genus Pseudomonas; species Pseudomonas sp. LBUM1641. The sequence continues at coordinate 6,754,531 of NZ_CP166815.1, forward strand.
CGAGGTGATGCTATCGCAGGCAAGCCAGCTCCTACAGTTGATTGCGCATAGCCTTGGCGCGATACCGCGGCACATTGGCCGGGATCACTCCCTCACCACGGTAGCCCCCTCGCGAGCGCACGACCAGACTGGACTCATCGGCGCCAACCCGGCGCTTTCTTGAGGACAACGACCATGAGCACCACCATCGCCGGCATCAAGATCCCGGACAGCGCCCTGGCCAAGGCCACCACTGAATACATCCGCGACATCGAATCCGACCTGCTTTACCACCACTCCCGCCGGGTGTTCCTGTTCGGCGCCTTGAGCGGTGAGCGCCAGCAACTGGCCTATGACCCGGAGCTGCTGTACGTCGGCGCGATGTTCCACGATCTGGGTTTGGTGGAAGGTCACCGCAGTGATGACGAGCGCTTTGAAGTGGACGGCGCCAATGCAGCGGCGGACTTTCTCAAGCCTTACGGGCTGAGCGATGACGACATCGAGCAGGTGTGGTTGTCGATTGCCCTGCACACCACGCCGGGCGTGCCCAAGCATTTGCGTCCGACTGTGGCGCTGGTGACCGCTGGCGTGGAAATGGACGTGCTGGGGATGGAGTACGCGGCGTTTACCAGCGTGCAGCGCGAAGCAGTGGTGCATGCGCATCCACGAGGTGAAGGGTTCAAGGAGTGCATCATCTGCGCGTTTGCCGATGGCCTGCGCCATCGTCCGCAGACCACGTTCGGCAACGTGAAGACCGATGTGTTGGTGGATCAGGAGCCGGGGTTCAAGCCGATGAACTTTGTCGAGGTGATTCGTAAATCACCTTGGACTGCTTAACCCGAAATTGGAATGCAATCAAAATGTGGGAGCGGCGGTGCGACGATTCGACTTGCTCGCGAAGGCGGTGGATCAGTCGACATATCCAGTGACTGACACTCAGCTTTCGCGAGCAAGCCCGCTCCCACATTTTTGATCCGGTTTCTTCAGATAGACCTGATTAGACCGGTGCCGGTGCGCGACGCGAATCCGCCGGCTTCTCCCAACCATCCGCAGCCGCTTCTTCAATCGCCTGCTGGATCGCTTTCTTGCGCATCTCTTCCGCACGACGGCTGAAGAACCACACCAGGAACGTCACGATCGACACCGCCAACAGAATCAAACTGGCCACGGCGTTGATCTCGGGTTTAACCCCCAGACGCACCGCCGAGAACACTTCCATCGGCAACGTGGTCGAACCCGGCCCCGACACAAAGCTGGCCAGTACCAGGTCATCCAGCGACAGCGCGAACGACATCATGCCGCCCGCCGCCAGCGACGGCGCGATCATCGGGATGGTGATCAGGAAGAACACCTTCCACGGCCGCGCACCCAGGTCCATCGCCGCCTCTTCAATCGACAGGTCCAGCTCACGCAAGCGCGCCGACACCACCACCGCCACATACGCCGAACAGAACGTGGTGTGGGCGATCCAGATGGTCACCAGGCCGCGTTCCTGAGGCCAACCGATCATCTGCGCCATGGCCACGAACAGCAGCAACAGCGACAGACCGGTGATCACTTCCGGCATCACCAGCGGTGCCGTCACCAGGCCGCCGAACAGCGTGCGGCCCTTGAACTGGCTGATACGTGTCAGCACGAACGCCGCCAACGTACCCAGCGCCACCGCCGCAATCGCCGTGTAGCAGGCGATTTCCAGGGAACGACCGACCGAGCCCATCAACTGGGTGTTGTCCAACAGGCCGACGTACCACTTCACCGACCAACCGCCCCACACCGTCACCAGTTTGGATTCGTTGAACGAGTAGATCACCAGGATCAGCATCGGCAGGTAGATGAACAGCAACCCCGCCACCAGCATGAAGCTTGAGAAACTGACGCGCTTCATATCTTGCCCTCCATCTCTTTGGCTTGGCTGCGGTTGAACAGAATGATCGGCACGATCAGGATCGCCAGCATCACTACCGCCAAGGCAGACGCCACCGGCCAGTCACGGTTGTTGAAGAACTCTTGCCACAACACTTTACCGATCATCAGGGTTTCCGGGCCACCCAGCAGTTCCGGGATCACGAACTCGCCCACCACCGGGATAAACACCAGCATGCAGCCGGCGATGATGCCGTTCTTGGACAGCGGCACGGTGATTTTCCAGAAGCTGTTGAAGGTGCTCGAACCCAGGTCCGATGCGGCTTCCAGCAGGCTCTGGTCGTGCTTCACCAGGTTGGCGTAGAGCGGCAGGATCATGAACGGCAGGTACGAATAGACCACGCCGATGTACACCGCGATGTTGGTGTTGAGGATCTGCAGCGGTTCGTTGATCAGCCCGATGGACATCAGGAAGCCGTTGAGCAAACCGTTGTTGCTGAGGATGCCCATCCACGCATAGACGCGGATCAGGATCGCCGTCCAGGTCGGCATCATGATCAGCAGCACCAGCACGGTCTGGATTTCCTTGCGCGCGCTGGCAATGGCGTAGGCCATCGGGTAGCCGATCAGCAGGCAGAGGATGGTGCTGAAAAACGCCATCTTCAGCGAGCCCAGGTACGCGGCGATGTACAACTCATCGTCGCCGAGCATCGCGTAGTTGCCCAGGTTGAGCACCAATTGCAGCTTTTGCTCAACGAAGGTGTAGATCTCGGTGTAAGGCGGGATCGCCACGTCGGCTTCGGCAAAGCTGATCTTCAAGACGATGAAGAATGGCAGCGCGAAAAACAGGAACAGCCAGAGGAAAGGGATCCCGATGACCACATGCCGGCCACCGGGGGTTATTCGTTGCAGCTGGCGTTTGAACTTCTTCATGTTCATGAGCGAAGTACCACGCCGCTGTCGTCTTCCCACCACACGTACACCTGGTCGCCCCAGGTTGGGCGCTGGCCACGGCGCTCGGCGTTGGCCACGAAGGATTGCACCAGCTTGCCGCTCGGCAATTCGACGTAGAACACCGAGTGGCCGCCGAGGTAGGCGATGTCGTGCACCTTGCCGCTGGACCAGTTGTGCTCGCAGGTCGGCATTTCGCTGGTCACCAGCAGCTTTTCAGGGCGGATGGCGTAGGTCACCGACTTGTCTTCCACCGAGGTGGCGATGCCGTGGCCGACGTAGATGTTACGGTCCAGGTCCGGGCACTTGAGCACCGCATGGCCTTCGGCGTCGTCCACCACCTGGGTTTCGAAGATGTTGACGTTGCCGATGAACTCGCACACCAGGCGGCTGGTCGGCGTCTCATAGATGTCGATCGGGCTGCCGATCTGGGCAATCCAGCCCAGGTGCATGATCGCGATGCGCTCGGCCATGGTCATGGCCTCTTCCTGGTCGTGGGTTACCATCACGCAGGTCACGCCTACGCGCTCGATGATCTCAACCAGTTCCAGCTGCATCTGCGAACGCAGCTTCTTGTCCAGTGCGCCCATCGGCTCATCGAGCAGCAGCAGTTTCGGACGCTTGGCCAGGGAACGCGCCAGTGCCACCCGCTGGCGTTGACCGCCAGACAGTTGGTGCGGCTTGCGCTTGGCGTACTGGCTCATCTGCACCAGCTTGAGCATCTCGGCCACGCGGGCGTCGACTTCCGACTTGGGAATCTTGTCCTGCTGCAGGCCAAACGCGATGTTCTGGGCCACGGTCATGTGGGGGAACAAGGCGTAGGACTGGAACATCATGTTGATCGGCCGCTCGTACGGCGGCATGTCGGTGATGTCCACACCGTCGAGGTAAATGCGTCCTTCCGTTGGGCGCTCGAAGCCTGCAAGCATGCGCAGCAAGGTGGATTTGCCCGAACCCGATCCGCCGAGCAAGGCGAAGATTTCGCCCTTCTTGATTTCCAGGGACACATCGTCCACCGCAATCGTCTCGTCGAACTTCTTCGTGACCCGGTCGATTTTGACCAGCACCTTTTTAGGTGTCTGGTCGCCCTCGAGGGCTTTCTTATAGGCGCCGGAGGCAACTGCCATTTACGAAACTCCCAGAAAAAAAGAGTGCAGCTCGCCCAACACAGGCGAGCCCAGGATATTTTGAGCTTTACTTGCCCGTCTTGACCTTGGTCCAGCTACGGGTCATCAAACGTTGCACTTTCGGGGGTAGCTCGAAGTTGACAAAAGTCCGGTCGAGAACCGCCTGCGGTGGGTAAACCGCTTCGTCGGTGCGTATCGATTGCTCCATCAGTTTGTCCGCCCCTGGGTTAGGGTTGGCGTAACCGACGTAATCACTGACCTGAGCGATCACTTCAGGTTTCAGCAAATAGTTGATGAAGGCGAGAGCCTCTTTGACGTTGGTGGCATCCTTGGGGATGGCCAGCACGTCGAACCACAGGTTGCCGCCTTCTTTCGGAATCACGTAGGCGATGTTCACGCCTTTGCCCGCTTCGGCTGCACGAGCCTTGGCCTGGAACACATCACCGGAGAAACCGGCCGCCACGCAGATATTGCCGTTGGCCAGGTCCGAGATGTACTTGGAAGAATGGAAGTAGGTCACGTAAGGACGCACTTTCAAGAGTTTCTCTTCAGCCTTCTTATAGTCTTCAGGGTTGGTGCTGTTGGGGTTCAAGCCCATGTAGTTGAGCACCGCCGGCAGCATTTCGTCCGCCGAGTCCATGAACGACACGCCGCAGCTCGCCAGCTTCTTCATGTTTTCCGGCTCGAACAGCACGGCCCAGGAGTCGATCTTGTCGACGCCCAGCACTTCCTTGACCTTGTCGACGTTGTAGCCAATGCCGTTGGTGCCCCACAGGTACGGCACCGCGTACTGGTTGCCCGGGTCGTTCTTTTCCAGGCGCTTGAGCAGCGCCGGGTCGAGGTTGGCGTAATTGGTCAGCTGCGACTTGTCGATTTTCTGGAACGCCCCGGCCTTGATCTGCTTGCCGAGGAAGTGGTTCGACGGCACTACCACGTCATACCCGGTACGACCGGCGAGCAACTTGCCTTCCAGGGTTTCGTTGGAGTCGAACACGTCGTAGACCGGCTTGATGCCGGTGGCCTTTTCAAAATTGGCCAGGGTGTCCGGGCCGATGTAGTCCGACCAGTTATAAATATGCACAGTCGGGGCGGCCTGCACGCTGACAGCCAGCGTGATACCTGCACCCACCAGCAAGGCTTTGCGAAATAAAGAAATTGGCAAGTGGAGGTCCTCTTAAATAGTTGGGCCCGAAGTTGTTGCCCGGCAACAAAACCGGCGCGCAACTTACCCTCGATAAACCGATCCGGCAAAACTTTCTGTCATTTAATTGGTGGGAGCGGGCTATGTGGGAGCGGGCTTGCTCGCGAAAGCGGTGTATCAGTTGATACACCTGCTGGCTGACACACCGTCTTCGCGAGCAAGCCCGCTCCCACACAAGCCCGCTCCCACAGGTTTTAAGGCTTACTTGCCCGATTTGATTTTGGTCCAGCTGCGGGTCATTTCCCGCTGAGTAGCAGCTGGCAAGTCAGCAATGGCATAAAGCTTGGCTTGCACGTCCGCTGGCGGATAGATGCCTGGGTCGCTGGTAATGTCTTTGTCGACCAATGCAGTGGCTTTCTCGTTACCGTTCGGGAAACGCACGCTGTTGGTAATGCTCGCCATGACTTCCGGCTTGAGCAGGTAGTTCATGAACTTGTAGGCGGCGTCGACGTTCTCGGCATCTTTAGGGATGGCGACCATGTCATAGAAGCTGCCGGCACCTTCTTTCGGAATGTCGTAGGCAACCTTGACCTTGCCACCGGCTTCAGCCGCGCGGGACTTGGCCTGTTGCACGTCACCCGAATAACCCACGGCTACGCAGATGTTGCCGTTGGCCAGGTCGGAGATGTACTTGGACGAATGGAAGTAACCGATCGAAGGACGCAGCTTGAGGAACAGCGCCTCGGCTTGCTTGAGGTCTTCTTTCTTCTGGGTGTCGGTCGGCAGGCCCAGGTAATGCAGTGCCACTGGCAGCATTTCGGTTGGCGAATCGAGGAAGCTCACACCGCAGCCTTTGAGCTTGGCGAGGTTTTCCGGCTTGAGGATGACATCCCACGAGTCGATCTTGTCGATGCCCAGCGCGGCCTTGACCTTCTCCGGGTTGTAGCCGATGCCGATGGAGCCCCACATGTACGGGAAGGCGTGCTTGTTGTCCGGGTCGCTGACGGACACGGCTTTAAGCAGGGATTTGTTCAAGTTGTCGTAGTTCGGCAGCTTGGACTTGTCCAGTTCCTGGTAAACACCGGCCTTGATCTGCTTGGCGAGGAAGTTGTTCGACGGCACGACGATGTCGTAGCCGGACTTGCCTGCCAGCAACTTGGCTTCCAGGGTTTCGTTGGAGTCGAACACGTCATAGACCACCTTGATCCCGGACTCTTTTTCAAAGTTCGCGATGGTGTCCGGTGCGATGTAGTCGGACCAGTTATAAACGTGCAGCACTTTATCGTCGGCGTGCGCCGCGCCTGCCATGGCCCCCATCAGGGACAAGGCCAGGAGGGTCTTGCCAGCGTTCTTCAAACCTAATGCCTTCATTCGGTCATGCTCCAATTTTTTCTTTTTTGGGCCACGTTCGTTCTTTAAGTACAACGTGTTTCGCAGCCCGTCTAAGGGGCAACAAAACAGGGCGACAGTCTGGCAAGTTCCGAGGCCGGCTTTCAACCAAAGCGCTCTTTTTATAAATGCCTTTTCTAACATCCCAGAAGCAGCGCCCAATCGGCGCTGCGCTCTGAGCCTAGCACTTAGCCCTGCAAAGCCGCCAAAGTCAGGTCCAGGCAGTGCCGCGCCTTGGTCACCAGCTCGTCAATCTCGGCCTTGCTGATCACCAACGGCGGCGAAATGATCATGGTGTCGCCCACGGCGCGCATGATCAGGCCATTCTCGAAGCAGAACGTGCGGCAGATCATGCCAACACCACGGCCTTCGTAACGCTTGCGCGTTGCCTTGTCCTGAACCAGCTCGATTGCACCGAGCATGCCCACACCGCGAACTTCACCCACCAGCGGGTGATCCGCCAGTTCCCTCAAACGCTTTTGCAAATAGGGTGCCGTTTCGTCGTGCACACGCTTAACAATTTGTTCATCGCGCATGATGCGGATGTTTTCCAGGGCTACCGCCGCTGCAACCGGGTGACCGGAATAGGTGAAGCCGTGGTTGAAATCACCGCCTTCGTTCAGCACGGCGACCACTTCGTCGCGCACGATCAGGCCGCCCATCGGGATGTAGCCGGAGGTCAGGCCCTTAGCGATGGTCATCATGTCGGGCTTGAGGTCGTAGAAATCGCTACCGAACCACTCTCCGGTACGGCCAAAGCCGCAGATCACTTCATCGGCGACGAACAGGATGTCGTACTTGGCGAGGATTTCCTTGATGCGCGGCCAGTAGCTGGCAGGCGGCACGATCACGCCACCGGCACCCTGGATCGGCTCGGCAATAAAGGCACCGACGTTGTCCACGCCCAGTTCCAGAATCTTCTCTTCCAGCTGGTTGGCCGCCCACACGCCGAATTCTTCCGGGCTCATGTCGCCGCCTTCGCCGAACCAGTAAGGCTGGGCAATGTGAACGATGCCCGGGATCGGCAAGTCGCCCTGTTCATGCATATAAGTCATGCCGCCCAGGCTGGCGCCGGCCACGGTGGAGCCGTGGTAGCCATTCTTGCGGCTGATGATGGTTTTCTTGTTCGGCTGGCCTTTGATCGCCCAGTAGTGGCGGACCATACGCAGCATGGTGTCGTTGCCTTCAGAGCCGGAACCGGTGAAAAACACATGGTTCATGCCTTGCGGGGCGATATCGGAGATGGCTTTGGCCAGTTCCAGCACCGGCGGGTGGGCAGTCTGGAAGAACAGGTTGTAGTACGGCAGCTCTTTCATCTGCTTGGCGGCCGCATCAGCCAGTTCATCGCGACCGTAACCGATCGCCACGCACCACAGGCCGGCCATGCCGTCGAGGATCTTGTTGCCTTCGCTGTCCCACAGGTAAACGCCGTGGGCTTTGGTGATGATCCGTGGGCCTTTCTCTTTCAATTGCTTGAAGTCGCTGAACGGCGCCAGGTGGTGATCGCTGCTCAAGGCTTGCCATTCACGGGTTTGCGGGTTGTTGCTGGACATACCAATCTCCTAGATGTTTCAGGTGAGGACGCGCCGTTTGAAGGGCGCGCCCGGCGCATCAGACGGCGAAGAGCAGGAATTCCCGCTCCCACGAACTGATGACGCGCTTGAAGTTTTCATGCTCGGCCCGCTTGACCGCGACGTAGCCTGTGATGAATTTGTGACCCAGGTATTTCTCGATGGTCTTGCTGTTTTCCATGCGTTCCAGGGCGTCTTCGATGGTCAGCGGCAGGCGCAGGTTGCGGCGCTCGTAACCACGACCCACCACTGGCGCGCTTGGGCTGATGCCTTCGACCATGCCGATGTAGCCACACAGCAAGCTGGCGGCAATCGCCAGGTACGGGTTGGCGTCGGCACCTGGCAGGCGGTTTTCCACCCGACGGTTTTGTGGGCCGGCGTCCGGTACGCGCAGGCCTACGGTGCGGTTTTCTTCGCCCCACTCCACGTTGACCGGCGCCGAGGTGTCGGGCAGGAAGCGGCGGAACGAGTTGACGTTCGGTGCGAACAGCGGCAACAGCTCAGGGATAAATTTCTGCAGGCCACCGATGTGGTGCAGGAACAGCTCGCTCTTGGTCCCGTCTTCATTAGAGAACACGTTCTTGCCAGTGGCGATGTCGATGATGCTCTGGTGCAGGTGCATCGCGCTGCCGGGCTCGCCGGTCATGGGCTTGGCCATAAAGGTGGCCGCCACGTTGTGCTTGAGCGCCGCTTCACGCATGGTCCGCTTGAACACCAGGATCTGGTCGGCCAGGGACAGGGCGTCGCCGTGACGGAAGTTGATTTCCATCTGCGCCGTGCCGTCTTCGTGGATCAGCGTGTCGAGGTCCAGCTCCTGCAGCTCGCACCAGTCGTAGACGTCTTCGAACAACGGATCGAATTCGTTGGCTGCTTCTATAGAGAAGGACTGGCGGCCGGTTTCCGGGCGACCGGAACGGCCAATCGGCGGTTGCAGCGGGAAGTCCGGGTCTTCGCAGCGCTTGGTCAGGTAGAACTCCATCTCCGGCGCCACGATGGGCTGCCAGCCTTTATCGGCGTAGAGCTTGAGGACTTTCTTGAGCACGTTGCGCGGCGACAGCTCGATCGGGTTGCCTTGCTTGTCGTAGGTGTCGTGGATCACCTGGGCCGTAGGCTCGATGGCCCAAGGCACGAGGTACACCGCGTTCTCGTCCGGGCGGCAGATCATGTCGATGTCGGCCGGGTCGAGCAATTCGTAATAGATGTCGTCTTCGACATAGTCGCCGGTCACGGTCTGCAACAGAACGCTTTCGGGCAGGCGCATGCCTTTTTCGGCGATGAACTTGTTGGTCGGCGAGATCTTGCCCCGGGTGATGCCGGTGAGGTCGCCAATCATGCATTCGACTTCTGTGATCTTGTGGTCTTTCAACCAATCGGTGAGCTGGTCGAGGTTGTTACTCATAAATGCCTCTGGGCTGTGTTTCCTGACATCCATTAAAGGTCAGGCGTAAGTTGACGCAGCATCCGCGTCGCGTTGCATCACCCGCTTTCGACAAGCATTGCCAAATGCCTGGAAGATTACGAGGTAGTGCGGGTTAGAGCTTACCTGCCATTCGGGGTGCCATTGCACTCCTAAAGCAAAAGCCTTGCCCGCGGGAACCGAAAAGCCTTCGATCAGGCCGTCCGGCGCGGTGGCCTCTACCTGAAAACCCGGCGCCAGGCGATCGATGCCCTGTGAATGAATCGAGTTGACCTGGATCGTCGGCGGCAAGCCCAGGCTTGCCAATACCCCATTCGGGGAGATGGCCACTGCGTGCGCCGGGCCATACTGGATATCCAGCGGCTGGGTGTCGTCTTCGCGGTGATCCATCATGCCCGGCACTTCGTGAACGTTCTGGTGCAGGCTGCCGCCAAACGCCACGTTCATTTCCTGGAAGCCACGGCAAATCCCCAGCACCGGAACGCCTGCCGCAATCGCGGCACGCAGCAGCGGTAGCGTGGTTTGGTCCCGTGCAGAATCATGAGCAGTCCCGGGCGCGCTGGCCGGACCGTCGTATTGATAGGGTTCGATATTGGAAGGTGAGCCGGTGAAAAGAATGCCGTCCAGACCGTCAAGAATATTGGCCGGGTCGAGCACATCCGCCAGGGACGGAATAATCAACGGCAAGCCCTTGGCAGCGGTGGCCACTGCACGGACGTATTTGTCGCCACTGATGTGATAAGCATGCAGACCGACCTGTTTGGAGCAGGCGGTGACGCCGATTAACGGCAGGCGAGACATGAAGCACCCCGGTATTATTGCTGTTATGGGTTTGAATCGAGCTTAGCCTTGTTCATTTTTTTACACAACACCCCCGTAAAAAATACAACACGGCCCGCTCAAACGTGCTGGTTCCAAGAGCACCAATCCCAAAAAACCGCCCCAAAAAGCCCCAAAAAAGCCCTCAAGGCGCTTTTTTAGGGCAAAAAAGGCCTCGCTTGACTTCGGCATGCCGTTCGGGTTGACTGAAACCCGAAGAGATCAATGATTGATATTTTTAACAACAAAGGTGTTGCATCATGTCGGTACCCCCGCGTGCCGTTCAGCTTAACGAAGCGAACGCGTTCCTTAAGGATCATCCTGAGGTTCTGTACGTAGACCTTCTAATTGCGGATATGAATGGTGTGGTGCGCGGCAAGCGCATCGAACGCACCAGCCTCCACAAGGTTTACGAGAAGGGCATTAACCTGCCTGCCTCTCTATTTGCCCTGGATATCAATGGCTCAACGGTGGAAAGCACCGGCCTGGGTCTGGACATCGGTGATGCTGACCGAATCTGTTATCCAATCCCCGACACCCTGTGCAATGAACCCTGGCAAAAGCGCCCAACCGCGCAATTGCTGATGACCATGCACGAACTCGAAGGTGAACCTTTCTTCGCCGATCCTCGCGAAGTACTCCGCCAAGTTGTAAGCAAATTTGACGACCTCGGTCTGACCATCTGCGCCGCATTCGAGCTGGAGTTCTACCTGATTGACCAGGAGAACGTGAATGGCCGGCCACAACCGCCCCGCTCGCCGATCTCCGGCAAACGCCCGCACTCGACACAGGTCTACCTGATCGACGACCTCGACGAATACGTCGACTGCCTCCAGGACATTCTGGAAGGTGCAAAAGAGCAAGGCATCCCTGCCGACGCCATCGTCAAGGAAAGTGCCCCGGCGCAGTTCGAAGTGAACCTGCACCACGTTGCCGACCCTATAAAGGCCTGCGACTACGCGGTACTGCTCAAGCGCTTGATCAAGAACATCGCCTACGACCATGAGATGGACACCACGTTCATGGCCAAGCCTTACCCGGGCCAGGCAGGCAACGGCTTACACGTACACATTTCGATCCTGGACAAGGACGGCAAGAACATCTTTGCCAGCGAGGATCCCGAGCAGAACGCCGCATTGCGTCACGCGATCGGCGGTGTGCTGGAGACCCTACCCGCCCAAATGGCGTTCCTGTGCCCTAACGTCAACTCCTACCGTCGTTTCGGCGCACAGTTCTACGTGCCGAACTCGCCGTGCTGGGGCCTGGATAACCGCACCGTGGCGATTCGCGTACCGACCGGCTCGTCCGACGCCGTACGTATCGAACACCGTGTGGCCGGCGCCGACGCCAACCCTTACCTGCTGATGGCTTCGGTCCTGGCGGGCGTGCATCACGGCCTGACCAACAAGATCGAGCCTGGCGCACCCGTGGAAGGCAACAGCTACGAGCAGAACGAACAGAGCCTGCCGAACAACCTGCGCGATGCCCTGCGCGAGTTGGACGACAGCGAGGTGATGGCCAAGTACATCGATCCTAAATACATCGATATCTTCGTCGCCTGTAAGGAAAGTGAGCTGGAAGAGTTTGAGCACTCCATCTCCGACCTTGAGTACAACTGGTACCTGCATACCGTGTAAGCGGTTGCCGGGTTAAAAAGAACGCCGCAGGCTTTTGGCTTGCGGCGTTTTTTTATGCCTGTCTGTAGGGGCGGGCTTGCTCGCGAAAAACCTGAGGGCGCCGCGTTGATTCAGGATGCCCGCGTCATCGTTTACGACCATCGCGAGCAAGCTCGCTCCTACATGGTGTGGATCATGGGCTGTCTCTCGTACAATGCCCGCTGCCCTGTAGGAGACTTCAATGAATCGCCCTGCCACCCCTCGCAAACCCCGCGCCCGCAGCCAGGCCCGGATCGACGCGATCCTCGATGCCGCCCGCACTTTGCTGGCCGCCGAAGGCGTGGCCAGCCTGTCGATCTACAGCGTGGCCGAGCGGGCGCAGATTCCGCCGTCATCGGTGTACCACTTCTTCGCCAGCGTGCCTGCCTTGCTGGAGGCGCTGACCGCTGATGTCCATGCAGCCTTTCGCGCGGCCATTCAGGCGCCAATCGACCACGACTCACTCAAGCATTGGCGCGACCTGTCCTGCGTGGTGGAGCAGCGCATGCTCACCATCTACAGCAACGACGCCGCCGCCCGGCAATTGATCCTGGCCCAGCACGGGTTGACCGAAGTGACACAGGCCGACCGCCAGCACGATCTGGAGCTGGGAAACCTGATGCATGAAGTGTTCAACCGGCACTTCGAGGTGCCGAGCCTGCCCGCCGATGTCGACGTGTTTGCCCTGGCCCTGGAACTGAGCGACCGCGTCTACGCGCGCTCGGTGCATCAGCACGGGCAGATCACTCCGCGCATGGCCGAGGAAGGCATGCGGGTGTTTGATGCGTATGTGGGACTTTACCTGCCGGCGTTCTTGCCCAAGCGGGTGGCTGCGCTCTGATTTTTTGTTGCCTGTCCGGGCCTCTTCGCGAGCAAGCCCGCTCCCACATTTGACCGAGTTTTAACTTTGGAATGCGGTCGAATGTGGGAGCGGGCTTGCTCGCGAAAGCTATCTCAAGAACGACAAAAACCCCGACAGGCTTTCACCTTCGGGGTTTTGTGCGAACCATCGATCACAGCTTGGCGATCGACACCTCGGTGGATTTGACGAAGGCAATCACTTCACTGCCGATCACCAGTTCCAGCTCTTTCACCGAACGGGTGGTGATCACGGACGTGACGATGCCGGACGCGGTCTGCACGTCGATTTCCGACAGCACGTCGCCTTCGACGATTTCCTTGATGGTGCCTTTGAACTGGTTACGCACGTTGATGGCTTTAATAGTCATGGTCGTTCTTCCTGTGTAAGACAAGTGAGTTATTGAGCCCAACGCAATTGCGTAGGCAGCGGTGAAACAGGTTCGGGTTCCGGCGGGGTGCCGGGCAGCGACAACACACGGTTAAGCACTTCGGTTTCCAACGCCGCCAGGCGGTGGGAGCCACGCACCCGCGGGCGTGGGAGTTCCACGTGCAGGTCGAGGCCGATTTCGCCGTCTTCGATCAGGATCACCCGGTCGGCAATGGCCACGGCTTCGCTGACGTCGTGAGTCACCAGCAATACGGTGAAGCCGTGTTTCTGCCAGAGGTTCTCGATCAGTTGCTGCATCTCGATCCGGGTCAGGGCATCCAGGGCCCCCAGCGGTTCGTCCAGCAGCAACAGGCGTGGCTGGTGGATCAAGGCGCGGGCCAGGGCCACGCGTTGCTTCTGGCCACCGGACAACGCCGCCGGCCACTCATTGGCACGCTCGGCCAGGCCGACCGCTTCCAGCGCTTCCAACGCCTGCGGACGCCAGTTGCCCTTGAGGCCCAGCCCCACGTTGTCGATGATCTTTTTCCACGGCAGCAGGCGCGCTTCCTGGAACATCAACCGCGTGTCCTCAATCGCCTCGCTCAGCGGTGCGGAGCCGGCGAGCAATTCGCCGCCGCTGGCTTTGTCCAGGCCGGCCAGCAGACGCAGCAAGGTACTTTTGCCGCAGCCACTGCGGCCCACGACCGCAACAAATTGACCGGCTGGAATGTGCAGGTCGATTGCCTTCAGCACTTCCCGCGCGCCGAAAGCCTTGCGCAATTTGCGCACTGCCAGGGGAATGCCCCGCAGCAGGCGTGGAGGTTGTTGAGCGGTCATGCCGCACCTCCTTTATTCACTTGATAGGCCGGGTGCCAGCGCAGCCATACACGTTCCAGGCCACGCGCCGCCAGGTCTGCCAGCTTGCCGAGTACCGCGTACAGCACGATCGCCAGTACCACTACGTCGGTTTGCAGGAATTCCCGGGCGTTCATCGCCAGGTAGCCGATGCCGGAACTGGCGGAGATGGTTTCCGCAACGATCAGCGTCAACCACATAAAGCCCAACGCGAAGCGCACGCCCACCAGAATCGAAGGCAAGGCGCCCGGCAAAATCACTTGGCGAAACAGGCTGAAACCGGACAGGCCATAACTGCGGGCCATTTCCACCAACGCCGGGTCGACGTTGCGGATGCCGTGGTAAGTGTTGAGGTAGATCGGGAACAGCGTGCCGAGGGCGACCAGGAATATCTTCGCGGTCTCGTCAATCCCGAACCACAGAATCACCAGCGGGATCAGCGCCAGGTGCGGCACGTTGCGGATCATCTGCACCGAGCTGTCCAGCAGGCGTTCACCCCAGGTCGACAGGCCGGTGATAAAGCCCAGGGCCAGGCCGATGCCGCCGCCGATCACAAAGCCCAGGCCAGCACGCCAGCCGCTGATGGCCAGGTGCGTCCAGATTTCGCCGCTGCGCACCAGGCTGACGCCCGCTTCAATCACCGCGCTGGGCGCCGGCAGAATGCGCGTAGACAACCAACCGGCCGAAACGGACAACTGCCATACCGCCAGCAACAGAATCGGCAGCGCCCAGGGCGCCAATCGATGACTTAACTTTTCAAGGTTCATGGCGGCGCCTCAGCTCTGGGACGCAGCTTTGGGGAGAATGTCGTTGGCGACCATTTCGCCAAACGGGCTGACGTAGCCGGTACTTTTCGGCAGCTCGGGACGTTCGATGTCCAGGTGCGGGAACAGCAGCTCGGCCACGCGATACGACTCTTCCAGGTGTGGATAACCGGAGAAGATAAAGGTGTCGATGCCCAGGTCAGCGTATTCCTTCACCCGTGCAGCTACGGTGGGGCCATCACCTACCAAGGCAGTGCCGGCACCGCCGCGCACCAGCCCTACGCCGGCCCACAGGTTGGGGCTGACTTCCAGGTTGTCGCGGCTACCGCCGTGCAAGGCAGCCATGCGCTGCTGACCTACGGAATCGAAGCGCGACAATGAGGCCTGGGCGCGGGCGATGGTTTCATCGTCCACGTGGGAGATCAGTTTGTCGGCGGCCTGCCAGGCTTCGGCGTTGGTTTCACGCACGATCACATGCAGGCGAATGCCGAAGCGCAGGGTACGCCCGAGCTTGGCGGCCTTGGCGCGAACCTGTGCAATCTTTTCCGCCACAGCGGCCGGCGGCTCGCCCCAGGTCAGGACCATTTCCACTTGTTCAGCTGCCAGGTCCTGGGCCGCTTCGGAGGAACCCCCGAAATACAGCGGCGGACGCGGTTGCTGGATCGGCGGATAGAGCAACTTCGCGCCTTTGACGCTGATGTGCTGGCCGTCGTAATCGACGGTTTCGCCTTCCAGCACGCGGCGCCAGATGCGAGTGAATTCCACCGATGCCTGATACCGCTCTTCATGGCTCAGGAACAACCCGTCGCCGGCCAATTCTTCCGGGTCACCGCCGGTCACCAGGTTGAACAACGCGCGGCCGCCGGACAGACGATCCAGAGTTGCCGCCTGACGCGCGGCCACCGTCGGGGAAATGATCCCGGGGCGCAGCGCGACAAGGAATTTCAAACGTTGGGTCACCGGGATCAGCGACGCCGCCACCAACCACGAATCCTCGCAGGAACGGCCGGTAGGGATCAGCACCCCGCCGAAGCCAAGGCGGTCTGCCGCCTGGGCCACTTGCTGCAGGTAACCGTGATCAACGGCGCGAGCGCCTTCGGCGGTGCCAAGGTAATGGCCGTCGCCGTGGGTAGGCAGGAACCAGAAAATATTGAGGCTCATGGAGTTGTCTCCTGAAGAAGTCGGATTACGGCGCTTTGGCAACGGCGGCGGGTGGCGTCCAGATCACGTCCTTGATGTTCAAGGGTTTGGGGATCAATTTGAGTTGGTAGAAGCTGTCGGCAATTTTCTGCTGCGCGGCGACCACTTCCGGGGTCAGGAACAGCGCGCCGTAGCCCTGGCGTTTTACCGAGGTGAGAGTGATGTCGGCCGGCAAGCCCAGCAGCGGTGCAACTTGTTCGGTGACTTGCTCCGGATTGGCCTTGGACCATTCGCCCACGGCGCGCACTTCTTCCACCAGCGCCTTGATCACCTCAGGGTGTTTTTCGGCGTAAGGCTTGGTGGCCAGGTAGAACTGATGGTTGTCAGCGATGCCGGTGCCGTCACGCAGGGTGCGCGCTTGCAGTTGTTTTTCGGCGGCTGCCTGGTACGGGTCCCAGATCACCCAGGCATCGACGCTGCCACGCTCGAACGCGGCGCGGGCATCGGCGGGCGGCAGGAACACAGTCTGTACGTCGGTGTATTTCAGGCCGGCATCATCCAGGGCACGTACCAGCAGGTAGTGCACGTTGGAGCCCTTATTGAGGACGACTTTCTTGCCCTTGAGGTCTTGCACCGATTTGATCGGCGAATCTTTCGGTACCAAGATCGCTTCGCTGGTCGGCGCCGGTGGTTCGTAGGCGACGTAGAGCAGATCGGCACCGGCAGCCTGGGCAAACACTGGCGGCGTTTCACCCGTCACGCCGAAGTCGATGGAGCCGACGTTCAGTCCTTCCAGCAGTTGCGGGCCGCCGGGGAACTCCGTCCATTGCACTTGCACGCCCTGCTCGGCCAGGCGCTTTTCCAGCGAGCCCTTGGCCTTGAGCAGCACCAGGGTGCCGTATTTCTGATAGCCGATCCGCAGTGTTTCGGCGGCTTGGGCTTGAACAATGGCGCCGAACGACACAGCCGCAGCAAACAGTGCGACCAGTCCACGACGCAAGATGACAGTGCGCATGGCGCTCTCTCCAACTATACGATTAGGGGGTTGGCTGCACCTGCTTGGCCGTTGACGGCTGAGTAAGGTGAGTAGTACTTGTCGAATTCAGGTGAAGCTCGGTAAGGCTTAAATGCTCCAGCGAGCACTCAACAGACGTTCATTCAACACATTGGGATCAAGAGGTTTCGGGCGGCGGGCCATGGCGCTGTAGAACTGCTCCAGGGCCTCGCTCAAACGTTGTTCCAGCACCGGCACCAGTTGCGCCTGGGCACTGCCTTCGCCGTAGGCGATCTGGCTGTCTTCGGCGAAAATCCCGTGAAGCAATTCCTGGGCTTTCAGGGCCGACAGCACTGGCTTCAAGGCGTAGTCCACCGCGAGCATGTGGGCGATGCTGCCGCCGGTGGCCATCGGCAATACCACTTTGTGGGCCAGGGCGCGTTCGGGCAGCAGGTCAAGGATGGTTTTCAGCGCACCGGAAAACGAAGCCTTGTACACCGGCGTGGCGATCACCAGGCCATCGGCATTTGCCACTTGCTGCAGCAGGTCGATGATTTTCGGGCTGTCGAACCGCGCGTGCAGCAAGTCTTCGGCCGGGAAGTCCCGTATCTGATAACTCACCACTTCCACACCTTGTTGCTGCAACCAGTTGCGGGTGTGATCCAGCAAGACCCCGGACCGGGAACGTTGGCTGGGGCTACCACCAAGTGTTACGACCAGCATGTAGGCAATTCCTTTGGAAAGTGTCGGCGGTTCGCTATGCGGCGATGGCGCCAAGATGGGACAGACCATATCAGCCAATTTATATATCTATAAATCTTATTTTTTCATTTGTTTATTCTTTAAATGCATATACGGCTGACTAAATTCCGGGCGTAAAAAAAGGCCGTCGAAACGGCCTTAAAACCCCTGCTTTGTGAGACTTGAAATGCGATCAAGTGTGGGAGCGGGCTTGCTCGCGAAAGCGGTGTGTCACTCAAAGATGCGTCAACTGACAGTGTGCATTCGCGAGCAAGCCCGCTCCCACATTTGGTTCTGTGTTAACGATTCGGTTGAGGGGTGAGCCGCAGGTACGGCTTCACTGCGCGGTAACCCTTCGGAAAGCGCTTCTTGATCTCTTCCTCGTCCTTGAGCGACGGCACGATCACCACCTCATCGCCGTCCTGCCAGTTGGCCGGGGTGGCGACTTTGTGGCTGTCGGTCAGTTGCAGCGAGTCAATCACCCGCAGGATTTCGTGGAAGTTGCGCCCGGTGCTGGCTGGGTAGGTGATGGTCAGGCGAATCTTTTTGTTCGGATCGATCACGAACAGCGAACGCACGGTGAGGGTGTCACTGGCATTCGGGTGGATCAGGTCATACAGGTCGGAGACCTTGCGGTCAGCGTCGGCCAGGATCGGGAAGTTGACGATGGTGTTCTGGGTTTCGTTGATGTCTTCGATCCACTTGTGGTGGGAATCCACCGGGTCGACCGACAGGGCAATGGCCTTGACGCCGCGCTTGGCGAATTCGTCCTTGAGCTTGGCGGTGAAGCCCAGCTCCGTGGTGCACACCGGGGTGAAATCCGCCGGGTGGGAAAACAGCACGCCCCAGCTATCGCCCAGCCACTCGTGGAAGCGAATCTTGCCGGCGCTGGAATCCTGTTCAAAGTCGGGGGCGATGTCGCCCAGTCTGAGGCTCATGGTGTGGCTCCTGATGAGTGCTTATGGAGCCCACTGTGCCTGTGTCGCGGATTATTTAAAAAGAATAAATATCGATTTATCTAGACGATAAAGGAATATTAAAAATCTGTTCATTGGACTTGGCAACAGGCGTGGATCAACATCCGCTTCAAGGTTCGAGAAGGCCTTGAGACGCTGTACAAAGAGGGGATTCAGGAAGGGCTTGCGGGGGTTGAGCCCGACTTGAAAAGTAAAACACCTTGCCCGGCATTGCGCCGGGCAAGGATTACAGCCTTACAACAGCTTTACGCTACTAGAACAGTGGCAGCGAGTAGCTGACGATCAGACGGTTTTCGTCTTGGTCACGTGCAGAAGCAACATCGGTACGCCACATTGCGTTTTTCCAGGCGACGCCCAGGTTTTTCAGTGGGCCTTCCGGGATCACGTAGGCAATAGTGATGTCACGCTCCCACTCGGACTGACCAGTGAACTCAGCGCGGCTACCGTTTACCGTGTCGATATCAGTACCTTTGAGGTACACGACACCTGCAGTCAGACCAGGTACGCCGACCTTGGCGAAGTCATAGGCGTAACGAGCTTGCCAGGTACGCTCGCCGGCGCGGGCGAACTTCTGGATCTGCATGTCAGTGGTGAGGTAGGCAGACGAACCGTCACCTTGGTTCAACCAAGGGAAGTCACTGCTACCGTTGCTGACTTGGTAACCGCCACCAAAGGTATGACCAGCAACGGTGTAAAGGAACAGCCCGCTGTACAGGTTGTTGTCGACTTTGCCTTTACCCGATGCAACGCCACTGTAGTTACCGCTGGAGTAGTAGGCAGGGGTATTGCCGTTTTTACCATCGTCAGAGCTGTTGAAATAACGCAGGTCAGACTTCAGTACGCCCGGGCCGATCGCCCAGTTGTGGGTCAGACCCAGGAAGTGCTGCTTGTAGAAGTCTTCCAGGTTGCCGTAGTAGTACTGGGCCGTCAGGTCTTTGGTGAGCTTGTAGTCACCACCGGCGTAGTAGAACTTGTTAACGAACCTGCCTGCGTTGTAGTTGGAGCTACCGTTGGCACCGCCAATCGACAGGTTTTCGTTATTGCTGGAGTTACGACCCTTGGCTTTTTCAACCTGACCAGCAACCAAGGTCAGATCCTTGATGTCGTTGGTAGTGATCTGGCCACCCTGGAAGGTCTGCGGCAGCAGACGACCATCGTTGGTCACAATAACTGGCAGCTTAGGTTGCAGGGTGCCCAGTTTCAGTTCGGTCTGGGAGATCTTGACCTTGCCGGTCACGCCCAGGCTGGCGAAATCATTGACAGCCTCGTTGCCATCGCTTGGGAATACAGTACCGCCCGAAAGCGTACCGTTGTAGTTCCCGTGTTCAGCGCGGCTGGAATCCAGGCGAACGCCGTACAGGCCGATAGCGTCAACACCAAACTGCACAGTACCTTGGGTGTAACCCGAGATGAAACGCAGGTCGAAGCCTTGGCCCCATTCCGCGTTTTTGCTGTGGCTGGTAGCTGTATCAGCGCCATTACGGTTATCGGTGTTGATGTAAAAGTTACGTGCGCTCAGTGTGGCGTGGCTGTCTTCGATGAAACCTGCGGCGCCTGCTTGTTGAGCGATTGCCCCCAAAGCTACGGCCAACGCCAATGTTGACTTCTTCATGTACCGCTCCTCTCATTTCTAATTTTTGTATTTCTTAGGTCTCGGGTCTGACGCCCTTGATCCACAGATGCGCGATTAGCGCCGGATAGTGACTGACAAGTCAATCGTAACCTTGTGTGTCTACTACTTTCGTCTAACCGCAGTTGATTTGGTCCCTGCAGGGTAATGAGTTTTTCATACACCCAAAAAGAATTGTTTCATTCTTTTTCATACGATTCAGGAATAAGACTTTCCATGGGGCAGTCAAGCCGTTGAGGCAGTACCGCTCCATAAGGTTGTTCCTGAAGAGTATGTCTCTGCGTTTTTTTAGATCGTTTTGTGTTGACCAAATGGGGTCATACGTCACTCACGATCAAAAACGCGACGCCATCATGGCCAAATGCACATCATTCCGTCAATTTGTTACAGTTTTTGTATCGATGAAACTTTTCTGCCGTCCCGCTAATGCACCTCACCGTACCTGGCGATAATGTCACTTTGATGTCAGTTGTGTGGATAATTCTGCAAACCCGGCGAGTGGCATCATTGCACCCGGCCCGGATGCAAGACTCGCCAAAGTGACAGGCGAGAGGATTGCCCCCTCGCCGCTTCAGGCTTACAACACCTTTTCGAAGATCTTCGAATTACGCTGATAGTTGTACAACGACGCCCGCGCCGACGGCAGGCGGTCGACCGTACTCGGTACAAAACCACGCTCGCGAAACCAGTGGGCCGTACGGGTGGTCAGCACGAACAACGTCTTCAAACCCTGGGCCCGGGCACGGGTCTCGATACGCTCCAGCAGCTCATCACCGCGACCGCCATGACGGTACTCCGGGTTCACGGCCAGGCACGCCAGCTCGCCTGCGTCTGAGTCGGCGATCTGATACAGCGCCGCACAGGCGATGATCATGCCTTCACGTTCCACCACGCTGAACTGCTCGATTTCCCGCTCCAGCACCTCCCGGGAACGGCGCACCAGAATCCCCTGCTCTTCGAGCGGGCTGATCAGGTCCAGCAGACCGCCAACATCTTCAATCGCCGCTTCGCGCACCAGCTCAAACTGTTCCTGGGCCACCAGCGTACCGCCGCCGTCCCGGGTGAACAGCTCGGTCAGCAAGGCACCGTCTTCGGCATAACTGACAATATGGCTGCGGCCTACGCCGCCACGGCACGCCTCGGCTGCCGCGTCCAACAGTTCGGCCTGGTAGTTGTTGCCCAAGCGCTGCAGGTGCGCGGGCACCTGTTGCGGCCGCAGTTCACGCACCAGGCGGCCGTGTTCGTCGATCAGGCCGAGGTCGGCGCCGAACAACAGCAGCTTGTCAGCGCCAAGGTCGATGGCGGCGCGGGTGGCGACGTCTTCGCAGGCGAGGTTGAAGATTTCACCAGTGGGCGAGTAACCCAACGGCGACAGCAGCACGATGGAGCGCTCGTCCAACAGGCGGTTGATACCCTTGCGGTCGACGCGGCGCACTTCGCCGGTGTGGTGATAGTCGACGCCTTCAAGCACACCGATCGGGCGCGCCGTCACCAGGTTGCCGCTGGCCACCCGCAGGCGCGAGCCCTGCATCGGCGAAGACGCCATGTCCATCGACAACCGCGCTTCAATGGCGATACGCAGATGGCCGACCGCGTCGATCACACACTCCAGGGTCGCGGCATCGGTGATGCGCAAGCCTTCATGGTAAGCCGGGGTCAGGCCGCGGGCGGCGAGGCGGGTTTCGATTTGCGGACGCGAACCGTGGACCAGCACCAGGCGCACGCCCAGGCTGTGGAGCAGCACCAGGTCGTGGACGATATTGCCGAAGTTCGGATGTTCCACACCATCGCCCGGCAGCATGACCACAAAGGTGCAGTCGCGGTGGGCATTGATGTAAGGCGAAGCGTGACGAAGCCAATTGACGTATTCGGGCATAAAACCTGGGCCTGTAATAAAAAGCAGCCAAAAAGGGATGAATCATGAAAACGCACAGCGGGCTGTTGGTTATCGTCGGAACAGGCTTGGCGACACGCTCGCTCTCCTTCTATGTACGGATGGGCAGGGGTTAATTTATGCTGGTGTCAGGCAGTAATGTTGAATCAGTTCCCGCAATAGACGCACTGTAGGCGTCAAGCGTGACATTTCAAGGTACTCGCCGGGCTGGTGGGCGCAGGCGATATCGCCAGGGCCGAGCACCAGGGTCTCGCAACCAAGGCGCTGAAGATAAGGCGCTTCGGTGCCGAACGCTACTGCTTCGGCGCGATGACCGGTAAGTCGTTCAGCCACCCGCACCAACTCGGCATCCTCGGCCTGCTCGAACGGCGGCACTTCGGGGAACAACGGCGCGTAGTCGATCTTCACCTTATGCCGCTCGGCCAGGGGTTCAAGCTTCTGCCGGATGGCCGCGCGCAGTACCTGGGGATCCATGCCGGGCAAGGGCCGCAGGTCGAATTCCAGGGAGCATTGGCCGCAAATGCGGTTGGGGTTATCGCCGCCGTGAATGCAGCCGAAGTTCATGGTCGGTTGCGGCACACTGAACTGCGGGTTGCGGTATTCGCGCTGCCAGGCCAGGCGCAGGCCACGCAGTTCGCCGATGGCGTCGTGCATGGCTTCGAGCGCGCTGTGGCCCAGGCTTGGATCCGACGAATGGCCGCTGCGCCCGAGAATATCGATGCGCTCCATCATCACGCCTTTGTGCAGGCGGATGGGTTTGAGGCCCGTCGGCTCGCCGATCACCGCCGCGCGACCTAAAGGACGGCCCGCCTCGGCCAGCGCACGGGCGCCGGCCATGGAGCTTTCTTCATCGCAGGTGGCAAGGATCAGCAGCGGTTGCTTGAAGGCTTGGTCCAGCAACGGCTGGACGGCTTCGATCACCAGGGCGAAAAAACCTTTCATGTCACAGCTGCCCAGTCCTACCCAGCGGCCGTCGACTTCCGTCAGCTTCAGCGGATCGGTCTGCCATAGCGCGCCGTCGTACGGCACGGTGTCGCTATGCCCCGCCAACACCAGGCCGCCGGGGCCCGTGCCGAAACTGGCCAGCAGATTGAATTTGCCGGGGCTGACCTGCTGGATATCGCAGGCAAAGCCCAGATCCCCCAGCCAGGTAGCGAGCAAATCGATCACCGGGCGGTTGGATTGGTCGAGAGAAGCCTGGGTACAACTAACCGAAGGCGCGGCAATCAGCGCGGCGAATTGTTCTTTCATGGACGGTAAAGGCATGCGCTGTCTCTCAACTTCCCGGATGAACCCCATCATAGAGCCATCTGCACGACACAATAAACCGTTGCGGCGCGTTGCCGGGCTCAGTCCTGTACACTGCACGGCCTTGGCAGCCACTCATTTCCCCGGCTGCGCTCCCGATCCTGGATTTTCCGGCCATGCAGAAAGAAACCGAAATCAAGCTCCGCGTCAGCCGCGAAACCCTCGCCGCGCTGCGTGAGCACCCGTTACTGAAAAAACGCAACAAAAGTGGCTGGGAACGCCGTGAGTTGATGAACCAGTACTTCGACACCCCGGAACGCGACCTGGCCCAGGCCAAAGTGGCCCTGCGCCTGCGCAAAGACGGCGACGAAGTGATCCAGACCCTCAAGACCCGTGGCCAGAGCGTTGCCGGCTTGTCGGAACGCAATGAGTACAACTGGGACCTGGCCAAAGCCAAGCTCGACGTGAAGAAGCTCGACGGCGAATGCTGGCCAGAGCAACTGGCCGAGCTGGACAAAAAGACCCTCAAGCCGATCTTCACCACCGATTTCGTTCGCGAACGCGCCGAAATTGCCTGGGGCCGCGGCAAGGCCAAGGTGGTGATCGAAGCCGCCCTGGACCTCGGCCACGTGGTCGCCGGCAAGCAGAAAGAAGAAATCTGCGAACTGGAACTGGAACTGCGCGAAGGCGACCCGGCCGCCCTGCTGGAGCTGGCCGCTGAACTGGCCGCAACCCTGGCCCTGATGCCGTGCGATATCAGCAAGGCTGAGCGTGGCTATCGCCTGTTCGACGCCAACAGCTATTCCCTGAGCTTGCCAGCGCCGGTGCTGCACGCTGAAATGCCGCTGGACGACGCGTTTGCCGCCGTCATGTGGCACCTGTTGGGCAGCAGCCAGCGCCTGGCCGAGCAATACCGTTTCAATGGCCACTGGCGTCTGCTGCAAGACTGGGTAGAAAACCTCGACGAACTGCGTGCCCTGCTCGGCAGCCTCGGCCAGGCCGCGCCACGCCAATCCACCAGCGAACTGCGCGCCGCACTGGACGCCTTGCTGGAAGACTGGCGCCCGCTGGTGCAGGCGGGTGACGACGATGAAGACATCCGCAAGGCCGCGCCAGAACAGTTCGCTGAAGAACTGGAAGACGTGCGCTGGGGCCTCTTCTCGCTGACCACTTCCCGCTGGCTGCTGGCCCGTACCTGGACAGCGGAGCGCAACGTACGTGGCAATCGCCAGGGCGCTGCACAGCTCGCCAACTGGCTGCCGCGCCTGCTGGCCGACGACGCCGTCGCCCTGCAACTGCCGCGCTACCAGCAACAGCCGGAAGACCTGGCCGAGCAACTGCCGCGTATCGAACGCATCCTGGCCTGGCTGCACCATGCACGCCAAGTGCTGGATATCGCCGAGCTGGACCGTTTGTATGGCGAGCTGAACAAGCTGGCGCACCTGGCCAACCAGCCGATCACCGATGAGTCGCTGGATGCGCGGATGCATCAGGCGATTGCGGTTTATCAGAATCGCGCCTGGAAGACCCTGCTGCGTCTGTAAACCCTGTGGCGAGGGAGCCTGCCTCCCTCGCCTTCAGCGCAACACCGGCAAACTCGTGGTGGACTTGATCTCCGACAAGGCCACTATCGAGTTGACCTCCTGAATCCCCGGCACCATCGAGAGTTTTTCGAAGAAAAACCGCTCATACGCTTCAATGTCCGACGTGACAATCCGCAGTAAAAAGTCCACCGCCCCCATCAGCACATAACATTCCAGCACTTCCGGAAAACCGCGAATCGCCTCGGTGAATTCAGTGAAGTTGGAACGGCCATGGGCGTTGAGTTTCACCTCGGCAAAGATCTGCGTGTTGAGGCCGATTTTTTTGCGGTCCAGCAGGGTGACCTGGCCGCGAATCACACCCTCCTCTTTCAGCCGCTGAATCCTGCGCCAGCACGGCGACTGCGACAGGCCGACCTGCTCGGCAATCTGCGCGCTGGAGAGCGAAGCGTCTTCCTGCAACAGCGCCAGGATGCGCCGGTCGTACACGTCCAACTCACTGTGCATAGAAATACCCATTAATCGTACTTTACGGAATTTAATGAGTCTCTTATAAGCCAATACGGGCTTTTTTAGATAAGAAATCTCCTGCGCCGCATGTAAAAATTTCTCCAGTCGAATCCGGAGAATCATCATGCACGTCGTCGAATCCGCCAGCCCCGCCCCACGCGTCGATGCCTGGGCCGTCAGCAATGCTCACTGCCAGGCGCACTATCAAATCCTCGCCGAGGCTGAACCCGATGTGTTGTGCAGGGTGCTCAACTATTTTGCCCTGCAGTTCCTGGTTCCTCGCGAGGTGAACGTGCAGCGCGAAGACGACCTGTTGGCGATCGATATCGTGATGGACGGCCTGAGCTGGCATCGGGCCCAAGTGATCGGCGAAAAACTTCGTAACCTGATCAGTGTGTGCTCGCTGGAACTGCAACCGGCTGATGCGGCGCGGCCTCTGGCGGTGCAGGCGGCCAGTCAGTAAAAGCCTGCAACAAACCCCGGAAGCCGAAGCGCAACGGGTGACTAGCCTGAGGACTACGCCTATCCGTTGCCCAGGAACGTCATCATGTCCGTTGCGCCAAACACCCAGGATCGCTGGCTGGAAATCCATCAGTTATTGCCTGCCCTGATCGACCAGGGCCTGGTGCCTGCCAACCTGACCGTTCCGGCGAACAGCGAGCTGCATCCCCTGGAATGCATTGCCAGCCACGGGCCGTCCCTGGAAATCCTGACCGAATGGCTCGCCCGTCACTGCGGGCAGCCCTACCTGCGTATCGACCCGTTGAAAATCGATGTCGCCGCAGTGGTGCCGCTGATGTCATACGCCTTTGCCCAGCGGCACAGGATCCTCGCGGTGGCGGTCGACGGCGGCAGCGTTACAGTCGCCAGCGCCCAGCCCTACGTGACCAGCTGGGAAGCTGGCCTGGCCCAAGTGTTGAAACGCTCCATCAAGCGCGTGGTGGCCAACCCCGAGGATATTCAGCGCTGCACCGTAGAGTTTTATCGGCTGGCGAAATCGGTCAGCGGCGCTATTGATCAAAAAACGTCCAGCGCTACCAACATTGAGCAACTCCTCAACCTTGGCGCCAGCGACCAGGAACCCGACGCCAATGACGCGCACATCGTCAATATCGTCGACTGGCTGTTGCAGTACGCCTTCGGCCAACGGGCCAGTGATATCCATATCGAACCCGGTCGCGACCAGGGCCGCGTGCGTTTTCGCATTGATGGGCTGCTGCACGACGTCTATCAATTCCCGTCCCAAGTGACGATGGCAGTGGTCAGCCGCCTGAAAAGTCTCGGGCGGATGAACGTGGCGGAAAAACGCAAACCCCAGGACGGCCGGGT
Organism: Pseudomonas sp. LBUM1641; assembly: GCF_059716235.1. Classification (NCBI taxonomy): domain Bacteria; kingdom Pseudomonadati; phylum Pseudomonadota; class Gammaproteobacteria; order Pseudomonadales; family Pseudomonadaceae; genus Pseudomonas; species Pseudomonas sp. LBUM1641. The sequence goes on from NZ_CP166815.1 coordinate 6,781,294, forward strand.
GAAGACCAAAAGCCCGGCGGGCGGTGAAGTGGAACTGCGCCTGTCGACCTTGCCCACGGCCTTCGGCGAAAAGCTGGTGATGCGAATTTTCGATCCTCAGGTGCTGCACAAGGATTTCCAGCAACTGGGGCTCTCCGACGACGACCTGCAACGCTGGCAATCCATGACCGTCCAGGCCAACGGCATCATCCTGGTCACCGGGCCCACCGGTTCGGGCAAGACCAGCACCCTCTACACCACGCTCAAGCAACTGGCCACCCGCGAGGTCAACCTGTGCACCGTCGAAGACCCGATCGAGATGGTCGAGCCGGCCTTCAACCAGATGCAGGTCCAACCCAACATCGACCTGACCTTCGCCAGCGGCATCCGTGCCCTGATGCGCCAGGATCCGGACATCATCATGATCGGCGAGATTCGCGACCTGGAAACCGCAGAAATGGCGATCCAGGCCGCCCTGACCGGGCACCTGGTGCTGTCGACGCTGCACACCAACGATGCACCCGGCGCCATCAGTCGCTTGCTGGAACTGGGCATTCCTCATTACCTGATCAATGCGACATTGCTGGGAGTGATGGCCCAGCGTCTGGTGCGTCTGTTGTGCCCGCACTGCAAGCAGCCTGCCGGGCAGGTCTATCAGGCCGTGGGTTGTGGGGAATGTCGGGGAAGTGGTTATCGAGGACGGGCCGGGATCTACGAGATCATGCTGATGAACGACCGCCTCAAGGCTCTGATCACCCCGGGCACCGACCTCCAGGCCTTGCGCCACGCGGCCCTTGACCAAGGCATGTGCAGCTTGCGGTCTGCCGGTACGCGCAAGGTAATGGCAGGGCTGACGACGAAGGAAGAGGTGCTGCGGGTGACGCCTGGGGATTCAGAAACAAATCCTTTGATTGATGGGCCGGTAAACCGTTCTTATCCGTGACAACACCGTTACAATCGGAAAAACCTCGCTTTACCGCCCACACCAGACAAGGAATCGTTATGCAGATCGGAACCGTACTGCTTCTTTTTGTAGGCTTGGCCGTCGCCATACTGTTCATGGGCTTCAAGGTCGTTCCGCAGGGTTACCAGTGGACGGTCGAGCGCTTCGGCCGCTACACCAACACCCTCAAGCCGGGCCTGAACATCATTATCCCGGTCATGGACCGTATCGGTCGCAAGATCAACGTGATGGAAAGCGTGCTGGATATTCCACCCCAGGAAGTCATCACCGCCGACAACGCCACGGTGCAGATCGACGCCGTGTGCTTCTTCCAGGTGGTCAATACCGCCCAGGCCGCCTACGAGGTGAACAACCTCGAACACGCCATCCGCAACCTGCTGCAAACCAACATCCGTACTGTGCTCGGCTCCATGGAGCTGGATGCAATGCTCAGCCAGCGTGACGGCATCAACGAAAAACTGCTGCGCACCGTCGACGAAGCCACCGCACCGTGGGGCATCAAGATCACCCGGATCGAGATCAAGGACATCAGCCCGCCTGCCGACCTGATGGCCGCCATGTCCGGCCAGATGAAGGCCGAGCGGATCAAGCGTGCACAGATCCTCGAAGCCGAAGGCCTGCGAGCCTCCGCGATCCTGACCGCCGAAGGCAAGAAGCAGGCGCAGATTCTTGAGGCCGAAGGTGGTCGTCAGGCGGCGTTCCTGGAATCCGAAGCCCGTGAGCGTCAGGCCGAAGCTGAAGCCCGCGCCACTCAAGTGGTATCGGAGGCGATCGCCACCGGTAACGTGCAGGCCATCAACTACTTTGTCGCCCAGAAATACATCGACGCACTGGGCAAGCTGGCCTCGGCCAACAACAGCAAGGTGATCCTGATGCCGCTGGAAGCCAGCCAGGTGATTGGCGCCGTCGGTGGTATCGGCGAGATCGTCAAGGCAACCTTCGACAACAAGAAAGCCTGAGGCACGCGCCATGTGGGAATTCCTGCAGCACCTGTCGTTTTGGGACTGGCTGGCACTGGGCACGGTGCTGTTGATCCTTGAAGTGTTCGGTGCCGGCGGTTATCTGCTGTGGATGGGCATCGCCGCGGCAGCCGTGGGCGTGATCAAATTCCTGATCCCGAGCCTGGGCCTCGAATGGCAACTGCTGCTGTTCGCGGTGTTATCGATCCTGACGGCGGTGTACTGGTGGCGACGCCAGCGCAGCAGCGCCAAGGTCAGCGACCAGCCGGGGTTGAACATGCGCGGTTCGGAGCTGATCGGCCGCACCTTTGTGGTGCATCAAGCCATTATCGAGGGCCGAGGCAAGATCAAGGTGGGCGACGGTGTCTGGATGGCTTCCGGGCCTGACGCGCCGGTTGGGGCACACGTACGTGTCACTGGTCAGGAAGGTGTGATTCTGCAGGTTGAAACTGTTTAGTCATCCATGGAACTCGACTGCGCTATCTACAATCAAACTGTTCAGATAACCCAGTCGGAGTCACCCATCATGCGTCTAAAATATGCTGTCGCAACCCTCGCTGTGCTTTCCCTTCCTGTCGGTTCAGCCATGGCCGACAGCTTCTGGCGTAATGTCATCTCATCGGGTGCCACCACCGGCTCGACGTACCTGACCTTCAAGGACCACAAAATGGTGGTCGCCGCCCAGGACGACGCCGGTAGCTTCGTCGCCAGCGACGGCAGCATCCGTGGCCCGTACCTGGAAGCTGCGATGCAGAAGGTGCGCGCTGATAACCCTGGCCTCAAGGCCACGGACATGGACCTGGCCAACGCGATCCTGGCGAAAAACGCCATTGCTTCCGAGTAATACCGCCGCATAAAAAATGCCGCTCTTCGAGAGCGGCATTTTTTTGCCCCGCCTTCCTACACCCGACGCTGACGATTCAGGATTTGATCAGGAAAAGTCCTGTCGAGCGGCCCGCCCCCCCAGCAACAAGCTATCGATTCCCTTTTAAATCAAGTGAATCGATGACCATGCAAAAACTCTCCTGCGCCCTGCTGTTTGCCGCGATCGTCACCCCTTACGCCCAGGCAGAAGGTTGGTACGGGTCGGCAAAGCTCAACAGCGCCCGGCAGAATCTCTCAAGCTCACTGTTGACCAGCCCGCGCGTGACCCACCGGGTAGAAGCGCCAGACAACAGCAAGACATTCACCGGTTCATTTGCCGTGGGTTATGCCTTGGCTGATGGCTGGCGCGTTGAAGGTGAATACACCATGCCCAGCCAATCGAACTACAAATCCCGTTGGGCACCGTTCAATCCCAACGTCAACAGCCTGCAGACCGACAGCCAGCGCTTGATGCTCAACGGTTATAAAAATATCCCGATCAACGAGTGGCTGTCGTTCTACGGCATGGCAGGGGTGGGCCTGGCCCAAATTGACGCCAATGGCTATCAGACCGACGAAACCCGTCGCTTCGCCAGCCATCGCCAACACAACTTCGCCTACAGCGTGGGCCTGGGGCTGGATGCCAAGGTCAGCAAAACCCTGACCCTGGGCACCGGCTGGCGTTACGTGGACATGGGCAGGATCGAAACCGGCTACAACACGTTCGCAAACCGGATAAATGCCCTGGACGAACAGCTCAAAGGCAAGCTCAAGGAACAGAATGTGTTTCTTGAGGCACGCGTCGCCTTCTGACACCGATGCTGAAAATGCCGCTCCCAAGGCGGCATTTTTGTTTAAGGGGGGGGACGATTCATTCACAGACGACAGGCTATATTCAGTCGAGCCGTGCAACTATGCCCGGCATTGATATGCTTTTTTCTCATTGCCTTCTGAAACGGATGCCTTCAACGTCATGAGCCAACTGCCCTTTCTGCCGTTCTCCAAGCCCACCATTGATGAAGCCACCATCTCGGCGGTAGGCGATGTACTGCGCTCCGGCTGGATCACCAGCGGGCCGAAAGTGCAGGCGTTCGAAGCGCAGTTGTCGGAATACTTTGGCGGGCGCCCGGTGCGCACCTTCAACTCGGGCACTTGCACTATGGAGATCGCCTTGCGCATCGCCGGTATCGGCCCTGGAGATGAAGTCATCACCACCCCGATTTCGTGGGTCGCCACGGCCAACGTGATTCTGGAAGTCGGCGCCACGCCGGTGTTCGCTGATATCGACCCGGTTACCCGCAATATCGACCTGGCCCAGGTGGAAGCCGCAATCACGCCGCGCACCAAGGCGATCATCCCGGTGTACCTGGCCGGTCTGCCACTGGACATGCCATTGCTCTACGCGCTGGCCAACAAGTACAACCTGCGCATCGTCGAAGACGCCGCCCAGGCCTTGGGCTCCAGCTGGGATGGCCAGCGCATCGGTGCTACCGGCGATTTCGTGTCGTTCAGCTTCCAGGCGAACAAGAACATCACGTCATCCGAAGGCGGCTGCCTGGTGTTGAACAACGCTGAAGAAGCGCGCCTGGCGGAAAAATATCGCCTGCAAGGCGTGACCCGCACCGGCTTCGACGGCCTGGACGTGGATGTACTCGGCGGCAAGTTCAACATGACCGACATCGCAGCGGCCATCGGCCTGGGCCAATTCGCCCATATCGAGAAGATCACTGCCCATCGCCAGGAGCTGGCGCGGCACTATTTCGAATGTTTCGGCAGTGATTTTGAAGAAAAGTACGGCGCGCAATTGCCACCGGCAGACTTCGAAAACAGCAACTGGCACCTGTTCCAACTGGTACTGCCGGAGCGCCAGGACGGGTTGCCGGCACGCGCCACGTTCATGGAGCAGATGCAGGCCCACGGCGTCGGCATTGGCTATCACTACCCGCCGATCCACCTGCTGAGCTTGTACAAGGCGCAGGGATTCAAGGAAGGCATGTTCCCGGTAGCGGAAAAAGTGGGGCGTTTGATTGTGTCGTTGCCGATGTTCACGGCGATGACGAAGGCGGATGTAGAGCGTTCGGTAGCGGCAGTCAAAGCGGTATTGAAGCGCTGATAAAACCTTTGCGGGAGCCGATTGCCGGCTCCCGCAGCAGGATCACTCGCCGATGGCAGCCTTGTAACCGGCAGCGTCCAGCAGCTTGTCCAACTCAGCCGGGTTGCTTGGCTTGAGCTTGAAGATCCAGGCGCCATAAGGGTCGGAGTTCAACAGCTCTGGCTCACCGCTCAAGGCGTCGTTCACCGCGATCACTTCGCCAGCAATTGGCGAGTAGATATCTGAAGCGGCCTTAACCGATTCAACTACACCCGCCTGCTGAGTCGCCTCAAATACGTTGCCGACTTCGGTCAACTCGACGAACACCACATCCCCCAATGCTTCCTGGGCATGGTCCGAGATCCCGACGGTCACGGTGCCGTCAGCTTCCAGACGGGCCCATTCGTGACTTTCGGCAAAACGCAGGTCGGCAGGGATATCGCTCATAGTCTGTGTCCTCAAGAAAAAATGTCAGCGGCCATTGGCCCGCCGGAAAAGTTAAATCAATGTTTTGCCATGACGCACGAAGGTCGGTTTGACCACCCGAACCGGGTACCACTTGCCGCGGATTTCCACCTCGGCCCGGTCAGCAGTCGCCGACGGCACACGCGCCAGGGCAATGGATTTGCTTAGCGTAGGAGAGAAACTACCACTGGTGATCTCTCCTTCGCCAACATTGACGATACGAACCACCTGATGAGCGCGTAAAACCCCGCGCTCCTCCAGTACCAGGCCGACCAGCTTGGACTTCACGCCCGCAGCCTTTTCGGCTTCCAGGGCGGCGCGGCCGATGAAATCGCGCTCGGCCGGCTCCCAGGCGATGCTCCAGGCCATGTTGGCTGCCAGGGGCGAAACGTCCTGATGAATATCCTGACCGTAGAGGTTCATCCCGGCCTCAAGGCGTAGCGTGTCGCGGGCGCCGAGGCCGATGGGCGAAATACCTGCGCCGACCAGATCGTTGAAAAATGCCGGGGCCTGGTTGGCCGGAAGGACAATTTCCAGGCCGTCTTCACCGGTATAACCGGTGCGCGCAATAAACCAGTCGCCGTCGGCAAAACCTTCAAAGGGCTTGAGCTGGTGAATCAAGGTGGCGCGTGATTGGGTGACCAGTTCGGCAATCTTTTGCCGGGCATGGGGGCCCTGAATAGCGAGCATGGCCAATTCGGGCCGCTCGTGGATCTGGGCCTGGAAGCTGCCGAGCCGGGCCTGCATCCAGGCCATGTCCTGGTCGCGGGTGGCAGCGTTGACCACCAGCCGGTAACCGGTCTCGGTGCGGTACACGATCATGTCGTCCACCACGCCGCCCTGCTCATTGAGCATGGCGCTGTACAACGCACGGCCGCAGCCGTGCAGTCGGTCAACATCATTGGCCAGCAGATGCTGAAGCCATTCCTTGGCCTGGGGGCCTTTGATATCGATCACGGTCATATGGGATACATCAAACACCCCGCAGTCGCGTCGCACCTGATGGTGTTCCTCAACCTGCGAGCCGTAGTGCAAAGGCATATCCCAACCGCCAAAATCGACCATTTTCGCGCCAAGGGCGAGATGCAGGTCATACAGAGGCGTGCGCTGTCCCATGGGTTTCTCCTTCCGGGCGTGGCGAAGGTGCGGACGGTCGCCGTTCGGGCCGCACGCCTTGAAATACAAGGCCTGTAGCCGCGTTCAGCAACCCGATCTGAAAGATCGACCGCACCGAATGCCGCGCATTGTAGCCTCATGCCGTAGGACTGGCACCTAACCGATTCGTCTCGCCGAACGTCGGATCAACCCGATGACCGGTAACAGGCCCACCAACACCAGGGTCAAGGCCGGCAGCGAAGCCCGCGCCCACTCCCCTTCACTGGTCATCTCGAAAATCCGAACCGCCAGTGTGTCCCAGCCGAACGGGCGCATCAGCAGGGTGGCGGGCATTTCCTTGAGCACATCGACAAACACCAGCAACGCCGCGCTCAGGGTGCCCGGCAGCAAAAGCGGCAGATACACTTTGCAAAACAGTCGCGGCCCGCTGACGCCCAGGCTGCGGGCAGCTTCCGGCAAGGACGGACGGATTCGCGCCAGGCTGTTTTCCAGCGGCCCGTAGGCCACCGCAATGAAGCGCACCAGATACGCCAGCAGCAAGGCCGACAAACTGCCCAGTAGCAGCGGCTTGCCGGCGCCACCCAGCCAGCCTGATACCGGGATCACCAACTCACGATCCAGGTAGCTGAACGCCAACATGATCGACACCGCCAGCACCGAGCCCGGCAGCGCGTAACCCACGTTGGCCAGGCTGATGCCGGAGCGGATGGCCCGGGTGGGCGCCAAACGATGGGCGAACGCCAGCACCAGGGCCACGCTGACGGTGATCAGCGCCGCCATGCCACCCAGGTAGAGGGTATGGACGATCAAGCCGGCGTAGCGCTCGTCCAGATCAAAGCGGCCCCGCTGCCAGAACCAGGCCACCAGTTGCAGCATCGGAATCACGAACGCGCAGGCGAATACCAATCCGCACCAACCGCTGGCCAACGCCGCCTTGAACCCGTGCAGGTGGTACAGCGCCTTGCCGCGAGGTCGCTCGTTGCTGGGTCGGCTGGCGCCCCGGGCGCGGCGCTCGCCGTACAACACCAGCATCACCACCAGCAGCAACAGGCTGGCCAGTTGCGCGGCACTGGAGAGGCTGAAAAAGCCATACCAGGTCTTGTAGATGGCGGTGGTAAAGGTGTCGAAGTTGAACACCGAGACGGCGCCAAAATCTGCCAAAGTCTCCATCAACGCCAGGGCCACACCCGCACCGATGGCCGGGCGCGCCATGGGCAAGGCCACACGCCAGAACGCTTGCCACGGTGACTGACCCAAAACCCGCGCCGCTTCCATCAGGCCTTTGCCCTGGGCGAGAAACGCGGTGCGCGCCAACAGGTAGACGTAGGGGTAGAACACCAGCACCAGCACGATGATCACGTCGCTGGTGGACCGAACGCGAGGCAGGCGCAGCCCCGTGCCGAACCATTCGCGCAGCAGGGTTTGCACCGGACCGGAGAAGTCCAGCAAGCCAACGAAGACGAAGGCGAGCACATAGGCAGGAATCGCGAAAGGCAGCATCAACGCCCAGTCCAGCCAGCGCCGGCCGGGGAATTCGCAGAGGCTGGTCAGCCAGGCCAGGCTGACACCCAGCAGCGTAACGCCCACACCGACGCCCAGCACCAGGGTCAAGGTGTTGCCCAGCAGGCGTGGCATCTGGGTTTCCCACAGGTGGGACCAGATCTGGTGATCGATGCTCTGCCACGACAGCAACAGCACGCTCAGCGGCAGCAGCACCAGGGCGGCGACGGTGAAGACCGGCAGGTACCAGCGGCGTTGGGAGGGATGGGCCAAAGGTTAATTCTCAGAGAATGAATAGCTTGAAGCCACCGCTAACCAATGTGGGAGCGGGCTTGCTCGCGAAAGCGGCGTATCAGTCAACGCATATGTGACTGACACACCGTCTTCGCGAGCAAGCCCGCTCCCACATTTAGATCGGCGGTGCCTTACAAATTGTATCTAGTTCCAGCCAGCCCGATCCATCAAGCGAATAGCTTCAGCCTGACGCTTGCCCGCCACTTCCACCGGCAACGTATCGGCCACAAACTTGCCCCAGGTCGCCACTTCCGCAGACGGCGGCACGGCCGGGTTGGCCGGGAATTCCTGGTTCACATCCGCAAAGATCTTCTGCGCTTCCGGCGTGGTCATCCATTCAACCAGCGCCTTGGCTGCTTCCGGGTGCGGGGCGTGCTTGGTCAGGCCGATGCCCGACAGGTTGACGTGCACCCCACGGTCGCCCTGGTTCGGCCAGAACAGTTTCACCGCCAGGTCCGGCTTCTGCTTGTGCAGCCGGCCGTAGTAGTAGGTGTTGACGATACCGACGTCGCACTGCCCGGCATTGATCGCCTCGAGCACGGCGATGTCATCGGAGAACACGTCGGTGGACAGGTTGTTGACCCAACCCTTGACGATTTCTTCGGTCTTGGCCGCGCCGTGGGTTTCGATCAGGGTGGCGGTCAGCGACTGGTTGTAGACCTTCTTCGCAGTGCGCAGGCACAGGCGGCCTTCCCATTGCTTGTCGGCCAGCGCCTCGTAGGTGGTCAGGTCGCCCGGCTTCACGCGATCCGTCGAGTAGGCGATGGTCCGCGCGCGCAGGCTCAAGCCGGTCCAGGCATGGGCCGAAGATCGGTATTGAAGGGGGATATTCTTGTCGATCACCGCAGAGGTGAACGGTTGCAGGATGCCCATCTGCTCGGCCTGCCAGAGGTTGCCGGCATCGACGGTGAGCAGCAGGTCGGCGGTGGCGTTTTCACCTTCGGCCTTGATGCGCTGCATCAGCGGCGCTTCCTTGTCGGTGATGAACTTCACCTGCACGCCGGTCTTTTTGGTGTAGGCGTCGAACACCGGCTTGATCAGTTCGTCGATGCGCGAGGAGTAGACCACGACCTCATCGGCCGCCTGCACGGTGGTGCTGCCGATCAGGGTGAGTGCCAGGGCAGTCAGGAGGCGCTTGGGTGCCAACATGGGTGCGGTCTCTCATTTGCGAAAAGAGGGCAAATGATAAGGACTCACATTTGGTAACGCTCGACGGAGCCGTTACCAAATGTTGCGCAGCCCCCTCAGGCCTTGGCCAGCTCCGGCAAATCGCCGGACAAGCCCAAGGCCTGACGCACAAACAAAGCCTTGGCCTCCGGCATCTGCTCAACCACCTTCAGCCCGGCATTACGCAACCAGCGCAGCGGCAGTTGATCAGCCTGGAACAACCGCTCGAAGCCTTCCATCGCCGCCATCAGTGCCAGGTTGTGCGGCATGCGCCGGCGCTCGTAACGGCTGAGCACCTTCGCATCCGCCAGGCGCTCACCGCGCTCGTTGGCCGCCAACAGCACCTCGGCCAGCACCGCCGCATCGAGGAAACCCAGGTTCACGCCCTGCCCCGCTAACGGATGAATGACGTGGGCCGCGTCGCCAATCAATGCCAGCCCTTCTGCCACGTAACGTTTGGCATGGCGCTGACGCAACGGCACGCACACCCGTGGATCGGCGCTTACCACGGTGCCCAGGCGTCCTTCGAAGGCGAGTTCCAGCTCACGGCAGAAGCTTCCATCGTCCAGCGCCATCAAGCGCTCGGACTCACTCGGGGTGGTCGACCAGACGATCGAACACCAGTCTTCCTGCCCATCGCGTACCAGCGGCAAAAACGCCAGCGGGCCGTTGTCGGTAAAACGCTGCCATGCCGTGCGCTGATGCGACTGACTGCTGCGCACACTGGTGACGATGGCGTTGTGCAAATAATCCCATTCCCGGGTGGCGGTGCCGGTCAGGCGGCGCACGGCCGAGTTGGCGCCGTCCGCCGCGACCACCAGCGGCGCGCGCGAGGTGCGGCCGTCGGCCAGGGTCAGCAGCCAGTCATCGCCGGAGCGGCGCATCTGTTCCAGGCGCGCGTTGGCCAGCAACCCGAGGTCGCAGTCGTGCAGGCGATCGAGCAAGGCGTCCTGAACCACACGGTTTTCGACGATATGCCCAAGCACCTCGGCATGCACACTGGCTGCCGAGAAGTGAATCTGCCCGGTGCCGCTGCCGTCCCACACCTGCATCTCGCCATAAGGGCTGGCACGTCGCTCGACAATCCCGTCCCACACGCCAAGGCGCTCGAGGATGCGCTGGCTGGCGGCCGACAAGGCGCTCACCCGCGGCTCGAACGCAGCATGAGGGTCGAACGGTTTGACGCTCAGCGGGCTGCCGTCGAGCAGCAGCACCTGCAGGCCACTGCCCTGCAACGCCAGCGCCAGGGCGCTTCCGACCATTCCGGCCCCGACAATCAGCACATCTGCGCGCATGTCCATGCTTTAAGCCTGTCTCGATTGCGGCTTGCGCCGCACGTAAAGGGTTTTGTCGACCCGCGCCACCAGGGTGCCGGAGCCGTCATGAATCTGCACCTTGAGCTGCGGCAGGTACTTCTCGCCGCCGGAGGTGTGCTGGCGAATCTCGTCCAGCAACGCCTGGTCGATGGAAAATTCGGCAAACACCGGGCCTTTGCCCGGGGAGATGAAATCGATGGCCGCAGCCTTGTCCCAGACAATGTAGTCGCGCCCCAGGTTCTCCATCAGCATCAGCATGTAGAAAGGGTCGACCATCGAATACAGGCTGCCGCCAAACTGCGTGCCAACGTAATTACGGTTGTACCAGCCCAGGCCCATGCACACCTTGACCTCGCGAAAATCGCTGCCGATGTGCAACACCCGAACTCCGGCCCCGAGGTACGGCGGGTACAGGGTCATGATCCAGCGTAACAGCCGCGCCTTGCCCAGGCGTTGGGTCAGCCACTCACGCATCGGGACGGGTACCCAGGCCCATGGCCTGGCGCGCAAACCAGCGCTTGGCCGGCGGCAGCAGGTCCAGACCCAGCAACCCCATGTTGCGGCCCAGCGCTACCAACGGTTGCGCACTGCCAAACAGGCGGGTGACTTGGTCGGAAAAGCCGACAGTGAGTTTCTGGTCCATGCGCTGGCGCTCGCGATATGCCTGTAAGGTCGCCAGGTCGCCCGGGATCGCAGGCCCGGCCAGCAGCGCCTCGGCCAACGCGTAGGCATCCCGCAGGGACAGGTTGAAGCCCTGACCGGCAATCGGGTGCAGGCTGTGGGCGGCATTGCCGAGCACCGCCAGATTGGAGCGCACTTGTTCTTCCGCTTCCACAAGGGTCAACGGGTACAAGTGACGCGCACCGACCTGCTTGAGAGTGCCCAGGCGGTAGCCGAACACGCCCTGCAATTCACTGAGGAAGCTGCGCTCGTCCAGCTCGGCCAGGCGCTGGGCGTCCATGCCGATGCGGGTCCACACCAGCGCGCAACGGTTGTCCGGCAGCGGCAGCAAGGCCATCGGGCCTTCGTCGGTGAACCGCTCGAACGCCTCGCCGTTGTGGGCCTCGCTTGGGGTGATGTTGGCGATCAGCGCACTCTGGTTGTACGGCCGCTTTTTGACGCCGATGCCCAGTTGCTCGCGCAAGCCGGAGCGGCCGCCATCGGCCAGCACCGCGAGGTCGCACTCCAGCACGGTTTCGTCATTGAGGGTCAGGCGGTAGCCATCGGCAAGCGGCTCCATGCGGGTGACTTCCGCCGGGCAGCGCCAGCTGACCACCTCCTTGTCCAGGCCTTGCCACAGGCATTGGCCGAGCCAGGCGTTTTCCACCACGTAGCCGAGGGCGGGCACGCCTTCTTCCATGGCCGACAGGCGCGCAGTGGAGAAGCGGCCACGGTCCGACACATGAATCTGCTTGATCGGCTCAGCGCGACGGGAGATTTCCTGCCATACGCCCAAGCGTTGATAAATCTGCCGCGCGCCAAAAGACAGTGCCGAAGAACGTGCGTCGTAGCTCGGCTGGTAGCTGTCGCCAGGCGCAAACGGCTCGATCAGCACGATCTTCCAGCCACGGGCCTTGGCCCCGGCCTGCAACGCCAACGCGAGGCTGGCGCCCACCAGGCCGCCGCCGATAATCGCCAGATTGACCCGGCTCATCGGACACCCGCCATCAGTGCTTCGATCTCGGCGACGGACTTGGGCACGCCACCGGTCAGAATTTCACAGCCTTGCTTGGTCACCACCACGTCGTCCTCGATGCGTACGCCAATGCCACGCCATTTCTTCGCCACGTTCTGGTTGTCCGGGGAAATGTAGATCCCCGGCTCCACGGTCAGCGCCATGCCGACTTCCAGCACCCGCCACTCGCCGCCTACCTTGTACTCGCCCACATCGTGCACATCCATCCCCAACCAGTGGCCGGCGCGGTGCATGTAGAAGGCTTTATAGGCTTCGCTGGCGATCAGCTCGTCGACGTCACCCTGCAACAACCCCAGCTTCACCAGCCCGGCGGTGATCACTTGCACCGTCGCCTCGTGGGCCTGGTTCCAATGCTTGTTCGGGGCGATTTCGGCAAAGGCGGCTTCCTGGGAAGCCAGCACGATTTCGTAAATCGCCTTTTGCTCAGCCGAAAACTTGCCGCTCACCGGCCAGGTGCGGGTGATGTCGCTGGCGTAGCAGTCGATCTCGCAACCGGCGTCAATCAGCACCAGGTCGCCATCCTTGAGCAACGCGTCATTCTGCTGGTAATGCAGGATGCAGCTGTTGCGCCCCGAGGCGACGATGGAACCATAGGCCGGCATCTTCGCCCCGCCCTTGCGAAACTCGTAGTCGAGCTCCGCCTCAAGGCTGAACTCATACAATCCGGCGCGGCTGGCCTGCATGGCCCGCACATGGGCCGCGCAGGAAATCCGCGCGGCCTCGCGCATCACCTTCACTTCTGCCGCCGATTTATACAGGCGCATGTCGTGAAGCAGATGATCCAGGGCAACAAATTCATTCGGCGGCTGGGCGCCGAGGTGCGCTTTAGAGCGGATCACGTTGATCCACTCCATCAGGTGCCGGTCGAATTCAGCATTGCTGCCCATGGCCGAATACACCCGGTCGCGGCCTTCGATCAGGCCGGGCAGGATGTCGTCGATATCGGTAATCGGGAAAGCGTCATCGGCACCGAATTCGCGGATCGCGCCTTCGGTGCCCGCTCGCAGGCCGTCCCACAATTCCCGCTCGGCATTGCGTTCACGGCAGAACAGCACGTACTCGCCGTGCTGGCGGCCGGGCATCAGCACGATCACCGCTTCCGGTTCGGGGAAGCCGCTCAGGTACTGAAAGTCGCTGTCCTGACGGTAGACGTGCTCGACGTCACGGTTGCGGATGGCTACCGCAGCCGCCGGCAGGATGGCGATGCTGTTGGGTTCCATCTGCGCCATGAGCGCCTTGCGGCGCCGGGTGTATTCCGCTTTGGGGATATGGATCATGGACAGATGGGCTTCCTTTCTTAGTGCAGCGACGGCTTGGGTGCAGCGGGCTCAGCCGATTTACGGGTCTCGGTGAACAGCAGCAGCGGCGCGACGCGCAGGTATTCCATGACTTCCATGTAGTCGCTTTCACCGTCTTCGGATTCTTCCAGGGCGTCTTGCACCTGGGAGATGGCGGCCAGGTCTTGCAGCACTTCCTGGGCATCGGTGCTCAGGTCCAGGCCGCCGGCGTTCACGCCGAAACCGTGGAGGAAGCCTTGGCACCATTGGCCCAGCGCGGCGGCGCGCTCGGTGAGCGGCGCGTCATCGGTCGGCAGCAGCAACACAACGGTGACGTCATCACCAGTCAGTTCGCCTTTGACCATCTCTTGCAAGCCGATGAGGGCGTTGCGCACGTTTTCGGTGGGCTCGGTTTCCAGCAGCTCGGCGACGTCGGCCAGCCAGTTGTCGGCATCAAAGCCGACACCGGTGCAACTGCGGCCCAGCAGCACGCCGTGAAGCTCGGCAGGCGAGCAAGGATGACCGCTGGAGCTCAGCAGTTTGGAAAAAGCATCGTACGGGGAATTCTGAATGGGCATGGTGAGCTAGGCGCCAGGCGGCGCAATGTCTAGAATGAAGCGCTGTATCCTAGCATCGGCAGACGTACCAAGACTATCGAGGGCGTCAGATCGTTTATCCAGCAGTTGCCATTCATCAGACAAATCCAGTGGAACCCAATGGAAGACACCGACCTGCAAGCGCTGATGGCCAGACTCGAGCTGCTAATTAACCGGGTCGAGCAACTTAAGAGCCAAAACGGACTCCTATTAGCTCAGGAAAAGACCTGGCGCGAGGAACGCGCTCACCTCATTGAAAAAAACGAAATCGCCCGGCGTAAGGTCGAATCGATGATTTCGCGCCTGAAGGCCCTGGAGCAAGACTCATGAGTTCAAGCAATAGCGTCACCGTGCAGATTCTCGACAAAGAATATTCGATCATCTGCCCACAGGAAGAACGCAGCAACCTGGTGAGCGCTGCCCGCTACCTGGACGGCAAGATGCGTGAAATCCGCAGCAGCGGCAAAGTCATCGGCGCCGATCGCATCGCGGTGATGGCCGCACTGAACATTACCCACGATTTACTGCATAAGCAGGAACGGCCTGACGTGCAGGCCAGCGGCTCGACGCGCGAGCAAGTGCGCGACCTGCTGGAGCGGGTTGATCTGGTACTTTCTACCGATCCAGAGCCACCCAAGGGCTGATTGCGGCGTCGGTTTCGGGTATACTCGCCCCACTCCCTGGCGTGCTTGCCAGTCGGCGATGTCCCGGAGCCGATTCGCACTACCCTGGAAGTTGCACGTTGGGCTGGTGTGCATGTCCGCTAGACGGAAAGCCTTAAAGCCTACTGCTTCTTCCACCTTGAACTTTCGGGTTCAAGGGCTTAGTCGACAGCGGTTCTGTCGGGGAGCCTGATTCCCAAATCCAATGCCAGTCTTAGGACTGGCATTGTTTTATGAGCCGAAAACCATGACCGAACCTGCGCCGCTTTCCCGCCCGCAACTTCGACGCATGCTGCGCACAGCCCGCCGCGCCCTGACGCCCAGCGAGCAACGCCAGGCCGCCCTGGGCCTGTATCGGCAACTGGCACAGCACCCGCTGTTTCGCCGAGCCAAACACATCTCCTTGTATCTACCGACGGACGGTGAAATCGACCCGCGCCTGCTGCTGCGCGCCGCGCAGCGCCGGGGCAAGGCGACTTACCTGCCGGTGCTCAGCGCATGGCCGCGAACCAAGATGGTGTTCCAGCGGGTGCGCCCCGGCGAGAAGCTGAGCCCCAATCGTTTTCGCATCCTTGAGCCACAGGTGAATGTCAGCCGGCAACGCAAGGTCTGGGCGCTGGACCTGGTGCTGTTGCCACTGGTGGGATTCGATGATGTGGGCGGACGGCTGGGCATGGGCGGCGGTTTCTATGACCGCAGCCTGGCCTACATGGCCCGCCGGAAATCCTGGCGCAAACCGACACTGTTGGGCCTGGCCCATGAATGCCAGAAGGTCGAACGATTGGCGCAGGCAAGCTGGGATGTACCGCTTGAGGGCACAGTCACCGATAAGGATTGGTATATAGCAGAGACGCTACTGGAACCAGCAGCGCCTTAAAGACAGGTCAGCGTTTGAACGGTTGCGGTTGTTGCTGTGCGAGTTCAATCGGTGCGTCAGTCTTGTTCGACCACAAGCTCTGCGCATAGCCGGTGGTCACGACGCCCAGACCGAACAAAATAACCAATATCCATAGTAAATCCGGTTTGCGTTTCATCGATTGCCCCCCTTCAGGCATCTTGCACACGATGACAGCAACGTTCCATTAGTAGTCCGTGCCAGCTGCGCCAAGCTCAAAACCCCGGCATTCTGCGTTAACGTGGACCAACACGCAAACCTTGACGCCAACCGACCGTCGGTTTGTCATAAAATTGCCGGACAACTTTCCCAATCGTCTTTTGAGGAGCGAAAACATGGCCTATTGGCTGATGAAATCCGAGCCCGATGAACTGTCCATCAAGGGCCTGGAAAAGCTCGGTGAAGCCCGTTGGGACGGGGTGCGCAACTATCAGGCGCGTAACTTCCTGCGGGCAATGGCGGTAGGTGACCAGTTTTTCTTTTATCACTCCAGCTGCCCGGAGCCGGGGATTGCCGGCATCGGCAAAATCGTCGAGGCGGCATACCCGGACCCGACCGCGCTGGAGCCTGACAGCCATTACTTTGACGCCAAGGCCAGCCCTGAAAAAAACCCGTGGAGCGCGATCAATGTCGCCCACGTCGAGACCTTTCCCAAGGTCCTGGGGCTGGGCTATCTGAAACAGCAAACCGCCCTCGCAGAGTTGCCCCTGGTGCAAAAAGGCAGCCGCCTTTCGGTGATGCCGGTCACCGCCGAGCAATGGGCCGCCGTACTCGGCCTGCGTTAAATAGCAGAACCCTGCGGTCACACCCATGGCGCATGCATCTGCACGCCAACCGGGTTAGGGTGGCGCTTCATTTGACCCGCATCAAGGGCCTTCGGGCAGGATCGGTCAAACTAGGACGCTAACGCCGCAGGATGCACCCATGTCGACGAACCACCGCACCTCCCATCTTTTCGCCATTCCGTTGATTGTCTTGCTGCTGGCCGCCGGCGGCTTTGGCTATTGGCAATCCACCCAGGACCGCCTGCCCGAAGGCTTGAGCATGGGCAATGGCCGGCTGGAATCGACCGAAGTGCAGATCGCCGCCAAGATCCCCGGGCGCCTCGCCGAAGTGCGGGTGGACGAAGGCGACAAGGTGCTCAAGGGCCAACTGCTCGCGCGTATGGACACCCGCACCCTGGAAGCCCAGCGCGCCCAGGCCGAAGCCGAAGTGCTGCGCGCCAAAGAGAATTTCGCCGCCGCCCAAGCCAATGTGCAACTGCGCCAGAGCGAACAACTGCTGGCCAGCCAGGAACTCAAACGCACCCAGGAGCTGTACAAACGCGGCTTCGCCAGCGGCCAGTTGATCGACCAGCAGCAGGCGCGGCAAAACACCGGCAACGCCGCCGTGGTCGCTGCGCAAGCCCAGGTCAATTCGGTGAAGGCCGCCATCGGCGCCGCCCAGGCCCAGGTCGCACAGCTCACCAGCGAAATCGAAGACAGCAGCCTGCGGGCGCCCATCGACGGCATCATCCAGCTGCGCCTGGCCGAACCCGGCGAAGTGCTCGGCGCCGGTGGCCGCGTGTTGCTGCTGATTGACCCCAACGACCAATACATGAACCTGTATCTGCCCGCTTCAGTCACAGGCGCTTTGACCGTGGGCAGCGACGCGCGGATCGTCCTCGACGCCCTGCCGAAGCAACCGCTGCCGGCGAAGATCAGTTTTGTCGCGGCCAAGTCGCAGTTCACCCCCAAGGAAGTGGAAACCCGCGACGAGCGCCAGAAGCTGGTGTTCCGGGTCAAACTGCGCCTGACTCAACCGAGCGCCGTGCCGCAAGCCAAACCGGGCATGCCCGGCGCCGGCTATGTGCGCACCGCTGAACTGGACTGGCCGGCCAACCTGCAATGAGCAGCCTGGCGCTGCACGCCACGGGCATCAATCATCGCTACGGCAAGCAACAGGCGCTGATCGACATCGCCTTCAGCTTGCCCGCTGGCACACGCTGCGGGCTGATCGGCCCGGACGGCGCCGGCAAGTCGAGCCTGCTGGGCTTGATTGCCGGGGTTAAAAAGCTTCAACAAGGCGAACTGCAAGTACTCGGCGGCTCCATCGAAGACCGCCGCCACCGCAACAGCCTGTACCCGCGCATTGCCTTCATGCCCCAGGGCCTGGGCGGCAACCTGTACCCCGAGCTGTCCATCAGCGAGAACATCCGGTTCTTCGCCACGCTGTTCGGCCTGACGAAAGCCGACTGCGACCAGCGCATGCATAACCTGCTGCTGGCCACCGACCTCGCGCGCTTCGCCGAGCGCCCTGCCGGCAAACTCTCCGGCGGCATGAAACAGAAACTCGGCCTGTGCTGTGCGCTGATCCACGACCCGGACCTGCTGATCCTCGACGAGCCCACCACCGGCGTCGACCCGCTGTCCCGTCGGCGCTTCTGGGAACTGGTAGAAACCGTACGCAGCGAACGCCCGCAGCTGACATTGCTGGTAGCCACCGCCTACATGGAAGAAGCCGAGCAGTTCGAACACTGCCTGATGCTCGACCGCGGCAAGCTGATCGCCGACGGCCTGAGCAACGAACTCGCCGCCGCGACACCCAGCGGCAAACTGGACGAAGCCTTCACCCATTTCCAGGGCGACAGCGCCCACAACAACCAGCCGCTGGTGATTCCGCCACGGCAAAGCGACAACACCGACATCGCCATCGAAGCCCACGACCTGACCCTGCGCTTCGGCGATTTCACGGCGGTCGACAAAGTCAGCTTCGCCATTGGCCGAGGCGAGATCTTTGGTTTCCTCGGTTCCAACGGCTGCGGCAAGACCACCACCATGAAAGTCCTCACCGGGCTCATGCCCGCCACCGAGGGCACCGCGACCCTGCTGGGCAACCCGGTAAACGCCAAGGACCTGGCGACCCGCAAGCGCGTGGGTTTCATGTCGCAAAGCTTCTCGCTGTACGGCGAACTCAGCGTGCGCCAGAACCTGGTGCTGCATGCGCAGTTGTTCGACCTGCCGAAGGCTGAAAGCGGCCAGCGCATTGATGAGTTGATCGAGCGTTTTGACCTGGGCGACGTTGCCGAGCAGCCTTCCGGCGAGTTGCCATTGGGTTTGCGTCAGCGTTTGTCCCTGGCGGTGGCGGTGCTGCACCGCCCGGAAGTGCTGATCCTCGATGAGCCGACCTCGGGCGTCGACCCGGCCGCGCGGGATGCTTTCTGGCGGTTGTTGATCGAGCTGTCCCGGGAACAGGGCGTGACGATCTTCCTGTCCACGCACTTCATGAACGAGGCCCAGCGCTGCGACCGGATCTCGCTGATGCACGCGGGCAAGGTACTGGCCTGCGACACGCCGGACGCGCTGCAACAGCAATTCCACGGCGAAACCCTGGAAGCGGCGTTCGTCACCTGCCTTGAACAGGCCCAAGGTGCGCCCGAAGCAACCACCGCGCCCACCGAAACCGTCAGCGAACCCATGGCGCCGCCCGTCAGCAAACGCGGGTTCAGCGTCGCCCGCCTATTGGCCGTTGCCAGCCGCGAAGGCAAGGAGCTGCTGCGGGACAAAGTGCGCATGGCCTTCGCCCTGCTGGGTGCGATTTTCATGATGGTGATCTTCGGCTATGGCATTTCCCTGGACGTGGAAAAGCTCGCCTTCGCCGTCTACGACCAGGATCAAACGCCGCAAAGCCGCGCCTATCTGGAAGCCTTTCGCAGCTCACGCTACTTCGCCGAACAGCCGCCGATCACCGATTCCAACGAGCTGCACAAACGCCTGCAACGCTCGGAAATCAAACTCGCGCTGGAAATCCCACCGGGTTTCGGCCGTGACCTCTACGCCGGCCGCCAACCCGCCGTGGCCGCCTGGCTCGATGGCGGCATGCCGTTCCGTGCGGAAACCAGCCGCAATTATGTAGAAGCGGTGCATCAGGCCAATCTCCAGCAACTAGCCGAACTGAACAGCACGCCACTGAATCAGCAAGCTGCCGCCAAACTGGAAACCCGCTTTCGCTACAACCAGGACGTGGTCAGCGTGAACGCCATCGGCCCGGGCGTGATGGCGCTGATCCTCGCGTTTATCCCGGCGATGCTTACGGCCCTGGGGATCGTGCGCGAAAAGGAACTGGGCTCGATCACCAACTTCTATGCCACACCGCTGACTCGCTTGGAGTTCCTGCTGGGCAAACAGGCACCGTACCTGGCGGTGAGCCTGATCAACCTCGGGCTGCTGGTGGCAATGAACCGCTGGCTATTCGGCGTGCCCTTCAAAGGCAGCGGCGTGACCCTGGCCTTCGGCGGCCTGCTGTATGTGCTCGCCACCACCAGCATGGGCCTGCTGATTTCCGCGTTCACCCGCACCCAGATCGCGGCGATTCTCGGCACCATGATCATCACCAGCCTGCCGACCATTCAGTTCTCCGGGCTGATCGTGCCGCGCTCGTCCCTGGAAGGCGCCGCCGCGTTGATGGGTATGCTGTTCCCGGCGGGCTACTTCCTCGACATTGCGGTGGGCACTTTTACCAAGGCCCTGGACCTGCGCCAGTTGTGGCCGCAGTGCCTGGCGCTGTTCGGGTTCTTCCTGGGGTTTACCGGGCTTAGCCTTATCATGCTCAAGAAGCAGGAGGCCTGAGATGCACAAATTCGCCCATATCCTGCGCCTCGGCATCAAGGAACTGACCAGCCTGCGCCACGACAGCGTGTTGCTGCTGTTCCTGTTCTACGCCTTCACCGTCGCCATCTATATGCCCGCCGCCGGTTCGGTGATCGGCGTGCATAACGCGAGCGTGGCCTTCGTAGATGAGGACCACAGCGCGCTGTCCCGACAACTGGCCGAAGCACTGCAACCACCGGAATTCCAGGCGGCGGTGCCGTTGCCGTATGACCAGTTGGACAAGGTGATGGACAGCGGCCAGTACACCTTCGTGATCAACGTGCCGGCGAATTTCCAGGCGGACCTGTTGGCCGGGCGCCAGCCGGGTGTACAGGTCAACGTCGATGCCACGGCCATGAGCCAGGCGTTCATGGGCGCCGGGTATATCGGGCGGATTTTCCAGCGGGAACTGCTGACCTATGGCGGCCAGGCCGATGCGGCCCAAAAAGCGCCGACGCTGCTGACCACCCGGGCGTTGTTCAACACGAACCTGGAAGGCGGCTGGTTTCTGGCGGTGATTCAGATCGTCAACAACATCACCATTCTCGCCATCGTGCTGACCGGCACCGCGCTGCTGCGTGAACGTGAACACGGCACCCTCGACCATCTGCTGGTGCTGCCGCTGACGGCACTGGAAATCATGCTGGCGAAAATCTGGAGCAACATGCTGGTGGTAGTGCTGTGCACCTGGCTGTCGCTGGAAGTGGTGGTGAAAGGCTTGCTCGGCGTGCCGCTGGCCGGGTCGCTGACGTTGTTTTTGCTGGTGACGGCGCTGTACCTGTTTGCCAGTACTGCCCTGGGCATCTTCCTCGCCACCCTCGCCCGCTCGACGCCGCAGTTCGGACTGCTGGCGATCCCGGTAATTATTCCGATGCTGTTGTTGTCCGGCGGGAGTACGCCACTGGACAGCATGCCGCAGTGGTTGCAATGGGTGATGCAGGGCTCGCCGTCGACGCATTTTGTGAGCCTGAGTGCGGCGATATTGTTCAGGGATGCAGGCGTGAGCGTGGTGTGGCCGGACTTGCTGGCGCTGGCGGGGATTGGATTGTTGTTCTTTGCGGTGGCGTTGGCGCGGTTCAGGAAGAGCCTGGCCTCCTGAGAGCGATGCGCTTTCGTGGCGAGGGAGCTTCCTCCCGCTGGACCGGGCTGGCGCTCCAGTGCGAAGCGCTCCCAAGATTTTGGGGCCGCTGCGCAGCCCAACGGGAGCAAGCTCCCTCGCCACAAGAGCGCCCTTTTACCAGACGTCAATTCAGTGGGCTTACTGGATGATCAGGTTGTTGAACAACAAATCCTCAACCTGCGGCTTGCCGGTCTCGTCGTTCATTACTTGCTGGGTCTGCTTCAGGGCTTCCTGGCGCAGTTTTTCCTTCCCATCAACGCTGCTCATGGTGTCGTTGGTTTGCTGGGTAAACAGCGCCACCAGCTGGTTGCGAATCAATGCATCGTTGGCTTTGACGGCAGCGGCCGCCTCGGGGCCGGTCACCCGCAGGGCGATATCCGCCTTGAACACCCGCAGCTTCGCGGTGCCGTCCAGGCCGTAGTTACCGACGAACGGCGGGTTCAGGCTGATATAGCTGACCTTCGGCGCGTCGCCTTCTTTGGCTTCTTCAGCCAGGGCCGCCGTCGGCAGTGTCAGGGCCAGCATCAACAGGATCCACGCTTTCACAATTCATTCCTCAATTCGGTTGCCCAGTAGCATAACGCTAGCAGCCCTGAGCACAAGCTTATGGCGACTTATCAGGCCGGGGCATGCTCGTTGACCCGTCGCCCTGCCCACCTACACTTATCGGCCAACACGCCAAAAGGAATAGTCCGATGAAAGCTGTGCTGTGCAAAGCCTTCGGCCCCGCCGAAACCCTGGTGCTGGAAGACGTCGAAAGCCCGGCGATCAAGAAGAACGAAATCCTGTTGGACGTGCATGCCGCCGGGGTCAATTTCCCGGACACCCTGATCATCGAGGGTAAATACCAGTTCAAGCCGCCCTTCCCGTTTTCGCCGGGCGGTGAAGCGGCGGGCGTGGTCAGCCAAGTCGGGGAAAACGTCAGCCACCTGAAGGTCGGTGACCGGGTGATGGCGTTGACCGGCTGGGGCAGCTTCGCCGAGCAGGTCGCCGTGCCGGGCTACAACGTGTTGCCGATCCCGCCGAGCATGGACTTCAACACCGCCGCCGCGTTCAGCATGACCTACGGCACGTCGATGCACGCACTGAAGCAGCGGGCCAACCTGCAACCTGGGGAAACCCTGCTGGTACTCGGAGCCTCCGGCGGTGTCGGCCTGGCCGCAGTGGAAATCGGCAAGGCCATGGGCGCCCGGGTGATCGCCGCGGCCAGCAGTGCCGACAAGCTGGCGGTGGCCAAGGCGGCCGGTGCCGATGAGTTGATCAATTACAGCGAAGCCAGCCTCAAGGACGAAATCAAACGCCTTACCGGCGGCAACGGTGTGGATGTGATCTACGACCCGGTGGGCGGCGACTTGTTTGACCAAGCCATTCGCGGCATCGCCTGGAATGGCCGGCTGCTGGTGGTGGGCTTTGCCAGCGGGCGCATTCCTGAGTTGCCGGTAAACCTGGCGCTGCTCAAGGGCGCGTCGGTGGTCGGGGTGTTCTGGGGGTCGTTTGCCCAGCGCCAGCCTCAGGACAATGCCGCCAACTTCCAGCAACTGTTCAACTGGTTTGCCGAAGGCAAGTTGAAGCCGCTGGTGTCCCAGGTGTACCCGCTGGAGCAAGCGGCGCAGGCAATCAATGACCTCGGCCAGCGCAAGGCCGTCGGTAAGGTCGTGGTGCAGCTACGCTGACGATTGTTTCATTTTGTCGGCGAGGTGCCTGGGCCCATGATTGGCCGAGGCACTCATTCATTGGCAGGAAAAATAATGGTCACACGGTTGCGCGCGCTGCTGCTGGGGTTGTTGATGGTGATCTCCGCTCAAGCCTTTGCCCATAAAGAGGACAAGGATGTGCGCGGGCTAAACAACGTGACCGTGCTGATCGTGCGTCATGCAGAAAAACCCGATGAAGGCCCGTTGCTAAGCCCCAAGGGCGAACAAAGGGCGGCAGCCTATGCCAGTTATTTCGACCCACTGTTGTTGAATGGAATCTCCGTGGTGCCCCAGCGGCTGATCGCTACCAGCGACAGCAAGGAAAGCTCCCGCCCTCGCCTGACCCTGACGCCGCTGGCCCAGCGCCTGCAACTCCCACTTGAAACACCCTACTCAGACGATCAAGTCGGCAAGCTGGTGAAGTCGCTACGCAAGTCCAACCAGGCCCAAACCGTGCTGATCGCGTGGCACCACGGGCATATCGACAAGTTGATCGAAGCCTTTGGCGGTGACGGCCCGGCGCTCACCGGCAGGAAGAAATGGCCGGAAAATGTGTATGACTGGCTGATCGTGTTGCGCTTCGACGAACAGGGCCAACTGGTGGAGTCACGCAGCCAGAAAGTCCAGGAACACCTGCTTCCGGGTGATATCGCAGCCGCCAACGGCATCTGAACCGAATCACTGTCTGTGGCGAGGGAGCTTGCTCCCGCTGGGTCGCGAAGCGGCACCCAAAGATGGGCCTGCTGCGCAGTCCAGCGGGAGCAAGCTCCCTCGCCACAGGTTCTTGGCATTCTCTCCTGAAAACGTCCTTCACTTGCCTCTAAGCGACATGTTCGTAAAAGAACATGCAATTGCACTCAATTCCTATGCCGGCAGATAAGAGGCGGTGCTATTTTCGGTAACGAAACTGTAACATTCGCATCCGCAGTCAAAACAAGAAATCTGGAGCTCTTGAATGTTTGCTTTCTTCCGTCCTGCCGCACATCAGGCGCCCCTGCCTGAAGAAAAAATAGACAGCACGTATCGACGCCTGCGCTGGCAGATCTTCGCCGGTATTTTCTTCGGCTACGCCGGGTACTACCTGCTGCGAAAAAACTTCTCCCTCGCCATGCCGTACCTGATTGACGAGGGTTACACCCGTGGCCAACTGGGCCTGGCGATGTCGGCGATTGCGATTGCCTACGGCCTGTCCAAGTTCCTCATGGGCCTGGTGTCCGACCGCTCCAACCCGCGCTACTTCCTGCCTTTCGGCCTGTTGGTGTCCGCCGGGGTGATGTTCATTTTCGGTTTCGCGCCTTGGGCAACGTCCAGCGTGACCATGATGTTCATTTTGCTGTTCATCAACGGCTGGGCCCAAGGCATGGGCTGGCCGCCAAGCGGGCGGACCATGGTGCACTGGTGGTCGCAGAAGGAACGCGGCGGCGTGGTTTCCGTATGGAACGTCGCGCATAACGTCGGCGGTGGCTTGATCGGCCCGCTGTTCCTGCTGGGCATGGCGTGGTTCAACGACTGGCACGCGGCGTTCTACGTCCCGGCCACCGTGGCCCTGCTGGTGGCGGCATTTGCCTTCATCACCATGCGCGACACTCCGCAATCGGTTGGCCTGCCGCCTATCGAGCAATACAAGAACGACTACCCGGAAGGCTACGACGCCAGCCACGAAGACGAATTCAGCGCCAAGGAAATCTTCGTCAAGTACGTGCTGCGCAACAAAATGCTCTGGTACATCGCCTTCGCCAACGTCTTCGTCTACCTGCTGCGCTACGGCGTACTGGACTGGGCACCGACGTACCTCAAGGAAGCCAAGCACTTCGACGTGGATAAAACCTCGTGGGCGTACTTCTTCTACGAGTGGGCGGGCATTCCGGGCACGCTGCTGTGCGGCTGGATGTCGGACAAGATCTTCCGTGGTAACCGTGGCCTGACGGGCATCGTGTTCATGGCCTTGGTGACCGTCGCGACCCTGGTTTACTGGCTCAACCCGCCGGGCAACCCGATGGTCGACATGATCGCGTTGTTCTCCATCGGCTTCCTGATCTACGGCCCGGTGATGCTGATCGGCCTGCAGGCGCTGGAGCTGGCACCGAAGAAAGCCGCCGGTACTGCGGCGGGCTTTACGGGCCTGTTCGGTTACCTGGGTGGTTCGGTGGCAGCGAGTGCGGCCATGGGCTACACCGTTGACCATTTCGGTTGGGACGGTGGTTTCGTGCTGCTGATCGGCGCGTGCCTGCTGGCGATTGCGTTCCTGATCCCCACCTTGTGGCACACCAATAGCGTCAGTACCGCACGTTAATCGTCGGAACAGCCTTTGGAACACCGCTTGAGCCGCGCCTCCAGATTCTTGTCTGGCATGGCGTGGCTACGCAGGGCGTTGACGGTCTGCTCGACATAATCGCGAGTGGTCCCGTAACGCCCGCAAGCGCTTTGCAACACGTGATTCAGCACAATGTCGGGCAAATTCCCGGCATAGCTGGGCAGGTGCCGTTCCAAAACAAATCCCAATGCCTGCACCTGGCTGCCATCTTCAAGACGGCAGGTGAGCCAGTGTGGCCGGTAGGACGGGTAAGGCATCTCGCGCTGCCACAAGGCATAAAGCGAAGCCTCCAACTGATCTTCCGGCAAGCGGTAGGCAAACCCACTGCACGAGCCACCGCGATCCAGGCCAAACACCAACCCCGGTGTTTCCGGCGTGCCCCGGTGCTCATGGGACCACAGGTACAAACCCCGGTGATAACCGTGGACCCGCGCCCGCATGCGCTGTGTCGACGAACATTCAGGCCGCCAGATCAGCGAACCATAAGCGAATAGCCAGACCGGCCCACCCTTATGCAACGCCATGGTGGCCTGCATCGAGCTCATCAACTGCTCGTGAGTGAGTTGCGGCCCCAGATCGAGCCGCGGAGGGTAAGCCAATTGCAAAAGATCAGATTCAATGGCGGTCATGGCAAATCGCTTAGGTCTCCTTTGTCGTTACGAGAAGCTGTTACCAGTTGTAAGCAACTTTACCGTAATAGAACGCGCCGCTGTAACCGTACGGCGAAAAAGTGCTATAGGCCAAATTGCCACCACTGCTGGCGTAGGCATTGAGTTTTTCCGGGTACTTGTCGGTGACGTTGTCGCCGCCAACGGTGAAGGTCCAGTTTTTCAGCTTGTAGTCGGCTGACAGGTCCAACAGCCAAGCGGCCTTGAAGCTCTGGTCGTTGGCCGGGTCGGCCTGGTAGCTGGTGAATGAACCATAGCGCACCAAATTACTGTGCAGCGCCCAATTGCCGAAGCTCAGGTCGTTACCCAGGCTCAGCTTGTGCTGGGGCGTGGTGTCGCCCAACAGGCCGATGCGTTCGCGACGATCCACCCGGACCAGGCTCGCACCCAGACTATCCAGTACAGCCGGGTTGGCTTTTACGTCGGTGACCTTGGTGTGGTTGTAGTTGTAGCCCACGGTGCTGTTCCAGCGCACACCGTTGTCCAGCTGATAGCGATAGTTGGCCACCAGGTCGACGCCATTGGTGGTGGTGTCGGTGGCGTTGGTGAAGTAACGCACGGTGGTGTAGTTAATGTTGCCGACGCCGTTGGCCTGCAGGTACGCCAGCGCAGCCGGGTTCTTGCTCAGGTCCAGGTTGGAAGACAGGCTGATGCGGTCGCTGATGTCGATACGGTAGACGTCGGCGGTCACAGTCAGGTTGTCGGTAGGCTCCAGCACCAGGCCGAGGCTGTAGTTGCGGGACTTCTCGGCTTTCAGGTCTTCAGCACCGAGCAGGCGCGCCACCTGGCTGTTGGCCGGGAACGTACCGGCTTCCTGGATGGTGTTGCCGATCAGTTGCGACGAGGTGTAGGCGAAGTTCTGCTGCGCCAGGGACGGCGCGCGGAAACCGTTGGATACACTGCCGCGCAAGGCCACTTGTGGTGTGAAGTCGTAGCGGGCCGAGAGCGAGCCGCTGACGTTGGAGCCAAAATCACTGTAGTCCTCATGACGCACGGCAGCCGAGGCGCTGAGCTTTTCGGTGAAGTTGGTTTCCAGGTCCAGGTACTGCGCCCAGTTATGTCGTGTGCTGGTGCCTGCGTCGGAATCCCGGAAGCCGCCCAGGCCCGAACTGCCGGTCTGGTAGTAGGACGCCGGGTCACCCGCCTTGATCTGGTAACCCTGGTCCAGGTATTCGCCACCAAACGCTACCGACACCGGATACGGCAACCAGCCCACGCTGAATTCCCGCGACAGGTCCAGGCTGAGTTGCTTCTGGTCATTGACCAAAGTGCCGTTGTCGAACTTGCGCGGCGTCGCCAGGCCCAGTGAAGTGTTGATGGTTTCGGTACCGAGCTGGTACTGGTTCTTGCCGTAGTTGACCGACACGTCGTAGTGCCAGTCGTAGGCCAACAGGCCGCGCAGACCGACCGCCAGGGACGTGTCTTCCACGTCGCCGCGAATCAGTGGCAAGTAGCCGTTGGGGTTGAGCGCAGGAATATTGTTGCTCGCGTTGCTGGCCCGGTAGAACGCCGCCGTCTCGCCGCGGGTCTTGCTGTAGCCGCCAAACGCGTAGAATTCGGCGGCTTCGTTGAAGGAATATTCCGAGTTGAGAAACAGCTTGCCCTGGTCCGTAGCCGGCTCGCCCTGGCGGAATACTCGCTGGCCATAGGTCGTCGAACCGACGCTGCCCGGACGCAGATCCTTGCCGGCGCGGTTGGTGTAATCGTTGTCGGCACCTTCGGCCGAGATGTTGATAAAGCCGTTATCGCCCAGCGCCACACCCGTGTTGCCGCTGAGATTGCGCTGGATACCGTCACCCTTCTTGTACTCACCGAACTTGCTGGTGATCGAGCCGCCGTGGTCGTCATGCTTGAGGATCACGTTGATCACCCCGGCAATCGCATCGGAGCCGTAACGGGCCGATGCGCCGTCACGCAGCACTTCGATATGGTCGACCGCCGACAGCGGGATCGCATTCAGATCCGCCGGTGCCGAGCCGCGGCCCACTGCGCCGCCGAGGTTGACGAAGGCACTGGTGTGGCGGCGCTTGCCGTTGACCAGCACCAACACCTGGTCCGGTGACAGGCCGCGCAGTTGCGCCGGGCGTACCAGTTCGGCGCCGTCTACCAGGCTGGGCCGTGGAAAGTTGATGGACGGAATCAGACGGGCCAACACCGCGCCCAATTCATCAGAGCCGGTGCTGCGCAAGGTGTCGCCGGAAATCACATCGATGGGCGACAGCGAAGCACTGGCAGTGCGCTCTTGGGCGCGGGTGCCGGTCACGATGACTGTGTCGAGTTTGGGTACATCGGCAGTGGCCGTTTCAGCGGCTGCCACTGGACTGAATCCCACAGCGGTCAGCAAGTTAGCCGACAAAATCGCCGTGTACAGCAGGTGCTGCTTGTTGCTCCCCATACCGCTCCCCTTGGAATCAAAAGCCAGAACGTCAGTGCTCTGAGCTCATACGATCGATCCGTGTGGCGGACGGTGGCGGTCATTTATTGGTTATTGGCAGAAATTCGGTAGTCCGTTGCCATATAGCTTAATGATATCCATGTAACAAATTAAATACCTTTAAAGAATAAGCGAATGCATAAGCCCGGGCCGCTCCGCTCATCAGGATTGGCCGCCTCAATCCCTGTAGTTTCAGCGCACGTTCAGCCTAGAGGCGCTGGGAGCCGTCAAAATACGAACTCATCACGACCCACTTAGCCGACAACCGAACCGACTATCGAGGTCGCACCATGAAATACCGACTTTCCAGCCTGCTGCTCCTGGCACAGGCCACCACCGCCCTGGCGGTGGAAGCACCCAGCCAAGACGAAAAAGGCTTCTGGTACGCCCAGACAAGTGTCTACACCCGGCACTTTGCGCCGGACAAGGACCACAACAACAATCAGGACCTGATCGGCCTGGAGCGCAATGAAGCGTCAGGCCTGGTGTATGGCGGGGCGACATTTCGCAACTCGTTCAGACAGCGGTCGTACTACGCCTACGCCGGCAAACGCTACGACATGACCGATTATCCGGTGTACTTGAAGCTCACTGGCGGCGTGATCCAGGGCTATCGCGGCAAGTACCGCGACAAGATTCCGCTGAATGGACTGGGAGTGGCGCCGGTGATCATCCCGTCCGTGGGCACTCACTACGGGCCGGTTGCCGCCGAGTTGGTGTTGCTCGGGTTTAATGCGGCGATGGTGACGACGGGCGTTCGTTTCTGATTGAGCCGCTGAAGGGCTTCTGTGGCGAGGGAGCTTGCTCCCGCTGGGTCGCGAAGCGGCCCCTGAAGTTCATGCGGTCTTTCAGATAGAACACAGCGACTGTTTTGGGGCTGCTACGCAGCCCAGCGGGAGCAAGCTCCCTCGCCACATGTTACGGACGAGGCGCGTAGGCGAATACGTCAGCACGCATCTGGTGCGCATCCATGCCAGCCTCGACCAACGCATCCAGGGTGCCATAGATCATCGCCGGTGAGCCGCTGGCGTAGACATGCACGGCCTTGAGGTCGCTGATGTCTTCGCACACAGCTTCATGCAGCAACCCGCAGCGCCCTTCCCAGCCGCACAGGTCGCTGACCACTTTGTGCAGGAACAGGTTGGGCAGTTGCAGCCACTGGTCCCAGTGCTCGATCTCGTAGAAATCTTCCGGTCGACGTACACCCCAATACAGATGCACCGGGTGCTTGAAACCACTGGCGCGACAGTGTTCGATCAGGCTGTGCATCTGGGCCATGCCTGTACCGGCGGCGATCAGCACCAGCGGCCCGTCGGGCAGTTCGGCCAGGTGAGTATCGCCAAACGGCATTTCGATGCGCGCCATCTGGTTGCGCTGCAACTGCTCCAGCAGGCTGCGGGCGCTGTCTTCCCGGGCCAGTACGTGCAATTCCAGCTCGCGCCCGGCATGGGGTGCCGAGGCCAGGGAGAACGCCGACTTCTCGCCGTTTTCCCGTTCGATCATCAGGTATTGCCCGGCGTGGTAACGCACTGCCTTGCCGGCCGGAGCCCGCAGGCGCACGCGCCACACATCACCGCCCACTTCAACGCATTCACTCAGTTGGCAAGACAATTTGCGCACCGGCAACTCTCCCGGCGCCAGCACGCCATCCCACAACACAATGCAATCTTCCAGCGGTTCGGCAATGCAGGTATAGAACTCGCCATGGTCACGCACCTCACCGGCTTGCTGCACCCGGCCTTCCACCAGCAGCGCTGCACATACGTGGCACACACCATTGCGGCACGCCTGGGGGCAATCGTAGCCCAAGCGTCGCGCGCCCTCGAGAATCCGCTCGCCAGGCGTCAGTTCAAGTACCGCACCGGAAGGCTGCAGGGTTACACGCATCAATCTATTCCTAATTCTTTCCAGAGCGCATCCACACGGGCAGTTACCGCTTCGTCCTTGACGATCACACGGCCCCATTCGCGGGTGGTTTCACCCGGCCATTTATGGGTGGCATCCAGGCCCATTTTCGAGCCGAGGCCCGATACCGGCGAGGCAAAGTCGAGGTAGTCGATCGGCGTGTTATCGATCATCACCGTGTCGCGCTTGGGGTCCATGCGCGTGGTGATGGCCCAGATCACGTCGTTCCAGTCCCGGGCGTTGATGTCGTCGTCGGTGACAATAACGAACTTGGTGTACATGAACTGTCGCAAAAACGACCACACACCCAGCATTACCCGCTTGGCGTGGCCGGGGTACGACTTCTTCATCGTCACGATGGCCATGCGGTACGAGCAGCCTTCGGGCGGCAGGTAGAAGTCGGTGATTTCCGGAAACTGCTTTTGCAGGATCGGTACAAACACTTCGTTCAACGCCACGCCGAGGATCGCCGGCTCATCCGGCGGACGGCCGGTGTAGGTGCTGTGGTAGATCGGCTTGATTCGGTGGGTGATGCGCTCGACGGTGAACACCGGGAAGCTGTCGACTTCGTTGTAGTAGCCGGTGTGGTCGCCGTACGGGCCTTCATCGGCCATCTCACCGGGGTGAATCACGCCTTCAAGGATGATTTCGGCGGTGGCCGGCACTTGCAGGTCATTACCACGGCATTTCACCAACTCGGTGCGGTTACCGCGCAACAGACCGGCGAAAGCGTACTCGGAGAGGCTGTCGGGCACTGGCGTAACGGCGCCGAGGATGGTCGCCGGGTCAGCGCCCAGGGCCACCGAAACAGGGAATGGCTTGCCGGGATGCTTTTCGCACCACTCACGGAAATCCAGCGCGCCGCCACGGTGGCTCAGCCAGCGCATGATGACCTTGTTGCGGCCAATCACTTGCTGACGGTAGATGCCGAGGTTCTGGCGGTCCTTGTTCGGGCCTTTGGTGACGGTCAGGCCCCAGGTGATCAGCGGGCCGACGTCGCCAGGCCAGCAGGTCTGCACGGGAAGCATGCCGAGGTCGACATCATCGCCTTCGATGACCACTTCCTGGCATACCGCGTCTTTTACGACCTTGGGAGCCATGGCGATGATCTTGCGGAAGATTGGCAGCTTCGACCAGGCGTCTTTCAGACCCTTGGGTGGCTCAGGCTCCTTGAGGAAGGCCAGCAGCTTGCCGATCTCGCGCAGTTCGCTGACGGACTCGGCGCCCATGCCAAACGCAACGCGGTCAGGGGTGCCGAACAGGTTGCCGAGCACCGGAATATCAAAGCCCACCGGGTTTTCGAACAGCAGCGCCGGGCCCTTGTTACGCAAGGTGCGGTCGCAAATCTCAGTCATCTCCAGGACCGGGGAAATCGGCACCTGGATACGTTTCAACTCTCCGCGCTGCTCAAGTTGCTGCACGAAATCCCGAAGATCCTTGAATTTCATTAACCATGCCACCCGTAAAATAGGCGTACATCCTACCTGCTCTTACGGTCGCTGGCAGCTTATTGAGCAGCATTGCCGACGACACAGACTCAAAGAGCCGAAGCCTGGGTTTCATTGCGCAAGGCTTTGAACAACGGTTCAAGGAACGCCTCGACATACCGCGAGCCGACCGCCGAGAGGTGATTGTCGTCGGTGTACAGCGACTGACCGTCCAGTTCCACGCGACACCAGTCATTCGCACTGCATAGCTTAGGCGCCGGATCCATTACCTTCACCCCGGGGTCAGCCGCCGCGATGCGCTCGAATACGCTGCTGATATAGGCCTGGCGCTGGAGGTGATCAGCCAGGGGCATGCCTTCTTTGTCGGTGGGACGGCCAAGCATCGCCAGGCGACTGAGGCGGTAAGGCGGATTGAATTCCTGCAGGGGGACTTCCTTGACCAGCCACACCCGATGGCCGCTGGCGCGCAATTGCTGCACAAGGGCGCCCAAACTTTCAGCGAAGCGCCGCTCGGCGAAGGCCCGGTCATAGGTTCCGGTCGCCGGGTCCAGCAACGAAGCCTCGGTGTCACCATCGCGCTGCCCATAGACATACAGGCTCCAGCGCGCCACCAGCACCACGTCGCTAAAGGTTTCCTTGCCGAGCAGTTGCGTGACCTGCTGGTTAAAGGTCAAGCAGCCCGGAACGCTTTCCTTGCGATTAAACGGCAGGCAACCGGCATAACCTGCCTGGGTGACGCTGACACCGTACTTGCTCGCGCCGTCTCGCAACGCCGGAACCAGCGCCGTGGCATGGCTATCGCCCCATACCAACGCGCGTGTCGGCGCAGACTGAGGTCCGAAATGACAAAATCCATGATGGCGATTTTTACCCCCGTCCACCAGGCAGGCCATGAGGTCCGGGCTCCACTCGCGCGCCTGGGCAAATTGAAGCGCCTCGGGCGACAGGCGCCAAGGCAACCCCTTTGTCCAGACCAGGCCTTTGCCGAGCAGCCCCACCGCCAGCAGCGCGATACCCGCCACCACCAGGATTTGCTTGCGCCCTGCCAACAACCGACGCTCACGGAACGGCGCCTCGACGAATCGCCAGGATCCGTAACCCAGCACCAGGCTCAACACAAACAGCGCACCAAGCTCCCATGGCCCCAGGCCATCGACACTGGCGTACTTGCCGAACACGTAGACCGGCCAATGCCACAGGTACCAAGAGTAGGAGATCAGGCCGATCCCCACCAGCAATCGGCTACCCAGCAGCTTGCTCGCCAGGGTGGCTTGCTGGCCGTTGGCCCAAATCAGGCAGACCACGCCCACCACCGGCAACAGCGCTGCGGCGCCGGGAAACGGCGTGCTTGGGTCATAGGCGAAGACCGCCAGCAGGATCAGGCCAAGACCGGCAAGGCTGACGACCTGCGCCAATGCCGGGCTCGCGCGGTACTGGCGTACAGGCATAACCGCCAGCATTGCGCCCGCCAACAGTTCCCAGGCACGCATCTGCAGCAGGAAAAAGGCCCTTTCCGGAGCGTGGGCCACCGCCCACGTACTCATCCCGAACGACACCAGCAACAACACAAACAGCGCCGCACGCCAGTGTTTGAGCCGGCTCGACAGCACTGTCAGCAACAGAGGAAAAAGAATGTAGAACTGCTCTTCAACCGACAATGACCAGGTATGCAGCAACGGCTTGATGTCGGAGGCCACATCAAAGTAGCCGTCCTGGCGCATGAAAAACAGGTTGGAGATAAACACCACTTGGTTGTGAATCGAGCGCCCCAACTCGCTGTAATCCTTGGGCGCCAGCAAAAACCAGCCCACCACCAGCGTGCCGAGCATCATCACAAACAGTGCCGGCAGGATACGCCGCGCTCGCCGGGCCCAGAAGCCGACAAAACTGAAGCGTCCGGCCTCACGCTCACGCCAGATGATCGAGGTGATCAAGTAACCGGAGATCACGAAAAATACATCAACACCGACAAAGCCGCCGGTGAAGCCCGGTACACCAAAATGAAACAGTACAACAGCGAGAACGGCTATGGCACGCAGGCCGTCAATATCCCTGCGATAAGCGAGAATGGTCATAAATCTTGTTGTTTGCCTGATCAGATTGACAGCGAGTGTAGTCACACCCACGATTTTGTTTCTAAACAGACACACACTAAGGCCAAACCTCCCTTTCCAGAAACAAAAAAAATGGCGCCCCATGGGGCGCCATCCTTTTTGACCGAAGCGTCGTGTTACTTGCGCTTCATCGACAGGAAGAACTCGTCGTTGGTCTTGGTGGTTTTCAGCTTGTCGATCAGGAACTCGATGGCAGCCACTTCATCCATCGGGTGCAGCAGCTTGCGCAGGATCCACATACGCTGCAGTTCGTCGTCGGCGGTCAGCAACTCTTCACGGCGTGTGCCGGAGCGGTTGATGTTGATGGCCGGGAACACACGCTTTTCAGCGATACGGCGGTCCAAAGGCAGTTCCATGTTGCCGGTACCTTTAAACTCTTCGTAGATCACTTCATCCATCTTCGAGCCGGTTTCAACCAGCGCGGTGGCGATGATGGTCAGCGAGCCGCCTTCTTCGATGTTCCGCGCAGCGCCGAAGAAACGTTTCGGTTTCTCCAGGGCGTGGGCATCGACACCACCGGTGAGCACTTTGCCGGAGCTCGGGATCACGGTGTTGTAGGCACGGGCCAGACGGGTGATGGAGTCGAGCAGAATCACCACGTCTTTCTTGTGTTCGACCAGGCGCTTGGCCTTCTCGATCACCATTTCGGCAACCTGCACGTGGCGGGTTGGCGGCTCATCGAACGTCGAGGCAACCACTTCGCCGCGCACGGTGCGCTGCATTTCGGTTACTTCTTCCGGACGCTCATCGATCAGCAACACGATCAGATGAACTTCAGGATTGTTACGGGCGATGTTCGCTGCGATGTTCTGCAGCATGATGGTCTTACCGGCTTTCGGCGGGGCCACGATCAGGCCGCGCTGGCCTTTGCCGATCGGGGCGCACAGGTCGATGACACGACCGGTCAGGTCTTCGGTGGAACCGTTACCGGCTTCCATCTTCATGCGCACGGTCGGGAACAGCGGGGTCAGGTTCTCGAAGAGAATCTTGTTTTTCGCGTTCTCGGGACGATCGTAGTTGATCGTGTCGACCTTGAGCAGGGCGAAATAACGCTCGCCTTCCTTTGGAGGGCGGATCTTGCCAACGATGGTGTCACCGGTGCGCAAGTTGAAGCGACGGATCTGGCTCGGCGAGACGTAGATATCGTCTGGGCCGGCGAGATAGGAAGCGTCTGCAGAGCGGAGGAAGCCGAAGCCGTCCTGGAGAATCTCCAGCACGCCATCACCGGAGATTTCCTCGCCGCTTTTCGCGTGCTTTTTGAGCAGGGAGAAAATCACGTCCTGCTTGCGCGAACGGGCCATATTTTCTATGCCCATCTGTTCGGCCAATTCGAGCAGTTCGGTAATCGGCTTTTGCTTGAGTTCAGTCAGATTCATATAGGAATGACGTAATCATTTATGGAGGGGGGGAAATTAAGCTTTTGGCTTAATGAGGCCGCGCCGCAGAGAAGGCGACAGGATCGCGTACTAATCGAAAAGGAGAGCGTCGGCGACGGCTTGCAGGGGGCAGTGGAGAAACCAGTGCGGGGCCGAATGTACCACCTGAATTTCAGAGCGTCTAGCCCTGTCTCACGAAAAAGCCCCGCAATTTGCGGGGCCTTTTGAGGACGCTTAGATGTTGGCGTCGAGGAAAGCTTGCAGCTGGGACTTCGACAGCGCGCCGACCTTGGTGGCCTCGACATTGCCGTTCTTGAACAGCATCAGGGTTGGGATACCACGCACGCCGTGCTTGGCCGGGGTTTCCTGGTTGTCGTCGATGTTCAGCTTGGCAATGGTCAACTTGCCTTCGTAAGTGGTGGCAATGTCGTCCAGGACCGGAGCGATCATTTTGCAAGGACCGCACCACTCAGCCCAGTAGTCAACCAGCACCGGGCCCTGGGCCTTCAGTACTTCGGCCTCAAAGGTCGCGTCGGTGACGTGCTTGATAAGATCGTTGCTCATGGATGTCTCCGGGTTGTAAGCAAAAAAAACGTTGCCCATCATAGCCGCCCTTCCCGCGTTCAGGAAGCCGCAGCTGATTGACTCTTGCTATGGTGGTGCATGAGTTTGGGTATAGCCCAATTCATGGGGTCACGGGAGTCATGAACGCAATGCCGGTGCGCAGCGCTGCGTTACGTACGTGTTCCTGCATGCTTTTCTGGGCCGCCCCGCTGGCGCGCCGGGCCAGCGCACGGAGGATCTTGCGGTGCTCCTGCCAGGTCTCCATGGCCCGCTCCGGCCGGATGAACGGTAGCTTCTGACTCTCCAGAAACACCTCGGCGCTGGCACTGAGAATATTCACCATCGCCTGATTGCCGCTGGCCAGCAGGATGCGCTGGTGGAATTCGAAGTCCAGCCGGGCCGCGGCTTCAA
Organism: Pseudomonas sp. LBUM1641; assembly: GCF_059716235.1. Lineage (NCBI taxonomy): Bacteria > Pseudomonadati > Pseudomonadota > Gammaproteobacteria > Pseudomonadales > Pseudomonadaceae > Pseudomonas > Pseudomonas sp. LBUM1641. Next base: position 6,817,812 of record NZ_CP166815.1, read on the forward strand.
AGTCGCCGGCCTTGAGCTCCTTGCGCATCGCCTCGACATTGTCTTCCAGGCTATCCAGCTCATCGGTGGTCAGCGTCACCGCCGCCAGCCCCGCGGCAAAGCCTTCCAGGGCGTAGCGCAATTGGAAGATATCCAGCGGCGTTGCCTGCGCCGTAAACGGCCAGGCCAAACCCGGAAGCTCCTCGGCCGCTTGCACAAACACGCCCTTTCCCGGCTGCACACTCACCACGCCTAACGCACTGAGGGACGACAAGGCTTCGCGCAACGAGGCCCGGCTCACACCCAATTGCAGCGCCAGATCGCGCTGGGAGGGCAATGCATCGCCCGGCCCGAAGCCTTCGTCAGCGATCAACTTGCGGATGGCCTGTAGCGCCACTTCCGGTACGGCTTGGGCGATGGAATTCATAAAAACTCGAGTTTTTGTCAACTGAGCGACTAGTTGTAAAGCTATTCGCAGCGCCCGGCAAGCCACGCCCCAAAGGAGCTCGCGGGGTTTTGAAGGCGCTCGAAAAGGGTGCAGAAAACGCGGTAACTGTTCAGACCAGTAAGACCGCCAGAACTCAACAGTTACCGGCCTTCCAGCGAATTAAGACAGTGCTGGCATGGGCTGTGCACTGGCAAAACTCAGAAAATCCTTTCGTCCCTTTCGGAGAGTTGCCATGACCAAGCGTTGCAGCGCCCTGCTCACTGCCCTGTTTGCCAGCCTGATGCTGAGCCAGCCGCCCGCCCAGGCCAACGGTCTGGACGATATCGTCGCCCGTGGCACCCTCAAGGTGGCCGTGCCTCAGGATTTCCCGCCGTTCGGCTCGGTCGGCCCGGACATGAAGCCTCGCGGGCTGGATATCGACACCGCAAAACTGCTGGCCGACCAGCTCAAGGTCAAGCTTGAACTGACCCCGGTCAACAGCACCAACCGCATCCCGTTCCTCACCACCGGCAAGGTCGACCTGGTAATTTCCAGCCTCGGCAAGAACGCCGAGCGCGAAAAGGTCATCGACTTCTCCAAGGCCTACGCGCCGTTCTACCTCGCCGTATTCGGCCCGCCAGATGCGCCGATCAGCACCGTTGACGACCTCAAGGGCAAGACCATCAGCGTGACCCGCGGCGCCATCGAAGACATCGAGCTGACCGCCGTCGCGCCTAAAGAGGCAACGATCAAGCGCTTTGAAGACAACAATTCGACCATCGCCGCCTACCTCGCCGGCCAGGTGGACCTGATCGCCAGCGGCAACGTGGTGATGGTGGCCATCAGCGAGCGCAACCCCAAGCGCGTACCGGCACTGAAAGTGAAGCTCAAGGACTCGCCAGTCTATGTGGGCGTAAACAAGAACGAGCCGGCGCTGCTGGACAAGGTCAACCAGATCCTGGTCGCGGCCAAAGCCGACGGCAGCCTGGAAAAGAACGCAATGCAGTGGCTTAAAGAGCCGCTGCCGGCTGATCTCTGATCGCGGTAACGAGGGTTAGCTATGGCCTATCAATTCGACTTTGTGCCGGTTCTGGCCAATACCGATCTGTTGCTGCGCGGCGCGCTGTTCACCCTCGAGCTGACCGCCATCGGTGCAGTACTGGGCGTGGCGCTGGGAATCGTCGGCGCCGTGGTGCGGGCGTGGAAGATCCAGCCGTTCAGCTGGATCTTCGGGGTGTACGTCGAGTTGATCCGCAACACGCCATTCCTGGTGCAGTTGTTTTTCATCTTCTTCGGCCTGCCGTCCCTTGGTTTGAAAATCACCGAATGGCAGGCGGCGGTGCTGGCGATGGTGATCAACCTGGGGGCGTACTCCACGGAGATCATCCGCGCCGGGATCCAGGCGATCCCGCGCGGGCAACTGGAAGCGGCGGCCGCGCTGGCGATGACGCGTTTCGAGGCGTTCCGCCATGTGGTGTTGCTGCCCGCGCTGGGCAAGGTCTGGCCGGCCCTGAGCAGCCAAATCATCATCGTGATGCTCGGTTCCGCGGTCTGTTCTCAGATCGCCACCGAAGAGCTGAGCTTCGCCGCCAACTTTATCCAGTCACGCAACTTCCGTGCTTTTGAAACCTATGCACTGACCACCTTGGTCTACCTGTGCATGGCGCTGATGATCCGCCAATTGCTGAACTGGATCGGCCGGCGCTATGTCATGAGGAACGCCCGATGAGTGATTTTTCGTTCTGGGACATCGTGCGCAACCTGCTCACCGGCTTGCAGTGGACGCTGTTGCTGTCGCTGGTGGCGTTTATCGGCGGCGGCGTGATCGGCTTGTTGGTGATGACCCTGCGTATCAGCAGCAAAGCCTTCCCGCGCAACGTTGCACGCACCTACATCGAACTGTTCCAGGGCACGCCGCTGTTGATGCAGTTGTTCCTGGTGTTCTTCGGCATCGCCTTGCTCGGCGTGGACATTTCGCCCTGGCTGGCGGCAGCGATTGCCTTGACCCTGTTCACCAGCGCCTACCTGGCCGAGATCTGGCGTGGCTGTGTCGACTCCATCGCCCACGGGCAATGGGAAGCGTCCGCGAGCCTGGCCCTCAAACCGCTTGAACAACTGCGCTACGTGATCCTGCCCCAAGCCCTGCGCATTGCCGTGGCGCCGACCGTGGGCTTCTCGGTGCAAGTGGTCAAAGGCACCGCCGTGACCTCGATCATCGGCTTCACCGAGCTGACCAAGACCGGCGGCATGCTCGCCAACGCGACCTTCGAACCCTTCATGGTCTATGGCCTGGTGGCGCTCGGTTACTTCCTGCTCTGCTACCCCTTGTCCCTCAGTGCGCGCTACCTGGAAAGGAGACTGCATGCCTCTGCTTAGAATTTCCGCCCTGCATAAGTATTACGGCGATCACCATGTACTCAAGGGCATCGACTTAAGTGTCGAAGAAGGCCAGGTGGTGGCGATCATTGGTCGAAGCGGCTCGGGCAAATCCACCTTGTTGCGCACCCTCAATGGCCTGGAGTCGATCAACGATGGAGTGATTGAAGTCGACGGCGAATACCTCGACGCCGCCCGCGCCGACCTGCGCAGCTTGCGGCAAAAGGTCGGCATGGTGTTCCAGCAGTTCAACCTGTTCCCGCACCTGACGGTGGGTGAAAACGTCATGCTTGCGCCACAAGTGGTGCAGAAAGTGCCGAAAGCCAAGGCCGCGCAACTGGCGCGGCAGATGCTGGAGCGGGTCGGGCTGGGAGAGAAGTTCGACGCCTTCCCCGATCGTTTGTCCGGCGGCCAACAGCAGCGGGTAGCTATCGCCCGGGCGCTGGCCATGTCACCCAAGGTGTTGCTGTGTGATGAAATCACCTCGGCCCTGGACCCGGAACTGGTCAACGAAGTACTCAGCGTGGTGCGCCAATTGGCCAAGGATGGCATGACACTGATCATGGTCACACACGAGATGCGTTTTGCCCGGGAAGTGGGGGACAAGCTGGTGTTCATGCACCAGGGCAAGGTGCATGAAGTGGGTGACCCGAAAACCCTGTTTGCCAACCCGCAGACCGCCGAACTGGCCAACTTTATCGGCTCGACAGAGACACCCGACTGAGCCGTCAGCCAGCTGGCACCAGCTCAAAACGCCCACCGCCCTCCAGCACGGTTTTGTCGCGCACGGCGGTGGTCGTGTCGAAGAGATAAGTGTCGACCTGCACCTGAGCCGAAAACACGCGACCCACGACGGGCAGTCCGGCTGCCAGCACCACCATGGTCTGGTCCGGCAGCAGTTGGCCGCTTCGCTCGGCCCGATTATGCATCGGGGCCAACTCCGCGGGCCTGCCGTCCAGCACCGCCTGCTGAAGGCTAAGGTTGAAATACCCCTGCTCGCCAAACTTGAAGCCTTGGCCCACAGCGGGTACGCCTCGAAAACGCAGGGCGATGAGCGTGTCCTGCGGGCACACCACATTCAAATGCACCGTGCGCTTACCAAAAAGTACGCCTTGCGCAGCAGCCTGCCCACCATGGCGCAAGGCGCCAAGATCAACCTCTTGCCGGCTCAACGACAGACGACATTCTGCGGCATAGGCCTCGCCCGCCATCAACAGGCAGGACAGCACGCCTGCAGCGCCTACCTTAACGGCAGGTCGCTGAGGCGGTTTCGTAGGGTCGCTCATCATAAGATTGCTCCGCCAGGTCGAGTTGAAGTGTGCACAAAGCCCCGCTTGGCGATGACACCGTGAGGGTTTGCGCGCTATCGATATTGCTCAGGAAAATCATGCCGTCTGCGACTACGTTGGTCAGGAATGCATTACCTGCGCCCAACACCGATGCACCCTGGGGCAGAGGCTCGCCAGCTGTATCAGTGGCCCTCAGTAGCACGCGTCGAACTTTAACCACCTCGAAGTCGACCTTGCTGAATGAACCTCGCCCGGCCTCCAGCACTTTCGTACCGTTCTTGATATCCACCTGCCGCGGCAAGGACTTGCCTTCTATTTCAAGCTGGCTGACTTGATAGGCGGGCAGCCCGGGAAGCACCGCCATGCCCCAGCGATCAGTCCACACAGGCCCTTGGGGAGTGCTGATACGAGCCCCGGTAATATCCCCGGCCGAGGCAACGCCGAACGTATCCTCGACCCGATACGGCGTAAAGGTCACGCCCCGGTCATGGGCAACCACGGCGCCCTGCAATTGCCCGCTGTAGCGTGTACTGGAGCCGTCCCGATCAATGCCCGCACCGACCTGGGTATAACGCGACAACGTATTAACCCAGCCGCCCACGGCCTGCTCATGATCGCCCCTTAAGTCTCTCTCGCCACGAAGCTCATAGTTCAGGGTCTCATCCACACGTTCGTTATACGTGGTACCAATACTGGATCGACGACCTTGGTGTCGTGCAACAGAGCTGAGGGACCGCTCGCGGCCCAGCGGCACGGTGAGCTGCAAGCGAACCCCGACGCCTTCCTTATCGCTCCGGGCAGCACCCGACGTACCCACCTGCGAGTCCACCGTCACACCCACGTTCGCGTACCTGAAGTCCTTGCTCCATGAGCCGTAGACGTTTTGGGTGGTCCTGCTATTGAAATGAGCCGCCCGGGAATAGCCCAACGAAAACTCGCCAAACTCCCGTGCAGCCCAACTGAAGCCCGCGGTGTACTGACTTTTAAACCGCGCTTCCCGGGCCTCGCCAGCGGCAGTGCGCACGGTATCGAGTACCTCACGATAGCCTGGGGTTTGAGTAGTGGCGCTCAGCGAAACCTGTACGTTGCCAGGCAACGTGCTTCCCACGGAAACGCTATTGCGCGCGCCCTGGATCTTTTTCTTACGGTCCCGCGCAAGGTTGTTGCGCAGCCCCAGGGAAAAACGTTCGCCAAAGCCGGTGTCCAGCGCAAAGCCCACCGAATTGTAGTTATCGGTGCCCTGCACCCCGGAGCTGAAGGCGCTGCTCTTGCCAAATGCCCAGGTTCCGCTGGCCATTCCGAGCACAGGCTCTTTGGCGCCACTGCGGTCCACATCACGCACCTTGCCCAGCCCAGCCGTATAACCCGCCCTGACCGGTACCGCCGCGCGAAAAGACGCAGCCGGTACCACGAAGCTACGTTGTGCCCCTCGTGTATCGATGACGCTGACCTGAAGGTCACTTGTGCCATTGAGCAAAGGTAAATTGCTCAATGAAAAGGGGCCTTCGGGCACCACCGTGGTGTAAATCAGGGCGCCTGATTGACGCACTTCAACCCGTGATTGGCTGACGGCTACACCCTCGACCACCACGCCACCGCTGCTCGAACTGCTCGCGATCCCGTCGGGAAACAACTGCGCGCCCAACAGTTGCACACCGCCAAATACCGGGCTGATGCCGGATATCTGCCCCACTTGGAACGTAGAAGCCAATGGCACTAAATCACGTTGCGCATAGGCAAACAGATGCTCGGTAGTGGAGCGCCCATCGCTGGAGACGTACAGCTGGCGACTACGTGCAATCCAGTCTCCGAAGTTGAACCCTGCTTCTGTCGAAGCGGAGAAATAACGGCTGGTGTCCTCCCGCGAATGGCTATTACTGCCCTGCAGGTCATAGTTGAGCATCCCTGCGGTACCGCCCCGGGAGTAGTGGCCAGACCCGCGTTGCAGTTCGCGCAACGCCTGGGTAGGCACTACCAGGAATACTTCCTCGCTTCCCGGGCGTAACGTTGCGACCGTATTGGGATACTCAGAGAGAAAGTCATGGCAAGCCTGGTCAACCGCTGCGTCTTTGTTCAGTACCCGGGAAGGCACTTGCAAGCCCGCTCGGTCGAGCAAACCACGGGTGAAACACAAATCGCCTTCATGATTGAAACGCACATCCGCCAGCCCGACCCGGTCACCATTCACCGTCAGCCCGACAACGCGCACGCCTTCGGTGAAACGCGCAGCGCTACGGAAATAACGAGCGACGCCGGGGTCAATGCCGCGAGCCTGTAAGGTCGCCAGGTCGAACCCCAGCAACTGGGTGCCGGGCTGGGCAGCGTAAGCCTGCTCAGCCATCCCCGACAGGATCGCCACACACACCAGGCCATTACGCCTGAATCGCTCATCGTCACGCTTGGTTTTAGATAGCTTTTTACTGACTGCGCTGGGAACTCTTTTGACTTTTCTCATGACCGGTCAAGGCGCATTGGCTAGGAGTAATGCGTCGTAGCTGTCGACGGTAAATCCATAGATGGTGGCCGGCTCGAGGGTCACTGAAGTGGCGTCCGGTAAGGCCTTCTTCAGGTCAACCCTCAACACTTCGCCCGGCAAGATATAGGCGCGAGGAAGGATGGCTTGAATTTTTTGCGGATTGACCTTCACTTCAGTGCCCAGTCGGACCACATACGGACTGTCGTTGCGCACGATCAGAGTGCTGGCCTGCAGTTGCCAGGTCAGTAGCTCCCAGGGTGCTTCATTTCGAGGCAAGCCTTTGGGGTGCAGGATCAGGGGCAAATTCTGCCGAAGGCTGATACCGATGGTCGCACCCGAACCGGGTCGCGTCTGAGGAACGCCCTCGAAAGACACGCGCTTCAAACGCTGTGTCTTGAGCGGCTCCTTGCCAATTGCCAGGAACCTCACCATCTGCTGCTCTCCTGCATCGACTCGTGCAACAGGCGGCGTTATAAGCACCAACGGCTCAAGGTCCTCAGGAATATCTTCGATCGTCGAATGAAGTAAGGCGGGGCCTCCATCGGTATTAGATACGTTGATGCTGACTTCACCCTCCGACTCGTTCAGCACAATAACGGTTGTTTCAGGACGCATACCATCTGCCCATACATCAGCAGCAAACACCATTTTCAAACAAATATACAAAGGCGCAAGAACTTTGAATCTCAACTTAGTCATTGACCAACCTTCCCATTACCTCAAGATTACAAACCAGTCGACGCAAGCTTTGGCAAGCAACTACCAGCCCCAACCTGCATCGACTCAATTCAAATGATTCTTAGAGGTAACGCAGTTCCAGGGTCGCCTGACCATCAAGAGTGATTTGACTCGTCATATCAAGTTCAGAGGTTTTATTGATAACTGCCTGAATTTCCAGATTCCCGGCCAGTGTATTCAGTTGGATTGGCGTATTGGTGCCAGTGTGCCATGCGGCAATATTCGCGCCTTGCCCCAAAGCCGCCCCGCCCTGCACCCAACTCGTACCATTATTGCTACTGGTAAGAACGTTTACCGCCCGGCCATCAGCGACAGAATTACGCAGATGCACAACGTAACCGCCTATTTTTTGCGCTCTTGCGGTCGTGCCCAAGCCGTAGTTATAGGTATCGGTGTAAGGCGCACCGAACTGACTGACCATCAGGTTCGAGATACGGCTGCTGGCACGGTTATCCACGGCCTTGATTCCGACCTTGGTCTTTACATTGCTACCGCACCTGATTGCATACGGTGTGGTCTTGGTGGCCAACTTGGTATAGTTAGTGGGGCTCAAGGTACTCGGATTGATAGCCCCGTAATCAATAACAGAGTTAGTAATTGTGAAACTGCAGCTGCTGGGCGCGATGGTGCCCTTGACACGAAGATCGGCGGCTTGCGCGCTCAGACCTGCAACAGCTACAAACATGCCTACCAATACAGCAACATTTTTCTTCATAAGATATTTACCCTTCAATGAGATATGGCTAATTACAGATGGCCAGAAACGATCACTGCCCCTCATCCACGCGGGTAAGTTCATGTTGCACGACGTTCTGACCCATAAATAAATACCGCCACGGCACAAACGCCGAATCGAAGTATCGGCATATCAATTCCACAATAAAGCCGGAAAAAATTGCAATCCTCGTATGAACCATCAGCTCTATCGCCTTGAAGTTTCCGGCGCCGTTGTGCGAGCGAGCACAAAATCGGTCAGGATGAATATAAAACCGTGTAGGAACTATCAACTACCCCAGTAAGTGCTGGCTTTCACAAACTTGGATTACATTAACTATTAACTTAGTAATACAAGGTGAACGATCATTTCCTACAACGGCAGCTCGCCCATCCCATAGCCATGCTGGAAAAATTACTCTGGCACTTCGCGTTGGCGCCAGCGGTTGATCGTGGCACGATGTCGAGGTTATCGACCGAGACCCCTTAACCATGCCGCAATCCCAAGCCAAGAATCTGTCCCTGATCGCCGCCATCGACCTGGGCTCCAACAGCTTTCACATGGTCGTGGCCAAGGCCCAGAACGGCGAAATCCGCATCCTTGAGCGGCTCGGCGAGAAAGTGCAACTGGCTGCCGGGATCGACGATGAGCGTCAGCTCAATGAAGAATCCATGCAGCGCGGGCTCGATTGCCTGAAGCGCTTTGCCCAACTGATCAACGGCATGCCCCCGGGCGCCGTGCGGATCGTCGGCACCAACGCCCTGCGCGAAGCCCGCAACCGCGGCGAATTCATCCGCCGTGCCGAGGACATACTCGGCCACCCCGTAGAAGTCATCTCCGGCCGTGAGGAAGCGCGCCTCATCTACCTCGGCGTGTCCCACACCCTGGCCGACACACCGGGCAAGCGCCTGGTGGCCGACATCGGCGGGGGCAGTACCGAGTTCATCATTGGCCAGCGTTTCGAACCGTTGCTGCGCGAAAGCCTGCAGATGGGCTGCGTCAGCTACACCCAGCGCTATTTCAAGGATGGCAAGATCACCCCGGCCCGCTACGCCCAGGCTTATACGGCGGCGCGGCTGGAGATCATGAGCATCGAGCACGCCCTGCACCGCCTGACCTGGGATGAGGCCATCGGCTCGTCCGGTACCATTCGCGCCATCGGTCTGGCGCTCAAGGCCGGCGGCCACGGCACTGGCGAGGTCAATGCCGAAGGCCTGGCCTGGCTCAAGCGCAAGCTGTTCAAGCTGGGGGATGCCGAGAAGATCGATTTTGACGGCATCAAGCCTGACCGCCGCACGATTTTCCCCGCGGGCCTGGCGATTCTCGAAGCTATTTTCGACGCCCTCGAACTGCAACGCATGGACCACTGCGACGGCGCCCTGCGTGAAGGCGTGCTGTACGACCTGCTGGGCCGCCATCATCACGAGGACGTCCGTGAACGCACCCTCAGCTCGTTGATGGAGCGTTACCACGTCGACCTGGAACAAGCGGCGCGGGTTGAGCGCAAAGCGCTGCACGCGTTTGACCAGGTGGCCGAGGACTGGGACCTGGAAGACGGCGTCTGGCGTGAACTGCTGGGCTGGGCAGCCAAGGTCCATGAAGTGGGGCTGGACATCGCCCACTACCATTACCACAAGCACGGCGCCTACCTGATCGAACACTCGGACCTGGCGGGTTTCTCTCGGGAAGACCAGCAGATGCTCGCGTTGCTGGTACGCGGCCACCGCCGCAATATCCCCCGGGACAAGTTTGCCGAATTCGGCGCCGACGGCATCAAGCTGATTCGCCTGTGTGCGCTGCTGCGCTTCGCGATCCTGTTCCACCACATCCGTGGTACCCAGGAAATGCCGCAGGTGGTGCTGCGCGCCAATGCCGACAGCCTGGACGTGGTATTCCCGAAGAACTGGCTGGATGAAAACCAGCTGACCCAGGCGGATTTCGCCCAGGAAGCCGAATGGCTGACGCGGGTTGGGTTGACGCTGAACGTGCGCTAAACGATCTATATAACGCCACAAAACAAATGTGGGAGCGGGCTTGCTCGCGAAGGCGGAGTGTCAGTCAACAGATTCATCGACTGATCCACCGCTTTCGCGAGCAAGCCCGCTCCCACATTTTTGACTGCGTCGGTTTTTAGTTCACCGGCAGAATCGGGCTGCCCAACTTCTCCAGCAACGTCGCCTGGGCGCTGCGCGGGTTCTGGTTGCCGGTCGGGGTGTTGCGCACGTAGCGCCCGTCCGACTGCAGGCTCCAGCTGTGGGTGTTATCGGTGAGGTAACTCTCCAGCTCCTTCTTGACCCGCATGATCAGCTTCTTGCCTTCTACCGGGAAGCAAGTCTCCACACGCTTGTCGAGGTTGCGCTCCATCCAGTCGGCGCTGGAGAGGAACATCTGCTCCTCGCCGCCATTGAGGAAGTAGAACACCCGTGTGTGCTCCAGGAAGCGCCCGATGATCGAACGCACGTGGATGTTATGGGAGACCCCGGCAATGCCCGGCCGCAGGCAGCACATGCCACGCACCACCAAATCAATACGCACACCCGACTGACTGGCCTTGTACAGCGCGCGGATGATCTTCGGATCGGTCAGCGAGTTGAACTTGGCGATGATGTGCGCCGGCTTGCCTTCGAGGGCGAACTGGGTCTCGCGGGCAATCATGTCGAGCATGCCCTTCTTCAGGGTGAACGGCGCGTGCAGCAGCTTCTTCATGCGCAGCGTCTTGCCCATGCCGATCAGCTGGCTGAACAACTTGCCGACGTCTTCACACAAGGCGTCGTCAGAGGTCAGCAAGCTGTAGTCGGTGTAGAGCTTGGCATTGCCGGCGTGGTAGTTGCCGGTGCCCAAGTGGGCGTAACGCACAATCTCGCCGGCTTCACGGCGCAGGATCAGCATCATCTTGGCGTGGGTCTTGAAGCCGACCACGCCATAGATCACCACCGCACCGGCCGCTTGCAGGCGGCTGGCCAGTTGCAGGTTGGATTCTTCGTCGAACCGCGCCCGCAATTCGATCACTGCCGTCACTTCCTTGCCGTTACGCGCGGCGTCTACCAGCGCATCGACGATTTCGGAGTTGGCGCCGGAGCGGTACAGGGTTTGGCGTACGGCCAATACATGCGGGTCCTTGGCGGCCTGGCGCAGCAGGTCGACCACCGGGGTGAAGGACTCGAAAGGGTGCAGCAGCAGGATGTCCTGCTTGCTCACCACACTGAAGATGTTCTCGCTGTTCTGCAGCAGTTTCGGGATCTGCGGGGTGAACGGCGTGTATTGCAGCTCCGGGTGGCTGTCCAGGCCAGTGATGCTGAACAGGCGCGTCAGGTTCACCGGGCCGTTGACCTGGTAAAGCTCGGTCTCGCTCAGGTTGAACTGCTTGAGCAGGTAGTCGGACAGGTGTTTCGGGCAGGTATCGGCCACTTCCAGGCGCACCGCGTCACCGTAGCGACGGGAGAACAGCTCGCCGCGCAGGGCGCGGGCCAAGTCTTCGACGTCCTCGGAGTCCAGCGCCAGGTCGGCGTTACGGGTCAGACGGAACTGGTAGCAGCCCTTGACCTTCATACCCTGGAACAGGTCATCGGCGTGGGCGTGGATCATCGACGAAAGGAATACATAGTTATCGCCAGCGCCCCCCACTTCTTCCGGTACCTTGATGATCCGTGGCAGCAAGCGCGGCGCCGGGATGATCGCCAAGCCGGAATCGCGACCGAAGGCGTCGATACCTTCCAGCTCGACGATGAAGTTCAGGCTCTTGTTCACCAGCAGCGGGAACGGGTGCGTCGGGTCGAGACCGATGGGGGTGATGATCGGCGAGATTTCGTCGCGAAAGAAGCGGCGCACCCAGGTCTTGATCTTGGTGGTCCAGTGACGGCGCCGGATGAAGCGGACGTGATGCTTTTCCAGTTCCGGCAACAGAATGTCGTTGAGGATCGCGTATTGGCGGTCCACATGGCCGTGCACCAGCTCGCTGATGCGGGCCAGCGCCTGATGCGGTTGCAGGCCGTCGGCGCCGGCTTGTTCACGGGCGAAGGTGATCTGCTTCTTGAGGCCGGCGACACGAATCTCGAAGAACTCGTCCAGGTTGCTGGAGAAGATCAGCAGGAACTTCAGCCGCTCCAGCAACGGGTAGGACTCATCCAGCGCCTGTTCCAGCACGCGGATGTTGAATTGCAGTTGTGACAGCTCGCGATGGATGTACAGGCTGCTGTCATCCAGGTTGGGAATCGCAACCACCGGCACCGGTGCGGCGGCAGGCGTTTCGGCCACCACGGCAGGCGGTGCCGGCTCCAGCTCCGGCGGGGTCTCGGTGACTTGTTCAACCACCGGGTGAGCGTCTTTTACGGCAACTTCTGTGAGTCCTTCGGTATTCATCGAGTGTTCCTGTGAGGGCTAGTGTTGCTCTCTAAGCAATTGGGCGGCGCGGGCGGCGAAGTAAGTCAGGATGCCATCGGCACCCGCACGTTTAAAGGCAGTCAGGGATTCAAGGATCACCCCTTCACTCAACCAACCATTCTGGATCGCGGCCATGTGCATGGCGTATTCACCGCTGACCTGATAGACAAAGGTCGGCACCTTGAATTCCTCTTTGACCCGATAAAGGATGTCGAGGTACGGCATCCCGGGCTTGACCATGACCATGTCGGCACCTTCAGCCAGGTCCGCCGCCACTTCGTGCAGGGCTTCGTGGCTGTTGGCCGGGTCCATCTGGTACGAGGCCTTGTTGGCCTTGCCCAGGTTCAGCGCCGAGCCCACCGCATCGCGGAACGGGCCGTAATAGGCGCTGGCATACTTGGCCGAGTAAGCCATGATGCGCACGTTGACGTGGCCGGCCAGCTCCAGGGCTTCGCGAATCGCCTGGATGCGACCGTCCATCATGTCAGACGGTGCCACTACCTGGGCGCCCGCTGCGGCGTGGGACAAGGCCTGCTTGACCAGCGCATCAACGGTGATGTCGTTCTGAACATAGCCTTCTTCGTCGAGAATGCCATCCTGCCCGTGGGTGGTGAACGGGTCCAGGGCCACGTCGGTGATCACTCCCAGTTCCGGAAAGCGTTCGCGCAAGGCGCGGGTGGCGCGCTGGGCGATACCCTCCGGGTTCCAGGCTTCAGCGGCGTCCAGGGACTTGAGTTCAGACGGCGTGACCGGGAACAGCGCCAGCGCCGGGATCCCCAGTTCAACCCAGTTCGCGGCCTCTTCGAGCAACAAATCAAGGGTCAAGCGCTCCACGCCCGGCATCGACGCCACCGCTTCCCGACGATTTTCACCGTCCAGCACAAACACCGGCAGGATCAGGTCATTCACCGTCAGCACGTTTTCACGCACCAGGCGACGGGAAAAATCATCGCGACGGTTGCGACGCAGACGGGTGGCGGGAAACAGGCGGTTGGCGGGGGTAAAGCTCACGGCAGACTCCTGAGCCCGGCTTGACGGGCGAGCGTGACAGTTATAAGCGGCCATTATGACGAAGGAATTACAGTTGTGGTGAGCTCATGCACCGTAAGGCAACCGGCATGCGACCCGTAGTCGCATTCGTCGTTTATGTAGGAATTGTTCACTTCGTGACACATCTCGATACTTTCATGAATGTTCGCGAAGGCGTAGGCTGCGCGTTCATTTCGCCAGCACCCAGACCATGCTTCAACAATTTCTGCATGACTTCGGCTACTTTGCGCTGTTCCTAGGCACCTTCTTCGAAGGCGAAACCATTCTGGTTCTCGCAGGCTTCCTGGCGTTCCGTGGATACATGGATATCAACCTGGTGGTGGTCGTTGCCTTTTTCGGCAGCTACGCCGGCGACCAGTTGTGGTACTTCCTGGGGCGCAAGCACGGCCGCAAACTGTTGGCACGCAAGCCGCGCTGGCAACTGCTGGGTGACAAGGCCCTGGAGCACATCCGCAAGCACCCGGACATCTGGGTGCTGAGCTTCCGTTTTGTCTACGGTTTGCGCACGGTGATGCCAGTGGCCATCGGTTTGTCGGGCTACCCGCCGGGCCGCTACCTGTTGCTGAACGGAATTGGCGCAGCTGTATGGGCCGCTGCGCTAGGGGCTGCGGCTTACCATTTCGGCGCGGTACTGGAAGGCATGCTGGGCAGCGTCAAGAAATATGAGCTGTGGGTGCTGGGCGCACTGCTGTTACTGGGCTTGGGCTTGTGGCTGCGCCGCCGCATCAAGAACGCCCGCCTGACCCGCGAAGCCTGCGCTGCGGAAAAGGTTCGCCTGGCGGCAGGCGAACCTGCAAAAACCGAAAAGCCTACGACGCCAGTCGAGTAAGCCGGTCTCTGCAACAGTAGAGGCCGATGCCGCTGAGCAAGCTGTAACTGACCAGGCCCAGCCAGCCCAACGAGCTGGCCGGCCACAGCCCCACCAGCGGCGCCAGCCACACCAAAGGCACATTCAGCGCCAGGCGTGCCAGCTCGGCCTTCAACGCCCACGGGCGATTCTCCAGCGCCACCCCCAGGGTGAACAACCCCAACGCCATCGCGCTCCAGCCCAACACCAGGGCGGCGGTCGGCAAGCCCTCGCCGAAATTCATCAAATAGCTGCCAAAGCCCACGTACGCGGCAAACTGCAGGGCGATGTAAATCTGTTGGCGCCCATCCAGCGGCACCTCGAACTTGCGGAACTGGCTCAAGTCCGGCTTGGCCATCGGGTACTTCGCCGCCACATCCGCCGGACGCCAGCCGGTGCGCATGAACCAGATGCGCAGCTTGTCCCACCAGCTCTCAGCACGCCGTGCATCACTCCACAACTGCGCGTAAAACTGCAGGTTGGCCCACAGCGGGTTCCAACTGGCCAATGGCGTGGTCACGCCAAAGATCACCGGCTCGTTATCGTCTTCTTCCTGAAAGGAGCCGAACAGGCGGTCCCAAATAATGAACACCCCGCCGTAGTTGCGATCCATGTAGAGAGCGTTCTGTGCATGGTGGGCCCGATGATTGGACGGCGTAACGAAAAACCACTCGTACCAGCCGAGCTTCGGCACATGGCGTGTGTGCACCCAGAATTGATACAGCAGGTTGAGGGAAGCCACACTGATAAACACCACCAGCGGCACGCCCAACACGGCCAGCGGCAGGTAGAAGATCCAGCTCAGCAGGAAGCCGGTGCTTGTTTGGCGCAAGGCAGTGCTGAGGTTGTAGTCCTCGCTCTGGTGATGCACCGAATGCGCGGCCCAGAGGATGTTGCGCTCATGGCCCATACGATGCAGCCAGTAGTAGCAGAAGTCATAGAACACAAAGGCGAACACCCAGGTCCAGACGCTTTGGGCCGACAGCTCGATGATCGCGAGGTGCTTGAGCGCGAAGGCGTAGGTAAGGATGCCCACACCTTTGGTCAGCAACCCTGTGGTGGTGGACAGCACGCCGGTGCTGAGGCTGTTGATGGCGTCGGCCACCCGGTAGTTGCGTTGGCCACGCCGGTAGTCGGCCAGCAGCTCGACCACGATCAAGGCAATGAAAAACGGTACCGCGTAAGGGACGAAGTCCATGGGCAAGTCCGGTCAATTATTGTTACATCAAGATTAGGTGTAACCGCGAAATATCCCATTGGCATCGAGTTACAAATTGGTAGACATTTAACGCCATGAATCAGGAGAAATGCCCATGAGCAAAAAGATTGCAGTGATCCTTTCCGGCTGTGGCGTGTACGACGGCGCCGAGGTTCATGAAAGCGTGATCACCCTGCTGCGTCTGGACCAACGTGGCGCCGAGGTGCAGTGCTTTGCGCCGAACATTGCCCAACTGCATGTGATCAATCACCTGACGGGCGAGGAAATGCCTGAGTCGCGCAATGTGCTGGTGGAGTCGGCGCGCATTGCCCGTGGCGAGGTGAAGGACATTCGTGAGGCCAACGCCGAGGACTTCGACGCACTGATCGTGCCCGGCGGTTTTGGCGCGGCAAAGAACCTGTCGAACTTTGCCGTGGAAGGCGCCGGGTGCACGGTCAACCCGCAGGTGCTGGAACTGGCCGAAGCCTTTGCCGAAGCGGGCAAGCCAGTCGGGCTGATCTGCATCTCGCCAGCCTTGGCGGCGAAGATCTATGGCCCGGGCGTGACCTGCACCATCGGTAACGACGCCGACACGGCAGCGGCCATGGACAAGATGGGCGCCACCCACCAGGTGTGTGCGGTGGACGATATCGTCGAAGACAAGGCACGCAAACTGGTGAGCACCCCGGCCTACATGCTGGGCAAGCGCATCAGCGAAGTGGCGTCAGGCATCAACAAGCTGGTGGACCGAGTGCTGGAGCTGACCCACGAGAACGATTAGGCCTTCATCAGCCTCGTCAGAATCCGATCCAGTGAGTTGGCAAACGCCTGCTTGTCCTTGTCCCCATGGGGCAGTGGGCCACCGCCCATCTGCCCCTGCTCCCGCAGATCGGTGAACAGGTTGCGCACCGCCAGCCGCTCGCTCATGTTCTGCGGGCTGAACTCCTTGCCTCGCGGGTCCAGCGCTGCCACGCCGTTCTTTACCAAACGGTCGGCCAGCGGCACATCGCTGCAGATCACCAGTTCGCCGGGCACCGCGTGCTCCACCAGGTAGTCATCGGCCGCATCCGGACCGCTGGGCACCACAATCAGCTTCACACACGAAAAGCTCGGCTTGATCTGGCTCTGCCCGGCCACCAGCACCACTTCGAACTGGCGCTTGAGGGCGAACTTCACCACCTGGTCCTTGGCCGCCCGTGGGCAAGCATCTGCATCGATCCACACGCGCATGGTTACGCCACCACCCGGCGCTTTTCAGCCAGCCGGCTGCGACCGTACAGCACCACAATCGCCAGGATCGCCACGGCCTGGGCACTCAACGAATAAGCATCGGCGTGGATGCCCAGCCAGTCGAAGTCAAAGAACGCCACTGGCCGGGTGCCAAAGATCCCGGCTTCCTGCAACGCCTTGACGCCATGCCCGGCGAACACCACCGACAACGCACACAGCAATGCCGCGTTGATACCGAAGAACAGCGCCAGCGGCAGTTTCGCCGAGCCCCGCAGAATCACCCAGGCCAGGCCCACCAACAGCACCAGCGCCGTGGCACCTCCGGCCAATACCGCGTTGTGCCCGGCTGGGCCTGCCTGCAACCACAGGGTTTCGTAGAACAGGATCACTTCGAACAGCTCGCGGTACACCGAGAAGAACGCCAGCATCGCAAAGCCGAAGCGCCCGCCGCCGCCCACCAGGCTGCTCTTGATGTAGTCCTGCCAGGCGGCTGCGTGACGGCGGTCGTGCATCCACACCCCGAGCCACAGCACCATCACGCTGGCAAACAGCGCCGTGCAGCCTTCCAGCAACTCGCGCTGGGCGCCGCTGACGTCAATCACATAAGCCGCCAACGCCCAGGTGGCCAAGCCGGCCAACAGCGCCAGGCCCCAGCCGACGTTAACGCTGCGCACCGCCGATTGCTGGCCGGTGTTACGCAGGAACGCGAGGATCGCCGCCAGCACCAGGATTGCTTCCAGGCCTTCGCGCAGCAGGATCAACAAACCAGAGATATAACTCAGGGACCAGCTCAAGCCATCGCTGCCCAGCAGGCCGGCCGACTCGGTGAGCTTGCCCTTGGCCACGTCCAGGCGCTGCTGCACTTGCTCGATCGGCAAGCCGTCCTGCAACGACTGCCGGTAGGCCATCAAGGCCTTTTCGGTGTCCTTGCGCACGTTGGCGTCGACGTTATCGAGGGAGCTTTCAACCAGCTCGAAACCTTCCAGGTAAGCCGCTACCGACAGGTCGTAGGCCTGCTCGTGCTCACCGTTACGGAAAGCGGCGAGGCTTTTGTCGAGGGTGGTCGCGGTGTAATCGAGCAACTGCGCCGGGCCACGCTTGACCTGCGGCGGCTGGGCGCGCTGGGCACGGAAGGTGGCGACCGCGTCGGGGCCTTCGGCGGCGAGCACTTCATTGGGGGTTTGGCGCGCCAGGTCAGCGAGGTTGAAGGACTTCTCGCTTTTCGCCGCAGCCGGGTCGGCGGTGAAGCCGGCGATATAGGTGGCCAGGTCCCAGCGTTGGCGGTCGTCCAGTTGATCGGCGAAAGACGGCATGTCGGTGCCTTCGACGCCCAGCCCAAGGGTGTTGTAGATCGCGTAGAGACTCAGTCGGTCGAGGCGCGCAGCGTCTCGCAGGTTGGCTGGCGGCGGGGTCATGCCGACAGCGGCAGGGCCATCGCCGGCGCCCGCGGCGCCGTGGCACACCGAGCAATTCTGCGCGTACAGCGGCGCACCACGAGTCGGGTCGGGCGTAATGGCTGGCGCTTGGCTGACTTCATATGCCACCGCCAGCTTGGCGCCCAATTGCCGGGCCTGGTGAGCAACCAACGCGCCATCCTGATGGGCCGTTACGGCAGCCAGCAGTTCATCCACGCCTTTTATCAGCTCGGCACGCTCGGGCTTTTCCGGTAGATCGGCCACCAGCCCCTGCAACACCCCGAGAAACTCTACCTGTTCACGGTATTCGGAATCATCGATAACCTTGCCCGCCTCCACTGTCGGGGGGTAGTCCGCACCGATGTAGTCCAGTAAATGCAGGGCTTGGGGCGCGCCCTCGGCAGTTGCCGCCAGCAGGTTGAAACTGCACGACATCAACGCCGGCAGCACCAGCCAGGCAAGAAAACGGAAGGGGGCAATCATGAATGGATCTCAAATGGAAATACGAAGTAACACATTGTCAAACCTTACGGGGTTTGACTCAAGTTGTTAGTGATAAAGGGCTGGGTTTACCCAGACGCTGATGCTGGCCTCATTACCGGAGAATGGAGCCAAAAGGCCATTGTTTTGCCAGTAATCGGGCTTATAATGCCGCGCCTTCGTTATTGCGAACTGGCATTTTCGCTCCTCTTTTTATGAGGAATTGGCAGGATGCAGCGCCTTCCTGCCATTGGTGATTCGGTCCGACCAGCACCTTCGGCCGATTACGTTCAGGGAAGAAGCTCCTCGATGGCATCTCGCGCCTTTACCTCGCTCGCGCTCGCAGCAGTCACCTTGTTGTCCGGTTGTTCGATGTTCCGCAGCTACGACACCGAGCTGCAAGCCACCAATCAGCAGTTGGCCACCGGCAATGTCGACGGCGCGCTGACCCTGCTTGAGAAGAACAACACCGGCGACGACAAGGACCTTCTCTACTACTTCGAAAAAGGCGAGTTGTTGCGGGCCAAGGGCGACCTGACCGGCAGCCAGACCGCCTGGCGCAGCGCCGACCTGCAAGTCTACAAGTGGGAAGAGTCGGTCAAGTTCGACACCGATAAGTACCTCGCGCAGTTCGGCTCCTTTCTGGTCAATGACAAGGTCCGCCGCTACGAAGGCTACGACTACGAAAAAGTCATGCTCACCACGCAGATGGCCCTGAACCTGCTGGCCCTGAATGACTTCGACGGCGCCCGCACCGAGATCAAGAAGACCCACGAACGCGAAGCGGTGATTGCCGACCTGCGGGACAAGGAATACCTCAAGAGCGAAAACGAAGCCGAGCGCCAAGGCATCGCGACCCAGTTCAAGGACCTGCGCGGCTACCCGGTGGAAAGCCTCAACGCCCCGGAAGTGGTGGGCCTGAAGAACAGCTACCAGAGCGCGTTCAGCCATTACCTGGCCGGCTTCGTCTACGAAGCCCTGGGCGAAAAAGACCTGGCCGCGCCGGGCTACCGCAAGGCCGCCGAACTGCGCCCCAACACCCCACTGCTGGAACAGGCGCTGCTCAACCTGGATAAATCCAAAGTCGGTGCCGATGAGACCGACGTGCTGATCGTGGTGCAAAGCGGCCTGGCACCGGCCCGCGACTCGATTCGCCTGCCGTTGCCGATCCCCATCGACGGCCACCTGGTGATCACCCCGCTGTCGTTCCCGGTGATCAAGCCCGACACCTCCACCGCGACCTTCGCGCAGATTGGGGTCGATGGCCAGCAGCAGAACCTCACGGCCCTCAACAGCACCACCGCCATGTCCCGCCGCGCCCTGCGGGATGACATGCCGGGCATCATCCTGCGCACCACCGTGCGGGCCGTCACTCGCGGCGTCACCCAGAACAACCTGAACAAGACCAACCCGATGGCGGGCCTGGTACTCGGTATCGCTTCGGCCGTCACCGAAGGCGCCGACACCCGCACCTGGCGCACGCTGCCGGACATGACCCAAGTGACACGCCTGCGCCTCAAGCACGGCGAGCACCAGGTCAGCCTGCCCAACGCCCTGGGCGGCACGCTGGTAACGGTCAAGGCCGACCAGCGCTACCAAGTGATCACCTTGCGCGTGGTCGGCAACCAGGTATTCACCGGCGGTCTTGCGGCCCATGTGGTTCAGAGTAATCCGCCCCAGGCCGTCGCCACTCTCAAACAACCTTAAGGAGCACGCTATGCGTCATTTCATCCTCGGCGCCCTGGCGCTGATCCTGCTGGCCGGTTGCGCCACCCCGCCACCGCCGGAACCTGGCAGCGCCGCGAGCAAAATCGTGGTGATGGGCAAGTTCAAGGGCATCGCCGTCGGCGCGATCCGCGTCGCCCGGGAAAACGGTTTCCTGACCGCCAAGGTGCAGTTGAGCAATATCACCAGCAGCAACCAGATGATGTATTACCGCTTCGCCTGGCTGGGCGCCGACGGCTTCCCGGTGGGCGACGAAGAAACCTGGAAAGTGCTGAACCTCTACGCAAACCAGGCGACCTTCCTGCCGGCCATCGCCAACCTGCCCCAGGCTGCCGACTTCCGCCTTGAAGTGAAAACGCCTTGATCCGCCCACTCATTCAGTTTCAGAGAGACATCCCCATGTTTGCACGCTTCTCGTTCCTCGCCGTGGTCGCCGTTCTGGCCAGCGGCTGCGCCAACACCTCGCCGGTACTGGGCGGTAAAAACA
This sequence comes from Pseudomonas sp. LBUM1641, assembly GCF_059716235.1. Classification (NCBI taxonomy): domain Bacteria; kingdom Pseudomonadati; phylum Pseudomonadota; class Gammaproteobacteria; order Pseudomonadales; family Pseudomonadaceae; genus Pseudomonas; species Pseudomonas sp. LBUM1641. Next base: position 6,838,624 of record NZ_CP166815.1, read on the forward strand.
TCAGCTACGGCGACAGCAAGGCCGTGGAACTGGTGACCAACGAGTTCGGTTCCACCGACCTGCAGATGATCGCCGAAAGCATGACCCGCTCCCTGGCCCAGTCCGGCATCCTCCAGGGCCGCCCGGTGGTGCAGGTATATGACGTAAAGAACAAGACCAGCGAGTACATCGATACCCGCGAGATCACCACGTCGATCAAGACCCAGCTGATGAAGACCGGCACCGCCCGCTTCGCCAGCGACAACACCGACATGCAAAGCCAGGTCGACCAACTGAAGCTGCAGAACCAGAGCGGCCTGTACAAGAAGTCGACCGTCAGCAAGACCGGCAACATGGTCGCCGCCAAGTACCGTCTGGAAGGCTCCATCAGCTCCATCGTCAAGCGCAGCTCGGACTACAAGGACGTGTTCTACAAGTTCAGCCTGCAACTGATTGACGTTGAAAGCGGCCTGGCCGAATGGATGGACGAAAAAGAAATCCGCAAGACCACGGAGCGCTAAGCAATGCGTGCATGGATCGGCATGATCGGCCTGTTGTGCGCCTTTGGCGCCTCGGCCGCACCGAAGATCGCGGTGACCGACCTGGCCTACGAGGCCCGGGTGGAGGAGTACATTCATCAGGTCGCGGCCAGCAACAACTTCCAGGCCAGCGCCTATAGCGCCAGCGGCGGCTCGAGTTACAGCGAGTACGAGAGCCGCAACAGCTACATCGAGCAGACCGAACTGCGCAAGTTCAGCGGCGACATCAAGGGTGAAATCCTCAAGTCGCGGCAGTTCCAGCTGGTGCAGGGCACGCCGTACACCGCTGACGCCAAGGGCGATGTGTATGACGTGATCAAGCGGATCAAGGCCGGTAACTTCAAGGGCGCGGACTACGTGTTGTTCGGCACCTTGTCGGACATCGACTTCACCCAGGACGTCAACGCGCTGGACCACACCAACAGTTATTCGGCGGTGCTGGGCCTGACGCTGGTGGCAGACTTCAGCCTGATCAACACCCGCACCTTTGAGATCACCTCGGCGTTTACGGCCATGGGTGAAGGCCAGGACACCAAGCTGGTGAACAACCGTGACGTGCGCGTGAGCCTGAACCGGCCTCGTGTGGTGCGGGAAGTGTCGAAGGCGTTGGGCGAGGATGTTGCGCGGCAGTTGGCCGAACAACTTGGCGGTGGTTATCAGGAGCAACCGGGGCAGCCTGCATTGCGCAATAACCTGCCACGGGATGAAGCGCCGAAGATCTTGCGCTGATCACCGGAAGTACATGCAACACAAAACCAATGTGGGAGCGGGCTTGCTCACGAATGCGGAGTGTCAGTCACCAGATGTATTGACTGACCCAGCGCATTCGCGAGCAAGCACGCTCCCACATTTTTGATCCGGTTTCGTCAGTTACGCCGTTGCGCGATGCAGGCTGGCGAGAAAGCCCGCCGCACCAACAAACAGCCCGGCAAACGTGCGGTTCATGCGTTTCTGCTGCTTGGGTGTGCGCAGCAAGCGCAACACTTTCGACGCCAGCCCGGTGTAGCCGGCCATCACGATCATGTCCACGCAGATCATTGTTGCACCCAGGATCAGGTACTGGTTCAGCAGCGGCGCCTGTGGGTTCACGAACTGTGGCAGCACCGCCAGCATGAACACCAGGGCCTTGGGGTTGCTGGCGTTGACCAAAAACCCACGGAACATCATCGCCATCGGCTTGCCGATCGGGCGGATCGCCGCGTCATCGCTAAGGTCAGTTGGCAGCGCGCGCCATTGCTTGATGGCCAGGTACACGAGGTACGCCACGCCAAACCATTTGATCGCGTAGAACGCAGTGGAGGATGCCGCGAGAATCGCCCCCAGGCCGCCGGCGACCACGGCAATTTGCATCGCCAGGCCCAGTTGCAGGCCCAGGGCATTCCAGTAGCCGCGCAGGAAACCGTATTGCAGGCCGCTGGACATCGACGCAATGGCGCCGGCGCCAGGAGAGAGACTGATGATCCAACTGGCCAGGAAAAAGGCCAGCCATGTGTCGAGAGCCATTACACACCTCGTATCAAATTCGTTGTCGGCACTAAGCTAACTCCGACACATAAGGGCTGGCTACAGAATTCTTGCTGTAGGAGCGAGCTCGCTCGCGAAAAACCCACAGGCACCACGGACTGCCGGAAGCGCTGCGTCATCGTTGACGCTTTTAGCGAGCAAGCTCGCTCCTACAGGCCGGTAATGTCTGTGTCGCGCCAACGGCGCACCGAACGCTGGAAGAACAGGCTGTTGGGCACTTGCACCATGACACTGCCGGTACCGGCCTCTTCCACTTCGATCAGCGTGGTGTAGAGCAGATTGATCGCCACCACCCGGCCTTTGACGCCGGGCTTGTCGACGGTGTCCACCAACTCGACCACGTCGCCCAAGCGGAACGGCCCAACGGTGAAGATCAGAATGGCGCACAGCAGGTTCGACAACACCGACCACATGGCGAAGAACGCCACCGCAGCCACCGCCACAAAGCCCGACAACGCCGTCCACAGCACCGTGGCGGACACGCCCAGGCGCTCCAGCACAAAGATCAGCGCACTGCCCATGATCAGCCAGCGCAGGCCGCCGCGCAGGGGCATCAGCAACTGCGGCGGGAACGGATAACGTTCCCCAAGGCGGTTCAGGCATTTGGCGACGAACCGCTGGGCGAGATAGCCGCCCAGCAAGATCAGCAAAATCTGTACGGCCACCCAGATCGGCGCGATCCATTGGGCCGGCAGCGGCAGTTGCAGCGTTTCCATCAGGACAGCGCCTCCAGCTCCGCTTGCAAGGATTCCAGCAGTTCGAGGGCTTCCATCCAGGTCTCCTCCAACTGTGCCTCACGCACCTTGAGCTTGGCCTGTTCGGCCAGCAGGTCGCGCAATTCATCCTTGCGGGCCGGCTCGTACACGGCGCTGTCACCCAGGCTGGTTTCGATCTTCGCCAGCTTCTCGTGGATCTTGCCCAACTCGGCTTCCAGCTTGTCGGCTTCACGCTTGTGCGGTGCCAGCTGCTGACGCAATGCAGCAGCGGCCTGGCGCTGGGCCTTCTTGTCGGTCTTGTCCGGGTTGACCGGCGTGTTGCTGACCGGCGCGTTGCGCAGGCGGTAGTCCGACAGCCAGCGCGCGTAGTCTTCCAGGTCGCCGTCGAATTCCTCGACCTTGCCGTCAGCCACCAGCAGGAAGTTATCCGTGGTGCTCTTGAGCAAATGCCGATCGTGAGACACCACCAACACCGCGCCGCTGAATTCCTGCAGGGCCATGGTCAGCGCCAGGCGCATTTCCAGGTCGAGGTGGTTGGTCGGTTCGTCAAGCAGCAACAGGTTTGGCCGGTCCCAGGCGATCAACGCCAGGGCCAGGCGGGCCTTTTCGCCACCGGAGAAATTCAACACCGGCTCGTCGATGCGCGCACCGCGGAAGTCGAAACCACCGAGGAAGTCCCGCAGGGTCTGCTCGCGTTCGGTCGGCGCCAGGCGCTGCAAGTGCAGCAGTGGGCTAGCCTTGGCGTCGAGTGAGTCCAACTGGTGCTGGGCGAAGTAGCCCACCACCAGGTTCTCGCCGCGCACCAGGCGACCGGCCAAAGGCTGCAATTCGCCCGAGAGGTTTTTGATCAGTGTCGACTTGCCCGCACCGTTGGGGCCGAGCAGGCCGATCCGCGCGCCGGGGGTGAGCTGCAACTTGACCTTCTCGAGGATGGTCTTGTCGCCATAACCCAGGCGGGCGTCGGACAGATCCAGCAACGGGCTGGAGATTTTCACCGACTCGCGGAACACAAAGTCGAACGGTGAATCGACGTGGGCCGCCGACAGTTCTTCCATGCGCTCCAGGGCCTTGATTCGGCTCTGGGCCTGACGGGCCTTGGTGGCCTGGGCCTTGAACCGGGCGATGTAGCTTTCCATGTGCGCACGTTGCGCCTGCTGCTTCTCGTAGGCCTGCTGTTGCTGGGCCAGGCGTTCGGCACGGGCGCGTTCGAAGGCGCTGTAGCCACCGCGGTACAGGGTGATTTTCTTCTGGTCGACGTGGGCGATGTTGTCGACCACGGCGTCGAGGAAATCCCGGTCGTGGGAAATCAGCAGCAAAGTGCCCGGGTAGCTTTTGAGGAAGTCTTCCAGCCACAGGATCGCATCGAGGTCCAAGTGGTTGGTCGGTTCATCGAGCAGCAACAGGTCCGAGGGGCACATCAGCGCCTGGGCCAGGTTCAGGCGCATGCGCCAGCCGCCGGAGAAGTCGGCGACCGGGCGGTCCATCTGTTCGTTGGTAAAGCCAAGGCCGGCAAGCATCTTGCGGGCGCGGGCGTCGGCGGTGTAGCCGTCGGCGCTGTCCAGTTCCGAGTGCAGGCGGGCCTGTGCGGCGCCGTCCTGGGCTTTCTCGGCCTCGGCGAGGTCGTGTTGCACCTGGCGCAGGCGCAGGTCGCCATCGAGCACGTAGTCGATCGCAATGCGGTCGAGGGTGTCGATCTCTTGGCGCATATGGGCGATGCGCCAGTCGGCCGGCAGCAGACAGTTCCCGGAATCAGGCGTCAGCTCACCCAGCAGCAAGGCGAACAACGTGGATTTGCCGGCGCCGTTGGCACCGATCAGGCCGGCTTTGTGACCGGCGTGCAGGGTCAGCTCGGCGTCTTCGAGAAGACGTTGCGGGCCACGCTGTAATGTTAGGCTTTGAAGTCGGATCATAATGGCGGCGGAGTCTACCAGCTTCGTTGGCCGCTGGCTTGGGTGTGAATATGTGCGCTGACCTGTGGAGCTTTGCCCTCTCGACTTACGCCCGCCCGGGCGTCGAGGACGCGTGCCTGCGCCTGCAGGCGCAAGGGGCCGATGTGTGCCTGATGTTGTGCGGGTTGTGGCTGGAGCAGCGTGGCGTGGCGCCGGAAACGTCGCGTTTGCAGGCACTGCGGCAGGTCGCCGAGCCGTGGCAGGCGGAGGTGGTCGAGCCGCTGCGACAAGTGCGCACGCAATGGCGGGCCACGGCGCAGCAGGATGCTGAGCTGGGAGCGTTACGGGAACGGGTCAAGGCTCTGGAGCAGGAAGCTGAGCGGCTGCTGTTATCGCGCCTGGAAGGCGTTGCGCAGGGTTGGCCGATGGCCGAGGCGGGCGTTCAAGCGTGGCTTGAAGGACTGGCGGCCGAAACCGCCAACCTTGACCACGACGCGCTGCATCAGCTGCGCGCCGCAGTCACCAGCACTTAGGAAGCGCTGGTTGGGGTGACGCTTGGCGCTGCCGGTGCAGGCGTGCTGCTGGCCGGAGCGGTTGGCGCTGCGGTGCTGGCAGCCGGTGCGGCAGGTGTCGCAGGCTTTGCAGCTGGGGTAGCTGGTTTGGCCGGTGCAGGCTTGGCAGCTGCTGGTTTTGCGGCTGGCTTTGCAGCAGCAGGTTTAGCGGCTGGCTTGGCAGCTGGTTTTGCAGCAGCAGGTTTAGCAGCTGGCTTGGCGGCTGGTTTTGCAGCAGCGGTTTTAGCAGCTGGCTTCGCGGCTGGTTTCGCAGCAGCAGGTTTAGCGGCTGGCTTGGCAGCTGGTTTGGCAGCAGCAGGTTTAGCAACTGGCTTGGCGGCTGGTTTTGCGGCAGCAGTTTTAGCAGCTGGCTTGGCGGCTGGTTTTGCAGCAGCAGTTTTAGCAGCTGGCTTGGCGGCTGGTTTTGCAGCAGCGGTTTTAGCAGCTGGCTTGGCGGCTGGTTTTGCAGCAGCAGTTTTAGCAGCTGGCTTGGCGGCTGGTTTTGCAGCAGCAGTTTTAGCGGCTGGCTTGGCGGCTGGTTTCGCAGCAGCAGTTTTAGCAGCTGCCTTGGCGGCTGGTTTCGCAGCAGCCGTTTTAGCAGCTGGCTTGGCGGCTGGTTTCGCAGCAGCCGTTTTAGCAGCTGGCTTGGCAGCTGGTTTTGCAGCAGCAGTTTTAGCAGTCGGCTTGGCAGCCGATTTAGCCGGTGCTTTTGCCGCAGGTTTTGCCGCAGTTTTCGCAGGTGCCTTGGCGGCGACTGCTTTGCTGGCTGGCTTCTTCGCTGCGCTGGCTGCAACAGCTTTAGCCGGAGCACGGGTGCTTAGCACTTTGCCTACAGCTTCCTTCACACGACCAACACCCTGAGCCAGTTTCAGGCTCTCGGAAGCATCACGCTTGAGTTGGGAAATGTAGGTGCGGGTTTCGGATTGACGATCCTTGAGGGCGTCGAGCAAGTCCTCAAGTTCTTTGACGGCGTCCTTGGCTTTGGCTTGTGCCTTGGCTTTGCCAGCGGTCGCTGCACCTTGCAGTTTGGTACGGGATTTGTGCAGTTTTTCCTGAGCTTTGCCGCGTTGTTTTTCAAGCTTGGCGAGCAACTTCTCAGCATCAGCCAAGGCTTGGGAACAAGCAGTTTCCAAATGTTCGAGCAGGCTGCCCGAAAGTTGTTGGAGCAAATGCAACGGGGTATTTACAGGCTTCTGTTTGGCCGACATGGTTTACCTCCTGGCTGACGTGGGTGCGGCTCATACTAGCCCTCTGCTCTTACCGCCGCTAGGGCATGTTGACAGTATCGATTGGCTTGCGTTGCACCGCACGAAAATTCTTATTGATATAACGAAAATCCACGCCACATTTTAAGCATTCACACTGGCATAATCCATCGCACTTTCGGCTGGAGAACGCCCATGTCGCGTTACCTTTTTTTAGTGTTGGGCCTGGCGCTTTCAGTGGCCAATGCGAGTGAGAAATCCCCGTCCAAAGATGACCACGACCTTGCCTACAGCCTGGGCGTCAGCCTGGGTGAGCGCCTGCGCCAGGAGATGCCGGGCCTGCAACTCGAGGCACTGATCGACGGCCTCAAACAGGCTTACCAGGGCAAGCCGCTGGCGCTGGACGACACACGCATCGAACAGATACTTGCCCAGCACGAAGCGCAAAACGCACCGGACAATCGAGCACCACAAAGTGAAAAGGCTCTGGCTGCCGAGCAACAATTTTTAGCCAGTGAGAAATCCAAAAGTGGTGTGCGCGAATTGGCAGGCGGCATCCTGATGACCGAACTGACCCCTGGCAGCGGAAAAAAACCTGCGGCCGATGATCGCGTGCAAGTGAATTACGTTGGGCGGTTACCCGACGGGACAGTCTTCGACAAGAGCACGCAGCCTCAGTGGTTTCGCCTGGACAGTGTGATCAGCGGCTGGCGAAGCGCGTTGCAACAGATGCCGGTGGGTGCGAAATGGCGTCTGGTGATTCCGTCCGACCAAGCCTATGGGGCTGACGGTGCCGGCGAGTTGATCCCGCCTTACACACCGTTGGTATTTGAGATCGAATTACTCGGCGCGGGTGCCTGAACCCAAACGAAAAACGGTGCGCAATGCGCACCGTTTTTTTGTGTTGCGGCGAGTCAGGCTTTGGCCGCCAACTCTTCCTTGTGAGCATTGTGCAGCACTTCGATCAGACAATCTTCCAGCTCGAAACGCTCATGCAGCAAACCGCCCAACTCTTTGAATTTTTCTGCGACACATTTGCCGGCATCACACAGGTCGTTGAAGGCCAGCAGCTTCTCGGTGATGACATCGATGCGCGGGTAAATCGTTTCTGCCAGGTCCAAGCCACGTTGATCGTCGAAGGCCTCGCCCTCTTTGGTCAACTGCTCGTAGACACCGAAGTGCCCCGCCGAGACGTAGTCCACCAATACACCGCAGAATTCCTGCAACGGCTTGCGTTTCTCGCTCAGCGCTTCGGGCTTGGCACCGAGAGCATCAAAGGACCGAACCAGTTCGTGACGCGCTTTCAACCAACCATCGATCAGTTTGTGCACCCCACCCCAGCGTTCCTGAGCATTCTGACAACTTTCCAACATGATGATCTCTCTTCCCTATAGGGGCGCCGCCCGCTGCCCGCGCAACACTTCAAGGTTAAAGCGGCAACCGGGCAGACGTGCATCGAACAGTCTGTTTCACTAACGCGTGCGGGCCAGATTATGCCCGCACGACTATGGCATCAAGGTACGCAGGAGAGAAAGTTCATACAAGTGTTTAATCCCTTCCTACAACCCGCGGGCACCTGTCAGTGCCGTGCAAGGCCAAAACGCTGACTCAACGCCAACCGCGAGAACTGCGCTACACCAAGGATCAGCATCGCCACGAAGAACAGCAGGCTCCACTCGGGAATACTTAAATCGAACAGCGTCCAGTTGATTTCTACACAGTCAACGCTGCCCTTGAACATCAGGGACAACGCTTCTCGTATCGACGGGTTTTCGATCATGGATTGAAGGCCGGGCCAACAGGTCGGCAGCTGCTCCGGCGGCGTATTTTGCAGCAGCACCTGGCGTACGGCGGTGATGGCGCCCAGCACGGCACAGCCCATGCTCGCCGCCCAATACACGTAGATCCCGGAACGCTTGGGCCCATGAATCGCCGCCACCAGGTTGATCAGCGTGAAGGCCGCCACAAGAATTCGTTGCACCTGACACAGGAAACAAGGCCGCAACAGCGCGGCATATTCCAGGTAAAAGGACGCGCCCAGCGTCAGCGCACCAGCCAGGAACGCCAGGAGGAACAGGGAGCGTGAGGGGGCCAAAGACATTGTTTATCCGCAACGCAAGAGATAGGTAGTTACGGTAGAGGAAAGGCCTTACCCCTTTCAATACGCGCCAGAGCAGACGATTCCGCGAGAGCGTAGGGATATCCCGTCAGAAGGTGAGCGATTAAACGCCCGTCTGCGTAGGAGTTTACTACAAGCCATATTGCCTACAGCTATTGAGCGCTATTGAAGGGTTGCCCACGAGACAACTCTGAGGCAACCCTTACGCCATTTCCTACCTCAAACCCGTGCCGGCACAGGCAGAGGTGACGCCAGTAGACGCTTGTCCAATAGGCCCAGGCCTTCCTGGAACAACTGGTTGCTGCGCTCGGTGTCGCCCAATTGCGCCAGCAGGCGTGCCAGTTCGGCGCAGGCTTCGGGATTGCGCTGCACCTGCAGGCTGCTTTCCAGGTAGTCCCGCGCCTTGCCCCACAGGCTGTTTTGCAGGCACAGGCGGCCGAGGGTCAGCAACAGGCTGGCATCGCCCGGATGGTCCTTGAGCCAGCCTTCGGCAAACTTCAACTGCTTCGCCGAATCGCTGCCTCGCAGCAAGCCGTAGAGCCTGATCAGATGGCTGTCGTACTCACGTTTGAGGGCACCGCGCAGCACCTCTTCAGCCTTGGCATCCGCGCCCAATTGACGCAGTTGCTCGGCATAGGCCAGCACCAGTTGCGGCTCTTGGCGCTGGGCCGAAGTCAATTGCTGCCACGCCCGCTCAAGGGATTGCTGACCAGCCTCGCCTTGCTCTTCGCGTTGGGCAGCCAAGGTCAGGTTCTCGCCCCAGGCGCGACGCTCCAGGTCGGCCAGCTCGGCAGGCGGCAGCGCTTTGTCTTTGCGCAGTTCCGGCAACAGCCGAATGACCGAAGACCAATCACCGCGCTGTTGATAAAGCCGCTGTAATTGACGCAATACCTGGACGTTATGCGGATGCCGCTCATGCATGGCCTGCAAGGTGACCAGGGCACCCTCGGTGTCACCACGGTCCACCTGCAACTGCGCATGACTCAAGGCCACCGCGAGTTCTGCCTGGGGCTGACGCTCAAGCGCCCGCTCCAGCAGGCCGTCCGCCTCCTCATAACGGCCCTGTTCGTTGGCCGCGCGGGCAGCGCCGAGGTAGTAGAGCAATGGCTGGCGTTCCGCTTCGGCCGCACGGTGCAAGTGACGCTCGGCACTGGCCCACCGCCCTTCGGCGAGGTCCATCTGACCCTGTTCGATGGCGATCTGAACACGACGACTACGATTGCGCCGCGACCATGGGTTGACCACACCACCGGAAGTCAGCACCAGGCTCAACAGCACCCTGACCAGATAGATCACCAGGCCAATGGCAAACAGCGCCACCAGCGTCGACCAGAGTCCGGACTCGTAATGCAGCACATGGGGATAAGTAATCAGCACGTAACCGGTGTGTTTCGAAATGCCCACAGCCAGTGCCAGGGCGATCGCAATCGCCAGCACCAGGATCACATAGAAACGCTTCATCGGCTTTACTCCTGGGTCGCCGGCTTGCCAGCAGAAACCTTGGCTTCTTCGGCAGACAGGTGGCGACGGTCAAGGTAAGCCTGCACGGCGGCCAGGCTTGCGGCCAGGTCCGGCGTTACCACCGAGACAGCCTTGGGCTCAAGCTCGGCAATACGGGCCAGCATGTTTTTGCTTTGCGGGTTGTCTTGATTGAAGTTGTCCTGCAGGACGCTGCGCGCCTCGCCCAAGGATCGGCTATACACCGCCGGCTCGCCGTTGAGCGCCGCCCATTGCGCCTGCTCCAGCGCCAGGCTCAGCGCCAGGCGCACCTGATTCAGACCTTGCCCTGCCAGCAGCGGACGAATGTTGTCATCCGGGTTGAAATCGATGCGGAAATACCGCGAGATCTGCTCCCACCACTGGCTCCAGCGGCTCTCCGTATCGGCGGTCGGACGGCCGCCATTGGCGGCTTCCGGGAGCTGGTATTCCGGGGCGATGGCCGACAGTTGCACGACCTGATCGCGCAATGCCGCCAGTTGCAGATACAGCCCGGTACGGTCCGGCTGTTCGATATTGCGCAACGCGGCGAGGCTCTTGGCCAACTGCTCACGGGCGGCGTACGAGCCGGGATCACTTTGTTCGCGGAGGATTTCGTCAGCGCCTTGGACCAGCGCTTGGGCACTGTTGATGTCCTGCAAGGCGGAAAGACGCAGGCTGGCCAGGCGGATCAGGTGTTCAGCCTCGGCAAGGCGCCAGTCCTGGCGGCTGGCACCCAGCACGGTTTCCAGGCGTTGGCTCAATCGCTGCTGGTCGCCCTGCAATTGCGCCACCAGTCGGCGGCGCTCTTCCAGTTCTTCAGCACCCGGCAATTGCCCCAGGCGTGCCGACAGCTGCTGCTGGCTCTGCTTGAGGCTCTGGGATTGGTCGTCCAGGGTCTGCACTTGGCCCAGCTGTTGCTGGCTGCTCGCCTGCAGTGCGCGGACCTGCCAGATCCCCCAACCACCGGCGGCAACACCGGCAGCGCCGAGCAACAAGGCCACGATAGCCAGGCCGTTACCACGGCGCGGGGCGGTGGTAACCGGTGTCTCAACAGGCGCATCAAGCGCGGGCTGAGCTTCATCTTTAGGCAAGGCTGTTTCGCTCACGTATCCATCCTTTGCGTATTAGAGAGTGGGAACGGAGAAACTCCGTAACGCCACTAACAAAGCCGCGGCACTGGCGCCACGACAATCCACAACTTCTTGCGCACCAGCGACACGGGCCATCTCGGCGACTCGCGGGCTGGGCACGAACAATGGCAGCTGTGCCACCAGGGGCCAATCCGGGCCGGCCAGGGCTTGCAGGTGTAAAAAACCCTGCCCACTGCTGACCACCACGCCGTTCAAGCGTTCCACGTTTATGCGCTGGATCAGGGTTGCACTGTCGTAATCCGGCAGGAAACGGCGATACAACTCCAGATAGTCGACACTAGCACCTTGCTCGCGCAAACGCTCAGCCAGCAACTCGCGCCCGCCCTCGCCCCGCAGGATCAGCACCCGGGCCCCAGGCCGGGCGATAGCCTCGCGCAAGGCGACCAGTTCAAGCAAGGCTTCACTGTCGTCGCCTTCCTTGGGATAGCTGACATCAAGGCCGTGTTCAGCCAGCACCTGCGCCGTAGCAGCACCGACGCTGAACCATGGCAATGCCGGAGGTTGCAGCCAGTGTTGCGCCAACAACTGCAAGCCCAGGCGCGCCGCCGGCTTGCTCACCACGATTACCGCGCAATAGCGGTCCAGCTCACGAAAAACCGCGTGCTGTTCGGCCGTGACGGGCAGCGCTTCGATCTCCAGCAACGGCAGGCTGCTGCTGAAAATACCTTCTTCAGATAACGTCGCGGCCAACGCTGCCGACTCCTCGGCAGGCCGCGTCAGCAGCACACGCCATTGCGTCACTGCGGCCCGGCCTCGCCATACACCGCTTGCAGAATGGCACCGGCGCCTTTCTCCAGCAGTTCCTCGGCAACCTTGATCCCCAGGCTGGTCGCTTCGCTTTGTGGCCCGCGGATCTCTGCGGTGAGCAGCAACCTACCACTCGGATCGCCCACCAGCCCACGCAGCCAGAGGTTCTCACCTTCAAGCACCGCGTAGCAGGCGATCGGCACTTGGCAGCCACCGTTGAGGTGCTTGTTCAAGGCGCGTTCGGCGGTGACGCGAATCTCGGTGTCCTGGTGATCCAGCGGCTTGAGCAGCGCATGAATTTCGCTGTCGGCGGTGCGGCACTCGATCCCCACGGCGCCCTGCCCGCCAGCCGGCAAGCTGTCTTCGACGCTGATGGCCGAAGTGATGCGGTCTTCAAAACCGAGGCGGATCAAGCCGGCTGCCGCGAGGATGATCGCGTCATATTCACCGGCGTCGAGCTTGGCCAGGCGAGTATTAACGTTGCCCCGCAGAAAGCGGATTTGCAGGTCCGGGCGGCGGGTCAGCAACTGTGCCTGGCGACGCAGGCTGGAAGTGCCGACGACGCTGCCCAGCGGCAACTCATCAAGAGAGGCGTAGGTATTGGAAACGAAAGCGTCGCGCGGGTCTTCGCGCTCGCAGATGCAAAAAAGGCCCAGGCCTTCGGGGAAGTCCATGGGCACATCTTTCATCGAATGCACCGCGATGTCGGCTTCGTTCTCCAGCAGAGCGGTTTCCAGTTCCTTGACGAACAGGCCCTTGCCGCCGATTTTCGACAATGGCGAATCAAGCAGCTTGTCGCCGCGACTGACCATGGGCACCAGGGACACCTTCAGGCCGGGGTGGGCCTGCTCAAGACGTGCTTTGACGTACTCGGCCTGCCATAAGGCCAAGGCACTTTTACGGGTGGCGATGCGGATTTCGCGAGAGGACATGGATCAATCCGTACTGAATAGATACGGCAGATAATAACAGCTCAGGCAAAGGCGCTTTGATTTGAATCAGCAAGTGCGGGGCCTCCCTGGCCGCGTCGCACCGGGATATGGGCGGTGAAGCTCGCGTCAGCCCTTGGGCTAAAGCTGCTGCATCATCTTGCGCACACCGGCGACGTGGCGCCGGCTGACGATCAAGGCGTCGCCATTGAGGCCTTTCAGGAACAGCTGAAAGTGCCCAAGCGGCGTGCGCTGCAGACGTTCGATACGCTCGCGTGCCACCAGCGCATTGCGGTGGATGCGCACAAAGCGGTCACCAAATTCGTCTTCCAGGGCCTTGAGCGGCTCATCGAGCAGCACTTCACCGGCCTCGTGACGCAAGGTCACGTACTTGTGATCGGCAATGAAATAGACCACCTGGTCCAAAGGAATCAGCTCGATGCCCTTGCGGGTGCGGGCACTGATATGGCTGCGCGGCCCGTTGCCACCCTGGGCTGCGGGCTGGGTCAAGGCAGCGAGCTGGACGCGATTGGGACGCTCGGCCTTTTTCAAGGCCCGAAGCAAGGCATCGGCATTGATCGGCTTAACCAGGAAACTGGCGCCACTGGAATCCAGAGCCTCGGAAGAGAACTCATCCTGGGAGGCGCACAGCACCACCGAAGGCGGCGATTCTCGCTCGCTCAGGCGGGCAGCTACCTGCAAGCCATCAAGGCCCGGCATGCGGATGTCGAGTAACACGACGTCCGGCTTGAGGCTGTCAATAAGGGCCAAGGCTTCTTCGCCACTGGTGGCGCTCGGCTCTAGGACACTGTAACCCTCGAGCTCACTGACCAAACGGCTCAGTCGCTCGCGGGCTTGGGGTTCGTCATCAACGATCAGGACATTCATATTGCGCTGGATTCCTGCGTGAGTCTCGCACAAGGATAGCGTAGACAGGTGCGGTGACTTCCGTCACGGCGATCCACGCTAAGACTAGCGCGAGCGGCAAAAAGTGCCCCGAGAGTGGCACCAATATTTACCCGGACCTGTTCAATCGCGCCCAAAGCCTGCTGCCTTTGGGCATCGTCGTAGGGTTTGCTGATACACAATACGAACACCCCCTCTCTAATGGTTAGCCTGGAGTTCGACCTCATCGCCCGGCATTGGTGCAGTGCACCGTCTGTCAGCGCGACGCTCTATCAGTGCAACTGTAGACGCTCGTGAAGACGATAATGCTCAATCGTCAAATATCGTTTCAATAAACACGCTTTGTTTACCAAAGACCGCAAGCTTTAAACCCCCGTTCGGTCCTGGCTCCAGTCTCGTCCTGCGCGAGTCCGGCGGCAAGGCACTTAGCCATCCTGGAAACAAATAAAAATGCCGCGCCCCCGCATCCTCGCCTCCGGGAGCAACCCTGTTATTATCGGCGCCACACTTTCATGCCCTCTTTCCAGCAGATCACGAGCGAATCCATGAGCACCGACAAGACCAACCAGTCCTGGGGCGGCCGCTTCAGTGAACCCGTCGACGCCTTCGTCGCGCGCTTCACCGCCTCCGTCACCTTCGACCAGCGCCTCTACCGCCACGACATCATGGGCTCGATCGCCCACGCCACGATGCTGGCCAAGGTCGGCGTACTGACCGACGCCGAGCGAGACAGCATCATCGACGGCCTGACCACCATCCGTGGTGAGATCGAAGCTGGCACCTTCGACTGGCGCGTCGACCTGGAAGATGTGCACATGAACATCGAAGCCCGCCTCACCGACCGCATCGGCGTGACCGGCAAGAAACTGCACACCGGTCGCAGCCGTAACGACCAGGTGGCGACCGACATCCGCCTGTGGCTGCGGGACGAGATCGACCTGATCCTGGCCGAAATCACCCGCCTGCAAAAAGGCCTGCTGGAGCAGGCAGAGCGTGAGTCCGGCACCATCATGCCCGGCTTCACCCACCTGCAAACCGCGCAGCCTGTGACCTTCGGCCACCACCTGCTGGCCTGGTTCGAAATGCTCAGCCGCGACTACGAGCGCCTGGTGGACTGCCGCAAGCGCGCCAACCGCATGCCTCTGGGCAGCGCCGCACTGGCCGGCACCACCTACCCGATCGACCGCGAATACACCGCGCAGCTCCTGGGTTTCGACGCGGTGGGTGGTAACTCCCTGGACGGCGTGTCGGACCGTGACTTCGCCATCGAATTCTGTGCCGCGGCCAGCATCGCGATGATGCACTTGTCGCGTTTCTCCGAAGAGCTGGTGCTGTGGACCAGTGCGCAATTCCAGTTCATCGACCTGCCGGACCGCTTCTGCACCGGCAGCTCGATCATGCCGCAAAAGAAAAACCCCGACGTGCCTGAGCTGGTACGCGGCAAAAGCGGCCGTGTATTCGGCGCGCTGATGGGCCTGTTGACCCTGATGAAAGGCCAGCCGCTGGCTTACAACAAGGACAACCAGGAAGACAAGGAACCGCTGTTCGACGCCGCCGACACCCTGCGCGACTCGCTGCGAGCCTTTGCCGACATGATCCCCGCGATCAAGCCCAAGCACGCCATCATGCGTGAAGCGGCCCTGCGTGGTTTCTCCACCGCCACCGACCTGGCCGACTACCTGGTGCGCCGTGGGCTGCCGTTCCGTGACTGCCACGAAATCGTCGGGCATGCCGTGAAATACGGTGTGGACACCGGCAAGGACCTGGCGGAAATGAGCCTGGAAGAGCTGCGTAAGTTCAGCGACCAGATCGAGCAGGACGTGTTTGCGGTACTGACCCTGGAAGGCTCGGTGAATGCCCGTAACCATATCGGCGGGACTGCACCGGCGCAGGTGAAGGCTGCCGTGGTTCGCGGCCAGGAATTGCTCGCCAGCCGCTAAAAGCTTCGCGAGCAAGCCCGCTCCCACATTCGACTGCATTCCAAAGGCGGAACTCGGTCAAATGTGGGAGCGGGCTTGCTCGCGAAAGCGTCATCACAAACACCCAAGATCTATTTCTTGGCAGCAATCATCGCCATAAACGCCGGCATCGCCGCTTCCTTGTCCGCCGCTACCCGCCGGGCATTCGGCAACGCCTGCAAGCGCTCCAGCAACGCCCTGGCCTTCGGCAACTCAGCCAACAGATCCAGTCCGAACAGCTTCCCGGCCACGGCACACGCCAGGTCCACGCTGTACACAAAGTACAAATCCGCAATCGTGAAACTGTCCCCCGCCACATACGGCGCGAACTTCCCGTGCCGCCCCAACGATGCGATCCCCAGCAATAACTCCGCCTTGGATTTCTCCTTGATCGCCTCCGGCACCGGCATTCCGAAAAACGCCTCGGCAAAAGACGCCCGGGCCGGCAGCTCGATGTACAGCTCGATCTCCCTGCACAACGCCAGCACCTGAGCGCGCTGGAACGCATCGCTTGGCAGCAGCGAACGGCCGCCCTGGGTCTGTTCGAGGTATTCGAGGATCACGCTGGTTTCGTTGATAAAGCCTTGCTCGACACCCAACACCGGCACCTTGCCCCGCGGGCTCACGGCCAATGCTTCAGGGGTCTGGCCTGCGTAGAACGGCACCTCTTCGAAGGGCAGCCCTTTCTCCAGCAGCGCCAGTTTGACCATGTTGTAGTAGTTGCTGACCGAAAATCCATAAAGCTTGAGCATCACAAAGCCTCCAGGCCGTGTACGGGGTTGGCAGCAGTGGTTATAGAACGGGATGCCACGCCTGACCAGCAGCATCAGCCGAGTGAATGGGGGTAGACTGGCGCCCTTTCCTTCAGGAGCCTGCCATGAGCGAGCCAACCGATATCGACAACGACGAAGAAGAGTTCGCCGAGACCACCTTGATTGAAGCGATCGAAAACCAGCTCGAAAGCGACAACCCGCCCGCCGCCAAGGCCACGTTCAACAAGCTGACCCTGGTGGGCTACGAGCGCGAAGACATCCTGCAAATGATGGCCCACGTACTCGCCATCGAAATCGACGCCCTGCTCGAAGAAGACCGCGCCTTCAATACCGAATGGTATGAAACTGCCTTGCGCGCCCTGCCAGAGCTACCGCCCGAGAAGCAATAAGCCCGACACCGCGCTGGCCAGCAAGCGCTTGCTGGCCACAATCCTGCCCCACATCAACACTGCATGAGTTCCGACTGGACAGCTCGCCAAAGTGCGTTCACCTTATGGCTGCTAACGTCTAAAAATTCCTAGAAAGTCTGGAGTCCTTATGTCGTATACCCCTGAGTTGGTTGCCGAACTGGAAATCCTTGCACTCTTCAACCTGGGCAGCTCCCAGGAAGGTCTGAAAGTTCATCAGACTGCCGCTCCTACTGCCATTGCCGCTGCCCGGCGCCTGTTTGATAAAGACCTGATCGACCAGCCAGATGGTGGCTACCTCACCAGCCTTGGCCGGGATGCTGCCGAACACGCACAAAGCCTGCTGACTATTCTGACGACCAGCAAAGAAGCCGCCTGACACCTCGTATCGCCCACGGGATCCTCTTTTCACGGATTCCGCGGGCATTTCTGCGCCTGGGATAAAATTCTGGCGCCAAAAACAAAATCCCGCTAAACCTCCTACGCTACTGGCTGTAAACTCCTACACGGCCGCCCATGTCGGGCCCTGCGAGCCACCGAGTTCGACATGACCCGCACCCACGAAATCCGCCCCGACCTGGACGAAGGCATCGACCGCAAGGTGCTGACCCAGTTGCGCGCGCGGTTTCTGGCCCTGAACGAGGGCCGCATGGCCCGGGCCGTCGAAGGGCTGACGCCACGCCAGCAAAGCGTACTGACGCTGCTGCCGCTGTTCTTTCACGTCAACCATCCGCTGCTGCCGGGCTATGTGTCGGGCAGCACGCCGGCCGGCCTGTCGAATTTTGAACCCGACGCACAAGCCTTGGCCGAGGCCCAGCGCCTGACCCGCACGTTTTCCTACAAGCCCCGACACGGCAACCCACCGCGGCCGATTCATGGCCTGTTTCTGATGGGCAGTCTCGGCACGCTGGCCCAGGCCGATCAAAGTGATATGGACGTGTGGGTCTGCCACGCTGCCGATCTCAGTGAGAACGAGCTGGCCGAGCTACGCAAAAAATGCCAGTTGCTGGAAACCTGGGCCCTGAGCATGGGCGCCGAGGCGCATTTTTTCCTGATCGAGCCCACGCGGTTTATCCAGGGCGAGCGTGACACCCAGCTCAGCTCCGAAGACTGCGGCACCAGCCAGCATTACCTGCTGCTGGACGAGTTCTACCGCACCGCCATCTGGCTGGCCGGGCGCACGCCGATCTGGTGGCTGGTGCCGGTGTATGAAGAAACCCGCTATGCAGAATTCACCCACGCGCTGATCTCCAAGCGCTTTATCCGCGCCGATGAAACCCTCGACCTGGGCCATCTGGCTCACATCCCACCGGGTGAATTTATCGGCGCCGGCCTGTGGCAGTTGTTCAAGGGCATCGAATCGCCCTACAAGTCGGTACTCAAACTCCTGCTGACCGAGGTCTACGCCAGCGAACACCCGAAGGTGCAGTGCCTGAGCTTGCGCTTCAAACGCGCGGTGTTTGCCAACCAGATGGACCTCGACGAGTTGGACCCGTACATCGTGGTCTACCGCCGCATCGAGGAATACCTCAAGGCCCGCAACGAGCCGGAGCGCCTGGAACTGGTGCGGCGCGCCCTGTACCTGAAGGTCAACCGCAAACTCACGGCCGGCCAACGCACCGACCGCTGGCAACGCTTGCTACTGGAGCGCCTGGCCCGTGAATGGGGTTGGGACCAGCGCCAACTGGCCCTGCTGGACAGCCGCAGCCAATGGAAAGTCCGCCAGGTGGCTTCCGAGCGCCGGGCGCTGGTCAACGAGCTTAACTACAGCTATCGCTTCCTGACCCAGTTTGCCCGCACCGAACAGACCGTCAGCCTGATCAACAAGCGCGACCTCAATGTGCTGGGCCGGCGCCTGTACGCCGCCTTTGAGCGCAAGGCCGGCAAGGTCGAGTTCATCAACCCCGGCATTGCGCCCGATCTTGCCGAAGACACCCTGACCCTGGTGCAGTCGCCCAACCGCAAAGAGCCGGGCCAGCATCATTGGGGCCTGTACAACGGCAGCCTGACCGCCCTGGAATGGGAGCACTTCGCGCCGATCAAGCGCAGCCGCGACCTGCTGGAAATGCTCACCTGGTGCCACCGCAACGGCGTGATCGACAGCAGCACCCGCCTGGCTTTGCACCCCGGCAGCAGCGACATGACCGAATTCGAGCTGTTCAACCTGCTGGGCAGCCTGCAACAGACCGTCGCCCTGCCCTTGGCCAGCGTCGATGAAGAACGCCTGTTGCGCTCGGCGGTGCCCGAGGAAGTGCTGCTGTTGATCAACGTCGGCGTCGACCCGCTCAAGCACCACCGCGACCTGAATATTTTGATGACCACAGAGCGCACCGACTCCCTGAGTTACGCGGGTGTGCGGGAAAACCTGGTGCTGACCCTGGACCAGGTCACCCTCAACAGCTGGAACGAGGTGATGGTCAGCCGCTACGACGGCCCCCACGCGCTGCTCGACTGCCTGCGCGACTACCTCAATCAACTGCCGGCCAATCATTTGCCGAGATTGCGCGTGCGCTGCTTCTGCCACAACCGCGCGCAATTCATTGCCCAGCGCGTGGAAGAGATCTTCGACACCGCGCAAAACCTGCTGCTCAGCCAGGAAAACCATCGCTACCTGGTGCAGGTACAACAGCACTACCACGTGATGGAGTTGACGCCCGGCCAAGCTAACCATGTGTCACTGGCGACCCAGGACGCGCTGATCGCCTACCTCAGCGAGGAACTGGCCAGCTACAGCCCGTTGCACCTGGACAGCATGGCCCTCGAAGACCACGACCTGGCGCTGTTGCTGCCGATGGGCCTGCCCGACTGCGTGCAGGTGTTCTACCGGATCAACGACGGATTCGCCGAGCTGTACGTGCTGGATGAATTCAACGCGCTCTGGCAGCAGCGCCTGCCGTTTCACGACGAACAAAGCCTGTTGGTGCCGCTGCAACGCTTCCTGCAGTCGATCATTTATCGCCGCGACGCGCTGCTGCCGCTGGACCCGCAACAGCCCCTCGGCGCGGTGCAAATTCTGTATTACCAGCTGTTGCCGTCAGGCACCGGCCGGGCACGCAGGGCCGAACCGCGCCCTGCGCCGCAAACCCCGGCCAATAAACCTTTCTACGACGTGCAGGCGATTATCGGCAAGGCAGCGCCGGGCCAGGTGGGGATCACCTTGTACTGCAATCAACGGGAGTTTTCCGAGCTGGAATTTGGCGACCAACTGTTTGCGGTGGTCGCCCAGCAAATCGTCGGGCAACGCCGAGAAGCTGAGCGCTACCGCTGCTACATCACCGATCTGGACCTGTCCGGCCTGCTCGGTGATGTTCAAAGCCCGAGCAATCTCTACCTGCGCTACAAGGCTGATCTGGAACTGGCACTCAATGAGGCGCTGAACCAGGTTTAGAGAGGAAAGGCGCCACCGTCTTTCGGCTGGCCTTCGACGCCGAGCAATTCAAGCTTGAGGGTCTTGCCACCCGGTGCTGGCCAGTCGATGTGCTGGCCGACTTGCAGGCCCAGCAATGCACTGCCCACTGGAGCCAGGATCGAGATTTTGCCTTCGTCGGCGTTCGCGTCCTTGGGGTAGACCAGGGTCAGGTGATAGTCCTTGCCACTGCCTTGTTCACGGCAATGCACGCTGGAGTTCATGGTCACGACAGTTGCAGGCACTTCATCGTGGCCAACCACTTCTTCGGCGCGGTCGAGTTCGTGTTGCAGGGCTTCAACGCCCGGCGACGCCTCGCCGACACGGTCGATCAGTTGCTCAAGACGCTGCACGTCAAGACGGGTGAGGATGATGGAAGGTGCGGTCATGATTCAGGCAGACTCCTTTTTTCTGCACAAAAAAGCAAAACCCCGCCAGGAAAAGGCGGGGTTCTCACGGACCTCGATGAGTTGAGGTGTATCCGGACACTACCACAGCACAATAAATAAACAAGACGGCCTCAGGCGCAGGCCTTGCGCTGCTCGGCCTGGGCGACGATCACGCGGCGCCGCGCATCATCGGCGGAGCGCCATTCGCGGATGTCTTCCACATGGCGGAAGCAGCCGAGGCAGACTTTGTGCTCATCCAGCCGACATAAACTGATACAAGGTGACGGCACCGCCGGGCTGACATTGCTGAACAGCGGCTTGGGCGGGCGTACGGGTGCGGGCTGCGTCACGATCAGATCTCGTCGAAGTCCAGCTCGACGCCGGCTTGTTCCTGGGTGAGGCGCGCGAGCATTTCGCTCAGCAGCTCATCGGTGGTGTCGTGGGTCCAGCGACTTTCTTCTTCATCGTAATCGAAGTGAAAACCACCGGAACGCGCTGCCAGCCAGAGCTGACGCAGGGGTTCCTGGCGGCTGAAAATCAGTTGGGTGCCATTTTCGAACTTGACGGTCAGCACACCGGCCGAGTTCTCCAGGTCCACATCCAGACCGCTGTCGTCGAAAATATCCTCCAGCGCTTGCTGGGTCGAATCCACCAGGTCGTGAAAACGGGCTTCGGTCAAACTCATTGTGGGAACCTCGAAAAGTGTCTGGTCTCGCTCAAGCGCCGCACAATACGGACGCGCCATCATGATTGCAAAGGATACCGATTTCATTACCCGCAGCCGCGTGAATTATCCCTGATTAGCGTAAGCGCAATCGCGACAAACTCGGCAAAGCCCCGCCGGACGGGTATTTCGGCGCATAGGCAATCCGGCGGGTGGTCGGTATACTCGGGCGCAATTAATGCATATTCAAGGATTTCGCCATGAAGCGCCTGATCTCTTCCCTTGCTGCGCTCGTCGCGGTCGCTTGCCTCGTTAGTGCCTGTGGTCAAAAAGGCCCGCTGTATCTGCCCGATGACAGCAAAGACCCGAATGAACAGGCGCAATCGTCGCAAACCAAAGCGCACAAGCACGACACCTACTAAGGGAACATCATGGACGCTTTTAACTACCGGGACGGCGAGCTGTTCGCGGAAGGTGTCGCGCTGTCCGCCATTGCCGAGCGCTTTGGTACCCCGACGTACGTGTACTCCCGTGCCCACATCGAAGCGCAATACCGCTCCTTTGCCGACGCGCTGGAAGGCACGCCAAGCCTGGTGTGCTACGCGGTAAAAGCCAACTCCAACCTGGGCGTACTGAATGTCCTGGCGCGCCTGGGCGCCGGTTTCGACATCGTGTCCCGTGGTGAGCTTGAGCGTGTGCTGGCGGCGGGTGGCAAGGCTGACAAGATCGTGTTCTCCGGCGTCGGCAAGAGCCGCGAAGACATGCGCCGGGCCCTGGAAGTAGGCGTGCACTGCTTCAACGTTGAATCCACCGACGAGCTGGAGCGCCTGCAAGTGGTGGCCGCCGAGATGGGCGTTCGCGCGCCGATCTCCCTGCGGGTCAACCCGGACGTAGATGCCGGCACTCATCCGTACATTTCCACCGGTCTCAAAGAGAACAAGTTCGGCATCGCCATTGCCGACGCCGAGGACGTGTACATCCGCGCCGCCCAACTGCCGAACCTGGAAGTATTGGGCGTCGACTGCCATATCGGCTCGCAACTGACCAGCCTGCCACCGTTCCTCGACGCCCTCGACCGCCTGCTGGCGTTGATCGACCGTCTCGGCGAATGCGGCATCTACCTGCACCACATCGACCTCGGTGGCGGCGTGGGCGTGCGTTATCGCGATGAAGAGCCGCCACTGGTTTGCGACTACATCAAGGCCGTGCGTGAGCGCACAGAAGGCCGCGACCTGACGCTGATGTTCGAGCCGGGCCGCTACGTCGTTGCCAATGCCGGCGTGCTGCTGACCCAGGTCGAGTACCTCAAGCACACCGAACACAAGGATTTCGCCATCGTTGACGCGGCGATGAACGACCTGATCCGCCCGGCGCTGTACCAGGCCTGGATGGACGTGACGGCCGTCAAGCCACGCGCGGGCGAAGGCCGCACCTACGACGTGGTCGGCCCGATCTGCGAGACCGGCGACTTCCTGGCCAAGGAGCGTCAGCTGGCCCTCGAAGAAGGCGACCTGCTGGCCGTGCATTCGGCCGGTGCCTACGGGTTTGTCATGAGCTCCAACTACAACACCCGCGGGCGTACCGCCGAGGTGCTGGTGGACGGTGATCAAGCGTTTGAAGTGCGTCGCCGCGAGACGGTAGCCGAGTTGTTTGCTGGCGAAAGCCTGCTGCCGGAGTAAGGCCATGTTGCTGCGTTTTACCAAGATGCACGGGCTGGGCAATGACTTCATGGTTCTCGACCTGGTCAGCCAGCACGCGCACATCCTGCCCAAGCACGCCAAGCTGTGGGGCGACCGGCACACCGGTGTCGGTTTCGACCAGTTGTTGCTGGTGGAAGCACCGAGCAACCCGGAAGTGGATTTCCGTTACCGGATCTTCAACTCCGACGGTTCCGAAGTGGAGCAGTGCGGCAACGGTGCCCGCTGCTTCGCCCGTTTTGTGCTGGACAAGCGCCTGACCGCCAAGCGGCAGATTCGCGTCGAGACCAAAAGCGGCATCATCGAGCTGGATATTCGCAGCGACGGCCAGATCGGCGTCAATATGGGCGCCCCACGGCTGGTGCCGGCGGACATTCCGTTCCAGGCCACCGAACAAGCGCTGAGCTACGCCGTGGACGTGGACGGCAAGACCGTCAACCTGGCTGCCGTATCCATGGGCAACCCCCATGCCGTGCTGCGGGTCGATGACATCAACAGCGCACCGGTTCACGAACTGGGGCCGAAGATCGAAAACCACCCGCGCTTTCCGGCGCGGGTTAACGTGGGTTTCCTGCAGGTCATCGACCGTTCCCGTGCGCTCTTGCGCGTCTGGGAACGCGGTGCCGGCGAAACCCAGGCTTGCGGTACCGGCGCCTGCGCCGCTGCCGTAGCCGCGATCAGCCAAGGGTGGATGGATTCGCCGCTGCTGATCGACCTGCCCGGCGGACGTCTGTCCATCGAATGGGCAGGCCCCGGCCAACCGGTGAAAATGACCGGCCCGGCCACCCGCGTCTACGAAGGACAGGTCCGTCTATGAGTGAGCAAATCTAATGACTGATAAGCCTCAAGTACCCGCGCAAGCATCCCCAAGCGAAAGTCTGGAGGCCGCAGCCGTTGCGGCGTATCTGGAGGCTAATCCGGACTTCTTCGTCGAACACGAAGAGCTGCTGCCAGCCCTGCGTATTCCCCACCAGCGCGGCGATACCGTGTCGCTGGTGGAGCGGCAGATGAAGATCCTGCGCGAGCGCAATATCGAGATGCGTCATCGGCTCTCGCAGCTGATGGACGTAGCCCGCGACAACGACCGCCTGTTCGACAAGACCCGCCGCCTGGTCCTGACCCTGATGGACGCCGCCAGCCTGGAAGAAGCGGTGATTGCCGTCGAAGACAGCCTGCGCCAGGACTTCCAGGTGCCTTTTGTCAGCCTGATCCTGTTCAGCGACAACCCGATGCCGGTAGGGCGTTGGGTAAGCGGCAGCGATGCCCAGACTGCCATTGGCGGCTTGCTGTCCGAAGGCAAGACCATCAGCGGCACCCTGCGTGAGCATGAGCTGGACTTCCTGTTTGGTGCCGAGCAGCGCCAGCAGATCGGCTCCACGGCGGTGGTTGCCCTGAGTCATCAAGGGCTGCATGGAGTGCTGGCCATCGCCAGCCGCGATCCGCAGCACTACAAAAGCTCGGTGGGCACGCTGTTCCTGAGCTACATCGCCGAAGTGCTGGGCCGCGTCCTGCCGCGCTTCACCACCGCCTTGCGCGCGGTGCGCTAGCCATGGAACGACAACTGGACGCCTACTGCGCTCACCTGCGCAGCGAGCGCCAGGTGTCACCGCATACCCTGGAAGCCTACCGGCGGGACTTGAACAAGGTCCTGGCGTTCTGCGAGAAACAAAACATCAGCAGCTGGAAGGCCCTGGATATCCAGGGTCTGCGCAGCCTGATCGCCCGCCTGCACCAGCAAGGCCAATCCTCCCGCAGCCTGGCGCGCCTGCTGTCGGCGGTGCGCGGCCTCTATCACTACCTGAACCGCGAAGGCCTGTGCGACCACGACCCGGCCAACGGCCTGGCGCCGCCCAAGGGTGAACGTCGCCTGCCCAAGACCCTCGATACCGACCGAGCCCTGCAATTGCTAGACGGCGCGGTGGAAGATGACTTCCTGGCCCATCGCGACCAGGCGATCCTCGAACTGTTCTACTCTTCGGGCCTGCGCCTGTCGGAACTGACCGGGCTTAACCTCGATCAGTTGGACCTGGCAGATGGCCTGGTGCAAGTGCTCGGCAAAGGCAGCAAGACTCGCGTATTGCCGGTGGGCAAAAAGGCCCGCGAAGCCTTGCTGCTGTGGCTGCCCCTGCGTGCGCTGGCCAACCCGGCGGATGACGCGGTGTTTATCAGCCAGCAAGGCCGGCGCCTTGGGCCCCGGGCCATTCAGGTACGGGTCAAGGCCGCCGGCGAGCGCGAGCTGGGGCAAAACCTGCACCCGCACATGCTTCGGCACTCCTTTGCCAGCCACCTGCTGGAGTCGTCCCAGGACCTGCGCGCGGTGCAGGAACTGCTTGGGCACTCCGACATCAAGACCACCCAGATCTACACCCACCTGGACTTCCAGCACCTGGCAACGGTGTACGACAGCGCCCATCCACGGGCCAAACGCATTAAGGGCAGTGACTCATGAGCATCAAGCTGATCACCTTCGACCTGGACGATACGCTCTGGGATAACGTGCCGGTCATCGTCAGCGCCGAGGCGTCAATGCGCGAGTGGTTGGCGACCCATGCCACCAAGGTGGGCGACTTGCCCCTGGAGAAGTTTGCCAGCCTGCGCCAACAGGTGCTGGAGCGGCATCCTGAGCTGAAATACCGCATCAGCGTGCTGCGTCACAAGGTGCTGCAATATGCTTTCGAGGAGGCTGGATATCCGCTGCCGGAAGCAGCGCAGATGGCGGATGTGTGCTTTGAAGCGTTCATCCACGCCCGGCACCAGCTCACGGTATTCCCCGAGGCCGAGCCGATGCTCCACGCGCTACGCCAGCACTATCTGCTGGGGGTGATTACCAACGGCAATGCCGATGTTCAGCGTGTGGGGCTGGCGGATTACTTTCACTTTGCCCTGAGGGCCGAAGACATTGGTATCGCCAAGCCGGATGCGCGGTTGTTTCAGGAAGCCTTGCAGCGCGGTGGCGTAGAGCCGGGCGCGGCGGTGCATGTGGGTGATCATCCGGGGGATGACATTGCCGGTGCGCAGCAGGCGGGGCTGCGGGCGGTGTGGTTCAACCCGGCGGGCAAGGCCTGGGAAGCAGAAAAACGCCCGGATGCCGAGATTCGCAGCCTGACCGAGTTGCCACCGTTGCTGGCCAGCTGGAATGCATAACCTGTAGGAGCGAGCTTGCTCGCGAAGAACGTCAACGATAACGCGGGCATCCTGAATAAACGCGGTGCCCTTGCGCTTTTCGCGAGCAAGCTCGCTCCTACAGTAGCGCCCATGAAAAAGCCCGCAGCGACGGCGGGCTTTTTCAGCAAGCGAACAGCTGACCTTAGATAGGCCGGCTGCCGTACTTGTTATCAGGCTTCTTCGGCGGATCTGCCACCACGTTAGCCTCGACTTCCTGCACTTTGCCGCCTTTAGCGAGGAATTCTTCCATCGCACGGGCCAGCGCATCGCGCTCTTTGTTCTTGGCTTCTACGCTCGGCAGTTCGTCGACCGACACCGCAGCCTTGGCCTTGCCCTTGGCTGCCGGGGCCGGTGCATCGTCGCCACCGTCGTCGTCAGCCACGTCTTCGGCAGCCGCCTCAAGACCTTCTTCGGTTTCGTCGTCGTCGCCTACTTCGAGGTCGTCGTTTTCCAGATCATCGTCGCTCATGTTCTACCTCATGACTTGCGAAAAGCAGATTAGTTATAGCCCAGCTTCGCCACCTGTCGACGGCCGCCGGGAAAAAATCAACATCCACCGGATCACCAGTGGCTTATGCCCCATCACCGTGCAAGGTGGCGAGGACTTTACGAGCACCGCCATGATCACGGTGCTCGCCCAGATAAACACCTTGCCAGGTCCCCATCGCCAAGCGGCCGGCCCTTACCGGCAAACTCAACTGACAGCCCAGCAGACTGGCCTTGAAGTGCGCAGGCAGGTCATCCGGACCTTCGTCGTTGTGTTCATATCCCGCCATGCCTTGCGGCACCAGCGCATTGAAAAAACGCTCGAAGTCACGGCGAACCGCCGGGTCGGCATTCTCGTTGACCGTCAACGAGGCCGAGGTGTGCTGCAGCCACAAATGCAACAGTCCCACCCGACAGGCCTTCAATTCAGGCAGGCCGGCGAGCAACTCGTCCGTCACCAGATGAAAGCCCCGGGGCTTGGCCCGCAGGGTTATCAGGGTCTGTTGCCACATACAGTTCTCCGCACATCGGCGCGCATTCTAGCGCGCTCAGGAAAAAAACAAAGTGCCGAATACGCCTACATGCCTGTAAGACATTCGCACACTGAAAAGTGCGGTGTGGATCCCATCACAAAGTCGCCAAAAAACCCATACACCTTTAGCCACAGACAAACCCCAGGCAAAAAAATGCCCGGCAAGCCGGGCATCTTTTTTTCGCGTACTTACAAGTTGTAGCCGCGCTCGTTGTGTTGCGCCAGGTCGAGGCCAACCGCCTCTTCTTCTTCGGTCACCCGCAGGCCCATCACCACATCCAGCACCTTGAGGATGATGAAGGTCACGATAGCGGTGTAGATGACGGTGAAGCCGACACCCTTGGCCTGAATCCAGACCTGCGCCGCCACGTCAGTCACAGTGCCGAAGCCGCCCAGTGCAGGGGCTGCGAACACACCCGTGAGGATCGCACCCACGATACCGCCGATACCATGAACGCCGAACGCGTCCAGGGAGTCGTCGTAGCCCAGCTTGCGCTTGAGGCTGGTGGCGCAGAAGAAGCAGATCACACCGGCAACCAGGCCGATCACCAGGGCGCCCATCGGGCCCACGGTGCCAGCGGCTGGAGTGATTGCCACCAGGCCAGCGACCACACCCGAGGCGATGCCCAGAGCGCTTGGCTTACCGTGAGTGACCCACTCGGCGAACATCCAGCCCAGCGCAGCAGCCGCGGTAGCGATCTGGGTCACCAGCATCGCCATACCGGCAGTGCCGTTGGCCGCAGCAGCGGAGCCAGCGTTGAAGCCGAACCAGCCAACCCACAGCATGGCCGCGCCCACCAGGGTGTAACCGAGGTTGTGAGGTGCCATTGGGGTAGTCGGGAAGCCTTTACGCTTGCCGAGCACGATGCACGCCACCAGGCCAGCCACACCGGCGTTGATGTGCACCACGGTGCCGCCTGCGAAATCCAGCACGCCCCAGTCGCCCAGCAACGAACCCGGACCGCCCCACACCATGTGGGCAATCGGTGCGTAGACCAGGGTGAACCAGACGCCCATGAAGATCAGCATCGCAGAGAACTTCATGCGCTCGGCGAACGCACCGACGATCAGCGCCGGGGTGATGATCGCGAAGGTCATCTGGAAGGTCACAAACACGGCTTCAGGGAACAACGCCGCCGGGCCGGTGATGCTGGCCGGGGTCACACCCGAGAGGAACAGTTTGGACAAACCACCCACAAACGAGTTGAAGTTGACGACGCCTGCTTCCATCCCGGTGGTGTCGAACGCCATGCTGTAGCCGTAGACGAACCACAGGATGGTGATCAAGCCGGTGATGGCGAAGCACTGCATCATCACGGAAAGAATGTTTTTGGAGCGAACCATGCCGCCGTAGAACAGCGCCAGGCCTGGAATGGTCATGAACAGCACCAACGCAGTGGATGTGAGCATCCAAGCGGTGTCGCCGGAATTGAGGACTGGAGCAGCCACTTCGTCTGCCGCCATGGCCAGGCTTGGCATTACGATGGACAACAGGGCTCCGAGCCCTGCGAATTTACGCAGAGTCATATTGTTTTCTCCTGGGGCGTTGGGGTTTGGCGGCTTAGATTGCGTCGGTATCGGTTTCGCCGGTACGGATGCGAATAGCCTGTTCCAGATTGACCACGAAGATCTTGCCGTCACCGATCTTGCCGGTGTTGGCAGCCTTGGTTATCGCCTCGATAACCCGGTCAAGATCCTTGTCGTCAATGGCGACATCAATCTTCACCTTTGGCAGGAAATCGACCACGTATTCCGCGCCGCGATACAGCTCGGTGTGACCCTTCTGCCGACCGAAGCCTTTGACCTCAGTAACGGTAATGCCCTGCACGCCGATCTCGGACAGTGACTCGCGTACATCGTCCAACTTGAACGGCTTGATGATGGCAGTGACTAGCTTCATGAAAACTCTCTCCCGAATTGGTGGACTTGCCCCAGGAAAACAAACCCGTCTCAAGTCTAAGCGCAGTGCCTGGCTTTGTAACGCTTCGTCGCCTTGGCATTTGCCATTGCGACGCTCGCTAACCACTGGTGACGAAACATGTACCGCTGGTCCGTCGGCGCACTGCATCGTCACAGCGACTGCATCAGTGCATGGGTCATGAACGTCTAAGCAGAAAGCTTGCCAGCTCCGTAAAAATCACTGAAATCAGTCCTTTGTTCGCTTGCGGCCACCCACCGGGCGCCGTTGCCGCGAAGATGCGCACGAAAACGGTGCGCGACCGCCCGGCCCCATGCGCGAAAAGCGTGCGCCTGTGGTGGCGAAAAAGACTATAGACGCTGCGTGATACACTGCCGGCCAACAGATTTTCCGGACTATTTCCCATGCTCGCGCCCAAAGACCTCCTCGACGCCCTGAGCGGCCACGCCTCCCGCCTGTTCAGCGGCGACACGCCGCTGCCGCGCAATGAAATTGAAAGCCAGTTCAAGGCGCTGCTGCAAAGCGGTTTCAGCAAGCTGGACCTGGTAAGCCGGGAAGAGTTTGATAGCCAGATGGTGGTGTTGGCGCGCACTCGGGCGCGGTTGGAAAGCCTTGAGGCCAAGGTGGCGGAACTGGAAGCGCGATTGACGCCGACCGCCGAATAAACCGGCCCAACCGGGGCAGGTTTCGCCTGTCCCCGTTAAACCGTTGTAACCCTCAGCTCACCCGCTGATACCCGCCGACAACCCCCTTCTTCGACAATACCCACTGCCATAACTGGATATCCCGCGCGCGAAACGCCCCTGCACACGACAGCAGGTAATAGCGCCACATCCGGTAGAAACGCCGGCCGAAGGTTTCGGCGAAATCCGGCCAAGCCAGTTCGAAGTTTTCGCACCAGGCCATCAGCGTCTTGTCGTAGTCGGCGCCAAAGTTGTGCAGATCCTCGGCAACAAACAACCCGTCCATGGCGTCGCCAATCTGCCCGATCGAGGGCAAATCCCCGTTGGGAAAGATGTATTTGTCGATCCACGGATCCGGCGTGCTGTTGCGCTGGTTCTTGCCGATGGTGTGCAACAGGAACAGCCCGTCGTCCTTCAGGCAGCGGTTGGCCACCTCCATATACGCCCGATGGTTCTTGCGCCCCACATGCTCAAACATGCCGACGCTGGCGATATGGTCGAATTGCTCGTCGATATCCCGATAGTCCTGCAGACGAAACTCGATCGGCAGATGTGAGTACTTGGCGCGGCCCCACTCCGCCTGCTCTTTGGAAATGGTCACGCCAACGCACTCGACACCATAGTGCTCGGCAGCATGGCTCATGAAACTGCCCCAGCCACAGCCGATATCCAGCACGCGCATGCCCGGCTTGAGTCCGAGTTTTTTACAGATCAGATCCAGCTTGGCGAACTGCGCTTGTTCAAGAGTGGTGGCGTCTTTCCAGTAGCCACAGGTGTAAGTCATGCGCGAGTCGAGCATGCGCGCGTAGAAGTCATTGCCAAGGTCGTAGTGCGCCTCGCCGACTTGCCAGGCGCGTTTCTTGTTTTGCAGGTTCAGCCACCGGGAGCTGAACGCGTGAAACAACAAGGTGGCCGGGTTGGCCTGGTCGATCACCCCGGAACGCATAAGCCGGTAGAAAAACTCATCCAGCGCCTCTGCGTCCCAACCGCCATCCATGTAATCCTCGCCAAGGCCAAGGTTGCCTTTGGCCAGGGCCAGGTCGAACGTGCCACCGTGGTACAGCTGCATATCCGCAGCCGACGGCCCGTTGACCTCGATCTGCGCCTGCGCCAGCAACTCCTTAACGAAGCGCGCTCCCTGAGACATCTCATCAGAACCGGAAAAAGAATGACGCGTTTTGTTAAGCACAATTGCTCTCCAGAAATAGCGTTGCCTTTGATTCATACACTGCGAGAAATCTGGCCATGGAAGCGTCTGGAAAGGCCCTTACGGCATCACCGGGAACGCTGGCTGGGAACAGATGTAACAAATCTTATCCAGCCATTTTTTAAAGATATAATGAATTAATCTTATGAAAACCATGCGAAATTGGAATGCAAGATGGACATCAGGGCGCTTCGTTATTTCGTAGAAGTCGTGGACCAGCAGAGTTTCACCAAAGCCGCAGTGAAGCTGCACCTGACCCAGCCAACGGTCAGCAAAATGGTGCAGCAACTGGAGGCGAGCCTTGGGCTGAAGCTGCTGGACCGTATGGGAAAACGCTTCACCCTGACGGACGCCGGGGAAATTGTGCTCAAGCGCGCCAGGGAAATGATCGCGCTGCACGATGAGATGAACGTGGAGTTGCAAGACCTCCAGCAGGTCGAGCGCGGCGCCCTGCGCATGGGGCTTTCGCCTTCCACCCACCTCGCATTGGCGCCGATCTTTGCGGCGTATCACGCCCGTTATCCGAAGATCGAACTGAAACTGTTCGAAAGCGGCGGCAACATCACCATCCAGGACCTGCGCCAAGGCACCCTGGAGTTCGGCACCATCCTCGACTCGCCGCGCGTGGCGGACATCTGGTCCGAATTTGAATCCATGCCCTTGTTCGAATCGCCACTGTGCCTGCTCGCACCCCATGATTCGCCCTGGCAGGGACGCAGCTCGGTGGAGCTGAGCGAACTGCAAGCCTGCGAATTCATCTTTTACGATGACACCTTCACCCTGAACCAATTCGTACTCGATGCCTGCGCCCTGGCCGGTTTTGAGCCGCGTATCAGTGGCCGCAGCAGCCAATGGGACTTTATCGCCTCCCTGGTGCGCCTGGGCGTGGGCATCACCCTGCTGCCCCGGGCGTTCTGCGACACCCTTGACGCCAGCCAATTCAGCATCGCGGAAATACAATCGCCGGCCCTGAACTGGCGGCTGATGCTGGCGTGGCGTAGGCAGTGCAAGCTGTCGTTTGCGGCGCAGGCGTGGTTGACGTTGGCGAAGGAGTTCTTGTGTGTGCCACCGCCCAGCCAGTAGCCCGATACGTTCTGTAAAACCTCGCCGCTGCGTTGCACCAGCGCTGAACTACCCTTGAAAAACCGCAGGAAGCAGCCACTCATTTCAAGGAACGAGCATGTCCCTCGCCATCGTCCACAGTCGCGCCCAGATTGGCGTTGAAGCCCCCGCCGTCACCGTCGAGGTGCACATGGCCAACGGCTTGCCCTCGCTGACGCTGGTAGGCCTGCCGGAGACCGCCGTCAAGGAAAGCAAAGACCGCGTGCGCAGCGCCATTCTCAACTCTGCGCTGCAATACCCGTCCCGCCGCATTACCCTCAACCTCGCGCCCGCCGACCTGCCCAAGGACGGCGGGCGTTTTGATTTGGCGATTGCCTTGGGGATTCTTGCCGCCAGTGTACAGGTGCCGACGCTGACCCTCGACAACGTGGAATGCCTGGGCGAGCTCGCGCTGTCCGGCGAGGTGCGGGCGGTGAAAGGTGTGTTGCCGGCAGCCCTGGCGGCGCGCAAGGCCGGGCGCACCTTGATCGTGCCGCGGGCCAATGCGGAAGAGGCGTGCCTGGCCTCGGGATTGAAGGTGATTGCGGTGGATCATCTGCTGCAAGTGGTGGCGCACCTGAACGGTCACGTGCCGATCGAGCCCTTCGTTTCCAGCGGCCTGATGTACTTGAACAAGCCCTACCCGGACTTGAGTGAAGTGCAGGGCCAGCTCGCAGCAAAACGTGCGCTGCTGATTGCCGCCGCGGGCGCCCACAACCTGTTGCTCAGCGGGCCACCGGGCACCGGCAAAACCTTGCTGGCCAGCCGTCTGCCGGGGTTGTTGCCGCCCTTGAGTGAGCAGGAAGCGCTGGAGGTGGCGGCGATTCAGTCGGTGGTCAGCCTGGCGCCGCTGAGCCATTGGCCGCACCGGCCGTTTCGCCAGCCGCATCATTCGGCATCCGGTCCGGCGCTGGTGGGCGGTGGCTCGAAACCGCAGCCAGGGGAAATTACTCTGGCCCATCACGGTGTGTTGTTTCTCGACGAGCTGCCGGAGTTTGATCGCAAGGTACTAGAGGTGCTGCGGGAGCCGCTGGAATCCGGGCATATCGTGATTGCCCGCGCCCGCGACCGGGTGAGTTTCCCGGCGCGCTTTCAGTTGGTGGCGGCCATGAATCCATGCCCTTGCGGCTATGTGGGCGAGCCGAGCGGGCGCTGTCGCTGCACGCCGGAGCAGATCCAGCGCTATCGCAACAAGCTCTCGGGTCCGCTGTTGGACCGGATCGACCTGCACGTAACCGTCGCCCGGGAAAGCACTGCGCTGAATCCCGGCAAACAGTCAGGTGACGATACCGCCAGCGCTTCCATGCTCGTCGCCGAGGCCCGGGAACGCCAACAACGGCGCCAGGGCTGCGCCAATGCCTTTCTGGACCTGCCCGGGCTACGCCAGCACTGCAAGCTGGCGAAGGCCGATGAAGGCTGGCTGGAGAGCGCGTGCGAACGACTGACACTGTCATTGCGGGCAGCCCATCGCTTGCTCAAGGTTGCCCGGACCCTAGCCGACCTGGAACAGGTGGAGGCCATCGCTCGCCATCATCTGGCGGAAGCCTTGCAGTACCGGCCGGCTAGCGCTTCTTAGGCAACGCTAGGAGCAGCCCTGCCACTTCCATCACCTCATCCATTACCGCTTCAGCGGATTCAACGGAGGGTTTGAGCATCAAGTCATCGGCATAGCCCATGGCGACGGCGAACAGCTGCCGCGCCGCGCGTTTGGGCGACTCACAGCGGAACACCTGGGCCGCCACACCTTGCTCGATGATCTCGGCGAGCATGGCCTGCCATTGGGCGTTGATCACCAGGTAAGCCTGGGCCAGTGGCTCGTCATGCATGGCTTCGTCCCAGGCATCCAGCCACAGCGCCCAGCCGGCGTCTGCCGTGGAGGGCAAGCAGTCACGCAGGAACCCTTCGAGCGCTTGCAGCGGCGGCAGACCTTCCAACGGCACCCGCACCTCGTCCAGTTGCTCGTTGGCAAACCGCACAAAGGCTTCGCGGCGCAAGTCTTTCCAGTCGCTGAAGTAGTGATAGACATGGCTGCGGGACAGCCCGGCATGCTCCGCCAGATCGCGGGTGGAGACATCGGCGAAGCCTTTGCTGCGAAACAGCTCCAGGGCGGCGGCGATAATCTGGTCTTTACGGTCGATACGCGACATGAGGCTTTTCCTTCAGGCACCGGCAGATCGACGGCGCTTGCTTTTTGAGCGGTCGCTCAAGGATACTTGAGCAGTCGCTCAATGCTAGCGTTTATCTCACCCTTGGTGCACCCCATGTCATCCGTAACACCGCAGATTCTGATCGAAGAAAGCAAAAAGATCGGGCAACAATCCGCCAGCCAAACCCTCAAGGCGATCGCCAGGGCCTATCCCGGGAAACTGTTCTGCACCTTGTCGCTGGTGGCGCTGGAGAACGCGTTGCTGCTGGCCTACCCGCTGTTTGCCGGGTTCGCGGTGGACTCAATTATCCGCGGCGACGCCGGCAGTGCGCTGTTCTACGCCGCCGTGGTACTGGCGTTCTGGGTGGTCGGGGCGGCGCGAAGGGCGCTGGATACGCGCACCTTCACCCGTATCTACGAAGACCTGGCGGTGCCGGTGATTCTCAACCAGCGCCTGCAAAACCACAGCACCTCACGGGCGGCGGCGCGGGTGGTGTTGGCGCGGGACTTTGTGGATTTTTTCGAAAAACACGTGCCAATCATCGCGACGGCGCTGGTGTCGATCGTCGGTGCGGCACTGATGCTTTTGGTGATCGAGCCGTGGATCGGCCTGGCCTGCCTGACGGCGCTGGTGCTGTGCACAACCTTGTTGCCACGTTTCGCCCGGCGCAATCAGGAGCTGCATGAGCGCTTGAATGACCGCCTGGAAAAGGAAATCGGCCTGGTGGAAAAGGTCGGCGCGCTGACCTTGCGGCGCCACTACCAGGTGTTGTCACGCCTGCGGATCTGGCTGTCGGACCGCGAGGCTGCCGCGTTCCTGTTTATCGGTACGCTGGCGGCACTGCTGTTTGTGGTTGCGATCAGCCAGTTGGCGCTGTCGCCGGCGGTCAAGGCCGGCCACGTGTATGCGGTGATGACCTACCTGTGGACCTTTGTCAGCAGCCTGGATGAAGCGCCAGGAATGGTCGACCAACTGGCGCGACTCAAGGACATTGGCAAGCGTGTGGACCCGGGGCTGGGCGACCGATCCGAAGCTTGAGGCGTCGAATCGTCCGTCATCGCGGGCAAGCCCGGCTCCCACGTTGAACCGGTTTCTTCAATTGAACACGGTCAACTGTGGGAGCGGGCTTGCCCGCGATGAGGCCCGAACAGTCAATCAACGAAAACGGTCAACCTCATGCCGCAATCCCGCAGCCAGGGTCTCCAGTTCCTTGGCGGTAATCGCCAGGTTCGACACCACTTCACGCTGCTCGCTGTTGGCCAGGGCGATGCTCTGCAAGTTGCTGCTAAGCAAGGTCGCGGTGCTGCTCTGCTCTTGGGTAGCGGTGGTAATCGCCGCAAACTGCTGGCCTGCCGAGCGGCTTTGCTCGTCGATCCGCGCCAAGGCTGATGCTACGTCAGCATTGCGTGCCAGGCCTTCCTGCATCAGCACGTTGCCTTGTTCCATGGTGCTGATGGCGTTGCCGGTTTCCTGCTGGATGCTCTGGATCATTCCGGATATCTCATCCGTGGCCTGACGGGTGCGCGACGCGAGGTTGCGCACTTCATCGGCCACCACCGCGAACCCGCGCCCTTGCTCACCGGCCCGCGCCGCTTCGATAGCGGCGTTGAGCGCCAGCAGGTTGGTCTGTTCGGCAATCGCGGTGATCACACCGACGATCCCGCCGATTTCCTGGGAGCGCTGGCCCAAGGTATTGATCACCGTGGCCGTGCTGTTCAGCGCGGTGGCGATGTGTTCCAGGGACGAAGACGCTTCTTGCATCGAGGTGCGGCCGATCTTGGTTTGCTGGGCGTTGTCCTGGGCCAGGCGCTCGGTGTTACCCATGTTGTCGGCGATGTTCAGCGAGGTGGCGCTGAACTCTTCTACCGCGCCGGCCATGCTGGTGATTTCGCCGGACTGTTGCTCCATACCTTCGTACGCACCGCCGGACAAACCCGACAGCGCCTGGGCGCGGCTGTTCACGTCTTCTGCCGCCTTGCGGATATGCGACACCATGGTCGACAGGGCTTCGCCCATCTGGTTGAAACTGCGGGCTAGCTGGCCGATTTCATCATGGCTGGAAACGTTCAAGCGCACGCTCAAATCACCGGCGCCCAGGGCTTCAGCCTGACGCACCAGGTCGCCCAACGGCTGCAATTTGCTGCGCAGCAGCCAGACCGCCGCGCCCACCGCCAGCAGCATCGCGAGCAAACTGCCGATCGCCAGGCGAATCCCCACCGACCAGGTCACCGCGCGAATTTCGGCTTTCGGCATGCTCGCCACCACCGACCACGGGCCGCCTTCAAACGGCACCGCGACGCTGTAGAAGTCTTCGTTCTTGTCGCTCCAGAAACGGCCTTTTCCAGGCTTGGCGGCCAGGTCGAGCATGACCGGAATCGACTGATCCAGCGCCTGCACCCCAGCTGGCGGGACCAGCCAGTGCTTCTGTTCGTCCAGCAGCGCCAGGGAACCGGTCTGGCCGATGCGGAAGCGCTTGAGGTTGTCGAACTGGGCGTTCTGCGCGTCGGTGTAGTCGAAGCCGACAAACAGCACCGCAATCACTTTGCCGCTGGCATCACGCACCGGGCTGTACTGGGTCATGTAGAAGCGATCAAACAACACCGCGCGGCCGACATAGCCCTGCCCGCCGAGCAAGCGTTGATAGGCCGGGTGCTGATGATCCAGCGCCGTACCGATGGCGCGGCTGCCGTCCTGCTTGGTCAGGGACGTGCTGACGCGGATAAAGTCCTCCCCGCTGCGTACGAATACGGTCGCCACGCCGCCGGACATCTGCTTGAACTCATCAACTTCAGCGAAATTGTTGTTGAGCACTTCCTCGCCCAGGTACAGGCCCGGCGTCTGCACGCCCGCCACCGTCACCGGTTGCTCGGGGCGCGTACTCAAGCCAGCGCTGAAGCGCTTTTCAAACAGCCCGCTCAAACGCTGAGTGCTCTCGCGCAAGGTGCTGTGGAAGGTATTGAGTTGGTCAGCCAGCAAGCGAGCCTCGCTGGCCAGATGCTCCTCGCGGGTGTCGAGGTTGGCTGAGTCCAGCGAACGCAAGGCGAACACCGTGCTGCCGCTGATGACGACAGCCAGTATCACGGCGAGGGCAAGCCCCAGTTGAGAGGCGATCCGGGCGCGAGGTTGAGACATGAAGGCTCCTGGCCGAGGCCAGGATCATCCTGATCTCATAGCGCTGCTCGGCAAAATTCTAATAGGGGAAACGTTGTAGAACGGTGGTTCCAACAACCCTACTTCGGCGGGCAGGCTCAATACTTGAGCGAATCACAGGGGTATCACGCAAACGATTGCTCGCCAATGCGCAATCCGCTCAATCCAGCCGCTCTACCTCGGGCAATTCCATCGCCTGGACCTCGCTCTGAAGAAAGTCCGCCAGCCGGCGCAAACGCTCACCACCGGGCCGGGTTTTCGGCCACACCAGATAGTAATTTTCCCCACTGGCCACGGCGGTTGGCCATGGCAGGCTCAGGCGGCCTTGAGCAACGTCTTCAGCCACCATCAGCAAGTCGCCCATGGAAACGCCGTAACCCCGGGCGGCCGCGATCATGCCCAATTCCAATGTGTCGAACACCTGCCCGCCCTTGAGCGAGACCTGGGATGACAACCCCATGCGCTCCAGCCAATAGCGCCAGTCACGCCGGTCGGGTGTCGGATGCAGCAACTCGGCGGTAGCCAGCCGTGTGACATCCCAGGGCCCGTCGCTCAACAGGTTGGGGGCGCCCACCGGAATCAACAGCTCAGGAAACAGGTAACTGGCTTCCCAGTCCGGCGGGAAATGGCCATTGCTCAGTAACACGGCGCAATCGAACGGCTCCTGGTTGAAGTCCACTTCATCGATGCTCA
Source organism: Pseudomonas sp. LBUM1641 (assembly GCF_059716235.1). NCBI lineage: Bacteria > Pseudomonadati > Pseudomonadota > Gammaproteobacteria > Pseudomonadales > Pseudomonadaceae > Pseudomonas > Pseudomonas sp. LBUM1641. The sequence continues at coordinate 6,876,734 of NZ_CP166815.1, forward strand.
TCCAGGCGCTGGTCAGTTGCACTTCATTGCCCGGCTGCAAATGCCGGAAGCGACTGAGCCGCGCCAGCAGCCAGCGCATGGTCAGGGTGGACGGCGCCTTCATGCGCAGGATGTCGTCCTCTGCGTTCAACGTGTGACAGGCGCGCTCCAGGGCCGCGAAGCCTTCGCGCACGCCCGGCAGCAACAGGCGCGCCGCCTCGGTGAGCTGCAAGGTGCGGCCGCTGCGCTGGAACAGGCGGCAGGCGAAATGCTCTTCCAGGGTACGAATGTGCCGGCTCACCGCGCTTTGGGTGATCGACAACTCTTCCGCCGCCCGGGTGAACGAGTTGTAGCGGGATGCGGCTTCAAACGCGCGCAAGGCGTAAAGAGGAGGAAGACGACGAGACATGGCGAAAGCTCCGACGGCGCAATCTCGAAACCCTACCAGAATCATTCAGGCATGAGTTTTAATCATGCGTGCCATCGGATTTATCCCTTTGTGCAACGCGCTGTGAGCGCCGAGAATCAACCCTTCCACCCTTCCCTGACTTTTTGAGCGTGATGATCATGCAGCATCCGGCACGTACCGAACTCTGGGCCATTCTGCGGCTGTCAGGGCCGCTGATTGCCTCACAGTTGGCCCACATGCTGATGGTGCTAACCGACACCCTGATGATGGCACGCCTGAGCCCCGAGGCCCTGGCCGGCGGTGGCCTGGGTGCCGCAAGCTATTCGTTCGTGTCGATTTTCTGCATCGGCGTGATCGCCGCCGTGGGCACGCTGGTCGCGATCCGCCAGGGCGCGGGCGACATTGAAGGCGCCACCCGCCTGACTCAGGCCGGGCTGTGGCTGGCCTGGTTGATGGCGCTGGTGGCCGGCTTGTTGCTGTGGAACCTCAAGCCAGTGCTGCTGATGTTCGGCCAGACCGAAACCAACGTCGCGTCCGCCGGCCAGTTCCTGACCATCCTGCCGTTCGCCCTGCCCGGCTACCTGACGTTCATGGCCCTGCGCGGCTTCACCAGCGCCATCGGCAAGGCAACGCCGGTGATGGTTATCAGCCTGGGCGGCACGGTGATCAACTACCTGCTCAACCACGCGTTGATCGAAGGCATGTTCGGCCTGCCGAAACTTGGGCTGGTGGGCATTGGCCTGGTCACGGCCATCGTCGCCAACTGCATGGCCCTGGCGCTGATCTGGTACATCAAATACAACCGCGCCTACGACGCCTACCCGCTGCGCAAGGGCCTGCTGCGCCCCAACCTGCATTACCTGCGGGAACTGTGGCGCCTTGGCCTGCCGATTGGTGGCACCTATGCGGTGGAAGTCGGGCTGTTTGCTTTCGCGGCGCTGTGCATGGGCACCATGGGCAGCACGCAATTGGCCTCGCACCAGATTGCCCTGCAGATTGTGTCGGTGGCGTTCATGGTTCCGGCGGGCATGTCTTACGCGATCACCATGCGCATCGGCCAGCATTACGGGGCCGGGAACCTGCTGGACGCACGGCTGGCCGGACGGGTTGGCATCGGCTTTGGCGCATTGGTGATGCTGGGCTTTGCAGCGGTGTTGTGGTTGTTCTCGCACCAGTTGATCAGCTTGTTCCTCGACCAGAATGACCCGGCGTTTCGCGACGTGATCAACCTCGCGGTCAGCCTGCTGGCGGTGGCCGCTTGGTTTGAGCTGTTCGACGGCGTGCAGACCATCGCCATGGGCTGCATTCGCGGGCTCAAGGATGCCAAGACCACGTTCCTGGTCGGGTTGGGTTGCTATTGGCTGATCGGCGCACCGGCCGCCTGGCTGATGGCGTTCAACCTCGGCTGGGGGCCGACCGGCGTGTGGTGGGGCCTGGCTTTGGGCCTGGCGTGCGCGGCAGTCAGCCTGACCTGGGCGTTTGAACGGAAGATGAAGCGGATGATTCGCCAGGAGCCTGAAGCCCACCTCGGATTTCAAGCCCCGCAGCCTGAGTAACGGCTGTACTCGGTCAAATGTGGGAGCGGGCTTGCTCGCGAATGCGGTGGGTCAGCTATGAATTGGTTGCCTGAAATACCGCATTCGCGAGCAAGCCCGCTCCCACATTTTTGATCGGGTTCACAATATTAGATCACGCCGCCCACCAACTCCTGGCTGTCACCAAACGTCAGGTAGTCCACCAGTTCCGACAGCGGCAACGGTTTGCTGATCAGGTAACCCTGGGCCTGGTCGCAGCCGAACAACCGCAGCAACGCCAGTTGCTCTGCGGTTTCCACGCCCTCGGCCACCACTTCCAGATTCAGGTTGTGGGCCAGGTTGATCATCGCGTGGACCAGTTTGCGGTTCTCTTCGCGCTCTTCCATACCGCCGACGAAGCTCTTGTCGATCTTCAGCAAGGCAATCGGCAGGCTGTTGAGGTGCACGAACGACGAGAAGCCGGTGCCAAAGTCATCCAGGGAAAAGCGCACGCCCAGGCGGCCAAGGGCGTCCATGGTCTGCTTGACCAGGTCGCTGCGGCGCATCACCGCAGTTTCCGTCAATTCAAATTCCAGCCACTGGGCTTCCACGCCACGCTCGGCAATCAGCCGGCTAAGGGTGCTGAGTAATTGGCTGTCCTGGAACTGGCGGAACGACAGGTTGACCGCCATGTGCAACGGCGCAATCCCGCGTTCGCGCAGGTCCTGCATGTCGCGCAGGGCCCGGGAAATCACCCAGTAGCCCAGCGGCACGATCAAGCCGCTCTGCTCGGCCAGGGGCACGAACTCGCTCGGCGGCAACAGCCCGCGCTCACCGTGGCGCCAGCGCACCAACGCTTCAAGGCCGACGATATGCCCGTCGTCGAGGTCCAGCCGCGGTTGGTAATGCAGTTCCAGCTCGTCACGGCGCAACGCCCGGCGAAGTTCACTTTCCAGGTCGGCGAGGCTGCGGGCGTTGCGGTTGATGCGTTCGTTGAAGATATGAAAGGTGCAGCCCTGGGTGCTCTTGGCTTGCTGCATGGCGATATGGGCGTGCCACATCAGCGGGTCGGCGCCGGCCCTGGCCCGGGCATGTGCCACGCCGAGGCTGCAACCGATCAGCAGGCTTTCGCCATCGACCCAATACGGTTCGGCCATGGCTTCGATGATGCGTTCAGCCATCCATTCGGCGCGCTGGGGCGCGCGGCGGGTGTCGATCAGCAGGGCGAATTCATCGCTGCCCAGGCGCGCCAGTTGATCACCCGCCTCCAGCTGGCTCTTGAGCCGCGAGACTACTTGCAGGATCAGCCGGTCGCCGGCCTGGTGGCCGAGGGCGTCGTTGGCGTGGCGGAAGTTGTCCAGGTCGAGGTGACCGAGGGCGACGCCACGGCCTTCGTTTTCCGCCAGGCGGGCGGTCAGCAGGGTCTGGAAACCCTGGCGGTTGGCGATACCGGTCAGCGGGTCCTGCTCGGCCAGGCGTTGCAGGGTGTTTTCCAGCACACCGCGCTCGCGCACATGCCGCAGGCAACGGCGCAATGTATCGACATCCAATGCATTCAGGATCAGCCAGTCGCTGACGCCAAGGGGCGAAACCAGAGGTTCCTCTTCCAACAGCAATACCGTTGGCAAGCTGCAACGACCGGGGCCGGGCTGAAGGCTGGCCGTGGTCAACAACACCGCACTGTGATCGTCGTCGAACAGATTGCTCACAGACTCCCAGTTTGGCGCGCTGATCAGCACAGCTCCGTCGCCCATCGGCGCCAGGCACTCGCGCAATAACGCTGCCCACGCTGGCTCATCGGCCAGTAGCAGCAAACGCAAGGGTTCGACAGGCGTAGACAAGCTAGCTCCCTAGACTCTGCAAAATTTCGTTGGCGGCGGGCATTATGACGTGCGGCCAGATAATGACCAATGATATGGGTTATCAAATACGCACTGCGCGGCTCTAGACCGAACAATAGTCCTAAATACCCTATACATCCTGCGGCAAAGTAACAAAACCGGCAAATTTAGATCGAGTGGTACGTCACACTGTCGTTCAGAGGCAGCAGAATCTTGCCAGCCTGTTAAAATGCCCGCCCTTTTGATCAATGACTCCCTGAATTCTGTATGTCCCGACTCAATCCCCGGCAGCAAGAAGCCGTGAACTACGTCGGCGGCCCTCTATTGGTGCTCGCCGGTGCCGGTTCCGGCAAGACCAGCGTGATCACCCGCAAGATCGCGCACCTGATCCAGAGCTGCGGCATCCGCGCCCAGTACATCGTCGCCATGACCTTTACCAACAAGGCGGCGCGGGAAATGAAAGAGCGCGTCGGCACCCTGCTCAAGGGTGGCGAAGGCCGTGGCCTCACTGTGTGTACCTTCCACAACCTGGGGCTGAACATCATCCGCAAGGAGCATGTGCGGTTGGGCTACAAGCCGGGCTTCTCGATCTTTGACGAGACTGACGTCAAGGCGCTGATGACCGACATCATGCAAAAGGAATACGCGGGCGACGACGGCGTCGACGAAATCAAGAACATGATCGGCTCGTGGAAAAACGACCTGATCCTGCCCGCCGAAGCCCTGGAAAATGCGCGCAACCCCAAGGAACAGACCGCCGCCATCGTCTACACCCACTATCAGCGCACGCTCAAGGCGTTCAACGCGGTGGACTTCGACGACCTGATCCTGCTGCCGGTGAAGCTGTTCCAGGAACACGCCGACATCCTCGAAAAGTGGCAGAACAAGGTCCGCTACCTGCTGGTGGACGAATACCAGGACACCAACGCCAGCCAGTACCTGCTGGTGAAGCTGCTGATCGGCACGCGCAACCAGTTCACCGTGGTGGGCGACGACGACCAGTCGATCTACGCCTGGCGCGGCGCCCGCCCGGAAAACCTGATGCTGCTCAAGGACGACTACCCGTCCCTGAAAGTGGTGATGCTGGAGCAGAACTACCGCTCCACCAGCCGCATCCTGCGTTGCGCCAACGTGCTGATCTCCAACAACCCCCACGAGTTTGAAAAACAACTGTGGAGCGAGATGGGCCACGGCGACGAGATCCGCGTGATCCGCTGCCGCAACGAAGACGCCGAAGCCGAACGCGTGGCCGTCGAACTGCTCACCCTGCACCTGCGTACCGACCGGCCCTACAGCGATTTTGCGATCCTGTACCGCGGCAACTACCAGGCCAAGCTGATCGAGCTGAAGCTGCAGCACCACCAGATTCCTTATCGTCTGTCGGGCGGCAACAGCTTTTTCGGACGCCAGGAAGTGAAAGACCTGATGGCCTACTTCCGGCTGATCGTGAACCCGGACGACGACAACGCCTTCCTGCGGGTGATCAACGTCCCACGCCGGGAAATCGGTTCGACCACCCTGGAAAAGCTCGGCAACTACGCCACTGAACGCAAGATCTCGATGTACGCCGCCACCGACGAAATCGGCCTGGGCGAACACCTCGACACCCGCTTCACCGATCGCCTGGCGCGCTTCAAGCGTTTCATGGACAAGGTGCGCGAGCAGTGCGCCGGCGAAGACCCGATCAGCGCCCTGCGCAGCATGGTCATGGACATCGACTACGAGAACTGGCTGCGCACCAACAGCTCCAGCGACAAGGCCGCCGATTACCGCATGGGCAACGTGTGGTTCCTGATCGAGGCGTTGAAAAACACCCTCGAGAAGGACGAAGAAGGCGAGATGACCGTCGAGGACGCCATCGGCAAGCTGGTCCTGCGGGACATGCTTGAACGCCAGCAGGAAGAGGAAGACGGCGCCGAAGGCGTGCAGATGATGACCTTGCATGCGTCCAAGGGCCTGGAATTCCCCTACGTGTTCATCATGGGCATGGAAGAGGAAATCCTCCCGCACCGCTCCAGTATCGAAGCCGACACCATCGAAGAAGAACGGCGCCTGGCCTACGTGGGCATTACCCGCGCGCGTCAGACCCTGGCCTTCACCTTTGCCGCGAAACGCAAGCAGTACGGCGAGATCATTGATTGTGCACCGAGCCGGTTCCTCGACGAGCTGCCGCCAGATGACCTGGCGTGGGAAGGCAACGACGACACACCAACCGAAGTCAAAGCCGTTCGCGGCAATACCGCACTGGCGGATATACGCGCGATGTTAAAGCGCTAGAATCGACTACTTTTTAATCTACTTTCGGCGCGTGTTGCGCCAACAGAGGAAGCTTTCGTGGAAGCACTGCACAAGAAAATTCGCGAAGAAGGCATCGTGCTTTCCGATCAGGTACTCAAGGTCGACGCCTTTCTGAACCACCAGATCGACCCGGCGCTGATGAAACTGATCGGTGACGAATTCGCTGCGTTGTTCAAGGATTCGGGCATTACCAAGATCGTCACCATCGAAGCCTCGGGCATTGCGCCGGCGATCATGACCGGCCTGAACCTCGGCGTACCGGTGATTTTCGCGCGCAAGCAACAGTCCCTGACCCTGACTGAAAACCTGCTGTCGGCGACGGTGTATTCCTTCACCAAGAAAACCGAAAGCACCGTGGCGATTTCCCCGCGCCACCTGACCAGCAGCGACCGCGTGCTGATCATCGATGACTTCCTGGCCAACGGTAAGGCGTCCCAGGCGCTGATTTCGATCATCAAACAAGCCGGCGCGACCGTTGCAGGTTTGGGGATTGTGATCGAGAAGTCGTTCCAGGGTGGCCGTGCAGAGCTGGATGCGCAGGGTTATCGGGTTGAGTCGCTGGCGCGAGTACAGTCGTTGGCGGGTGGTGTGGTTACCTTCATCGAGTAACCGACACCCACATACTGTAGGAGCGAGCTTGCTCGCGAAGAACGTTAACGATAACGCTGGCATTCTGGATGAACGCGTTGTCTGGACGTTTTTCGCGAGCAAGCTCGCTCCTACAGTGACGTCGCCCGAAGCCCTGCCAGCAGCAGCCGCTGATACAAGTCCTCTTTCAACCCCTCCGGCTTATCCAGCCGCATCCGCACCAAATGCTCGGGAAACGCCTCCGGCTCCGGTGCATCCAGCGCCGCCTTGCCCAGTTCCAGAATCTCCGTTAGCTTGAATTTGCTCTTGAGCCAGTTCAACGCCCGCAACAAATCCCGCTCTTCATCGGTGAAGTCACAGCCCAACGGATACTCCGGGAACAACCGGGGATGCCGCGCCTGAATCGCCTGCAAACGCTCCGGCGTATTGTCGGCAAACCGCGGATCCAGCTGGAAATCCTTCGGCAACTTCCCAGCCTTCTGCGCCTGTTCGATCAAGTCTTCCTGGAATCGTGAGTCGGTGATATTCAGCAGCCGCTCAATCACCTTGGCATCCGTCTGCCCACGCAAATCCGCGATCCCGTATTCGGTGATGACGATGTCCCGCAGGTGCCGGGGAATCGTGCAGTGGCCGTATTCCCAGACGATATTGGAGCTGACATCACCCCCCGATTCGCGCCAGCTGCGCAGGATAAGGATCGAGCGCGCGCCTTCCAGCGCATGGCCCTGGGCGACAAAGTTGTATTGCCCGCCGACACCGCTGAGCACCCGGCCGTCTTCCAACTGGTCGGCCACGCCCGCGCCCAACAGGGTCACGGTAAACGCGCTGTTGATAAACCGCGCATCCAGGCGCTGCAAGCGCTTGAGTTCTTCCTGGCCGTACAGCTCGTTGATGTAGCTGATGCGGGTCATGTTGAATTCCAGGCGCTTGCTCTGGGGCAAATCCCGCAGGCGCTCGTAGAAACTTTGCGGGCCGAGGAAGAAGCCGCCGTGCACCGAAATGCCGTCGGTCTGCGCTGCTTCGTCCAGGGTGCCGGCGTTGGCCCGCTCCTGGGTCGCCACGTCCGGGTACACCTTGCGCCGCACAATCCCGGCGTCGGCCAGCACCAGCAGGCCGTTGACGAACATTTCGCTGCAACCGTACAGGCCACGGGCGAAGGGCGCGACGCCGCCTTCATGGCTGATCAGCGGCGCCCATTGGTACACATCCAGGTCGGTGAGCAACAGGCGATACGCCTCGTTGTCCGCCTGGCGCGCCAGCAAGGCGGCGGTCAGCGCGTCGCCCATGGAGCCGATGCCGATCTGCAAGGTGCCACCGTCGCGCACCAGGGTGCTGGCGTGCAAACCGATAAAGTGGTCCTGGAAACCTACAGGCATGTTCGGGGTGGAGAACAGCGTAGTGCTGTCCTTCTCGTCGATCAGGAAGTCGAATTCGTCCATGCCCAGTTCGGCGTCGCCGGGCATGTAGGGCAAATCACTGTGAACCTGGCCCACCACCAGAATGGTCTCGCCGGCCTCGCGGCGCTTGGCGATCATCGGCAACAGGTCGAGGGTGATGTCGGGGTTGCAGCTCAGGCTCAGGCGGTCCGGATGTTCGGCGTTGCTGGCCACCAGTTGCGCGACGAGGTTCAGGCCGGCGGCATTGATGTCGCGGGCGGCGTGGCTGTAGTTGCTGCTGACGTAATCCTGCTGGGCCGAGGCGCTGTGCAATAAACTGCCGGGCTGCATGAAAAACTGCTGCACATGAATGTTGGCCGGCAGATTGTCCTTGTGCAGGGCGGCGAGGAAATCCAGCTCGGGATAGTCACCGAAGACCCGTTCGATAAAGGGTTCGAGGAAGCGCTTCTGCAAACCATCGCCCAAGGTGGGCCGACCCAGGGCCAGGGCGGTGTAGATGGTCAGCGCCCGGTCCGGCAGCTTGGCGATACGCCGGTACAGCGCGTTGACGAACAGGTTGGGTTTGCCCAGGCCCAAGGGCATGCCCATGTGAATATGCGCCGGCAGCCGTGCTAGTACGTCGTCGACCGCTTGCTCAATTGAACACAACTGCACCATCCGACTTCTCCCGAACATTCCATGAATTGGGGTTGGACCGAGCTTGCCGGGTCTTTGCTGCAAAGAACAGCCTCAAAAGGCAAATTTCAGGCACAAAAAAGCCGCTGGTCAGCGGCTTTTTTGGCGAAGATCGGTTTATTTAAGACCCGACATCTTCTCGATCGCACCTTTAAGCTCGTCATCCGAGCAGTCGGCACAGGTGCCTTTTGGCGGCATGGCGTTCAGGCCGGTGATGGCCTTCGCCAGCAGGCCGTCGAGGCCACCCTGGTGATCCGCACGGTCTTTCCAGGCAGCGGTGTCGCCAATTTTCGGTGCGCCCAACAGGCCGGTACCGTGGCAAGCGTTGCAGTGCTTGGCGATTACGTCATCCGGCGATTTAGCACCGCCGCCGCCGCCCGCAGCCACTGCTACTTCCATCCCCTTGCACTCTTGGCCCTGGACGCACACCTGGCCGACAGGCTCCAGGCGTTTGGCAATTTCATCATTGGTCGCAGCTTGAGCGCTGACAGCCCATAGGGCCAGTACGGTTGCTGGTGCAGCCAGCATTTTCATAATTAGGTTCACGCGTTCACCCTCAATGGTGGCTATTCACGCCTGCGGCCACGGTTTCGCAGGCGGCGAAAGTATAACGGTTAGCCCGCCCGGCCGAAACAACCCTATTAACCAAGGGGAGATTCAGCAGGGCGGAATGCTGCTACGGGAGTCTCTGCGACATAGGCAGGACGCCTCTTTTCTTAAAAGTTCGCGGGTGTGGCTGCGCTGATTAGTCGCGCCGGCACTTCGAACGGATTACGAAAACGGTGCGGCTTGGTGCTTTCAAAGTAGTAGCTATCGCCGGCTTCGAGCACAAAAGTTTCAAGGCCGACTACAAGCTCCAGGCGGCCTTCCACCAGAATCCCGGTTTCCTCGCCCTCATGGGTGAGCATCTCTTCGCCGGTATCAGCACCGGGCGGGTAGATCTCGTTGAGGAACGCAATCGCCCGGCTCGGGTGCGCGCGGCCCACCAGTTTCATGGTGACCGCGCCGTCGGAGATATCAATCAGCTCATTGGCTTTATAGACGATCTGGGTCGGTTTTTCCTGGAGGATCTCCTCGGAAAAGAACTCCACCATCGACATGGGAATGCCGCCCAGCACCTTGCGCAAGGAGCTGATGGAGGGGCTGACACTGTTTTTTTCGATCATCGAAATGGTGCTGTTGGTGACGCCCGCGCGTTTGGCTAGCTCACGCTGGGAAAGACCTTTCAGTTTACGGATGGATTGCAGTCGTTCGCCGACGTCCAATGCAGGAGCCTCCTAGGATTCAGGCGTTGTTGTAATTGAGCGTTATCATGGCGACAGCGTTCAGTATTTACAACACTTTGGCCTAAATCCCGGGATCTGCCATTCGTGGGTGCCGCTCAAGCGCCGGAATAGAGCCGTGGCACCCTGCGCAGGTTGCAGAAGATCTGGTACGGAATGGTGTCGGCGGCGGTGGCAACGTCACTGGCGAGAATGTTTTTGCCCCACAACTCGACGGTGGAACCGAGCCCGGCCTGGGGCACGTCGGTCAGGTCAATACACAGCATGTCCATCGACACACGGCCCAGTAGTTGGCTGCGCTGACCGGCCACCAGCACTGGCGTGCCGGTAGGGGCGTGGCGCGGGTAGCCGTCGGCATAACCCATGGCAACCACGCCGACGCGCATCGGTTTCGGGGTGATGAACCTGGCGCCGTAACCCACCGGCTCGCCGGCCGGCAGTTCACGTACGCAGATGACTTTCGACTCCAGGGTCATCACCGGCTGCAAACGCGCGGCGATGGCCTGGTCTTCGCCAAATGGCGTAGCGCCGTAGAGCATGATGCCCGGGCGCACCCAGTCACTGGAAACGTTCGGCCAGCCCAGCACCGACGGCGAGTTGCGCAGGCTGACCTGAGCCGACAAGCCCTGGCGCGCAGCTTCAAATACCGCCACTTGCTCTTCGCTGCTGGTGCTGTCGAGCTCATCGGCACGGGCGAAGTGGCTCATCAGCACGATCTTTGCGACTTTGCCGCTGGCCAGCAGACGCTGGTAAGCGTCGTGATAATCCTTGGGGTGCAAGCCGACACGGTGCATGCCCGAATCAAGCTTGAGCCACACGGTCAGCGGCTTGCTGAGCTGCGCCTGTTCAATTGCATCCAGCTGCCACAGCGAATGCACCACGCACCAGAAATCATGCTCGATGATCAGCGGCAGCTCGTCGGCTTCGAAAAAACCTTCCAGCAACAGCACCGGCCCGCGAATCCCGGCGGCCCGCAGTTCCAGCGCTTCCTCGATGCAGGCCACGGCAAAGCCGTCCGCCTCGGCTTCCAGCGCCTGGGCAACGCGCACGGCACCGTGGCCGTAGGCATCAGCCTTGATCACGGCGAGGGCCTTGGCCCCACCCGTGACTTCACGGGCCAGTTGGTAGTTGTGGCGCAGGGCTTGGAGGTCGATCAGGGCACGGGCAGGACGCATGGCGGCGGGCTTCTAGGCGGCAGTGAGAAGAAAAAACCGGCACCCACTGACTGCGCGGGCACCGGGAGAGGAGTTTTGCTTAAGGCAGAGCGGCCACAACCGACAGCTCCACCAGGATTTCCGGTTCGCAGAGTTTCGCTTCAACCGTGGCACGGGCCGGCGCGACGCCTTTTGGCAGCCACTTGTCCCATACCGCGTTCATCCCGGCGAAATCAGCGTCGATGTCTTTCAGGTAGATGGTCACCGACAGCAGCTTGGTCTTGTCGGTACCGGCCAGGTCCAGCAAACGCTCGATATTGACGAGGGTTTCGCGGGTCTGCTGTTCAATCCCGGCACTCATGTCGTCGCCGACCTGCCCTGCCAGATACACGGTACCGCTGTGAACAACGATCTGGCTCATGCGCTCATTGATGAGCTGGCGCTGGATTGACATGTTTTGCGGACTCCTGGTGGTTGCCATAACGGGAAATATCGAGGCCTTCGGCACTGATTTGCGGGGTTTTCTGCGCCATCAAATCGGCCAGCAAACGACCAGAGCCACAGGCCATGGTCCAGCCGAGGGTGCCGTGGCCGGTGTTCAGGAACAGGTTCTTGAACGGGGTTGCACCCACGATCGGCGTGCCGTCCGGGGTGGTCGGGCGCAGGCCGGTCCAGAAACTGGCCTGGCTCAAATCACCGCCCTGAGGATAAAGGTCGTTGACGATCATCTCCAGGGTTTCCCGCCGGCGAGGGTTCAGCGACAGGTCAAAACCGGCTATCTCAGCCATGCCACCGACGCGGATGCGGTTGTCGAAACGGGTGATCGCGACCTTGTAGGTCTCGTCGAGAATGGTCGAAGTCGGGGCCATCGCCGCGTTGGTGATCGGCACGGTCATCGAGTAACCCTTGAGCGGGTACACCGGCGCCTTGATCCCCAGTGGCTTGAGCAGTTTCGGCGAGTAGCTGCCGAGAGCCAGCACGTAGCGATCGGCGGTTTCCAGCTTGCCGTCGATCCATACGCCGTTGATCCGGTCACCGGCGTAGTCCAGGCGCTGGATATCTTGCTCGAAGCGGAATTCGACACCCAGTTGCTTGCACATGTCGGCAAGGCGGGTGGTAAACATCTGGCAGTCGCCGGTCTGGTCGTTCGGCAGGCGCAGGGCACCGGCGAGGATATCCGTAACGCTGGCCAGGGCCGGCTCGACGCGGGCAATGCCGGCGCGGTCCAGCAGCTCGTAAGGCACGCCAGACTCTTTCAACACGGCGATGTCCTTGGCGGCACCGTCCAGCTGGGCCTGGGTACGGAACAACTGCGTGGTCCCCAAGGTGCGGCCTTCGTAGGCAATGCCCGTCTCGGCGCGCAGCTCATCGATGCAGTCGCGGCTGTACTCAGACAGGCGCACCATGCGCTCCTTGTTCACCGCATAGCGGCTGGCGGTACAGTTGCGCAGCATCTGCGCCATCCACAGGTACTGATCAATATCGGCGGTGGCCTTGATCGCGAGGGGTGCGTGGCGCTCCAGCAGCCATTTGATGGCCTTGAGCGGCACACCTGGTGCAGCCCATGGCGAGGCGTAGCCCGGCGAGATTTGCCCGGCGTTGGCGAAACTGGTCTCCATGGCCACAGCCGGCTGACGGTCGACCACGACCACTTCAAAACCAGCTCGTGCCAAATAGTAGGCACTGGCCACGCCAATGACACCGCTACCCAAGACCAGAACGCGCATTTTTATTCCCTCATCACGGCTAGACCGCTGACGTTTGTTGTTCAGCACAAAGATGTGGGCAGTATAAAAAGCAATCACCAGTGCATTTCACTATATAACTGCCTATATTTGGCGACAATTCTCGGCAAAAACCCTTTTCACGGAGGAGCATCCCCTATGCGGACCAACACTCAGACCAAGCGGGAGCTGGACAAGATCGACCGTAACATCCTGCGCATCCTGCAGGCCGACGGGCGAATTTCGTTTACTGAGCTGGGGGAAAAGGTCGGCCTGTCGACCACACCGTGCACCGAGCGGGTCCGGCGCCTGGAGCGCGAAGGGATCATCATGGGCTACAACGCCCGGCTCAATCCGCAGCATTTGAAGGGCAGCCTGCTGGTGTTTGTCGAGATCAGCCTCGACTACAAGTCCGGCGACACCTTTGAAGAATTCCGACGCGCCGTGCTGAAACTGCCCCACGTGCTGGAGTGCCATCTGGTGTCAGGGGACTTCGACTACCTGGTGAAGGCGCGCATCTCGGAGATGGCGTCCTACCGCAAATTGCTCGGCGATATCCTGCTCAAGCTGCCCCACGTACGGGAATCCAAGAGCTATATAGTGATGGAAGAGGTGAAGGAGAGTTTGAACCTGCCGATCCCGGACTGAGGACTAGACCAGCACTTGCCGCGTGCTCGCCATGTACGCGTGAATCTGCTTTTCCACCCGTGGGTGGATCAACTCCACCGGGCGGCGGTCGTTGGGGCATGGCAAGGTCGGCGTGGTGCCGAACAGCCGGCAAATCAGCGGGCGCTCGTCGTACACGGTGCAGCCATTGGGGCCCAGGTGCACGCAGTTGAGCTCGTCCATCGCCGCTTCCTGCTCGGCAGCGGTCTTGCGCGGCAGGCGCGACATTTCCTCGGTGGACGTGGTTACCGGCCCACAGCAGTCGTGGCAACCCGGGACGCACTCGAACGAGGGAATCTGCCGGCGCAGCGCGTTGACTTTCTGACTGTTGCAACTCATCGACATAGGGACCGAACGGCGAATAGGCGTGGATTCTGCCCTAAAAGCCCCCGGTGAGACAGCTTCGCCCGACCGCTGTATCCTGCGTCAAATTTTCCAAACAGGGATGCTCCCCATGACCGCCAGCGCCCGGCACGCCAATTCCTACTACGCCGCCAGCAGTTTCCCGCAGCCTGATTATCCAGTGCTGACAGGTGAAGTCGTGGCCGATGTGTGCGTGGTCGGCGGCGGCTTTTCGGGGCTTAACACCGCCCTGGAACTGGCTGAGCGTGGTTTCAGCGTGGTGTTGCTGGAAGCCCGCAAGATCGCCTGGGGCGCCAGCGGGCGCAATGGCGGGCAGCTGATTCGTGGCGTCGGCCATGGACTGGACCAGTTCACCAACGTCATCGGCGCCGAGGGCGTGCGCCAGATGAAACTGATGGGCCTGGAAGCCGTGGAAATCGTGCGCCAGCGGGTTGAGCGTTCGCAGATCGCCTGCGACCTGACCTGGGGTTACTGCGACCTGGCCAACAAACCCCGCGACCTGGAACACCTGGCCGCCGACGCCGAAGAGCTGCAAGGCCTTGGCTATCGCCATGAAGTGCGTCTGCTGCAAGCGGGTGAGATGCGCAGTGTGATCGGCTCCAACCGCTATGTTGGCGGCATGATCGACATGGGCTCCGGCCACCTGCACCCGCTGAACCTGGCCCTCGGCGAGGCAGCAGCTGCCCAGCAGTTGGGCGTCCAGTTGTTCGAGCATTCCGAGGCGGTGCGGATCGATTACGGCCTGGAGGTCAACGTTCACACCGCCCTGGGCAACGTGCGCGCCAAGACCCTGGTGCTGGGCTGCAATGCTTATTTGAACGGCCTTAACCCGCACCTGAGCGGCAAGGTGCTGCCCGCCGGCAGCTACATCATCGCCACCGAGCCGTTGAGCGAAGCCCAGGCGGCCGAGCTGCTGCCGCAGAACATGGCGGTGTGTGATCAGCGAGTGACAGTGGACTACTTCCGCTTGTCCGCCGACCGACGCTTGCTGTTCGGGGGTGCCTGCCATTATTCCGGACGCGATCCACAGGACATCGGCGCCTACATGCGCCCCAAGATGCTTCAGGTGTTCCCGCAGTTGGCCAACGTAAAAATCGATTACCAGTGGGGCGGCATGATCGGCATCGGCGCCAACCGCCTGCCGCAGATTGGCCGGCTGGCCGACCAACCCAACGTGTATTTCGCCCAGGCCTATGCCGGCCACGGCCTCAATGCCACCCACCTGGCGGGCAAACTGCTGGGCGAAGCCATCAGCGGCCAGCAAAGCGGGCGTTTTGATCTGTTTGCCAAGGTGCCGCACATCACCTTCCCGGGCGGCAAGCATTTGCGCTCGCCGCTGCTGGCCCTGGGAATGCTCTGGCACCGGTTGAAAGAACTGGTCTGAATCAACCACGCCAGAAGGGTTTCAAACCTTCCTGGCGCGCCTGTTCGACACTCAGGCCCACGTCACGCAGTTGCTCCGGGGTCAGTTCCAGCAAGGTCTTGCGCGTGTGCATGCGGTGCCAGAACAACGCCCAAGAGCGGAGTGCCGGGGCCTTGTGACGCGCCGCCATGCGCCACTCCTGCCCGGCTTCCAGTTCCTGACTGTGTAACGCCAACCGCACATCGCTCAAACCACTCATTTTCCTGCCCCTCATTTGCGTATTGCCATGAGTAGGTAGGATGAGCCGGCGGGCGAAACCATGACAGATTCAAACGCACAGTATTAAATCCATACAGATACTGCCTATTGGTGGCTGAATCCTGTATTTTCAGCCTATCTGTACTGGTAACCGGGAAGCATCGCCATGACCCTATACGTCAACCTCGCCGAACTGTTGGGCACGCGAATCGAGCAGGGCTTTTATCGTCCGGGCGATCGATTGCCGTCGGTGCGGGCCTTGAGCGTGGAGCACGGGGTGAGCCTGAGCACCGTACAGCAGGCCTACCGGATGCTGGAAGACAACGGCCTGGCGATGCCCAAACCCAAATCCGGCTACTTCGTACCGGCAGGCCGCGACTTACCGGCACTGCCGGCAGTAGGCCGCCCGGCCCAGCGCCCGGTGGAGATTTCCCAATGGGACCAGGTGCTGGAACTGATCCGCGCGGTGCCACGCAAAGACACCATACAGTTGGGTCGTGGCATGCCGGATGTATTGTCTCCGACCATGAAACCGCTGCTGCGCAGCCTCGCCCGGATCAGTCGGCGCCAGGACATGCCGGGACTGTATTACGACACCATCCACGGCAACCTGGAGCTGCGCGAACAGATCGCGCGCCTGATGCTCGATTCAGGCTGCCAACTGACGCCCCAGGACCTGGTGATCACCACCGGTTGCCACGAAGCGCTGTCCGCCAGTATCCACGCCATCTGCGAGCCGGGCGACATCGTTGCCGTCGACTCGCCAAGCTTCCACGGCGCCATGCAGACCCTCAAAGGCCTGGGCATGAAAGCCCTGGAAATCCCCACCGACCCGCTCACCGGTATCAGCCTGGATGCGCTGGAGCTGGCGCTGGAACAGTGGCCGATCAAAGTCATACAGCTGACCCCCAACTGCAACAACCCGCTGGGCTACATCATGCCGGAGTCGCGCAAACGCGCGCTGCTGACCCTGGCCCAGCGCTTTGACGTGGCAATCATCGAAGACGATGTGTATGGCGAACTGGCCTACAGCTACCCGCGCCCACGCACCATCAAGTCCTTCGACGAAGATGGCCGCGTCGTCCTGTGCAGCTCCTTCTCGAAGACCCTGGCGCCGGGCCTGCGGATCGGCTGGGTAGCACCCGGTCGGTACCTGGAGCGCGTGCTGCACATGAAATATATCAGCACCGGCTCCACCGCGACCCAGCCGCAGATTGCGATTGCCGAATTCCTGAAAGACGGGCATTTCGAACCGCATTTGCGGCGGATGCGCACGCAATACCAGCGTAATCGCGACCTGATGCTCGATTGGGTCAGCCGTTACTTCCCGGCCGGCACCCGCGCCAGCCGTCCACAGGGCAGTTTCATGCTGTGGGTGGAATTACCGGAAGGCTTCGACACCCTGAAGCTCAACCGGTTGTTGTTGGATGAAGGTGTACAGATTGCTGTGGGAAGTATCTTTTCCGCCTCCGGCAAGTACAGGAATTGCCTGCGCATGAACTACGCTGCCAAACCAACGCCGCAGATTGAAGAGGCCGTGCGCAAGGTCGGCGCAACGGCCATCAAGTTGCTGGCCGAAGCCGCGGACTGACCTTTCTCGGGAAATAGCCGTCATATGCCGACAACCGCCCTGATTCGGAACCCACGTCATTGATGACCCAACGGCTATTACCGTTTTTCCTGCTGGGCATCCTGGCCCTGGGCGGCTGCGCCACCATCGACGCGCCACGCACGCCCAGCGAGGCGCTGCCGGCCAACGAGTCGTCCTTCGGCCGCTCGATCCAGGCCCAGGCCGCACCGTACAAAGGCCGCTCCGGGTTCCGCCTGCTGCCCAACAGCAGCGAAGCCTTCATGGCCCGTGCCGAACTGATCCGCAACGCCCAGACCAGCCTCGACTTGCAGTACTACATCGTCCACGACGGCATCAGTACGCGAATGCTGGTGGATGAATTGCTCAAGGCTGCCGACCGTGGGGTGCGCGTGCGTATCCTGCTGGACGACACCACCAGCGACGGCCTGGACCAGATCATCGCCACCCTCGCCGCCCACCCGCAGATCCAGATTCGCCTGTTCAACCCCCTGCACCTGGGCCGCAGCACCGGCGTCACCCGGGCCATGGCACGGCTGTTCGACCTGTCGCTGCAACATCGGCGCATGCATAACAAGCTGTGGCTGGCGGACAACAGCGTCGCCATCGTCGGCGGGCGCAACCTGGGGGATGAGTATTTCGACGCCGAACCCAACCTCAACTTCACCGATATCGACATGCTCAGCGTGGGGCCGGTGGCCGAGCAACTGGGCCACAGTTTCGATCAGTACTGGAACAGCGCCCTGAGCAAACCCATCGGTGACTTCGTCAGCAGCGCCACCAAAGGCGACCTGGCCAGTGCCCGCGTACGCCTCGAGGAATCCCTCGCCGAATCGCGCCAGCAAAATCATGCGCTGTACAACCGCCTGCGCACTTACAAGACTCAGCCGCGCATGGACATCTGGCGCCGCGAGCTGATCTGGGCCTGGAACCAGGCGCTGTGGGATGCGCCGAGCAAGGTACTGGCCAAGGCCGATCCGGATCCGCGACTGCTCCTGACCACCCAATTGGCGCCGGAGCTGGAAGGTGTCAGCCATGAGCTGATGATGATTTCGGCTTACTTCGTGCCCGGGCAGCCCGGGCTGGTGTACCTGACCGGGCGCGCGGACGCCGGGGTATCGGTGAGTCTGCTGACCAACTCCCTGGAAGCTACCGACGTGCCGGCCGTGCACGGTGGTTATGCGCCCTATCGCAAGGCGTTGCTGGAACACGGAGTAAAACTGTACGAATTGCGCCGCCAGCCGGGAGACGGTGGCGGCAGCGGCCCTCATCTGTTCCGCAAAGGCAGCTTCCATGGCTCGGATTCCAGCCTGCACAGCAAGGCGATCATCTTTGACCGGGAGAAATCCTTCATCGGCTCATTCAACTTCGACCCGCGCTCGGTGTTGTGGAACACCGAAGTCGGGGTACTGGTGGACAGCCCCGAGCTGGCGGAGCACGTGCGCAACCTGGCACTGGAGGGCATGGCGCCCCCGTTGAGCTATCAGGCGAAACTGCAGGACGGCCAGGTGGTGTGGGTGACCGAAGACAACGGTCAGTTGCACACCCTGACCCGTGAACCCGGCAGTTGGTGGCGCCGCTTCAATGCCTGGTTTGCTACCAGCGTCGGCCTGGAGCGCATGTTGTAGGAGCAAGCTTGCTCGCGAAAAACCCGAGAACACCGCGTTCTTTCAGGCAGCAAACGTTATCGTTGACGACCATCGCGAGCAAGCTTGCTCCTACACGGGCTGTTTCGCGCCGAATGCACCTTGGCGAAGCAGCAGAATTACCAATCCCAGCGCCCCCGCCGCCATCAGCAGCGGCAACGCATGCCCGCTGACCCACTGGCTGCCGGCACCGGCCACCAGTGGCCCGATCAGGCAGCCAATGCCCCACAGCTGCGCGATATGCGCATTAGCACGCACCAAAGCGTCGTCACGGTAGCGCTCGCCAATCAGGATCAGCGACAAGGTGAACAACCCGCCGGCGCTGGCCCCGAACAGCACCCACACCGGCCAGATCATCAGCGTATCGAGCAACAGCGGAATCGCCAGGCTCGTCGCCAGCAGCATCAGCGCGCAGCCGAGAAACAGCGTGCGCCGAGGCAGGTAGTCCGCCAGCGCACCAATCGGCAGTTGCAGCAACGCATCACCGACCACCACGGTGCTGACCATCGCCAAGGCAATCTCGGCGGTGAAACCCTGTTGCAGGCAGTACACCGGCAACAGCGTAAGAATCATCGCCTCGAACGCGGCGAATAACGCCACCGCCCAGGCAATCGCCGGCAAGCCCTGGCAGAAGCGCAGCAAGTCGCCGAAGGTCACGCTGAAGGACTCGGCAGTCGGCGCACCGGAACGGCCCAGCAGCAGGATCGGCGAGAACGTCAGCAGACCAACGCCCACCCAGAAGCCAATGTCGTTATCCGTACCCAGCGCGCCCAGCAGCAACGGGCCTGACAGTTGGCTCAACGCATAGCTGCAGCCATACAGCGCCACCAGACGGCCGCGCCAGCGCTCGATTACCAGTTGGTTGATCCAGCTTTCGCCGAGGATAAACACGATGGTCAGGATCACCCCGATCATCAGCCGCAGCACCAGCCACACCGGGTAGCTGGGCAATACCGCCAGCAAACCGATGGAAATCGCCCCGGCCCACAGGCACAGGCGCATCAGGTTTGCCGTGCCCAGGCGCGAAGCCAGGCCGCTGGAGACCTTGGCACCGAGCAGCACACCGAAGGCCGGCATCGCCGCCATGACGCCGATGGCGAAGCTGCCGTAGCCCCAGCTTTCCAGGCGCAGGGACACCAGCGGCATGCTCACGCCCAAGGCCAGGCCCACGCTCAAGACCGACGCCAACACGGCGAAATAGGTCGCCCAACGCATTTCCACGCTCCTGTGGATCATTATTTTTCAGGGCCGCAAACGAACTGTAGGAGCGAGCTTGCTCGCGAAAAACTTGAGAGTACCGCGTGCATTCAGAATGCCCGCGTCATCGTTCAAGTCCTTCGCGAGCAAGCTCGCTCCTACAGGGAGTCGCCGGGATTACTTACAACTTGATCCAGGTCGCCTTCAGCTCGGTGTACTTGTCGAACGCGTGCAGCGATTTGTCGCGGCCGTTACCCGACTGCTTGAAACCACCGAACGGTGCAGTCATGTCGCCGCCATCGTACTGGTTGACCCACACGCTACCGGCACGCAGTGCCTTGGCAGTCAGGTGCGCCTTGGAGATGTTCGACGTCCACACCGCAGCGGCCAGGCCGTATTGGGTGTCGTTGGCGATCGCGATGGCTTCTTCCACGCTGTCGAAGGCAATCACCGACAGCACGGGGCCGAAGATTTCTTCCTGGGCGATCTTCATGGCGTTGGTCACGCCGTCGAAGATCGTTGGCTCGACATAGGTGCCACCGCTTTCCTGCAGCGTGCGCTTGCCGCCGGCCACCAGCTTGGCGCCATCGGCATGCCCGGCTTCGATGTACGACAGCACGGTGTTCATCTGCTGGGTATCCACCAGCGCGCCAACCGTGGTGGCCGGGTCCAGCGGGTTGCCCGGCTTCCAGGCCTTGAGGGCCTCGATCACCAGCGGCAGGAATTTATCCTTGATGGAACGTTCCACCAGCAGGCGCGAACCGGCGGTGCACACTTCGCCCTGGTTGAAGGCGATGGCGCCGGCGGCGGATTCGGCAGCGGCTTGCAGGTCCGGAGCATCGGCGAACACGATGTTCGGGCTCTTGCCGCCAGCTTCCAGCCAGACGCGCTTCATGTTCGACTCACCGGAACGAATCAGCAGTTGCTTGGCGATCTTGGTCGAACCGGTGAACACCAGGGTGTCGACGTCCATGTGCAGCGCCAGGGCGTTACCCACGGTGTGGCCATAGCCCGGCAGAACGTTGAACACGCCTTTCGGGATGCCGGCTTCAACCGCCAGCTCGGCGATGCGGATGGCAGTCAGTGGCGACTTTTCAGACGGCTTGAGGATCACCGAGTTACCGGTGGACAGCGCCGGCCCAAGTTTCCAGCAGGCCATCATCAGCGGGAAGTTCCACGGCACGATGGCCGCGACAACGCCCACTGGCTCGCGGGTCACCAGGCCCAGTTGGTCGTGGGGCGTGGCAGCGACTTCATCGTAGATCTTGTCGATGGCCTCACCGCTCCAGCTCAGGGCTTGCGCCGCGCCTGGAACGTCGATGTTCAGGGAGTCACTGATCGGTTTACCCATGTCCAGGGTTTCAAGCAGTGCCAGCTCTTCGGCGTTGGCCTTGAGCAAGCTGGCGAAACGGATCATGGTGGCTTTGCGCTTTGCGGGCGCCAGGCGTGACCATGCACCGGAATTGAAGGTGGCGCGGGCGTTTTCAACAGCGCGCTGGGCGTCGGCTACGTCACAGCTGGCAACGGTGGCCAGCAGACGGCCATCGACCGGGCTGAGACATTCGAACGTGTTGCCGGAAACCGCGGCGGTGTATTCGCCATTGATGTAGGCGCGGCCTTCGATCTTCAGATCCTTGGCGCGTTGTTCCCAGTCGGCACGGGTCAGGGTGGTCATGCGAGTGTCCTCCTCTTATTGAATACAAGGGCCGGGCAATGTACCCAGGCACCTTCGAAGAATGCTTGCCCGGCCAGCCAGCTGTTCGGCTCAAGGCAGCTGCCACCCTAAACCAGCGGCGATGGATGTTTCAATATATTTGACATAACGGCAGCAAACGCCCTTGCGATGTTCATTTTAATAAACATAGACTTTGAGCTCTCCAACCGCAGGCCAGACGGGACACGCCCATGAACATCCAGAATATCGTCGACTTCAGCCAGGCCAGGACCGAGCCTGACCGCTACCGTCCGGCCGCGGAGAAAATCCTCAAGGGTGACCCTGAGCAAACCGTCTACAACCATTACAACAGTCCATGCGGCCAGATGAGCGCCGGGGTCTGGGAAGGTGAAGTCGGGCAGTGGAAGGTCAACTACACCGAGCATGAATACTGCGAGATCGTGCAGGGCGTCTCTGTATTGCGCGACGCCGATGGCAACGCCAAGACCTTGCGCGCCGGTGACCGCTTCGTCATTCCGGCGGGTTTCAGCGGCACCTGGGAAGTGCTGGAACCGTGCCGCAAAATCTACGTGGTGTTCGAAGAAAAGGCCTGATCAATTCTTCAGGCACAAAAAAAAGCCCGCATCGTGAGATACGGGCTTTTTTTCACAAGAAAGAAAACCAATTACTTGATTTTGCCTTCTTTGTAGATCACGTGCTTGCGAACGCGCGGGTCGAACATTTTCTTTTCGAGCTTGTCCGGGGTAGTACGCTTGTTCTTGTCGGTAGTGTAGAAGTGACCAGTACCGGCGCTAGAGATCATTCGAATCAATTCACGCATGATTTAGCTCCTTAGATTTTGCCGTCGCGGCGCAGTTCGGCCAGCACGACAGTGATGCCACGCTTGTCGATAACACGCATGCCTTTGGCAGATACGCGCAGACGGACAAAACGTTTCTCTTCTTCAACCCAAAAGCGATGATGCTGCAGGTTTGGCAGGAAACGACGACGGGTTTTGTTGTTTGCGTGGGAAATGTTATTCCCAGTCACCGGACCCTTACCGGTAACTTGACAGACTCTCGACATGCCTCAGCCCTCTAAAACCACATGCCCAACCCGGCATGGGTTGGCCGCTTAATCTCTCAGTCATTTGGCGCCAGGCGCCGCGTTTCTTTAGGGTCTTACCGGCTACACCTACTAGCGAAGGAACCGGGCCCCTAGAAAAGAGCGCTGCTTTATACCAGAAAGACCCCAGTGCAACAACAGGCCGTGTGTTTTTACACGCGTAAATCCAGGCTATGGACGCCTGAACCGTTGCCAGGGTGGGCCGCTATAGATGCTAACCGCTCGTCGCACAGAATGATTTACAGCGCCCGCGCGCACTGCAAAGTGCTCGGCAAAACGACCTGAGGCGCCATCAAAACAGTATTTGAGGCAAAAGCACAGGCAAAAATGGGCTAGTCATTTGTCAATCAGCCCACTACGGTAGGACTTTTCCAGACTGCACTCGCAGATGGGCCTTCGATCTGCAAAGGAAACTGAATATGCGCCTCGCTGCCCTACCGCTATTGCTAGCCCCTCTTTTTATTGCTGCACACGCCCAGGCGGCCACCACCTTGAGCGTCTGCACCGAAGCCAGCCCCGAAGGCTTCGACGTGGTCCAATACAACTCGCTGACCACCACCAATGCCTCGGCAGACGTATTGATGAACCGCCTGGTGGACTTTGACGCCACCAGCGGCAAGCTGGTCCGGAGCCTGGCGGACAGCTGGGACGTATCGCCGGACGGCCTGACCTACACCTTCAAGCTGCACCCGGATGTTAAATTCCATCGCACCGAATACTTCACTCCAAGCCGCACCCTGACCGCCGAAGACGTACGCTTCAGCTTCGAGCGCATGCTCGACCCGGCCAACCCGTGGCACAAGATTGCCCAGAGCGGCTTCCCCCACGCCCAGTCGCTGCAACTGCCAACGCTGATCAAGAAGATCGACGCCCTCGATCCGCTGACCGTGCGCTTTACCCTGGACCACGCCGATTCGACCTTCCTCGCCGCATTGAGCATGGGCTTCGCCTCGATCTACCCGGCGGAATACGCCGACAAACTGCTCAAGGCCGGCACACCCGAAAAACTCAACAGCCAGCCTATCGGGACCGGGCCGTTCATTTTCGGGCGCTTCCAGAAGGATGCAACGATTCGCTACAAGGCCAACCCGGACTACTTCGCCGGCAAGCCTGCGGTGGATAACCTGATCTTTGCGATCACCCCGGACGCCAACGTGCGCCTGCAAAGGTTGCGTCGCGATGAGTGCCAGATCGCCCTGTCTCCCAAGCCCCTGGATATCGATGCTGCACAGAAAGACGCCGACCTGAAGATCGAGAAAACAGCGGCCTTCATGACCGCGTTTGTCGCCATCAACAGCCAGCATCCGCCGCTGGACAAGCCGGAAGTTCGCCAGGCAATCAACCTGGCCTTCGACAAGGCCAGCTACCTCAAGGCGGTATTCGAAGGCACCGCCGAAGCCGCCAATGGCCCCTACCCGCCCAATACCTGGAGCTACGCCAAGGACTTGCCGGGCTACCCGCAGGACATTGCCAAGGCCAAGCAGCTACTGGATCGTGCAGGGCTCAAGGATGGCTTCAAGACCACCATCTGGACCCGACCTTCGGGCAGCCTGCTGAACCCCAACCCAAGCCTCGGCGCACAACTGCTGCAAGCGGACCTGGCCAAGGTCGGCATCCAGGCTGAAATCCGCGTGATCGAATGGGGTGAACTGATCCGTCGCGCCAAGGCCGGCGAGCACGACCTGCTGTTCATGGGCTGGGCCGGCGATAACGGTGACCCGGATAACTTCCTGACGCCGCAGTTCTCCTGCGCGGCCGTAAAGTCCGGGACCAACTTCGCCCGCTATTGCGACCCTGCGCTGGACAAGCTGATCAGCGCTGGCAAGACCACCAGCGAACAAGGCGTGCGCAGCAAGCTGTACCAGCAGGCCCAGGCGCAGATCCAGCAACAGGCGTTGTGGCTGCCACTGGCGCACCCGACGGCGTTTGCGCTGACGCGCAAGAATGTCGAGGGATACCAGGTGAGCCCGTTCGGTCGCCAGGACTATTCGAAGGTCAGCGTCAAACCCTGAACCTGCTCGGGGCTGGCATGCCGGCCCCTACATCCACCCATATTCCGCCATCGACAGCGGATCGCCCTCCCCCACAATGATGTGGTCCAGCACACGCACGTCCACCATCTCCAATGCCTTTTGCAGCACTCTGGTCAGTTTTCGATCAGCGATGCTGGGCTCGGCGCTGCCGGAAGGATGGTTGTGACACAGGATCAACGCTGCGGCGTTGTAGTCCAGGGCGCGCTTGACCACTTGCCGGGGATAGACCGTGGCGTTGTCGATGGTGCCTTGAAACAGCTTCTCGAAGCCCAGCACCCGATGTTTGGAGTCGAGAAACAGGCAGCCGAAAATCTCGTGAGGCTCATGGCGCAGCAGCGCCTTGAGGTAGTCGCGCACGGCCTCCGGACTTTCCAGCACAGAGTTGCTGCGTAGGCGCTCGGCCAAATGACGGCGGGCCATTTCCAGTACGGCTTGAAGCTGGGCGAACTTCGCTGGCCCCAGGCCCAGGTGCTGGCTGAACACCGTCTGCCGGGCCTCCATCAGCGCGCGCAGGCTGCCAAATTGCGCCAGCAGATGCCGCGCCAGGTCCACGGCACTTTTACCGGACACCCCGGTACGCAGGAAAATCGCCAGCAATTCAGCGTCGGAAAGGTTCTCCGCTCCCAGTTCCAGCAGCTTCTCCCGCGGACGCTCTGCCGCAGGCCAATCGCGAATACTCATGGCACCTCCGTGTGCATGTGCGCCGCTGTTGCATGGCGGACGCTGTGGTATCTTAGGCCATCTTTTTGCGTGCGATTTCACCTGGGGAGGGGGCATCGCAACGCCATCACTGAACTGGAAAGGCAAGCCAATGCAGCGTCTGTATCGGAAACGCATCGTTCTCGGCGTCGGCGGCGGCATTGCCGCCTACAAGAGCGCAGAGCTGGTTCGCAGGCTCCTCGACCAAGGCGCCGAAGTGCGCGTGGTGATGACCCGTGGCGGCAGTGAATTCATTACCCCACTGACCATGCAGGCCCTGTCCGGCCACCCGGTTCACCTCGACCTGCTGGACCCCGCGGCCGAAGCCGCCATGGGCCACATCGAGCTGGCCAAGTGGGCCGACCTGGTGCTGATCGCCCCGGCCACCGCCGACCTGATCGCCCGCCTCGCCCAAGGCATCGCCGACGACCTGCTGACCACCCTGGTGCTGGCCACCGACGCCACCGTCGCGATCGCCCCGGCCATGAACCAGGCCATGTGGCGCGACCCCGCCACCCAGGCCAACACCCAACTCTTGCAAAGCCGCGGCCTCAAGGTCTTCGGGCCGGCCTCCGGCAGCCAGGCCTGCGGCGACGTGGGCATGGGCCGCATGCTCGAAGCCACCGACCTCGCCCAATGCGCCGCCGACTGCTTCCAGCACCTGGCCCTGACCGGCAAGCACGTGCTGATTACCGCCGGCCCGACCCAGGAAAACATCGACCCGGTGCGCTACATCACCAACCATAGCTCAGGAAAAATGGGCTTTGCCCTGGCTGAAGCGGCGGTCGAGGCAGGCGCCCGCGTGACGTTGATCACCGGCCCGGTGCATTTGCCGACCCCGGATCGTGTCACCCGAATCGACGTAGTCAGCGCCCGCGACATGCTGGCGGCCTGTGAAGCGGCGATTCCCTGCGACCTGTTTATCGCTTCGGCTGCGGTAGCGGACTACCGCCCTGAAGTGGTTGCGCCGCAGAAACTCAAGAAAGACCCTACAAGCGGCGACGGCCTGCTCCTGCAAATGGTCCGCAACCCGGACATTCTGGCGACCATCGCCACCCGCGAGGACCGCCCGTTCAGCGTCGGCTTCGCTGCCGAAACCGAGCATTTACTGGACTACGCCGCACGCAAATTGAAAGACAAGAACCTCGACCTGATTGTCGCCAACGATGTCGCCAACCCGAGCATCGGCTTCAACAGCGAGGAAAATGCCATCAGCGTGATCGACCGCGAGTTGCACGCTACCGTTTTCGCCCAGACCAGCAAGGGCAAGATTGCCCGCCAACTGATCTCCTTTATCGCCCTACGGCTGAACCAGGTTTAATTTCCATGCACGCTTTGCAAGCCAAGATCCTCGACCCACGCATCGGCAACGAATTCCCGCTGCCGGCCTACGCCACTCCAGGCTCCGCCGGCCTCGACCTGCGCGCCATGCTCAAGCAGGACACCGTGCTTGAGCCGGGCCAGACCATTCTGATTCCGACCGGCCTGTCGATCTACGTGGGCGACCCTGGCCTGGCAGCGCTGATCCTGCCGCGCTCCGGCCTGGGCCACAAACACGGGATCGTCCTCGGCAACCTGGTGGGCCTGATCGATTCGGACTACCAGGGCGAGTTGATGGTGTCGTGCTGGAACCGTGGCCAGACCGCGTTCAACATCGCCGTCGGCGAGCGCATTGCCCAACTCGTGCTTGTGCCAGTGGTGCAGGCGCACTTCGAGCTAGTCGAAGAGTTCGACGAATCCCAGCGTGGTGCAGGCGGCTTCGGACATTCCGGCAGCCACTGACTAAGCTGAACTGACTTAGCCGGACAAGCCGGGTGCCTCACCCGGCCTGACGCCAACGCATGGCCTTTCAGGATGAAGAATGCGCGGAACTTATCAGCAAGATTTCCCCAGTGAAATCAAGGCATTAGGCGGGCGAAAGAGTGATGCTTGGGCGCCGATGGCACTTTTGCACCACGAACTCTATGCCAAAAACGCCGTCTTACCCTTCAGTTTGAGCCTGCCGGTCAGCACCCCTGAGGCCAGCCCCGCCCCTTTCAGATGGAGTTCCCCCCCGCAATGAGCAACGCAGCCCGAGTCGCCCCGACGTTTCCCGATAGCATTTTCCGCGCCTATGACATCCGTGGCGTGGTCCCCAAGACCCTGACCGCCGAGACCGCCTACTGGATTGGCCGTGCCATTGGCTCCCAGAGCCTGGCCCAGGGCGAGCCCAATGTTTCCGTTGGCCGTGATGGCCGCCTCTCCGGCCCCGAGCTGGTGGAGCAACTGATCCAGGGGCTGGCGGACAGCGGCTGCCATGTCAGCGACGTCGGCCTGGTGCCAACGCCTGCGCTGTACTACGCGGCCAACGTACTGGCCGGCAAGTCGGGCGTGATGCTCACCGGCAGCCACAACCCGTCGGACTACAACGGCTTCAAAATCGTCATCGCCGGCGATACCCTGGCCAACGAACAGATCCAGGCCCTGCACACCCGCCTGAAGACCAACGACCTGACCAGCGGCACCGGTAGCATTACCAAGGTTGAGATTCTCGATCGCTACTCGGACGAAATCACCCGCGACGTCAAACTCGCCCGCCGCCTGAAAGTGGTGGTGGACTGCGGCAACGGCGCGGCTGGCGTGATCGCCCCGCAACTGATCGAAGCCCTGAATTGCGAAGTGATCCCGCTGTTCTGCGAGGTCGACGGCAACTTCCCTAACCACCACCCGGACCCGGGCAAGCCTGAGAACCTGGTGGACCTGATCGCCAAGGTCAAGGAAACCGGCGCCGACCTCGGCCTGGCTTTCGACGGCGACGGCGACCGCGTCGGCGTAGTGACCAACACCGGCAATATCGTGTTCCCGGACCGCCTGCTGATGCTGTTTGCCCGCGACGTCGTGGCGCGCAACCCGGGCGCCGAGATCATCTTCGACGTCAAATGCACCCGCCGCCTGACGCCGCTGATCAAGGAATACGGTGGTCGTCCGCTAATGTGGAAGACCGGTCACTCGTTGATCAAAAAGAAAATGAAGGAAACCGGTGCGCTGTTGGCCGGTGAAATGAGCGGCCACGTGTTCTTCAAGGAGCGCTGGTTCGGTTTTGACGACGGCATTTACAGCGCCGCCCGTCTGCTGGAGATCCTCAGCAAGGAAAAATCCACTGCGGAAGACCTGTTTGAGACCTTCCCGAATGATATTTCTACGCCAGAGATCAATATCCATGTGACCGAAGAGAGCAAATTCAGCATCATTGACGCACTGCACGATGCGCAATGGGGCGAAGGCGCCAACCTGACCACCATTGACGGCGTGCGGGTCGATTACGCCAAAGGCTGGGGCCTGGTTCGCGCATCCAACACCACACCGGTGCTGGTGCTGCGTTTCGAGGCGGATTCCGAGGCTGAGTTGCAACGCATCAAGGACGTGTTTCACGTCCAGTTGAAACGTGTTGCCCCTGATCTCCAATTACCGTTCTGATTTTTTGTACCGGAGCCCTGAATGACCCTCGAACGCGAAGCCGCCGCCAATACCGCCAAGGTCCTTTCCGAAGCGTTGCCTTACATTCGACGCTACGTCGGCAAGACGCTGGTGATCAAGTACGGCGGCAATGCCATGGAAAGCGACGAGCTGAAAACCGGCTTTGCCCGCGACATCGTGTTGATGAAAGCCGTCGGGATCAACCCGGTGGTGGTACACGGTGGCGGCCCGCAAATCGGTGACTTGCTCAAACGCCTGTCTATCGAGAGTCACTTCATCGACGGCATGCGTGTGACCGACGCCCAGACCATGGACGTGGTGGAGATGGTCCTGGGTGGCCAGGTGAACAAAGACATCGTCAACCTGATCAACCGCCATGGCGGCAGCGCCATCGGCCTGACCGGCAAGGACGCCGAGCTGATCCGGGCGAAGAAGCTCACCGTGACCCGCAAGACCCCGGAGATGACCCAGCCGGAAATCATCGACATCGGCCAGGTGGGCGAAGTGATCGGCATCAACACCGATCTGCTGAACCTGCTGGTGAAAGGCGATTTCATCCCGGTGATCGCGCCTATCGGCGTTGGCGCCAACGGTGAGTCCTACAACATCAACGCCGACCTGGTGGCCGGCAAGGTGGCCGAGGCGCTGAAGGCCGAGAAGCTGATGCTGCTCACCAACATCGCCGGCTTGATGGACAAGGAAGGCAAGGTATTGACCGGCCTGACGACCCAGCAAGTGGACGACCTGATCGCCGACGGCACCATCTACGGCGGCATGCTGCCGAAGATCCGCTGCGCACTGGAAGCGGTGCAAGGTGGTGTCGGCAGCTCGTTGATCCTGGATGGCCGGGTTCCGAATGCGATCCTGCTGGAAATCTTCACCGACACCGGTGTGGGTACGCTGATCAGCAATCGCAAGCGCCCCTAAGCGCTGGTAAACAAAAAGGCCCTGTTCAATTCGATTGAACGGGGCCTTTTTATTGGACGGCGCTTATTGAACGCCAAACTGCTCGCGATAAGCCTTCACCGCCGGCAAGTGCTGCTTGAGCTGCGGGTCATCTTCCAGGAACTGCAACACTTGGTTCAGCGACACGATGCTCACCACCGGAATCGCGAAATCACGTTCCACTTCCTGGATCGCCGACAATTCACCGTTGCCGCGCTCCTGGCGGTTCAGCGCGAT
The DNA here is from genome assembly GCF_059716235.1 of Pseudomonas sp. LBUM1641. Taxonomy (NCBI): domain Bacteria; kingdom Pseudomonadati; phylum Pseudomonadota; class Gammaproteobacteria; order Pseudomonadales; family Pseudomonadaceae; genus Pseudomonas; species Pseudomonas sp. LBUM1641. The sequence goes on from NZ_CP166815.1 coordinate 6,906,826, forward strand.
CAGCACGCCGGCTGCCTTGGCGCCGTCCTGGGAAGCGATGATCTGCATCACTTCGCGAATTGCCGTACCGGCAGTGATCACGTCGTCGATGATCAGCACGTCGCCCTTGAGCGGCGCGCCCACCAGGCTACCGCCTTCGCCATGGGCCTTGGCTTCCTTGCGGTTGAAGCACCAAGGCAAATCCAGCCCGTGATGTTCAGCCAACGCCACGGCGGTCGCGGCGGCCAGGGGAATGCCCTTGTAGGCCGGACCGAACAGCACGTCGAAGGAAATACCGCTTTCAACGATGGCGGCCGCATAGAAACGACCCAACTGCGCCAGGGCAGAACCCGAGTTGAAAAGGCCGGCATTGAAGAAGTAAGGACTGATGCGCCCGGACTTCAGGGTGAACTCACCGAAGCGCAATACGCCGCGATCGATGGCAAAACGAATGAAATCGCGTTGATACGCCTGCATGAAAAAAGCCTCAGATACCACGGATTTAGCTAATTAGGTAGACGGCGTGTATCATACACGCACGCGATTTTTGGGGCCATTTATGCGGATCATCAGTGTGAACGTCAATGGTATTCAGGCTGCAGTCGAGCGTGGTTTGCTCAGTTGGCTGCAAGCCCAGAATGCCGACGTCATCTGCCTGCAGGACACCCGCGCCTCCGCCTTTGAACTGGACGACCCAGCCTTCCAACTGGATGGCTACTTCCTTTATGCCTGTGATGCCGAAGTTCCCGCCCAAGGCGGCGTGGCTTTGTATTCGCGGTTGCAACCCAAGGCGGTCATCAGCGGCCTCGGCTTCGAGACAGCCGACCGCTACGGGCGCTACCTGCAAGCCGATTTCGATAAGGTCAGCATCGCGACCTTGCTGCTTCCATCAGGGCAGAATGGCGATGAAGACTTGAACCAGAAGTTCAAGCTAATGGACGACTTCGCCCGTTATCTGGATAAACAGCGGCGCAAACGTCGCGAGTACATTTACTGTGGCTCGCTGTACGTGGCGCAACAGAAGCTGGATATCAAGAACTGGCGCGACAGTCAGCAATCACCGGGCTTCCTGGCGCCGGAACGGGCCTGGATGGACGAGATTGTCGGCAACATGGGCTATGTCGATGCCCTGCGTGAAGTCAGCCGCGAAGGCGACCAGTACAGCTGGTGGCCGGATAACGAACAGGCCGAGATGCTCAACCTCGGCTGGCGTTTTGACTACCAGCTGCTGACGCCAGGCCTGCGCCGCTTCGTGCGCAGCGCACGCCTGCCACGCCAGCCGCGCTTCTCGCAACACGCGCCGCTGATCGTGGACTACGACTGGACCTTGACCATCTAAGGTCTCTTTCCAGGCACAAAAAAACCGACATCGCTGTCGGTTTTTTTGTGGGCGGTGGTTATTTGATCAACCGCAACGTCCACGGATAACGATAAGCCACACCCTTGTTGGCCTTGATGCCCGCAATGATCGTCATCACCACCGCGCCGATCACCAGGACGGTCATCAACACGAAGCCGATCACGATAAAGCCCAGCAGGAAGCAGACCGCCCAGGCGATGCCCACGGTGATCTGGAAACTCAGCGCCTCCTTGCCCTGATCATCAATGAACGGGTCCGTGTCCTTCTTCACCTGCCAGAGAATCAAAGGCCCCAGCAGGCTGCCGAACGGGAACATCAAGCCGAAAAACGCCGCGAAGTGACAGAGCATCGCCCACTGGCGAACTTCCTTGGACGGTGTCGGCAGCGGAAGTTGACTGTCACTCATGGCGTAGCTCCTTGGGGTTGGATCAGTCGGCCAGTGCGGCGTTCTGCAGTTCGAAGATCTCGGTCATGCCTTTCTGGGCCAATGCCAGCATGGCATTCAGGTCCGCCGGCTGGAATGGCGCGCCTTCGGCGGTGCCCTGCACTTCGATGAAACCACCGGTGCTGGTCATCACTACGTTCAGGTCGGTCTCGGCAGCCGAGTCTTCAAGATAGTCCAGATCCAGCACTGGCTCACCTTGATACATGCCTACCGATACAGCCGCGATCATCTGCTTGAGCGGATCGCCGCCTTTCAGGCCGCCACGCTTCTTGATGACTTTGAGCGCATCGACCAGGGCAACCATGGCGCCGGTGATGGATGCAGTGCGGGTGCCACCGTCGGCCTGGATCACGTCGCAGTCGACGTACAGGGTCACGTCGCCCAGCTTGGACATGTCCAGCGCGGCGCGCAGGGAACGACCGATCAGGCGCTGGATTTCCAGGGTGCGGCCGCCTTGCTTGCCACGGCTGGCTTCACGCTGGTTACGCTCGCCGGTGGCGCGGGGCAGCATGCCGTATTCGGCGGTCAACCAACCCTGGCCCTGGCCCTTGAGGAAACGCGGCACGCCGTTTTCGACGCTGACGGTGCAGATAACCTTGGTATCGCCAAACTCGACCAGTACAGATCCCTCGGCGTGTTTGGTGTAGTTGCGGGTGATGCGGATCGAGCGGAGCTGATCGGCAGCGCGACCACTTGGACGTTTCATAGGGGATACCTGTACGGAGGACGAAAAACTGCCGAGCATTATAGAGCCGCCAGCCCTGATCGGCACTTCTAAAAAATCCTGTTACAAACCCGGGGCCTGAAGCCACAGTTTGGGGCCGCCCGTCCCGTTGAGCTACAATCCTGCGCCTTCGCAGCCTGTCGGCTGCAATCTACCCATCAGCCCGCCTGTTTGCGGGACTGCATCGCGAGGTACCTCCATGGTGCACAGCATGACCGCCTTCGCCCGCGTCGAAAAAGCCGGCGTCCAAGGCACCCTGAGCTGGGAATTGCGCTCGGTCAACAGCCGCTACCTGGAGCCGCACCTGCGCCTGCCGGAATCGTTTCGCGACCTCGAAGGCGCGGTCCGAGAAGCACTGCGCCAGGGCATCTCCCGCGGCAAGCTGGAATGCACCCTGCGCTTCACCGAGGAAACCACCGGCAAGCCGTTGCAGGTGGATCGCGAGCGCGCCGCCCAATTGGTCGCCGCCGCCGAAACCATCGCCAGCCTGATCAAGCAGCCTGCCGCCATCAATCCGCTGGAAGTCCTGGCCTGGCCCGGCGTGCTGGTGGCCGATGCCACTGACCCGCAGGCGCTGAACGCCGAGGCCCTGGCCCTGTTCAATCAAGGCTTGAAAGAACTCAAGGCCGGCCGCGAGCGCGAAGGCGCCGAACTGGCCCGCCTGATCAGCGACCGCCTGACCTCCATCGAAGAAGACGTGGTCACCCTGCGCGAACTGGTGCCGCAGATGCTTGCCACCCAGCGCCAGAAGGTCCTGGATCGCTTCGCCGACATGCAGGCCGAGCTGGACCCGGTGCGCCTGGAGCAGGAAATGGTCCTGCTGGCACAAAAGAGCGACGTCGCCGAAGAGCTCGACCGCCTGAGCACCCACATCCTGGAAGTGCGCCGCGTGCTCAAGTCTGCCGGTGCCGCCGGTCGGCGCCTGGACTTCCTGATGCAGGAACTCAACCGCGAAGCCAATACACTGGGCTCCAAAGCCTTTGATCCGCGCAGCACCCAGGCTGCGGTCAACCTCAAAGTGTTGATCGAGCAAATGCGCGAACAAGTACAGAATATCGAGTAAGGCACCCTGACATGACCCACAGCACCGGCACCCTTTACATCATTTCTGCCCCATCGGGCGCGGGCAAAAGCAGCCTGGTCAAAGCCCTGACCGACGCTGACGAGCAGATCCGCATCTCGGTGTCCCACACCACCCGCGCCATGCGCCCGGGTGAAGTGAACGGCGTGCACTACCACTTCGTCGAGCGCACCGAGTTCGTCAAGATGATCGAGCACGGTGATTTCCTCGAGCGCGCCGAAGTCTTCGGCAACCTCTACGGCACCTCCCAAAGCCACCTGCAGCAGACCCTGGACGAAGGCCACGACCTGATCCTGGAAATCGACTGGCAGGGCGCCGAGCAAGTGCGTCAACTGATGCCCAAAGCCCGCTCGATCTTCATCCTGCCGCCGTCTTTGGAAGCGTTGCACCAGCGCCTGACCAATCGCGGCCAGGACAGCGACGAGATCATCGAAGGCCGCATGCGCGAAGCCGTCAGTGAAATGAGCCACTACGTCGACTACGACTACCTGATCATCAACGACGATTTCGCCCACGCACTGGACGACTTGAAGGCGATTTTCCGCACCAATCAGCTCCAGCAAAAGCGTCAGCAGCAGCGTTTCGGCAAATTATTGGCCGAACTGCTCGGCTGATTGGCTCTTCCCAAAACCGCTGCAAGGGCTTTACATTGGCACTTGTAGCGCGTTTGCGATGGCCTGCGAAAAATCAGCGCTTCCCTAAACGCTGGTGATTTTTTAAACTGTTCAGTCCGCTCGCCCAACCGGGCAGCGCGCATATTGCATTCGCTCCGAGGAATACCATGGCCCGCGTAACCGTTGAAGACTGCCTAGAACACGTGGATAACCGCTTTGAGCTGGTCATGCTCTCTACCAAGCGTGCCCGTCAACTGGCTACTGGCGGCAAAGAGCCTCTGGTCCAGTGGGAAAACGACAAGCCTACCGTTGTAGCCCTGCGTGAAATCGCTGAAGGCCTGATGAGCTACGAGTTCATCGCCAACGCCGAAATCGTTGAAGACGAACCGCTGTTTGCAGCGTTCGAGGACGAGTCCAACGAGGCCGTCTAAGCCTATGCCTGGTCGACGTAGCACGGCGCGGGGTCACAGCCAACGGCAGGAGTTAATACTTTGCCGAGCATAGACGCCCTCGCCGATCGCTTATCGACCTACCTCGGCCCAGACCAGGTCAACCTGGTCCGCCGAGCGTATTTCTACGCCGAACAAGCCCACGACGGCCAACGCCGCCGCAGTGGCGAGGCGTATGTCACGCATCCTCTTGCCGTGGCAAACATTCTTGCCGACATGCACATGGACCATCAGAGCTTGATGGCCGCGATGCTGCATGACGTGATCGAAGACACCGGCATTGCCAAGGAAGCGCTCAGCGCGCAATTTGGCGAAACCGTGGCCGAACTGGTCGACGGGGTCAGCAAACTGACCCAGATGAACTTCGAGACCAAGGCCGAAGCCCAGGCGGAAAACTTCCAGAAGATGGCCATGGCCATGGCCCGGGACATCCGCGTGATCCTGGTAAAGCTGGCCGACCGGCTGCACAACATGCGCACGCTGGAAGTGCTCTCCGGCGAAAAACGCCGGCGCATCGCCAAGGAAACCCTGGAAATCTACGCGCCCATCGCCAACCGGCTGGGCATGCACGCCATTCGTATCGAATTCGAAGACCTCGGCTTCAAAGCCATGCACCCGATGCGTTCCGCGCGCATTTATCAGGCGGTGAAACGCGCCCGGGGCAACCGCAAGGAAATCGTCAACAAGATCGAAGAGTCCCTGAGCCATTGCCTGGCGATCGATGAGATCGAGGGCGAGGTCAGCGGCCGGCAGAAACACATCTACGGCATCTACAAGAAGATGCGCGGCAAGCGTCGGGCCTTCAACGAGATCATGGACGTGTACGCGTTCCGGATCATCGTCGACAAGGTCGATACCTGCTACCGCGTGCTGGGCGCTGTGCATAATTTGTACAAACCCCTGCCGGGGCGCTTCAAGGACTACATCGCAATTCCCAAGGCCAACGGCTATCAGTCGCTGCACACCACGCTGTTTGGCATGCACGGGGTGCCAATCGAGATCCAGATTCGCACCCGCGAAATGGAAGAGATGGCCAACAACGGCATCGCCGCCCATTGGCTGTACAAATCCAGCGGCGACGAGCAGCCGAAAGGTACGCATGCCCGCGCCCGCCAGTGGGTCAAGGGCGTGCTGGAAATGCAGCAACGTGCCGGCAACTCCCTGGAATTTATCGAAAGCGTGAAGATCGACCTGTTCCCGGACGAGGTCTACGTGTTCACGCCCAAAGGCCGGATCATGGAGCTGCCCAAAGGCTCCACCGCGGTCGACTTTGCTTACGCGGTGCACACCGACGTGGGTAACAGCTGCATAGCCTGTCGGATCAATCGTCGACTGGCCCCGCTGTCGGAACCGCTGCAAAGCGGCTCCACGGTGGAGATCGTCAGCGCACCGGGCGCACGCCCGAACCCGGCCTGGCTGAACTTTGTGGTCACCGGCAAGGCCCGCACTCACATCCGTCACGCCCTGAAACTGCAGCGCCGCTCAGAGTCCATCAGCCTGGGCGAACGCCTGCTGAACAAGGTGCTCAACGGCTTCGACAGCTCCCTGGACAAGATCCCGACCGAGCGCGTGCAGGCGATGCTCCACGAGTACCGCCAGGAACTGATCGAAGACTTGCTGGAAGACATCGGCCTGGGCAACCGCATGGCCTATGTGGTCGCCCGCCGCCTGCTGGGCGAAGGCGAACAGTTGCCAAGCCCCGAAGGCCCGCTGGCGATTCGCGGCACCGAAGGCTTGGTGCTCAGCTACGCCAAGTGCTGCACGCCGATCCCGGGCGACCCGATTGTCGGCCATTTGTCCGCCGGCAAAGGCATGGTGGTGCACCTGGACAACTGCCGCAATATCAGTGAAATCCGCCACAACCCCGAGAAATGCATCCAGCTTTCGTGGGCCAAGGATGTCACCGGCGAATTCAACGTCGAGCTGCGGGTCGAGCTGGAACACCAGCGCGGCCTGATCGCCCTGCTGGCCAGCAGCGTCAATGCGGCCGACGGCAATATCGAGAAAATCAGCATGGACGAACGCGATGGTCGCATCAGCGTGGTCCAACTGGTGGTCAGCGTGCACGACCGCGTGCACCTGGCCCGCGTGATCAAGAAACTGCGCGCCCTGACCGGGGTCATCCGCATCACCCGCATGCGCGCCTAGCCCATCCATTACAAGGAGTCATTCATGACCAAGACTGTTATCACCAGCGACAAGGCACCAGCAGCAATCGGTACTTACTCCCAGGCGATCAAGGCGGGCAATACCGTCTACATGTCCGGCCAGATTCCACTGGACCCAAAAACCATGGAGCTGGTTGAAGGCTTTGAAGCCCAAACCATCCAGGTCTTCGAAAACCTGAAGTCGGTTGCCGAAGCTGCAGGCGGTTCGTTCAAGGACATCGTCAAACTGAACATCTTCCTCACCGACCTGAGCCACTTCGCCAAGGTCAACGAGATCATGGGCAAGTACTTCGAACAGCCGTACCCAGCCCGCGCCGCCATCGGCGTTGCCGCCCTGCCAAAGGGCGCACAGGTTGAGATGGACGCCATTCTGGTCATCGAGTAAAACATCCGGCGCAGCGCTTCCAAGGGAAGGCTGCGCCGAATTGGTTTTTGGAAGGATTTCGTAATGCGCAAAGCGCTCGTTGCCTCTTCGTTGCTCGCCCTGTTGCTCGGCGGCTGCGCCAGCAATCCCGCCGACCTGGATGTGAGCGGCACCTGGATCAACCAGGCCGCCATCGACGCGGCAGCCAAGGGCGGCCCTTTGCGTGAAGCCCTGCAGAGCTATGGTCCGAACCTCGAATGGGAGGTGAACACCAAAGCGTCTCAGGCCCGCTACTACAACGGTTTTGAAGTAGCGGAAGGCAAGTTGCTGGGTGAAAAATCCGGCGCCTGGAGCGTCGATTTCTACGGCGGCTCCGCCACTGAACTCAAGCGTAAAGGCAAACAACTGCTGCAAGGGGCCAATGATAACGAGCCCGAGCAACTGTTCGCCCGTGCCAAGGACCCTGCGCCCGAAGGCGCACCACTGGGTGCCAACTTCGAACGCACCCTGTACGCAGCCTATATGGGCGGCACCTGGAAAATCAGCAGCGGCACTGGCGAAGGCGCAACCGTACAATTCCAGGCCAATGGCCAAGTAACCGGCTTGCCCGGCGCTGATCAGTACTCGCTGTGCCTGGCGGGCGATTGCGCCTCCATGAGTGGCGGCTACGACAGCATCTGGCTGCAACTGAACGGCCAGGGCAACCCGTGGATCTTTGCGCGCAAGGGCAAGCAACTGGAGATCTTCCAGGCGATCAACACCGCCCAGGCCGACGAGGTACCCTCGTTTACCCCCGGGCCGCGGCAGTGGTTGCTCGAAAAACAGTGATACAGAACCAACGAGCCCACAGGCTCCTGCTTTCTGTAGGAGCTAGCTTGCTCGCGAAGGACGTCGACGGTAACGCTGGCATCCTGAATTACCGAGGTGTCTTGGCGTTTTTCGCGAGCAAGCTCGCTCCTACATTGGGCCTCATGGTTTTTACCGTCCAGGGATTGCCCCATGCGCACATTACTTGTCCTTAGCCTGATCCTGCTGGGCGGCTGCACCCATGCGCCGCAGCCAACCGACATCAGCGGGCTATGGATCAACCAGGCAGCCATCGATTCGGCTGCCCAAGGCAGGCCCTTGCTGCGAGCCATTGATGCGCATGGCTTAAATCTGGAATGGAACATCGACACCCGCAGCAAAAAGGCGCAATTCAGCAATGCGTTTGAGCTGGGCGAAGGCCAATTACAGCCGAAGGCGCCGGCTGCATGGACCGTCGACTACAACGGTCATGGCACCGATGAACTGCAATTGGATGGCAACCAACTGATTCAGCAGACCACAAAAAATTACCCGGCCCAACGCTTCACCCGCCCCGTCCAACCCGCCGCAGCACACGCCCAGTGGGGTACGACGTTCAGACGTGCGTTGAACTCGGCCTATATGGGCGGCCAGTGGAAAATCATTGAAGGCCAGGGCACCGGCAACATCGTAGTGTTCAACGCTGACGGCAGCGTATCCGGCCTGGCGCAAAACAACCGGTACGAGTTATGCCTGGGAGGCGATTGCGCCACTCAAGGCGCCGGCAATGACACCCTTTATCTAGGCAAGGGCGATGCGGGAGACAGCTGGATTTTTGTCCGCTACGGCAAACAGCTGGAGATACTCCAGGCGATCAACCAGTCCCAACCGGATGAAATCCCACAGCTCACTCCAGGCCCACGCCAATGGCTGCTGGAAAAACAGTGACACAAAAAAGGAGCCCTTGGGCTCCTTTTTCTTTAGGTCGTGATCAACCTTCAAGAATCGCTGCGTACCCTTCGCGATAACTTGGGTATCGCGGCACCCAGCCCAGCGCCTTGGCCCGGGCATTGCTGCACTGCTTGCTGCCAGCGCGTCGGACGCTGGCGTTCTCGGCCCATTCGGTCACGCCAAGGTACTCACGCAACCAGGCAACCACCTCGGCCAGCGGGGCCGGAGCATCGTCGACGCCGATGTAGCACTTATCCAGCACACCGCCCTGCTCCACGTGCTGCAGCAAAAACGCGAGCAAACCCGCCGCGTCATCGGCGTGAATCCGGTTGCCATATAAAGGCGGATCAATCGCCACGCGATAACCCTGGCGCACTTGGCTCAGCAGCCATTCCCGGCCCGGGCCATAGATACCGGTGAGGCGCACGACGCTCGAGGGAATGCCGCTATCCAACGCCACTTGCTCGGCTTCCAGCATCACTTGTCCGGAATAACCGCCCGCCTGGGTCGCGGAGCTTTCGTCGACCCACTCACCGTTCTGCTGCCCATACACACTGCTACTGGACACAAACAGCAAGTGCTTAGGTTCTTGGCCGTAGTCGTTCAACCATTCCAGCACATGCTGCAACCCTTGCACGTACGCGGCGCGATAGCCTGCTTCGTCGTGATCGGTGGCCGCCGCGCAATACACCAGGTAATCCACCCCGCCCACCGGCCAGGTATCGGGGCAATCTTCTTTGAACAGGTCGCCGGCAATCCCGATCACACCCTCGGGAAGGCGCGAGACATCCCGCCGCAGGCCATGAACCTCCCAGCCCTTGGCCAGCAATTGGGTGGCCAGACGGCTACCGACATCGCCGCAACCGGCAATCACCACAGAAGGCGCAGACATCACAAAACTCCATTCTTAAAGGTCAAGATTAGCCCCCACAGATGACCAGCGGCCAGCAAAACGACAAATAAAGTATCCGTATTGCTTCTGTTAACAAGAATTACTTGCAATAATAACCGCCCTTTTGTCCTCGACCCGATACGGTCTGGAAGGACACCCACTCATTCTTTCTCTCAGGTCCGGCCAGCATGACACGCAATAAATTCCCCGCTTCGCCAACCAAGCCTCACAGCCCATCCCGCGCCTGGCGTGCGATAGCTGCAGTGCTGTTCAGCGTTCTGCTGGCACCGACCGCCGCGTTCGCCGATAACACCGCACCAGCCACCCCGCCTGCTGCCACTGCGCCAGCCCCCGAGCAAAATGCTCCTGCGCCAGCCGCCGCACCCGCTGCCACCGACCCAGCCCTGGCCGCCGAAGGCGCACCGGCTGACGATTCCGGCGTCGTGCTGGAAGAAGACAACAGCCTGGGCATGGCCCACGACCTGTCGCCCTGGGGCATGTACCAGAACGCTGACATCATCGTGAAGATCGTGATGATCGGCCTGGCCATCGCCTCGATCATCACTTGGACCATCTGGATCGCCAAAGGCTTCGAGTTGCTGGGCGCCAAGCGTCGCCTGCGCACTGAAATCGTCCACCTGAAAAAAGCCACCACCCTTAAAGAAGCCAGCGAAAGCGCGGCGAAGAAGGGCACCCTGGCACACCTGCTGGTTCACGACGCACTCGAAGAGATGCGCCTGTCCGCCAACACCCGTGAAAAAGAAGGCATCAAGGAACGCGTCAGCTTCCGTCTTGAGCGCCTGGTTGCTGCCTGCGGTCGCAACATGAGCAACGGCACCGGCGTGCTGGCCACCATCGGTTCCACCGCGCCCTTCGTCGGCCTGTTCGGTACCGTGTGGGGCATCATGAACAGCTTCATCGGCATCGCCAAAACCCAGACCACCAACCTCGCCGTCGTGGCTCCCGGCATCGCCGAAGCCCTGCTGGCAACGGCGCTGGGCCTGGTTGCCGCGATTCCTGCGGTAGTCATCTACAACGTCTTCGCCCGTTCGATCGCCGGCTACAAGGCCCAGGTATCAGACGCTTCGGCAGAAGTCCTGTTGCTGGTCAGCCGTGACCTCGATCACCTGCCTACCGAGCGCAGCTCGCAACCGCATATGGTGAAAGTGGGGTAATCGGCCATGGGCCTGCATTTGAATCAAGGCGACGACGAGCTCGTCGAGAACCACGAAATCAACGTCACGCCGTTTATAGACGTGATGCTGGTGCTGCTGATCATCTTCATGGTGGCCGCACCACTGGCCACTGTGGACATCAAGGTCGACCTGCCCGCCTCCAGCGCGAAACCTGCGCCGCGGCCGGAGAAACCGATATTCCTCAGCGTCAAGGCGGACCAACGTCTGTTCCTGGGCGAAGAAGAAGTCAAATCCGAAACCCTGGGCGCGGTGCTCGACGCCAAGACCCAGGGAAAGAAAGACACGACGATCTTCTTCCAGGCCGACAAGGGCGTGGACTACGGCGACCTGATGAGCGTGATGGATGCCCTGCGGGCAGCCGGCTACCTCAAGGTAGGCCTGGTCGGACTTGAGACGGCAGCCAAGAAATGATCACGACGCGCCACAAACTGACGCGTTATGGCACCAGCCTCGCCGTCGTGCTGGGCGTCCACGCCGTCGCGATCATCATCGCGCTCCAGTGGTCGGCGCCACATATGGTCCAGCTGCCTCCGGCGGCCATGGTTATCGACCTGGCACCGATGCCGGCGCCTCCACCTCCGGCCCCGCCGAAGGTGGTAACGCCGCCGCAACCACCCGCGCCGGTGGAAGAGCTGCCATTGCCGAAACTGGCCGAGGCACCGAAGCCGACGATCCAGGTGCCAAAGCCGGTCAAACCCAAGCCGAAACCACAGCCGCCAAAACCTGTGGAGAAGAAGCCCGATCCGCCCAAGGAGAAACCTTCCGAGGAGCCACCGAGCGAAACTCCGCAGAACAACGCGCCTACGGAGAAGTCCGCCCAGCCACAACCGGGCCCTTCACCGCAGCAGATCGCGGCCAAGGCCACCTGGGAAAGTACCCTGCTGGGCCACCTGCAGAAGTACAAGAAGTACCCGCCGGGCGCCCAGGCGCGTGGCAAGGAAGGCCTGAACCGCTTGCGTTTCGTGGTGGATGCCGACGGTAACGTGCTGTCCTATGAACTGGTGGGCCGCTCTGGCAACGCCGACCTGGACCGCGCCACTCTCGACATGATCCGTCGTGCCCAGCCGCTGCCCAAGCCGCCGGCCGACATGTTGAAAGGCGGCAGCATCGAGATCGTTGCGCCGTTCGTTTACAACATCGAAAAACGTCGCCGGTAATCCTCACAGTGGGCACTCTCGGGTGCCCACGGCTGCTGCTTCTCCCCTGCCTATCGCCGCAAGCTGAACCAGAGTTGAACAGGCCTCAACCTAACTTTATCTTCACTTGTAACATTTAAAGACAAAGCTAATCATCCGAGAATAGTTCTCATTAGCGTACATTCGGCATGCCCAACCTTGCCCGGCTGGCTCTCCTCCTACTGGCTTTTCCCGTCGCAGCGCAGGCGGATCAGTTGGTCACCCTGGTCATTCAAAACCACACCTTCAGCCCCTCGACGTTCGAGGTGCCGGCTGGGGAACGCTTTCGTATTCAACTCACCAGCCATGACGAAAGCGTCGATGAGTTCGAAAGCTATGACATGAAATTCGAAAAAATCATCGTCCCCGGCAACACCGTTACGGTGTTTGCCGGCCCGCTGCATCCCGGCACCTACACCTTCTTCGATGACTACCACCCGGACCAGGCCAAAGGCACGGTCACTGCTGTCGCGGCCAAGGAGTAAGCCATGCTGGCCTGTCTGTTGATCGTGTTTCGAGAAGTACTGGAAGCCGGGATCGTGGTGGGGATTGTGATGGCCGCCACCCAAGGCCTGGCCAGACGCGGGCTGTTCATTGGTGGTGGAATCGCGGCCGGCGTACTCGGTGCCGGCGTCCTCGCGCTCTTTACCGGCGCAATCACCCAGGCGCTGCAAGGCTTCGGCCAGGAAATTTTCAACGCGGCGATTCTGGTGGTCGCCGTGGTGATGCTGGGCTGGCACAACCTGTGGATGGCCAGCCACGGTCGCGAGCTGGCGACCCAACTGCGCAGCGCCGGCAATGCCGTACTCAACGGCGAAAAATCACTCTGGGCCCTGGCCGTAGTGATTACCGTGGCCGTGCTGCGCGAAGGTTCGGAAATCGTGCTGTTCCTCTACGGCATCGCCGCGTCGAGCCAGGCAGACCCGCTCTCGATGCTGACCGGCGGCGTGCTCGGCATCGCTGCCGGGGCCGCGTTGTCCTGGCTGATGTACCGCGGCCTGGTCGCCATCAGCCTCAAGCGTCTGTTCTCGATTACCGGCTGGATGATCGCCTTGCTCGCCGCCGGCATGGCCGGCCGGGCCGCCGCGATCCTTGCCGGTATCGACCTGATTCCCGCCTGGGGCTACCAGCTCTGGGACACCTCCTGGCTGGTCTCCGATGGCAGCCTCACCGGCCGGGCACTGACCGCGCTGGTGGGCTACACCGACCGGCCACTGGGCGTCCAGTTGGTTGCCTGGTCCGTCACCCTCGCGCTCCTGGTGCTGGGTAACCGCCTACTGCATTCACGCCCGACACAATCACCTTAACCGCCCCAGGAGCCCCACCATGAAACCTCTGCGCAATCCCTTGGCCGCCGCACTGCTACTTGTCAGCGCCGTGGCCGTTTCCTCCCTGGCCCATGCCCGCGAATACCCGATCGGTGGGCCAGTCCAGATCAACGATATGGAAATCGCCTCTTCCTATCTGGTGGGCATCGAAATGGCGCCGATGCCGCCGGGCATGGTGATGAGCAAGGACTCGGTGCACCTTGAAACGGACGTGCACGCCACCGCCGACAACAAGTACGGCCTGTCCAACGGTGAGTGGGTGCCCTACCTGACCATCAGCTACTCGCTGGTCAAGCAAGGTTCGCCCGACTACAAGGAAATCGGTACGTTGCTGCCGATGGTGGCCAAAGACGGCGCCCACTACGCCAACAACGTGAAGATGGACGGCCCCGGCACCTACACCGTGGTATTGCGCTATGAAAGCCCGCAAATCAAAGGTTTCTTCCACCATGTGGACAAGGAAACGGGCGTGCCTGACTGGTGGGCTCCCTTCACCGAAACCTTCACCTTCAAGTACCCGCAAAAGTGAAATACCGGGCCGTGATACTCGATTAACCAGTGTCGTGGCCCCTACGCTGTCTGATAACGTGCGTCTATCGATTGCAGCCGGTATGCTTGGCCCGCAACCTCATGGACGCCCGCTATGACTCTTACAGAATTACGCTACATCGTTACCCTCGCCCAAGAGCAGCACTTCGGCCACGCGGCCGAGCGTTGCCACGTCAGCCAGCCGACGCTGTCGGTGGGTGTGAAGAAGCTTGAAGACGAACTCGGTGTGCTGATTTTCGAGCGCAGCAAAAGCGCCGTGCGCCTCACGCCCGTCGGCGAAGGCATCGTCGCCCAGGCCCAGAAGGTTCTGGAACAGGCCCAAAGCATTCGCGAGTTGGCCCAGGCCGGTAAAAACCAGCTGACCGCCCCGCTGAAAGTCGGCGCCATCTACACCGTCGGCCCGTACCTGTTTCCGCACTTGATTCCGCAACTGCACCGCGTCGCGCCGCAGATGCCGCTGTATATCGAAGAAAACTTCACCCACGTGCTGCGCGACAAACTGCGCAACGGCGAGCTGGACGCGATCATCATCGCCCTGCCGTTCAACGAGGCAGACGTGCTGACCCTGCCGCTCTACGATGAGCCGTTCTACGTGCTGATGCCGGCGTCCCACCCATGGACACAGAAGGACACCATCGACGCGGGCCTGCTCAACGACAAGAGCCTGCTGTTGCTGGGCGAAGGCCACTGCTTCCGCGACCAGGTGCTGGAAGCCTGCCCGACCCTGACCAAGGGCAATGACGGCGCCAAGCACACCACCGTGGAATCCAGCTCCCTGGAAACCATTCGCCATATGGTTGCTTCCGGCCTGGGTATTTCGATCCTGCCGCTGTCGGCGGTGGACAGCCATCACTACGCCCCCGGCGTGATCGCCGTGCGCCCACTGACGCCGCCGGTGCCGTTCCGAACCGTGGCGATCGCCTGGCGCGCCAGCTTTCCGCGACCGAAAGCGATTGAAATCCTCGCCGACTCGATCCGCCTGTGTTCGGTGGCCAAGCCGCCTGCTGCGAGCTAAGTAACGGTATGACTGAGCTGTCGCAGGTGTCGGTGACGGCACTCAAGGGTGTCGGGGAAGCCATGGCCGAGAAATTGGCCAAGGTCGGCCTGGAAAATCTCCAGGACGTGTTGTTCCACCTGCCCCTGCGTTACCAGGACCGCACCCGCGTGGTGCCCATCGGCCAACTGCGCCCGGGGCAAGATGCCGTGGTTGAAGGCACCGTCAGCGGCGCCGATGTGGTGATGGGCAAGCGCCGCAGCTTGGTCGTGCGCCTGCAAGACGGCACCGGCGGCCTGAGCCTGCGCTTCTACCATTTCAGCAACGCCCAGAAGGAAGGCCTCAAGCGTGGCACCCGCGTGCGTTGCTACGGCGAAGCCCGGCCCGGCGCTTCGGGACTGGAAATCTACCACCCGGAATACCGCGCCATTACCGGCGACGAACCGCCGCCAGTGGACACCACCCTCACACCGATCTACCCGCTCACCGAAGGCCTGACCCAACAGCGCCTGCGCCAGCTGTGCATGCAAACCCTGACGATGCTCGGGCCAAAAAGCCTGCCCGACTGGCTGCCTCAGGAACTGGCGCGCGACTATCAACTCGCACCGCTGGATGATGCGATTCGCTACCTGCATCACCCACCTGCCGACGCCGATGTCGACGAGCTGGCCCTCGGTCATCACTGGGCCCAGCATCGCCTGGCGTTCGAAGAGCTGCTGACCCACCAACTGTCCCAGCAACGCCTGCGCGAGAGCATGCGTTCCCTGCGCGCGCCGGCGATGCCCAAGGCCACACGTCTTCCGGCTCAATATCTGGCCAACCTGGGGTTTGCACCGACGGGCGCCCAGCAACGGGTCGGCAACGAAATCGCCTACGACCTGAGCCAGAAAGAACCCATGCTGCGGCTGATCCAGGGCGACGTAGGCGCGGGTAAAACCGTGGTCGCCGCACTCGCCGCGTTGCAGGCCCTCGAAGCTGGTTATCAGGTTGCACTGATGGCGCCTACCGAGATTCTTGCCGAACAGCACTTCATCACCTTCAAGCGCTGGCTCGAACCACTGGGCCTGGAAGTTGCGTGGCTGGCGGGTAAGCTCAAGGGCAAGAACCGCGTATCGGCCCTGGAGCAAATCGCCGCCGGCGCTCCGATGGTGGTGGGCACCCACGCGCTGTTCCAGGACGAAGTGAAGTTCAAGAACCTCGCGCTGGTGATCATCGACGAACAGCACCGCTTCGGCGTGCAGCAGCGCCTGGCCCTGCGCCAGAAAGGCGTGGGCGGCCGCATGAGCCCGCACCAGTTGATCATGACCGCCACACCGATCCCGCGCACCCTGGCCATGAGCGCCTACGCCGACCTCGACACTTCGATCCTCGACGAACTGCCGCCGGGCCGAACGCCGGTCAACACGGTGCTGGTCACCGACACTCGCCGGGTCGAAGTGATCGAACGGGTACGCGGTGCCTGTGCCGAAGGCCGTCAGGCGTATTGGGTGTGCACCCTGATCGAAGAGTCCGAAGAACTGACCTGCCAGGCTGCCGAAACCACCTATGAAGACCTCACCAGCGCCTTGGGCGAACTCAAGGTCGGGCTGATCCACGGCCGCATGAAGCCGGTGGAAAAGGCCGCGGTGATGGCCGAGTTCAAGGCCGGCAATTTGCAATTGCTGGTGGCGACCACCGTCATCGAAGTCGGCGTCGACGTGCCCAACGCCAGCCTGATGATCATCGAGAACCCCGAGCGCCTCGGTCTGGCCCAACTGCACCAATTACGTGGCCGTGTCGGCCGGGGCAGCGCTGCCAGCCATTGTGTGCTGCTGTACCACCCGCCGCTGTCGCAGATTGGCCGCCAGCGCCTGGGCATCATGCGTGAGACCAACGACGGTTTCGTGATCGCCGAAAAAGACCTCGAACTGCGCGGCCCCGGCGAAATGCTCGGCACCCGCCAGACCGGCCTGCTGCAATTCAAGGTCGCCGACCTGATGCGCGACGCCGACCTGTTGCCCGCCGTGCGCGATGCTGCCCAGGCGTTGATCGAGCGCTGGCCGGAGCATGTCAGCCCGTTACTGGATCGCTGGCTCAGGCATGGGCAGCAATACGGCCAAGTGTGACGCTGGCCCACCGTAGGAGCGAGCTTGCTCGCGAAAAACCTGAGGGCGCCGCGTTGAATCAGGATGCCCGCATCATCGTTAACGACCTTCGCGAGCAAGCTCGCTCCTACACATGCCTGCAATAGCCGACAGTGTCACAAACCGCACTTAGACGACCCTCACTTGTATCAAGCTGGTTATACTCCAATGACTGTAGGAAATTGGATTCAGGCCATGTCAGAAGTTGCCCTCGCCACAGCCCCGCCGACCGCACCCTCGGTGATTCGGACGCTGCTTGCAAAGCTCGCTATCAGCTACACGGAAGTTGCCGAACGCCCTGGCCTGAACCCGGCACAAAAGGTTCAGGCAGTGTTGCTCGATGATGCCGTGGGTGCACTCATGGTGCTGTTTCCACAGAGTCAGCTGCTGGACCTCAATCGCCTGGCCGAACTTACCGGCCGCCGCCTCACGGCCGTGTCGCCGGAGCGCCTCGAGCGCATGCTCGGCAAACACAGCCTGAGCCTGCTGCCTGGCCTGCCGCCGCTGACCAGTTCGCCGTGCCTGTACGAAGAAAGCCTGTTGCGTGAGCCAACCGTGCTGGTGCACTCGGGCGAGGCCGGGCTGCTGCTGGAGATTTCCAGCGACGCCTTCAAGAGCATGCTGACCAAAGCCAGCGCCGCGCATTTCGGCGAGCCGCTGAGCAGCATCCGGCCGAACCTGGATCGCCCCAACGACGACCGCGAGGAAATCACCCAGGCAATGCAGGCGTTCACCGCCCGCCGTATCCAGCAGCGCCTGGAAGCGACCATCGAGATTCCACCGCTGGCCGACACGGCGCAGAAGATCATCAAGCTGCGGGTCGACCCCAACGCCACCATCGACGACATCACCGGCGTGGTGGAAACCGACCCGGCCCTGGCCGCCCAAGTGGTGAGCTGGGCCGCATCGCCCTACTACGCCTCGCCGGGCAAGATCCGTTCGGTGGAAGACGCCATCGTGCGCGTGCTGGGCTTTGACCTGGTGATCAACCTTGCGCTGGGCCTGGCCCTGGGCAAGACCTTGAGCCTGCCCAAGGACCATCCGCAACAGGCCACGCCGTACTGGCACCAGTCGATCTACACCGCCGCGGTGATCGAAGGCCTGACCCGCGCCATGCCCCGCGCCCAGCGCCCGGAAGCCGGCCTGACCTACCTGGCCGGCCTGCTGCACAACTTCGGCTACCTGTTGCTGGCCCACGTCTTCCCGCCGCATTTCTCGCTGATCTGCCGGCACCTGGAGGTCAACCCGCACCTGTGCCACAGCTACATCGAACAGCACCTGCTCGGTATCAGCCGCGAGCAGATTGGTGCGTGGTTGATGCGTTACTGGGACATGCCGGACGAACTGTCCACGGCCCTGCGCTTCCAGCACGACCCGACCTACGACGGGCAATATGCGGAATACCCGAACCTGGTGTGCCTGGCCGTGCGCTTGTTGCGCAGCCGGGGGATCGGCTCCGGGCCGGACGAAGACATCCCGGACGAACTGCTTGAGCGCCTGGGGCTGACCCGAGACAAGGCAGAGGATGTGGTGGCTAAAGTGCTGGATGCGGAAACGTTACTGCGCGAGTTGGCGTCGCAGTTCAGCCAGGGATAAATCGGGCGCCTGTTACACCGTATTCGCGAGCAAGCCCGCTCCCACATTCAATCCCATTCCAAAGTTGGAACTCGGTCGAATGTGGGAGCGGGCTTGCTCGCGAATGCAGGCGACGCGGTATTGCTGAAGAAACCCCTAGCCTTTGGGCTTTTTCTTCGGCTTCAAATACTTGGTCAACCCCTGGAACCAGATCACCAGCGCCGGGTTGCCCTTGATCTGGATCGACTTGTCCTGAATCCCCGTCATGAACGCCAGTTGTTTGTTCTTCGCCTGCATCGTGGCGAAGCCGTAGGCGGCGTCCTTGAAGGCAATAGCAAACGCAGGCGCGGGATGAACACCCGAACGGCTGGTGATGCGCTGGTCTTTGACGATGAAGTGACGGGCAACCTTGCCGTCGAGAGTCTGCAGCTGGAACGCCAGGTCCTTGTCACCCAACTGCTGCTGGAACGCAGGGTTGGTGCGGCTGGCTTTGCCCATCAACAGGCCAAGCATCCAGAGAAGAAAGCGAAATTTCATGCACACGGCCTCAGTGTAATTATTGGGTGGCCGCAGCAGTTTAACGATTTGCGCAAATAACGCTACCGATCTCCCGTTTTAGCAGGAGATCGGCTGGCGTTTACCGCTTATAGCAACAACTTTGCTTAGACGTTAGGGCAAGGAACCGGTGCCCAATCCGCCAGGTTTGGATCGCGGCAAGTGCCTTCGATCTGCGCTTTACCGGCGCTGGCAACCTGCTTGCTTTCAGCTTGCTTGGTCTGGGCGGTCTGGATGGTTTTCTCGGTCGCTACGGCTTCTTTCGGCACGGTTGGCAGCACCGGCTTCTTCGCGACTTTTACCGGCTTCTTGCCTTTAGCTGGCGTCACCACCGGCGTGGTATCGGCAGTCGCAACAGTAACGACGTCGGCACGTTGTACGCCCACTTGTTGCAGATCCTGCTCGTACGCCTGGGTGTAGTTGTTCAGGTCTTCGCTGGCCTTGCCGTTTACCGCGACGATCAGGTCGTTGGACTCTTTCAGGCCCGAGACGATTTCTGCCAGGCGCTTGCGGCCTTCGGTGTCGTTAACGGTCTTGGCCTTGCGGTCAGCCACCAGCTTGGTGAATGCGCTCTGATAGCACTGCTGGGACGCCTTGGCATACGCGGTGCTGCGATCGATGTCGGAAGCGCGCTTGTTGACGTCAGTGGCGTAGGAGGCGATGCGCTGGTTGTCATCGGTGATCTGCTTCTGGCGCTCGGTGTAGTAACCCGCTGCACCACCGGCCAGGGCGCCGCCCGCTGCGCCGATCGCGGCGTTGCGGCCACGCTTGTCGGAGTCGCCGGTCAGGGCGCCCAGCAAAGCACCACCGGCCGCACCGATTGCAGCGCCGGTGACTACCGACTTGGTCAGGTCCGAATCGGTAGCACGCAGGTGCTGCACCGGCTCGTAGCAGTTCGGGTAGTACTCGACCTTGGTGGTCGAGGAGACCTTGGAGGTTGGCGACGTTGCGCAACCGGTCAGCACGGTGCTGAAACCAGCAGCGATCAACAGCAGATGACGCTTGGAAACTGCCTTACGGGAAAAAATCATCGTTGTGTTCTCTTTTAAGTTTGACTTGCCCAGCACGGCCCACCGCCGCCTGAGTCCTTTCCAAGCTCGCCATACAACCAACGGTCAAGACCGCTGACCGCTCGCTGCGAGCAATTCCTTCAAAATCGTCGCCGGGTCGGCCCGCTGTTGCTTGCGGTAGTTGCCCACATGGCGAACGAATAACGTCGCACGCGTCACCAGGCTCTTGCCCAGTACCGGCTTGCGATCCAACTCTTCCTTGATCCGTTGAAACTGCGCCTGGATCACGGCATCGGTGTAGCGCGTGCCGGTGGCCAGGTTGTCGATATAGATCGCCACCGCGCCGTCCAGCGCGCTGCGCCCATTGGTGATGGCCGTGGCGAACAGCTGCGCGCTGGCTTCATCCTTGGCGTCGATGGCCTGCTGGCGGCTCTTCTGCAAATTGATCAGGCGGATGTTGTAGTTGTTGATGGTCTCTGCCACCAGGGCCGCAGACTGAATCAGGTTGCCGGCCGCTTCTTCGCGCTGCTGGGCGATCAGCGAGACGTTGCGCTTGAGCTCTTCGTTGACCAGCCCAAGTTCGGCTTGCAGGCGCGGGTCGACGCTGGCGGCGATGATGCTGTCCAGGCGCTTGGTCGGGTCCTGGGCGTCGTCGATGGCGTCGGTCAGCGAGGCCAGGCGGCCTTCTTTCTGCCACTGGGCGAACAGTTCCTTGTAGCGCGAGCGCGGTGCCGACAAGGCGCCAATCGCCACGCGGAAGCCGGTGGTCTCGTTGCTTTGTTCGGTGCCGTCGGCGGCGAACAACGGGTACTCGCGGCGCATGCCGGTGAACAGCGTGCCCTCGCCTTCCAGGTAGTTGCCGCCCTTGACCACGAACCCGCCATAGGTACCCTGACGACGCCCGGCGTGCACCAATTGAAAGGACTCCTGGACCATTTCCGCCGCGTTGCCGATCACATCGAACATGCCGATCGGGTTGGGCAACTTGGTGCCGATGGGCATCAAGCGTGCGGCCTGGCCGGTGCCACCGGCGACCTGATTGAACACCGCATAATCGGCGAGGGGGCCGTCGCTTTCGCTGCCCTCGGTGCGCCGTGGGAACAGCCGGCCTTCCAGGTCCTGACGGCTGACTGCCTGGCCGCCGCGTGCGGCAAACTCCCACTCCACCTCGGTAGGCAGGCGCACAAAACCCAGACCGCCGTCATCCGCCGAAGCACCGCGACCACTCACCGGCAGCAGCTCGCGGTGATACTTCATCAGCCACGCGCTGTACACCGCCGAGAAGCGTTCCGCCTCAAAGCGCGACAGCTTGACCTTGGGCAGGCGCGCCGCCATGCCGGTGGGTACGTCGCACGCCGGGGCCGGCTCGCCACTGGCCAGGGACTGCGCCTGGGACATGACCTGCGCGTATTGCCGTGCGGTGACTTCGTACTTGCCGATGAAGTACAGCATCGGCTTGAGCGGGGTCTTGGCGTCGGTCTTGGGCATCAGCGGCGCGATGACCTTGTTCCAGTCCTTGGGCAGGTCCTTGAGGGTGAACTGGCCGTTAATGAAGTCCCGGCGATAACCGGAAATGAACGACTGCTGGTAGCCCGCTTCGCCCTCGCTGAACGGGTAGCCGAGGCTGATCTCGCGGTCATCCAGGGTGCCTTGGGCCAGCACATAGGCGTAGCGGAACACCATGTTGCCTTCGCAGGGCAGCGGCAGGCTGACGTCGTCCGGCAACGGCTTGGGGTTGTCCAGCTTGTCGCTCGCCTCATCGGCCCAGGCCACGCAGGACAGGGTCAGCGCCACGGCGGCGCCCAGTAACTTATACATCTCTGATTCCTTCAGAAGCCTGGATCCGCGCCACACGCCAACCGCCACAGGCCGCCGCCACGGCGCTGACGCCAAGGACAGCTGCCAAGGCCAGGCCGTAGTGACGCGCCAGCAGGTGACTGGCGTACTCGCCCGGCACCTGCACGAATAATTGGTTCAGGCCGGACTGCGCCAGGCCATACAACACGCCACTCAATACAGCGGAAAACCCGGCGCTATAGAGCGCCTGCAACACCACGAACAGCAACAGCCCGGCGGTGGAAAACCCCAACAGCCGCAACACCGACAACTCCCGACGCTTGCGCTCTACCGCTGCCAGCGCTCCGGCAAAGATCGCGGCAAATGCGCCCGCCAACGCCAGCCCGGCGATGATCCAGAACACGATCGACAGGTTGCGGCTCAACGACTGCACCTGGGCGATAGTCTGGGCCTGGGTCGACACCAGCAGATTCTGCCCGGCGAAATACACTCGCAACGGCTCCACATCCACCAGGCGCCGTGCATACAAACGGAACGCCGGGTAAACCCGCTGCTCACTCACGCCCACCGCATCGCCGTCCCAGCCAAACGCCGGCACCGCGCGGCCATCGCGATAATCTTCCGCCGCTTCCAGCAAGCCCAAGGGCGCAAACAGCCCATCCCGAGCGAACGCCTCCAGCGGCAATACCTGCAGCACTTGAACCCGAGTGCGCTGCGACTCGACCCGCCCCGCCACCTGGCGACCAAAAACCGCCTCCAGCCAATCCCCGGCCTTTGCCCCGAGCTTCTCGGCGGCGGTGTGGCTCAGCACGATTTGATCCAGGCCCTTGGGCATCGGCATGCCGGCCAGCAATGGATCGTTGTCGGCGGTCGGCAGCATCTCCACCGTCACGGCGCCCAACTGCGCCGTCGCCGCAATTTGCCGGGTGCGTGGCAAGGCAAACGCCACGTCGCCGCGCTGGCGGAGCTGCTCGACAAACTCATTGCTGAATCGACCACCGCCCAACGGAATAATTTCCCGGGTGGCCGGGTCGTTTTCCAAACGTTCGGTCAAACTGCTAACCAGTCCATATTTCAGGCCAAATAACACCAGCAACGGCGCGATCACTGCCACCAGTGCGAGCACCGAACACACCGACAGCCACGCATCGTTGCGGTAATCCTGCCAGGCCAGGGAAGCCACCAGGGCGATACGCATCAGCAGGCCTCCCCGAGGGTCGCGATGACGCCGCCGTCGGTGTCGCGACGGCAACTGATGCGCCGCACCTGCAAGCCACTGGCCCGGGCCAGGGGTTCGTCATGGGTCGCGATCACGCAGCACGCGCCGTTATTCCGGGCTTGGGCCAACAGCGCCTGCATCACCCGCTCGGCGTTCAACGGGTCAAGCGCAGCGGTGGGCTCATCCGCCAGCAACAGCTGCGGACCGTGGGCCAGGGCTCGGGCACAGCTGACCCGCTGGCGCTGGCCGACGGACAACGCCGCCGGCTTCTTATCCAGTTGATCAGAGATTTCCAGCTGCTCGGCCAACCGCGCCACGCTGCCATCGTCCCTCAACCCCAGGAGTTGCCGCGACAATGCAATGTTGCCGCGCACATCGAGAAAACCCAGCAGGCCGCCGGTTTGCAGTACATAACCCAGGTGCCGACTGCGCAGGTCCGCCAGCGCACTTTGCTGATCGCCGCGCCAGAGCCCGGCGATGTCGATGCGGTTGAACTCGAACTGCCCAACCTGATCCGGCGCCAACACCAACGCGAGCAAATCCAGCAAGGTGCTCTTGCCACAGCCACTCGGCCCGACCACCGCCACTTGTTCACCCGCACGCAGTTGCAGGCCCGGTATCACCAGGCTGTAGCGCTGGGCACCAACGCCCCGGCTCTTGTGCACCGCGCTCAAGTTCAGCATTACGGCAGCGTCGACAGCGGCACGCGGTACAACGCATCACCCGGCTCGGCATCGCCGAAACGGACCCAGTTCGCCACGTCGTTATGGAAGGTCTCGTAGAGGCGGATTTTCGAATCCAGCTCGTCGATAAAGTCTTCCTGCTCGGCCACACTCAACGACAACCACAAGTCCTGGGTCATGTTCAGCGACTTGCTGCGGTACGGCAGGCCTTCGAGGTATTCGCCAAGAATGCCGCCGTCCGCCAGGTTGCCGCCTTTTTTCAAGGCCTGTGGATCGCGACTCATGTAGGCCGAGGCGCTGGCGATTTCCTGGAAGAAATCCTTCGGTGAGGTCTGGGTTTTACGCGCCGCGTCGACGATCAGTTTCAGTGACTGCTGCAAGTCGTTGAGCTGCAATTTGGTCAACATCACGCACACCTGGAAGGCCGGCAGTGCGGTGTTGGTCAGGTCGCGGTCGGCGGTCCAGGCACTCACCAGTTGCGGCGCCTGGCTCGCGGTTTTGCGGCCGAGGAAATCCATGTGCATCGCATAACCGACGGCGGCGGATTTGTCCGCCAGGGTCGGCGTGGTGCTGAGCAGCGGCACCGGCTGCGGCGTGTTGCTGCGCACCTGATGCACCAGATTGGCGAACACCGTACCGATCTCGTCGACCCGCTCGCCGAACTTGCGCACATCGCCACCGGGCACCGGCGTGTACAGGTCGCCGATCTGCGGGTTGGCGTCGGCGGTGAGTGTGCGGTACTGGGTTTCGGCGCCGCTGTGGGTTTTCTTGCCGGCGTCGGTGCGCAGGTGCAGGGCGTAGATCTTGATCTGCTTGCCCAATGCAGCCTGGCGTACTTCGGCTTCGTTCATCTGGGTGGTGGCGAACGGGTCGTTCTTGCGCAGCGCACCGGCGTCGGTCACCAGCAGGATCAGGCGCCCGCCGTAGCCGGACCAGTCCATGCCTTCCACCGCCTGCATCACACCGGCGAACGCATCTTCGTTGAACGAGTGGCTGGACACAGTGGACGCCTTCACCTGCCGCGCCATGTCGAGAAAGCGTTGCGGGTCGCGGCCCTGGTCGAGGGTGATCAGGGTCTTGGCCACGTATTCCAGGCCGGGGGTTTTCCTGATGCTGTTGCGAAAGCCCACCAGGCCAAAGCTCACACTGTCCAACTCACCACGTTCGGCAATACGGGTTTGCAGTTCGTGGACCACGTCGCGGACCTGGTCGATATACGGCTGCATGGACACGGTGGTGTCGACCACCAGCACCACGGCCGTACGGAAGGCATCGGCGTGGGCGTCGGTCACCGGGGTTCGGCCGACGGCCTTGGCAATGGTGTTCGGTGTGCTGCCGGGGTCGATGGAGGCGACGTTGAGCAACTGCACCGGCTGGCCGTTTTCGTCGAAGCTCTCTTTGGAGTCGAAGATCGGCAACAGGTAGAACTGGTTTTGCGGAACGGCGCTGGTGCTGGGTTCCAGGGCCAGCACTTGCTGGTTGTCCTCGCTGTTTTTCTGCACCTTAAGCAGCAGGTTTTTCGCCGCCGCCGGATCAGCCAGCAGTTTTTCCACTTCTGCGGATTGGCGCAGGAACATCACCGGTGCCCGGCCCGAACGCTCGGTGAACTTGAGCACCAGGCTCTGCTTCCAGTCGCTGACTTGCGCCGCCGGCAACCAGCCGTCGCTGCGCCCGTCGGTGGCAGCACCAACCCGCAGCCACGGGCTGCCGTCGACGTCCTTGCGCTGGTAGACATAGAGCACCGAAAACGCCGGCAAACCTTCGCCTGCCGTGCCGCCCGCGTCACTCGACAGTTTTGCGCCGGGCTTGCTCAGTACCCGCTGGAACAGGGTTTTCTTGCCTGCCATCAGCAACGGCCGTTGGCCGCCATCGGCCTGCGCCGTAACCGGTTGCGCGGCAGGCGGCGTGGCAGGCGGTGTGACGGCCTTGACCGCGTCGGCAACCGGCGGCGCGGCGGGTGCGTCATCTTTCAACCACCAGTAACTCGCGCCACCAATCGCCAGCGCGACCGCTACGGCAACCGCTGCCAACGCCATCATCGGCCCACGGTTCTGTTCGGACACGGCGGAGTGTTGCGTCGGTGTTACCACCGGCTGGCGCACGGGTTGTGGCTGCGGCTTTTCAGTCGGAATTTCGATTGATACCGGCGTCAGTCCGGCCAGGTCATTCGTGACCGAAAGCGGAATCGGCAAAGGCCGAATCAACGTCGCCTCGACCTCGGCCTCCTTCGGCAACTGATCCAACGCCGTCAGCAACGCCGCTGCATCCGGGAAACGTTCCGCCGGGTCTTTGGCCAGCAGCTTGCGCAGTACCTCTTGATAACGCCCGTGATGCACCGGCAACTCCGGCAGCGGTTCAGTCAGGTGCGCCAGCGCAGTGGAAAGCGCATCGGTACCGTTATAAGGCAGCTTGCCCACCAGAATTTCGTAGAGCACCACGCCCAGCGCATACAGGTCGGCACGGCCATCAATCTCCTGGCCCCGCGCCTGCTCCGGGCTCATGTAGCTCGGCGTGCCAACCGCAAATCCGGCCTGGGTGAACTGCGTGCGGTCATCCAGGGATTTGGCGATACCAAAGTCCGACAACACGGCCGTGCCATCCGCGCGGAACAGAATGTTCGCCGGCTTCACGTCACGGTGGACCAACCCCTGGGCGTGGGCATAGCCCAGCGCCGACGCGATCTGGCGGATATACGTCAGCCCCTGCTCCGGCGTCAGGCCAGCGGCGATGCGCTCCTTGAGCGTGCCATTGGGCAGGTATTCCATGGCCATGTAATACAGCTCACCGACATTGCCGATGTCATGGATGGTCACGGTGTGCGGG
Organism: Pseudomonas sp. LBUM1641; assembly: GCF_059716235.1. Lineage (NCBI taxonomy): Bacteria > Pseudomonadati > Pseudomonadota > Gammaproteobacteria > Pseudomonadales > Pseudomonadaceae > Pseudomonas > Pseudomonas sp. LBUM1641. The sequence goes on from NZ_CP166815.1 coordinate 6,933,666, forward strand.
TGGGACAGGCGCGCCAGGGTCTTGCCTTCGCGCAGGAAGCGTTCGCAGAAGCTCGGGTCGGCCGCCAGCGCTGCCGCCATGATCTTCAGCGCCACCTTGCGCTCCAGGGACCGCTGGGTCGCCAGGTACACGCTGGCCATGGCGCCAACGCCAATTTCGCCTTCGATGTCGTAGCCGGGAATGACGATGTTCATGTCGACACCTTCACAACGATGGCGGTGATGTTGTCCGGCGCGCCGCGATTGAGCCCCAGGTGCACCAGGCTGCGGACGATTTCGTCAGGCTCGGCATGGCTCAACACTTCGCGAATCTCGTGGTCCTCGACGGTCTTGTTCAGGCCGTCGCTGCACAGCAGGTAACTGTCGCCGGGGGCGATCAACAGGTCGACCGACGACAACGCCAACTGCGCTTCCACGCCAATCGCACGGGTGACGATATTCGCCCGTGGGTGCACCCGGGCGTCGGCTTCGCTGAGCAGGCCGCTGTCCTGCAAGTCCTGCACGTAGCTGTGGTCGCGGGAAATGCCTTCCAGCACGCCATCCCGCAGGCGGTACAGGCGGCTGTCGCCGGCCCACAGACACACGCCGCGCAAGCCTCGGGTGGCGAGCAACACCACGGTGCTGCCCATCATGCTCACGCCACGGTGGGCGGTTTCTTCGCGTACTGCGCCGTTGACCCGCAACAGGTCGCTGCGCAATGCCGCGGTGTATTCCTCAAGGGAACGGCCGACGGGAATACTGCGCAGGCTATCGACGATCAAGCTGCTGACGTAGTCCCCTGCCGCATGCCCGCCCATGCCGTCGGCCACCACCCACAGGCCGTTTTCCGGCAAGTCGAGGCAGGCGTCTTCATTGACTTGGCGAACCATGCCGACATGGCTTTTGCTGGCGGATTTGAACGTGGACCGCATCTACACAACACCTTCTTGGCCAAGCAAAAATTGCGCAAAATCGTCGGCGGCAGGCAGGCCCTGACACCGCAATAAACCGGGGGAAATCTGTTGCGAACCACGGCCCCACCACAGGCTCGCGCCTTCGCAGGCCTGTTCGGCAAGCGCAGTCATCCGCGCTTGCGGGTCTGTGGCAGCGACGCGTTGCAGGCCGGCAAAGCGGCTACCCAAGGTGCGTGGTTGGCAGGCTGGAGCGCCGAGGGATTCGATCCCGTCGCTGAAACCTTCGAAGGTGGCGCCGGCATCCAGCGTGCTCAGCAGCAGTTCTTCCACTTGTTCAAACCAAGCGTCCGGGCCGCTGACGACGGAGGCCGGATCGCTGTCGTGATCCAACAGCGCAGCCACCGTCAGCGGGAAATAGCGCCCTACCCGGTCGATGCTTGGCATCACCACGCCCACCGCCGCGTCCGGCCCGCACACACCGGGTGCCAACACGAAGCGCCACAACGGGCTGACCAGGTAAGCGTTCAACCAGTCAGCCCCAAGGCGGCTCTGGCTGGCGAGTAATCCGGACGCCAGCCAGCTGTCCCAAGGACCGATAAAGCTCTGCGGCAGCGCGCGGCTGACAAAGTCGCCGCGGCTGGCCAACTTGCCGTAGAAACCCAGCGTGTTCATAGCCGCTCCGGCAGGCTGAAGCCGTTAAGCACGCGGCTCTTGAACGGGTTGAAGGCGCTGTTGGCCCGCAACTCGTAGGAGATGCTCGCACCGTCGACTCGCAGGCGCAGGTTGAAACGGTCTGGCGAATTGCCGGCGGTCAGGTCTGATTGTTCCAGCAACCGGAACCACGCCCACGGGCCATCCAGCGTCACACCGGAGCGCCCACTGGCCGACGGCGGCATGATGGAAATGCGCACCACACCAATGCTGCCGGGATTGGGCCACTGCATCGCAACCGGGCGGCTCGGGCCATGGTCGTAGCTCAGTTGCTGGCCGTCCAGGTCCAACAGGAACTGGGTGATGGTCGCGTCCATGGCCACCGGCTTGAGCTCAAAGCGCACGATCGGCTGGGTGCCACCGGCACGGAAAAACGCATCACGAATGGTCGCCGCGCGCTGGAAGGTTTGCAGCACGCCCGGCGCGATGCCGAGTTTCTGCGCCGCGCCCGGCTGCCAGCGCCAGGTTTGCGTGGAGGTGTCGACGTAAGGTTGCAGGTACTTGCGGAAGTAATTGTCCATCACCCCGCCCACCCCAAAGAACTGCCCGAAGTCATCCAGGGTCGCGTCCCGCGCACTGCCGGGCGACATCGGATAGCGCCCGGCCAGTGACTGGCGATACACGTTCACCACTTCACTGACCCACGCCGCGTTCAGCTGGTTACGCACCCCGCCCATCATGCTGTTGGTGGTGGAGTTGACCACTGACTTGACCATGCCCTGCACCAGCGGCGGCTGGCGTTCGGCATTCAGGCTAACCCGCGTGGCCGCAGCCGTTGCCTGGTTTTTCGCTTCGCCGAGCAACGCATCGCCACTGGCGCCGACCATGGCGCTGACCTGCACATACAACGCATTCATGTCCGACAGCAGGCCATCAATGGCCGCCGGTTCGCCGTCGTTCTTGCTGACGATGCTGTTGAGTTCGGCGAAGTGCGCCGTCACCGGATCTTCACTGGCCGCCGGTGCATTCGCGGTCGGTTGGTCCTGGCCGAGCAGGCTGCCGAGGCGCTCCTTGAGCTTGTCCACGCCACCCTCCACCGGCGCGCCCTTGGCGGCCAGCAGGCGTTCTTCCGCCTGCAAGTCGGTCTCCTTGGACACCGCCACCAGCAGCTTCTTCAGCGGCGAGGTCGGCCCGGAAATCACCCGCAAAACGTCGGCCGCCTGGGCCACGCTGGTGATCGGCACAAAGTCGATGTCAGCCAGCAAGGCGTCCCACTGGCGTTGATAGTCCTGGAAGTACAGGCGACGCACGTCGGCCGCGAGGCTGACCACGTTCTGTTGATCGGCCGGCTCGCGGCCCAGCACCCATTGCTCTTCAGCGAGGGTGCCAGTCTGGTTCAGGCTGGTCAGCAGGAAGCCCTGGCGATAACCCTTGGCGGTGAAGAAGCCGCTCAACGGCTCACCCAACGGCTTGCCACTTTTGCGACTGAACACCAGCGCGGCATCGCGGCCCGCCGCTTCGTTGATGCGAAAGTCCGGCACGCCTTCCGGCAGTTTCTGGCGCTTGATGCGGTCGTAGACGCGCTGGGCCACCGGCAGTTGCTGCAGTTGCCGACGCAGGTCGTCGATCAAGCGCGGGTCAAGCCGGGCGCTGGGCGGATGCCGCTCGAACAAGGCCTGCAAGTGCCCGATCAGTGCCTGGCGTTGGTCCGCCGGCAGGTCTCGCGGCAGGTTGCGGTCCCAGTCCAGGGCGATCCAGGCCTTGATGAAGTCCGGGTCGTAATGCTCACTGTCAGCGAGCATCAGGTAGGCCTTCAAGCCTTCATAGAGGAAGTCGGAATTACCGCCGCCGTGCAGTTGCTCTTCGATACGCGTCACCAAACGGGGCGCGAACACGGCAATCAACAGCTTGCGGTAGACGCTGGCGGATTCGGCTTCGAGCATGTCGCCCTGATACAGGCCCAAGCCTTCGGACCAGCTCGGCGAGTCCCCCGCCAGGTTCTTCACCGCATTGAGCAGCGGCAGTACCGCCAGTACTTCGCGCTGCGCCGGGCTCAGGTTCTGCACGGTCTGGCCCAGCGGTGCGACCTTCTGGTCAACCTGGGCGATGTAGGCCTGGTTGGCGCGATAACTCACCCACCACAGGGTACTGACGACCAGCACCAACGCCACGGTTGCGGCCAACACGCCACGGGCAATCCACTTGCGACGGCGCTCGACCTTCGGGTTGACGCCCACCAGGCCGCGCTCGGCAAACGCCACGGCGGTGAACAGTTTTTCGATGAAATAGCTGCGCCCGGTGCCGGTCTGGCGCGCCAGGTGCTGGCGGTCCAAGTTCATGCTTTGGGCCATGGCGCCGATCAAGCGGTCAATCGGGCTGCCTTCCTGGGTGCCGCTGGTGAAGTACACGCCGCGCAGCAAGACGCGCTCTTCAAAGGCGTTGGGTTTGAACACGCCTTCGAGGAAGCCTTGCAGGCAATCCTTCAACGCGCCGAACTGCTGCGGGAAGCCGTAGATCAGGTCGCGCCGCGCCGGGTCGCGTTCCTGTTGCAGGCGTTCCACCAGGCGCTCGTTGAGCCGCTGTTCCAGGCCGGCGAATTCGCTTTGCAAATGGGCCAACGGGCTGTCGCTGTTCTTGCCGTCGTCGAGGGCAAAGGTCATGCCCCACACCTGGGCGCGTTCTTCCTTGCTCAGGTTGTCGAAGAACTCCATGAAGCCCGGCACCAGGTCGAGCTTGGTCAGCATCAGGTAGATCGGGAAGCGCACGCCCAGTTGGGTGTACAGCTCCTGGATGCGCAGGCGGATCGCAGCGGCATGGGCGGCACGCTCGGCGTCGCTGCCCAGCAGCAGGTCCGAGAGGCTGATGGCGATAAATGCACCGTCAATCGGGCGCCGGGAACGCTGCTTTTTCAGCAGGTCGAGGAAGCCCAGCCAGGCGGCTTTATCCACCGTGGAGTTGCTGTCCTGGGTGGTGTAGCGGCCAGCGGTGTCGAGCAATACGGCTTGGTCGGTAAACCACCAATCGCAATTGCGCGTACCGCCCACGCCCCGCACCGCACCGGCCCCCAACTGCGCAGCCAAGGGAAAGTGCAGGCCGGAATTGACCAGCGCGGTGGTCTTGCCCGAACCCGGCGGGCCGATGATCACGTACCACGGCAGCTCATACAGGTTGCGGCGCTCGTCACCGCCCAGCTTGGCCTTTTTCAACAGGGCCAGGGCTTCGTCCATCCGCTGGCGCAGGGTTGCCAGCTCTTCGGCAGTGGCGACACTGGCCGGGTCTGCCGGGGTTTCTGCGGCAAGGCTGCGCATCACCTCGGCGGCCTGGCGGCGGGCCTGGATAATCCGGAACACGCGGTAGGCAATCCACACCGCGAACACCAGGATGATCAGCGCCCAGCGGCGCCCTTCCGGCACCAGCACATCGAGCAATGGCCCCACAAACCAGATGATCAGGCTTAAGGCGATCAGACCCAACAACGGGATCACCCAGCGAATCAAAAAACTGAAAAACGCCTTCACTCGACCCCCTCCGCCAATACGGTGATTTCTACCCGGCGATTGCGCGCACGGCCTTCAGCAGTGGCGTTGGTCGCCACCGGCTCGGTGTCGCTACGGCCCTCGGCGCTGAAGCGTTCCGCCTGGCCGGTCTTGGCCGCGAGAATCTCCAGCACCGACTTGGCCCGCGCCTCGGACAGCGCCCAGTTGGACGGGAAACGCAGGGTCGCAATCGGACGGTTATCGCTGTGGCCGGTGACGCGCACCTGGCCCTTGACCTTGCGGATGGCGTCGGCGATGCGCAGCATCAGCGGCTGGAAGTCATCAACGATGCTGGAGCTGGCCGAGGCGAACAGTTCATCGCCACGGATGGTCACCACGGAGCGGTCGACAGCATCTTCCACCGCCACGCGACCGGCCTTGATGTCTTCCACCAGGAAACCCGCCAGGCGTGGCCGCTCGATGATTTTCGGCTGCGCTACCGGACGGTCGATGGCCTGCACCGGGATCTCGCCCAGGGCATGAATATTCTTGAACACCGGCTCGGCATCCGACGCCAGTTTCATCCGCAACCCGAACAGTAACGCCAGCAACAGCGCCACGCCGATCGCCACGGCGATCCACGGCGGCATGAATTGCGCCAGGCGATCACGGGCCACGGTCACGCCGCGCCAGTGGGGCGACAGCTCGCGCTCATGCTCGCCACGGGCACTGCGAATCGCCGCCGCGGTGCGCTCGCGCAAGGCTTCCAGCTGGCTGCGGCCGTCGTTCATCACGCGGTAGCGACCTTCGAAACCCAGGCACAGGCACAGGTACAGCAGTTCCAGCAGGTACAGGCGTTCCCGCGGGCTTTGCAGGCAGTGATCCAGCAACTGGAAGACCTTTTCGCCGCCCCAGGCTTCGTTGTGCACGGTGATCAGCAGGCTCTGCTTGCCCCAGTCACTGGCACTGCCCCACGGCGTACTCAGCACGGCTTCATCGAGGGCGGTGCACAGTGCGTAACGCGCGAGCAGCACATCATTGCGGGCCACGCCGGCGGCCTCGGCACGTTCTTCAAACTGGCGCAGGTAGGCCAGCAATTGCGCGCGCAGGCTCGACGGCGCCGGGTGCGAAATCGTGTTGCGCAAGCGCGTCAGCAGCGACAGCAACGGGCCGGCGGCGCTTTCCAGCGGGTTCAGGCCTTGGGCCTTGCCGGTCAGGATCGGCGCGGCAGGCATCGACAGCGGCGCCGGTTCTGCGCGAACCGGTTCCGGTGCGCGGCCACCCGGGCGCGGCATGAACTGGGTGCGGTCATCGTCATTGGGATGCATCGCGGATTATCCTCGGATGGCCCAGAAAGCCAGGTTCAACCCCGGGAACTGGCCAGCGATGTGGAACGCAAAGCCGCCGGAATTACTCAGTTGCTGCCAGTGCTCGCTGCCCCGGTCCAGCTCGTAATAGGTGCTGCCTGCGTGGTACGGAATCTGCCGTGGCGCCACCGGCAGCGGCAGCAGGCCGATGCCCGGCAGTTGCAGGTTGACCAGGTCGCGGATGTGTTCCACCGAGCCGACTTTGCTTTGCTGGCCGAAACGCGCGCGCAGGGTTTCGCCCGGCACATCGGCACGCACCACCAGGATGAAACTGGCGCTGTCGATCAAAGTTTTGTCGGCCAGCATCGCCACGTGCACGCCGTAGGCTTTCTCGACAATCGGGATCGGCGTGGCCTTGCTGTCGATCAGCATCGACAGTGCTTCGCGCAGCGCCTGCATCACCGGGGTGAAGCTCAGGGCCAGGTCGTCATGCTGGTATTGCGGGTATTCCTGGGGGCGGCGGCCAGTGGTGGAGAAGGTCGAGAACTCGCCGGCCAGGCTCACCAGCTCACTGAAGAAACGCTCCGGGTGCAGCGGGCTCAACTGGCTCAGGTGCTGGATCAGCGGCTGGGCACGGTTGACCAGTTGCAACAGCATGAAGTCGGCAATTTCCGAAGCGCCACCGGCGCCCGAAGCCACTACGCGCCCGGCCAACGCTTCGCCGCGCTGGTGCAGCAGGCCCAGCAGTTCGCTGCGAAACGCGGTCAGCGGTTTGCTGGCAGCCACGTCGAGTACCGGCGGGATGTAGCTGTCGTCCAGCACCAGGGCGCGGTCGGCGCGTTTTTCCTTGATGCGCACCAGGCCGATGGCTGCGTAATCGCTGATGCCATCCTGGGCAGTCAACAGCCGCAGGGCACGGGAACCGACCGCCACCGGCGCACGGTTTTCAAAGGGAGCGTTGTCGTCGCGCACTTCGCGCACCTGGCTGACGTAGCGCGCCGCTTCCAGGGCTTCGCCTTCGTCGACGGTGTCGCGGGCGCCGGCACGCTTGAGCGGCAGCGCCAGGTAGACCAGGCCATCGCGCAGGTGGTCGTCGATGTTCAACGGGCTCGGCGCCAGGTCATCCTGGGGGATATTGAACGGCGTACCGTCGGGCAACAAACCGCGTGCCGAGACAATCGCCAGCTTGCCCTGGGCCAACAGGCCCTGGTCGATCAACAATTCGGAGAAGCCCCAGGCCCCTGCCGACAACGGGCGGCTGCGCGCATCGATCAGGTTTTCCAGGTAACGGTCATGCTGCTGGAAGTGCTGCGTTCCGATGAACATGCCTTCCGACCAGACCACGCGATTGTTCCAGGACATGGGGGCTCCGATTCTTATTGGGCAGGGCTGGATGGGGGAACCACGACGTCGGCACGCACCGCATGCACATCGAGGCTGATCTGGTATTCGGTGTATTGGCGCGCCGGCACGTTAAGCACGGTGCGCCACACGGCGCGGTCCAGTTCGCGATAGCCCACCAGCAGGCCGATCTGGCGGGTGGACGGGTCGAGGTCGCGCTGGATGCTCAATTGCTGGCCGGGCTGGATCACCACTTCGTCCTGGTCGAGCAGGTCGAGGCCGAGGGTCGACTGGGCGCGATCGGCCAAGGCGAAGTAGTCGGAACGGCTGAAGGTGGCGGCGTTTTTCAGTTCGAAAATCCGCACCCGTACCGGGGCTGCCTGGCCATTGGCGCCGGGGTTGAGCCCGGCGATGGCGTGGAAATGCAGCTCGACGGCGGCGGTGTCTGCCTCAGCCTCGGGGGCTTCGGGCTTGGCCGCATCCTTGGCACACGCCGTCAGCAGAAGCGCGGTGGCGGCTGCGAGTAAAAACCTGGGAATCATCCTGCGTCCTCAATGACGTACTTAGCTATCCGTTGTTCCATGTACTGCGATGTTAGTGACGCTGTCGGCTGCTGTGCTCTTCGTAGGCACGGCTGAATTCACGCCCGAACAAGTCCTGGAAATCTTCCTGGGCCTCGCGGGAAATATTGCTGTAGAGCTCGGTGAACTGCTGCCAGTACTGGGCCTGGCGCGAACCGTTGAAAATGCTCGACAGCCCGCCGGGTTTGCCCATGCGCTCTTCGAGCTGCGCCGGTTCAAAGCGCGTCAGCAGGTGCTTGATGGCGGCTTCGACCCCGGCCATTACCGCCAATTGGTGTGCGCGCAGATCGTCGAAACTGTCGCGAACCGCCACGTCCGGCGCCATAAACGCCTGGTTGCTGTGACGTAGGAGCAGCAGTAACGCTTCATCGGCGTTGGGGGCGAATTTCAACGGGTTGTTTTCCACCGGTTGAATCACCGTCTGCTGCATGCGGAACTCACCCTTGAGGCTGCTGCGGGCACGCAATACGTCGATCAGGCCTTCGACCATCAGCCGGTAGCTGCGGCCGATGCTTTCCATCTGGGTTTCGGCCTGGGCCTTGTCCAGCCGCAACTGATCGAGGCCGGCACCGCGCAGGAAGGCTTGCAGCAAATCGGGTTGGTTGGCGTCGACCACCGGGAGCGGTTGCTCGACCTTGGGTGGCTCGATAATCGGTGCTGGAGGAGGTGGCGGCGGCGGCGGCGGCGGCGCAACAGGCTTGGGTGCCGGGGCATCACCAAACAAATCCCAGTCGTCGGGAATGATTGAGCCCGAGACCACCGGCGCAGGCGGTTCAGCCACGGGCAGCGGTGTCGGCGGACGGAAGTCGTGTTGCTCGGCCGGTACGTGATCGTGCACGGTGGCCGGCGGGACACTGGTGGGCGCGAGGAAGTCGAACAGGTCCGGCAGGGTGTCCATCGACGAGGCGCCCTGGAACTGCGGCGCGATGACCGGGTGCGGCGTCGGGGTGCTCACGGCGGCGCCCATCAGGGCTTCGAAGCTGTTGGAGGCGTCACCGGTGAAAGACGGGGTATCTGTCACTTTCAGGTTGAAATCGATACGCGCCTGGATTTCGTAATCACCGATGCGGATCAGCTCACCGTCTTGCAATGGCTCGCTGTTTCCCCGGCGCAAACGGATGCCAGCGTTGACTAGCTCAACACCGTTAGTGCTGTTATCGGTTAAATAATAACGACCATCTTTGTATTGAATAACGCAATGCTGCGTGGAAACCAGGCGCTCCGGGTCAGGCAGTATCCAGTCATTTTCGGAACCGCGGCCAATAGCCATCACCCCCTGATCCATGGACTTTTCAGGGCACTGGCCAGGGGTAATCTTGTGATAACTAGTGATAGTCAAACACAGCGACATCATGCCTCCTTGCTGATACTTCGCGCGCGGCCGTTCCCTGGGAGAAATGCTCCCGAGGGATCCACGACAGATCCTTCCAAAACCTTGAAAGCCTGCTTCAACCCGCGTAATAGCTGATCTTAACCGGCCTGTATGACAAAAATCCTGCCTCGGCACCTGCTTCGACTGATCAGTCGCGCAGGATGTTAAGCACCGCACATCTGTCATAGAGGGCGAATAGCTTACCTTGACAAGGCATAAGTACTACACCAAAAATGCACAACTTCTTGAACACCAATGATGGCACTTTGAAATCAGCATGATGTCAAAGCGCTAAATATGACCAAGAAAACATGCAAAGTTCCTCGCGCAACTAATGCATGAGTTGCCCGTCATCTAACGGGCTGATAGGGAGATCGAATTTAGTGGATGTGCCTCTGCTGCTCGCCGCCGTTTCCGCGACTTCGCCTTGTGGCGAAGACTTGGAATATGACGCCGATTATTTGCATCTTGAGCGTGCCGCACAGGGTCAACCCGAGCGCAGCATGGGCGACTCGATCCTGCCCGCCGAACCTCCGGAATGGCGCAGCATCCAGCAGCAAAGCCTCGACCTCCTGCAACGCAGCAAAGACCTGCGCATCACACATTTCCTGTTGCAAAGCGCCCTCGCCCTCCAGGGCATCGCGGGGCTTGCCGACGCGCTCACGCTGATCAACGCGCTGCTGCGCGAATACTGGGCCGACCTGCATCCGCGCCTGGATGCCGATGATGACAACGACCCCACCGTGCGCATCAACGCCCTCAGCGGCGTGGCCAGCGACGCGAACATCCGCCTGCTGCGCGAAGCCATTCTTACCCGTTCGCGCACCTTCGGCCCCGTCAGCCTGCGCGCCGCGCTGAATGCCAGCGGGCTGCAGAATTTTCCCGGCGAAAGCCTCGGCGCCGAACAGCTCAACGGCGCGTTCCTCGACAGCGATGCCGAGCAACTGCAAGCCACCCGCGACGCGCTGAACGCCGCCCGCGCCGCCTGTGATGCCATCGAACAATACGTCAGCGACCAGGTCGGTTCCGCCCAGGGCGTGGACCTCGGCCCCTTGAAGCAACTGCTCAAGCAGGCCGTGCAGGTACTTAACCAATACGCCCCACACAGCGGCGCCGCCAGCGAGCCCGAGGTTGTCAGTGACGACAATGCCCCCTCGGTTGAATACGCCGCCGCGCCCGTTGCAGCACGCCCGACCGGCGACATCGCGAGCCGCGATGAAGTGCTGCGCAGCCTCGACAAAATCCTTGCGTACTACACCCGCCACGAGCCTTCGAGCCCGCTGCCGGTGCTGTTGAACCGAGCGAAGAATCTGGTGCACGCCGACTTTGCAGCCATCGTGCGCAACCTGATTCCCGACGGCATGTCCCAATTTGAAAATCTGCGCGGGCCGGACAGCGAATAAGCGTACGGATCGCGCAGTTACAACACCGTCGCTCAAGCGACCAGGAGCAGCAACGTGGCGAAGCAAAGTTCTCAGAAATTCATCGCGCGCAACCGTGCGCCTCGGGTGCAGATCGAGTACGACGTCGAGCTCTACGGCGCCGAGAAAAAGGTCCAGCTGCCCTTCGTCATGGGTGTGATGGCCGATCTCGCCGGCAAGCCCGCCGAGCCTCTGGCGCCTGTGGCCGACCGCAAGTTCCTTGAAGTGGACGTCGACAACTTCGACTCGCGCCTCAAGGCCATGCAGCCACGCGTCGCGTTCCACGTGCCCAACGAGCTGACCGGCGAAGGCAACCTGAGCCTGGACATCACCTTCGAAAGCATGGACGACTTCAGCCCCGCCGCCGTGGCGCGCAAGGTCGACTCGCTGAACAAGCTGCTCGAAGCCCGCACGCAGCTGGCCAACCTGCTGACCTACATGGACGGCAAGACCGGCGCTGAAGAAATCATCATGAAAGCGATCAAGGACCCGGCATTGCTGCAGGCCCTTGCGAGCGCGCCGAAGCCGGCAGGGGACCAATAATCATGACCGAGAATACCGCCCGCGAAGGCGCCCAGAACCTGGGCGCTACCGAAGAAACCAGCGAGTTCGCGTCGCTGCTGCTGCAAGAATTCAAACCCAAGACCGAGCGTGCCCGCGAAGCCGTGGAAACCGCCGTGCGCACCCTGGCCGAGCAGGCACTGGCCCAGACGGACCTGGTGTCCAACGACGCGATCAAGTCGATCGAATCGATCATCGCCGCCATCGACGCCAAGCTCACCGCCCAGGTCAACCAGATCATCCATCACCAGGATTTCCAGCAACTGGAAAGCGCCTGGCGTGGCCTGCACTACCTGGTGAACAACACCGAGAGCGATGAGCAGCTGAAGATTCGCGTGCTCAATATCTCCAAGCCGGACCTGCACAAGACCCTGAAGAAATTCAAGGGCACCGCGTGGGACCAGAGCCCGATCTTCAAGAAGATGTACGAAGAAGAATACGGCCAGTTCGGCGGCGAACCTTACGGCTGCCTGGTGGGCGACTACTACTTCGACCAGTCGCCTCCCGATGTGGAGCTGCTGGGCGAGCTGTCGAAAGTCTGCGCTGCGATGCACGCACCGTTCATTGCCGCTGCTTCGCCGACTGTGATGGGCATGGGCTCGTGGCAGGAACTGTCGAACCCGCGCGACCTGACCAAGATCTTCACCACCCCGGAATATGCCGGCTGGCGCTCCCTGCGTGAATCGGAAGACTCGCGCTACATCGGCCTGACCATGCCGCGCTTCCTGGCGCGCCTGCCGTATGGCGCCAAGACCGACCCGGTGGAAGCCTTCGCCTTCGAAGAAAACACCGACGGTGCCGACAGCTCCAAGTACACCTGGGCCAACGCGGCCTACGCGATGGCGGTGAACATCAACCGTTCGTTCAAACACTTCGGCTGGTGCTCGCGCATTCGTGGCGTGGAGTCTGGCGGTGAAGTCGAGAACCTGCCGGCCCACACTTTCCCGACCGATGACGGCGGTGTGGACATGAAGTGCCCGACCGAAATCGCCATCAGCGACCGCCGTGAAGCGGAACTGGCGAAGAACGGTTTCATGCCGCTGCTGCACAAGAAAAACACCGACTTTGCCGCCTTCATCGGCGCCCAGTCGTTGCAGAAACCGGCCGAATACGATGACCCGGACGCCACCGCCAACGCCAACCTGGCCGCGCGCCTGCCGTACCTGTTCGCCACCTGCCGTTTCGCTCACTACTTGAAGTGCATCGTGCGCGACAAGATCGGTTCCTTCAAAGAGAAGGACGAGATGCAGCGCTGGTTGCAGGACTGGATCCTCAACTACGTTGACGGCGACCCGGCGCACTCCACCGAAACCACCAAGGCCCAGCATCCATTGGCGGCTGCCGAAGTGATCGTGGAAGACGTTGAAGGCAACCCGGGGTACTACAACTCTCGGTTCTACCTGCGCCCGCACTACCAGCTTGAAGGGCTGACGGTGTCGCTGCGCCTGGTATCGAAACTGCCTTCGGCGAAAGGCGCGTAACACCGTCGCTCGTTCCCACGCTCCGCGTGGGAACGCCGCTCGGGACGCTCCGCGTCCCAGTGACGCAGAGCGTCACAAGATGCGTTACCACGCAGAGCGTGGGAACGATCAGCGTTAACAAATTCTGTGGCTGAGACCACACAGGGAGAAAACATGGCTGTTGATATTTTCATCAAGATCGGCGACATCAAGGGCGAGTCCATGGACAAGGCCCACAAGGACGAAATCGACGTATTGAACTGGAGCTGGGGCATGGCCCAGTCCGGCAACATGCACGTTGGCGGTGGCGGCGGCGCAGGCAAGGTGAACATCCAGGACCTGTCGCTGACCAAGTACGTCGACAAGGCCTCGCCTAACCTGATGATGCACTGCGCAAGCGGCAAGCACATCGACAAGGTCACGCTGACCGTGCGCAAGGCCGGCGGTGAAAGCCAGGTCGAGTACATGATCATCAACCTGGAAGAAGTGCTGGTCACCTCCCTGAGCACCGGCGGTTCGGGCAGCGATGATCGCCTCACCGAAAACGTGACCCTGAACTTCGCCCAGGTGATGGTGGACTACCAGCCACAGAAAGCCGACGGCACCAAAGACGGCGGCGCGATCAAGTTTGGCTGGAACATTCGCTCCAACACCAAACGCTGATTTGTCACCCTCGCTCCGTAGCAGCTGTCGAGCGGAGCGAGGCTGCGTTCGAGGACGAAGTCCTCGCAATCCGGCACCGATAGTTGACTGATAAGTCCCGGTGCCCGGTTTACGACTGCTTCGCAGCCGAACGCAGCCTCGCTTCGCTCGACAGCTACTACGGGTCGGGCACTTTGTTCCTCTCGCAACCCGTCCGTGGAGCTGCTTTGGTGGTAACTGAAATTGCTTCCCGCGATCGTCTGCAACCGTCTCTGCTGGACCGGTTGACCGACGATGACCCGACCAATCCCAAGGAAAGCGCCGACAAACGCGTGCTGTCCCTGAGCCAATTGAAAGCCTCGGTGCTGCGTGACCTGACGTGGCTGCTCAACACCACTTCACTGCTCAACGCCGATGCCACGCTGCACACGCCGGCCGGTACTTCGGTGGTCAATTACGGGCTGCCTGCCCTGGCGGGCAACAGTGTCTCCAGTGTCGACGTCAGTGCTCTGGAAGCCTTGATTCGACAAGCTATCGCCACCTTCGAGCCGCGTATCCTGCGTCATACCTTGCGGGTCAAGGCACGCGTGGGCCATGGCGAGATGAATCATAACGCCCTGAGTTTCGAGATCGAGGGCGACCTGTGGGCGCAGCCGGTGCCGTTGCGCCTGTTGCTGCAAACCGACCTGGACCTGGAATCCGGCCATGTGCGTGTGGTCAACGCCGACCAGCGGAGACGCCCATGAACCCGCGCCTGCTGGAGCTGTACAACCAGGAACTGCACCACGTGCGCGAAAGCGCCGCCGAGTTCGCCAAGGAATACCCGAAGATTGCCAGTCGGCTGACCCTGTCCGGCATGGACTGCGCCGACCCGTACGTCGAGCGTTTGCTCGAAGGTTTCGCGTATCTCACGGCCCGGGTCCAGCTCAAACTCGACGCCGAGTACCCGACCTTCACCAACAACCTGCTGGAGATCGCCTACCCGCACTACCTGGCGCCGACCCCGTCGATGACCGTGGTGCAGTTGCAGGCCGATCCCGATGAAGGCTCCCTGGCCAGTGGTTTTCCACTGCCCCGCGACACCGTCCTGCGCGCCGCGCTGGGTCGCGAAACCCAGACCTGCTGCGAGTACCGCACCGCGCACCCGGTGACGCTGTGGCCGTTGCAGGTCGCCCAGGCCGAGTACTTCGGCAACCCGTCCGCCGTGCTCGGGCGTTTGGCCGCCAGTGAACCCAAGGCCAAGGCCGGTCTGCGCCTGACCTTGCGTACCGGCGCCGAACTGCCGTTCAACAGCCTCGCCCTGGATAACTTGCCGCTGTACCTCAGCGGTGCCGACGAGCAACCGTTCCGCCTCTACGAACAACTGCTGGGTAATGCCTGCGCGGTGTTCGCGCGCAAGCCTGGTGGCGATTGGGTTGAACGCCTGCCGCCGGATGCCTTGCGCTCCCGGGGTTTCGACGACGCCGATGCGGCAATGCCGGTGGTGCCTCGGGCATTCCAGGGCTATCGCTTGCTCCAGGAATACTTCGCCCTGCCCCACCGTTTTCTGTTCGTTGAATTCGCTGAGCTGAGCCGCGCCGTCAAGCGCTGTGACGGCCAGGAGCTGGAACTGATCGTGCTGTTCGACCGCCACGATCCGAGCCTGGAAGGCAGCGTCGGCAAGGCGCAATTCGTGCCGTTCTGCACCCCGGCAATCAACCTGTTTCCCAAGCGCGTGGACCGGATTCACTTGTCCGAGCGGGTCAACGAACACCATGTGATCGCCGACCGCACGCGGCCGATGGATTTCGAGATTCACTCCTTGAGCGGCATCACGGGCCACGGCACCGGGCCCGAGCAACCGTTCTTGCCGTTCTACGCAGTACGCGATCCGTCGCGCTATGGCCGTGACCAGGCTTACTACACGGTGCGCCGCGAACCCCGCGTGTTGTCCAGCGACCAGCGCCGCAACGGGCCGCGCTCCACCTATGTGGGCAGCGAAACCTTCGTCAGCCTGGTGGACACCCAGCAAGCGCCGTACCGCCATGACCTGCGCCAACTGGGCGTTACCGCGCTGTGCACCAACCGCGATTTACCGTTGTTCATGAGTGTGGGCAACGGCAAGACCGACTTCACCCTGGCCGACAGTGCGCCGGTCTTGGCCGTGCGTTGCGTCGCCGGGCCAAGCCGCCCGCGCGCCAGCCATGCCCATGACGCCAAGGCATGGCGCCTGATCAGCCAGTTGTCGTTGAACTACCTGTCGCTGAGCGAGCAAGGCCAGGGCGCCGCCGCGCTGCGTGAACTGCTGCGTCTGTATGGCGACAGCAACGATGCCGCCCTGCAATTGCAGATCGAAGGCCTGCGGGAAGTCAGCAGCAAAGCGGTAACCCGCCGCCTGCCGATGCCCGGCCCGATCGTGTTTGGCCGGGGCCTGGAGATCACCCTGGAATTTGATGAAAACGCGTTCCGCGGCACCGGCGTGTTCCTGCTCGGTGCGGTGTTTGAACGGTTCCTGGCACGCTATGTGTCGATCAACAGTTTTACCGAGACGGTGATCCGTACCACCGAACGCGGCGAGATCATGCGATGGAAAGCCAAGCCCGGACGCCGTCCGACCCTGTGAGTACTCTGGATGCGATGCATCAGGAGCCCTGGGAATATGACTTCTTCCAGGCGCTGCGTCGTATCGAGTGCGAATCGCCGGACCTGCCACGCCTGGGACATTCCCTGCGCCTGGCGGATGACCCGTTGCGTCTCGGGCAGCAGGCCGATTGCACGTTTGCGCCGGCCACATTGGCCTCGGTCGAACCTGGGGCTGAAGGCCAGCCGGCACGGCTGGAGCAGTTCTTCTTCGGCCTCGGCGGCCCCAACGGCCCGCTGCCGCTGCACATCACCGAGTACGTGCGTGAGCGCCAGCGCAACAACGCCGACAGCACCAGCAAGCGCTTCCTGGATGTGTTCCACCACCGCCTGCTGACCCTGTTTTATCGCGCATGGGCCGAGGCACGGCCGACCGTCAGCCATGACCGTCCGGACGATGACTACTGGTCGGCGCGCCTCGCGGCACTGAGTGGTCGCGGTACACCGAGCCTGCTCAACCAAGGCCTGATCCCCGACACGGCGAAGCTGCATTACAGCGGCCACCTGTCGGCGCAAACCCGCTACCCGGATGGCCTGAAAGCGATTCTCGGCGAGTACTTCGGCCTGCCGGTGGAGATCGAAGAATACGTCGGCCAATGGCTGGAACTGCCCGAGCGCAGCCGCGTGAGTGTCAGCGCCAACCAACTGGGCGTGGACTTTTGCCTGGGCAGCCACGTGTGGGACCGCCAGCACAAATTCCGTATCCGCCTCGGCCCCCTGAAGCTCGATGACTACATGGGCATGCTGCCTGGCAGCCAGCCGTTCAACGAGCTGGTGGCGTGGGTCGCGGAGTACCTGGGCCATGAACTGGACTGGGACCTGAACCTGATCCTGCAACAACCGGAAGTGCCGGCCCTGCAACTCAACGGCCAGTTCCGTCTCGGTTTCAACACCTGGCTCGGCCAACCCGAGCATGACGCCAACGACCTAATCCTGGCCCGGCATTACGCCGAACACGCCAACACCTCAAGGAATCCAGAGCATGGGTGAAATCAGTCGCGCCGCACTGTTCGGCAAACTCAACAGCGTGGCCTACAAGGCCATCGAAGCCGCCACCGTGTTCTGCAAGCTGCGGGGCAACCCGTATGTGGAACTGGCCCACTGGTTTCACCAGTTGCTGCAACTGCAGGACTCGGACCTGCACCGCATCATCCGGCAGTTCAACGTCGAGCCGGCGCGCCTGGCCCGTGACCTGACCGAAGCCCTGGACCGCCTGCCCCGTGGCTCGACGTCGATCACCGACCTGTCATCCCATGTGGAGGAAGCGGTCGAGCGTGGCTGGGTCTACGGCAGCCTGATGTTTGGCGAAACCCAAGTGCGCACCGGCTACCTGGTGCTGGGGATCCTCAAGACGCCAAGCCTGCGCCATGCGCTGCTGGGGTTGTCTGGGGAATTCGACAAGATCAAGGCCGAAGCCCTGAGCGAACGCTTTGACGAATACGTCGGCGACTCGCCCGAAAATGCACTGAGTGCCAGCGACGGTTTCAACGCCGGCGCCGTTCCGGGCGAGGCCAGCGGCGCCATGGCCCCGAGCGCGATGGGCAAGCAGGAAGCCCTCAAGCGCTTCACCGTCGACCTGACCGAACAAGCCCGTAGCGGCAAGCTCGACCCGATCGTCGGGCGTGACGAAGAGATCCGCCAACTGGTGGACATCCTCATGCGTCGCCGCCAGAACAACCCGATCCTTACCGGTGAAGCCGGTGTCGGCAAGACCGCCGTGGTCGAAGGCTTCGCCCTGCGCATCGTCGCCGGCGACGTGCCGCCAGCGCTGAAAGATGTGGAACTGCGCAGCCTGGATGTGGGCCTGCTGCAAGCCGGCGCCAGCATGAAAGGCGAGTTCGAACAGCGTCTGCGCCAGGTCATCGAAGACGTCCAGGCCTCGCCGAAACCGATCATCCTGTTTATCGACGAAGCCCACACCCTGGTAGGTGCCGGTGGCGCCGCCGGGACCGGTGACGCGGCCAACCTGCTCAAACCCGCCCTCGCCCGTGGCACCTTGCGTACCGTGGCCGCCACCACCTGGGCCGAGTACAAGAAGCACATCGAAAAAGACCCGGCCCTGACCCGCCGCTTCCAGGTGGTACAAGTGGCCGAGCCGTCGGAAGACAAGGCGCTGCTGATGATGCGCGGCGTGGCCTCGACCATGGAGAAACACCATCAGGTGCAGATCCTGGATGAAGCCTTGGAAGCTTCGGTGAAGCTGTCCCACCGCTACATTCCGGCGCGTCAATTGCCGGACAAATCCGTGAGCCTGCTGGACACCGCCTGCGCCCGCGTCGCGATCAGCCTGCACGCGGTGCCGGCGGAAGTCGACGACAGCCGCCGTCGAATCGAGGCGCTGGAAACCGAGCTGCAAATCATCGCCCGCGAGCATGCGATCGGCATCGCCATCGGTGCGCGCCAGACCAACAGCGAAGCGCTGCTGGGTGCCGAACGCGAGCGCCTGGCCACCCTGGAAAGCCGTTGGGCCGAAGAGAAAACCCTGGTGGATGAGTTGCTCGCCACCCGTGCAACTCTGCGCGAAAAAGCCGGCGTGGTTGACAGTGATGCGGGTAATAACGAGAGCGACGAACTGCGTGCGCAACTGGTCGACCTGCAACAGCGCCTCTCCACACTGCAAGGCGAAACCCCGCTGATCCTGCCGACCGTGGACTACCAAGCGGTGGCCTCAGTGGTCGCCGACTGGACCGGCATCCCGGTGGGCCGCATGGCCCGCAACGAACTGGAGACGGTGCTCAACCTCGACCAGCACCTGAAGAAACGCATCATCGGCCAGGACCATGCCTTGCAGATGATCGCCAAGCGCATCCAGACCTCCCGCGCCGGCCTCGACAACCCGAGCAAGCCGATTGGCGTGTTCATGCTTGCCGGCACCTCCGGCGTAGGCAAGACCGAAACCGCCCTGGCCCTGGCCGAGGCCATGTACGGCGGTGAGCAGAACGTGATCACCATCAACATGAGCGAGTTCCAGGAAGCCCATACCGTGTCCACCCTCAAGGGCGCGCCACCGGGCTACATCGGCTATGGCGAAGGCGGCGTGCTGACCGAAGCCGTACGGCGCAAACCCTACAGCGTGGTGCTGCTGGACGAGGTGGAAAAAGCCCACCCGGACGTGCACGAGATCTTCTTCCAGGTATTCGACAAGGGCGTGATGGAGGACGGCGAAGGCCGGGTGATCGACTTCAAGAACACCTTGATCCTGCTGACCACCAACGCCGGTACCGAGCTGATTTCCCGGGTCTGCAAAGACCCGGCGAACATCCCAGAGCCCGAGGAAATCGCCAAGGCCCTGCGCCAGCCGTTGCTGGAGATTTTCCCGCCGGCGCTGCTCGGCCGCCTGGTGACCATTCCGTACTACCCGCTGAGCGACGAGATGCTCAAGGCGATCACCCGCCTGCAGCTCAACCGCATCAAGAAGCGTGTGGAGAACACCCACAAAGTTGCCTTCGATTACGACGACGAAGTCGTCGACCTGATCGTGTCCCGCTGCACCGAAACCGAAAGCGGCGGGCGGATGATCGACACCATCCTGACCAACAGCCTGCTGCCGGACATGAGCCGCGAATTCCTCACCCGCATGCTCGAAGGCAAGGCGCTGGCGGGGGTGCGGATCAGCACGCGGGATAACGAATTGCACTACGACTTCAACGATTGACCTGACGGAATGCGATCAAAACTGTGGGAGCGGGCTTGCTCGCGAACGCGGCGTATCAGTTGATGCATCCGGTGACTGATTCACCGCGTTCGCGAGCAAGCCCGCTCCCACAGTTGGAGCCGGTTCCTACAGTTATTACGCAATTTACGGGTTAACCGATGTTATTCAACCAATCGTCACGCCTGGCCAAGATCACCAGCCCCCTGGGGCCGGATGTGCTGCTGCTCAATGAAATGGGCGGCGGTGAAGAGTTGGGTCGGCTGTTCAACTATGAGCTGCAACTGACGTCCCTGGACGCCAACATCGACCTCAACCAGTTGCTGGGCAAGCCCATGAGCGTGGGTCTGCAACTAGCGGACGGCGGCGAGCGGCATTTCCACGGCATCGTCGCGCGCTGCAGCCAGAACATCGATCAGGGCCAGTTCGCCAGTTACCAGGTGACGTTGCGCCCCTGGCTGTGGCTGCTCAGCCGTACGTCCGACTGCCGGATTTTCCAGAACCTGAGCATCCCGCAGATCATCAAGCAGGTGTTCCGTGACCTGGGGTTTTCCGACTTCGAAGACGCCCTGAGCCGGCCGTACCGCGAGTGGGAATACTGCGTGCAGTACCGCGAGACCAGCTTCGATTTCGTCAGCCGCTTGATGGAACAGGAAGGCATCTACTACTTCTTCCGCCACGAGCAGGACCGCCACGTGCTGGTGCTGGCCGATGCCTACGGTGCCCACGCCAACGTGCCCGGCTACGCTTCGGTGCCTTACTACCCCAAGGACGAGCAGCAACGCGAACGCGACCATATGCACAACTGGCACCTGGCGCAGGAAGTGCAACCGGGCTCCCTTGAACTCAACGACTACGACTTCCAGCGCCCCAGCGCCAGCATCGACGTACGCTCGGCCATGCCGCGCCCGCACACCGCCGGCGACTACCCGCTGTACGACTACCCCGGCACCTACGTCAAAAGCGAAGACGGCGAACACTACGCCCGCACCCGCATCGAAGCCCTGCAAACCCTTCATGAACAAGTGGAGTTCAGCGGCAATGCGCGGGGCCTGGGTTCCGGCCACCTGTTCAGCCTCACCGGCTTCAGCCGCCGCGACCAGAACCGCGAATACCTGATCGTCGGCGCCCGCTACTACATCTCCCAGGAAAGCCTCGAAAGCGGCGGTGGCGCAGCCTCGGCCCAGTTCGAAAGCACCCTTACCTGCATCGACGCGCAACAGAGTTTCCGCCCACTGGCCAACACCTACCGGCCCATCGTCAAAGGCCCGCAGACGGCGCTGGTGGTGGGGCCCAAAGGCGAAGAAATCTGGACCGACCAATATGGCCGGGTCAAGGTGCATTTCTATTGGGACCGCCACGACCAGTCCAACGAAAACAGCTCGTGCTGGATTCGCGTATCGCAGTCGTGGGCCGGGAAAAACTGGGGCTCGATGCAGATTCCACGGATTGGCCAGGAAGTGATTGTGAGCTTCCTGGAAGGTGATCCGGACCGGCCGATCATCACTGGCCGCGTGTACAACGCCGAGCAGACGGTGCCTTACGACTTACCGGAAAACGCCACCCAAAGCGGGATGAAAAGCCGCTCCAGCAAAGGCGGCACGCCGGCCAACTTCAATGAAATCCGCATGGAGGACAAGAAGGGGTTGGAGCAGTTGTACATCCATGCCGAGCGTAATCAGGACATTGTGGTTGAGGTGGATGAAAGCCATTCGGTGGGGCATGACCGGAACAAAAGCATCGGGCATAACGAGACGGTGACCATTGGCTCGAATCGCCTGCGGGTCGTGCGCAACAACGATACCGTGCTGGTGGGCGGGGCCAAGTCTGACAGTGCGGCCACGACCTACACCGTCGAGGCTGGCGACAGTATTCGCCTGGTGTGCGGCGCCAGTGTGATTGAGCTCAAGGCCGGTGGAGACATCAACCTGACCTGTGGCTCGTTCAACCTGTTTTCCACCGGCAGCAGCAAAATCCAGACGAAGGGCAAACTGGATATCAACCTGGGCAGTGACAAGGGCACGGGGCCCGGTGCCCAAGGCGTGCAAAGCACGATCAAGTCCGCCGTCGAATCAAAATTCCCTGGCAAGCCCGGCGCTGGTCAATAACGAGATTTATCCACCATGAATTACCTGATCAACGAAGCCCAATTCACCCTGCCCGATGCAGAGGTGCAGGACACCTCGATCAACATTCTCAAGTTCGCCAAGCTGGGCACCACCCTGGTGGTGAGTCGCAGCCCCTTGGCAGATGGCGAGACCTTGCAAAACAACTTCGAGGGCCAGCTGAAAAAGCTCGAACAGCAGGTCAAGGACCTTCGTTATTCGCCGGCGCAAGCCATCAAGGTGGGCCCAGCGCAGGACATCGACGCCTTTGAAGTCCAGAACCGTTTCAACAAAGGCAGCGACAATATTTACCAATATCAGTTGGCAATGCAGATACCCGGCACACGCAACCTGATCGCCTTGAGCTACGTCAAGACCCAGCCCCTGGGGCCTGCCGAGGCGGCACATTGGGCAACGCTCAAGAACACGCTCAACTTTGCCGTCACCCCCTGAGCAGAGTCTGAACAATGAGTGAAGACCTCTGGGCTGCCCGCGAAGGCGACGCGCTGCTGCACACCTCGGTGATGGCCGATATTCTCGGCGGCGTGCTGGAAGTGGCCGCCTATGCCGCACTCACTACTGTGGGCTGCCTGGCCGTTGCAGGGGCGGTTTTCCTCGCGACCGGTGCGACCATCGCCACAGGCGGCGTTGCATTGGTTTTGGTAGTTGGGGCAGTCATTGGGATCACTGCGGGGCTCACAGGGGCCGACCTGAAAATATCCAGTTGGTGCGAGTCCGCCGCCAACTGGGTGTTCCCGCCGGTGATCGATGCCTTCATCACCAGCGGTTCGGACAACGTCTTCATCAATGGCAAAAAAGCTGCCCGCGCCGCTGGCAAGATGACTGCTGTTCCGGTCGCACCCAGCGAACCGCCAGCCCCCAGCTTCCTGGACATGGCCGGGGAGTTTTTCTCCCAGATGTGGCGCCCGACCGTCGCCTCCCCCTCCCCCGGCACCGAGCCTTGCCCACTGGACACCGTGGGGTGCACCAAGCACCCGCCCATGCCCCTGCAATTCATTGCGGAGGGTTCCAGCTCGGTGTTCATCAACGGGCAGCCTGCGGCACGCAGTGGTGATCGCAGTACGTGCGACGCCAAGATTGGTACAGCCCCGGGCCTGATCTCGCCGGATGTGCGCATCGGTGGCGGGACCATCGTGGTGCAAGAGATTCGCAGCGGCAAGACGCCGGGCGTGGGTTTGGCGATTGCGGTGGTGATGGCGTTGCGGGGTAACCTGAAATGTTTCTGGACCAAGCTGCCGTGCCTGGTTGGTGGCTTGGTGGTGGGCGGTGCCATTTCTTATGCAACCAGCAAGGTTACCTCTGCGCTCAAGAGCGCCATGAATGGCTCGCCCAATCCGGTTCACAGCGCGACCGGGGCCAAGGTCCTGGGTGGGGACGAGGAGCTGGATTTCGTGCTGCCGGGTTTGCTCCCGATAGATTGGCAGCGTTTCTACAGCAGCCTCGACACACGCCAGGACGGTCTCTTCGGCGCGGGCTGGAGCGTTGCGTATGAAGTGTCGATTGAGATAGATGCAGACGAAAACCTGCTCTACATCGATGAGCAAGGGCGCCGCCTGGAGATCGGCTACATCCCCTTGTCCGGCGGAGCATTCGACCCGGGCGAAGGCCTTGCGGTCAGGCGCAGTGCCGACGGCGCGGTATTGATCGAGAGCATCGACGGCCTGTATCGCCTGTTCGAGCCCGACCCGCTGAACAGCGCGCGGATGCGTCTGCAGCTGCTGGGTGATCGCAATGAAGGGCGGATCTTTCTCGACTACGACGCTCAGGGGCGGCTGTATCGCCTGCGCGACACCCATGACTTGATGCACGTCGAACTGAGCTACTCGGCTGAACACCCACGGCGCGTGAGCCACATCGAACGGCGTTATCTGCGCCAGGAACATTTCGATGCGCGCAGCGATGTGCTCGTCAGCTACCGCTATGACAGCAACGGCGACCTGGCTGAAGTGTTGGACGTGCAAGGCACAACCCTTCGACGCTTTGCTTATGACAATGGCCGGCGAATGGTCGAACACCAGTTGCCGAGTGGCCTGCGCTGCTTCTATCAATGGAGTGCAGTGACCGGCCCCCACGGTGACGAGTGGCGCGTCAGCCGCCACTGGACAGACGCAGGCGATGAATACACCTTCGACTACGATCTCGACGCCGGCATTACCCGCGTGACCGATGGCCTGATGCGCGTCAGCACACGAGAGTGGAACCCGCAGTACCAGATCACTCGCTACGTCGACAACCTGGGCCATACGTGGCTGTTCGAGTGGAGCGAAGACCGCCAGTTGCTCGGCGCGACTGACCCGCAAAACGGTCAGTGGCGCTTCAATTACGATGAGACCGGCAACCTGAGCGCGGTGATCGACCCGCTGTCCAGAACCAGCGGCACGCAGTGGCTCGCGCACTGGGCATTGCCCCAAGTAGAGACCGACCTTGCGGGCAACAGTTGGCATTACCGCTACGATCAGCGAGGCAACTGCATCGAGGAAATCGACCCGCTGGGCAATAGCACGCGCTATGTCTACGACGGGTTCGGTCAACCGGTGCGCATCATCGATGCCACGGAAAAAACCAAAACGCTGCATTGGAACGAATGGAGCCAACTGGTCGAAGCGGTGGATTGCTCGGGTTATCCCACCCGTTATCAATACGATGCCTTTGGCAATCTGGTGGTGCAGACCAATGCGGAAGGTGAGTCGGTTCGCTACCGGTACGGTCCTCAGGGGCTATTGCTGGAATGCCAGCTCCCGGATGGCCGCGTGGAACAGTTCCAGCGCAGCGCCAGCGGTTACCTGACGGCCCATGTCGACCCGGCCGGAAGCACCACGCGCTATGCCTATGACCTGCGTGGCCTGGTCAAACAGCGCTGGGATGCGCATAACCGCACGGTCATGTTCGACCATGACGCCTATGGCCGATTGCGCAGGCTGACCAATGAGAACGGCGAAAGCTATCACTTTGAGTGGGATGCATGCGACCGCATGGTGCGGCAGCAAGACCTCGACCAGAGTCAGCGCTGCTACACCTATGATCCGCTGGATGATGTCGTCGCCGTGGATTTCCTGCCGGGGACGGAAGGCGAACCGGTAGCGCCGCTGTCACACCAATTTCAGCGAGATCCGGTTGGACGCCTGGTCAGCAAAGTCACCGCGGACGGCACCACCGTTTACGAACATGATCTGAACGACCAACTGGTCGGCGTCACGTTCACCGCGATTGACGGTCGGCAGCAGCGACTGGGTTTCAGCTACGGCGCACTGGGGCAACTGCTGCAGGAGCAAAGCACAGCGGGCTCCTTGCAGCATCACTACGACGAATTGGGGAACCTGATTCAGACCCAGTTGCCCGACGGGCGATGGCTGAACCGCCTCTACTACGGCAGCGGTCACCTGCATCAGTTGAATCTCGATGGAAAGGTCATCAGCGACTTCGAGCGTGATCGTTTGCATCGCGAAGTGCAGCGCACTCAAGGTCAACTCAGAACAAACACCGTGTATGACCGCAGCGGAAGGGTTCGCTCGCGCCAGCGCCGCAGTATTGACCAACCGTGGCAGTTGCCGCCGTTGGTTGAGACTGACTACAGCTACGATCCCAGCGATAACTTGATCGGGCGTCGGCGTATTGACCGTGTTCATGATCGTCAAGAGCAGCTGGGTTACGACAGTACCGAACGTATTCTCGTCAGCCACCAAGTAGGCCAGACCGAGACCTTTGCTTATGACGCGGCAGCCAACCTGCTTGACGGCCCACAGCAGGGTGGCTTGGTAAGGCATAACAGGCTGCTCACCTACCAAGACAAACGCTATAAATACGATGCTTTTGGTCGAATGATTGAAAAGCGTAGTGCTGCTCGAGGCTTGCAACGGTTTGCCTACGACGCAGAAAGCCGACTGGTTGAAGTGCGTAATGAAAACGGCAATGTGGTCAGGATGACCTACGACCCATTGGGCCGTCGCACTGAAAAAACAGAGCATGACAACGATGGCTATCCACTGGGGGTGACACGCTTCACCTGGGACGGATTACGCCTGCTGCAGGAACATAAACACAGTCAAACCAGCCTCTATATTTATGAAGACGAGGGTTACGAACCCCTTGCGCGTGTCGACGGTATGGGGCCGCTGCAAAAAATCCGCTATTACCACAACGACCTCAGTGGCCTACCGGAGCAGCTAACTGAGGATGACGGTCGTGATGTTTGGCGCGCGAGCTATCGGGTATGGGGTAACACCTCGGAAGAGGTGCGTGAACCGTCCTACATTGAAGAGCAGAACCTGCGATTTCAGGGGCAATACCTTGATCGCGAGACGGGGCTGCACTTCAATACGTTCAGGTTTTACGATCCGGCTGTCGGGCGGTTTACGACGCCGGATCCGATTGGGTTGGCTGGGGGGATCAATCTATATCAGTACGCGGTAAACCCGACAGGCTGGGTTGATCCTTGGGGGCTTTCGGCTTGCGCGCCGACACATCACATTGCCACCAATAAACACTCTAAATGGACTGCTAAATTTCGCGTCCTGTTTGAGAAAAACGGGTTGGGCAAGTTCAAAAATGGCAAGTCCCGCAGAGATGTCCTCAATGACCCGTTGAACAAAGTTGATGTGCCTGGACACAAAGGCCCGCACCCTGAAAAAATGCACGCAGAGATTTATAAACGTTTGAAAGCTGCTAGCAGAAAAGGATCGGATCAGTTTAAAGCGGAGCTCGCAGAGCTTAAAAAGGAAGCACTAGACCCCACATCCACTCTTAACAAAATTTTGAGGATGGTTGATTAATGAACTATTTCAAGCTCAATCCGAATGTCAGCAGTGAGAAATGGGAGGGGTACGTCAATCTTGGAGAGCTCATTTACAAGGGGGAGGAGGTCGATGACATAGCGCTTTCCAATAGCCGAGGACCGTGCAATTTGAAACCGCTGCATTATGAAATTCTTGTCGACGGTATAACCGCCCCAGTCAACACAATCGGAGCGGATTTCTTTGTATTCGATGAGTCTATTAAAGGGCTGGATAACCTGGCGGCCGAGCGTGTGCAATATTTACGCATCGCCCATGAAAGCCAAAAAGCACGTTACCGACTCTTGCATGCCTACAATCATGTCGACTGCGTCGATTGGGCCTTATCCAAATACGAAGCCTGGCCGGAAGAGCACGTGGTCAAGGAATGGCAAAATCCAAGAGGACGTTTTTTCTTCGATCCGGTACTGATCGCCAAAAAAATCCCTGAGACTGCCGAGGTCTTTCGTTTGGTGGGCTGGGGGGGAGCGTTCAACATCGTCATTTGTGAAGCGTACAAAGAGAAGTTGCTAGCGTTGGATTTCGATCACTCTTTTTTGGAGTTCCATCCCATCAACCTAATGTAATTGGAGAACTATCATAGGATCTGAGCCAAGAGCTTAAGCGCAATGTCAAAGCACGCTTTAAGAGATCGGACATGAGTCAGCTGACTGACTGTCACGTTTTTTGCGGCGTGGAGATGGCTCTTGCTGAAAAGAAATCCGCCTCGATGGAGGCTGACGGCGCAGAGGATTTCGCCCGGCAGCTTTACGAAGACGAAGACCATTTACCCTTAGGATTGGGGCAATGGTTATGAAGGAATATTATGGTGAGTGACATAATTTCATCAAAATTACTTTCCAGCGTTT
The DNA here is from genome assembly GCF_059716235.1 of Pseudomonas sp. LBUM1641. Lineage (NCBI taxonomy): Bacteria > Pseudomonadati > Pseudomonadota > Gammaproteobacteria > Pseudomonadales > Pseudomonadaceae > Pseudomonas > Pseudomonas sp. LBUM1641. The sequence goes on from NZ_CP166815.1 coordinate 6,961,405, forward strand.
CGCAGGACGGACTCGTTTTACCTAAAAAAACGCGTTTTGAAAACGAGCTGATCAGCGGTTGCAAATTGAAAGACGCGAAACTCTGCGATCCGATTTTTGATCAATGCTTTTTGGAAAATTGCGACTTTGAGAAAGCTGACTTTTCCGGCTCGCGATTCTTCAATAAAACATCCTTGACCCATTGCTCGTTCAAAAACACAAACTTTCAAGGATCAGGGTTCAGCAATAGCAAATTTGAGAACTGCACGTTTGTGAAGTGCGACTTTCGAGAAGCGTCCTTGAGGGACTGCACCTTCCTCAACTGCACATTCTCTCAGTGCACGATTATTGACAATTCATTTAATGCAAAAAACATATCCACCATTAAATTCGCTGGAAAACTCCAGGAAGTTAATTTCATATCAGAACAACCCAACACCCCACTTTCCGCCGACTTTGAACTTTGCAAATTCGATTATGTAACCTTTGAAAACTGCGACCTGGAAAATATAATCCCGCCCATCGAGCCTAAACACATTTTCTTCAAAGACGTGGCGCTCCGTGCGAAAAAAGCACTTACTACCATATCTACAGAACCTGAAAGTCAGATCAATAAAATATTGAAGCGTCGACTGTTAAAGCTTACAACTCAAAGAGGCGCTATTTTCAATATTGAAAACCTTGAAGATTATGAGGGAAAGGAATTCACCTCACGATTTATTTCACTTCTTCAAGATGCTTAAGCAAGGCGCAGGAAAAAGACACATTAAGAGGGGGTGTCCTTTTAATTTACCGCATGCCAATCTGCCCTCCTACGCTTATAAACTCAATTTGGATGTAATAGGCAGAGAAAATCATTTCCTAGGAGTTGCCTATGGCTCGCGACGATTTAATAAAGCTTATATTGAAAATTCAGCGCAGCGAAGGAACTGATGAAGAGGTAAATGCGGACTTAGACTTATTGGCAAATAGTGTTTTAGATCCGGAAGCTGCCGACTATATTTTCCAACACGAATGGACCGCTGAGTTCATCGCCGACAAAATTATTTCGTACACCCCTATAGTGTTATAAAGTGCAATCCTTATAGGGTGATGACTAGGCCTGAGGACTATAGAGGAGGCAGATTTATTTAGATCAACCATCATCAGATAAATTAAATAAATCCGTCCCCCATTACCTCTGCCCCCATTACCTCTTTTACCCACCACGCCTGTTTGCCTGTTTCGTACGTTATAAATTTTCACGATAAACAATCCCTCGCTATCAAAAAAGATATAAAAGGGACAGATTTATTTAGATTAACGGACATAAGAAATTAAATAAATCCGTCCCCTTTACCTCCTTACCTTCTCACCCTAACTAAAAGAAATAACCGCAAGACAGAAACATTATAAAAAACTGTAAGGTCTGACAGGTATGTCGAGACGTAATTCCTACTAAAGTCGTGCTTAAGCCGAGCCTATGGCCAGACGCATCCGCGTAAGTGCCTTTTAACGAAGGAATCCTCACATGTCCAAACCAACAGGGTCTGACATCCACGCTGGCAATGTATCTGCGCGGGCCAAAGTAAGTGGGCAAATTCACACCATTAATACGACCAACGTGACGGTAACACACACGCCGACCGAATGGCGGTACGCAGGATCCGTGTTTTTATTTCAACCACCACCGAGTGGTGTTTACGGCGTCCAACTTGCCATTCCTCCCAACACTCCAGCAGGCATCCACCCATTCGGACCAAACAGCAATATTCGGGCGTTCTATGAAATGCCAAAAGCTTCATTGCTCAATGCATATCAGGCCGTCAGTGGGTCCATCCATCTCAAGACGGATCCTACGCCAACTACACTGGAAGCGGATTTTCATTTTATAGGAAGAAGCCCAGCAGTTTCCGATGATGCCGAAATCACCGACGGTACTTTCTCGCTTAATACTGAGGCGCACCATATCCCCAGCAGTCACGGGCATTTGAAAGTTCACGTAGACCTCAACAGCCTGCCCTCGGAACATACCGAGATCAGCTCAACACTTGCAGACAAATTTGTATTTGATTCGAATCTGGTTTACATGCGTCCGGCGCTGGGAGCGCCCTTTCTGGAAATCAAATCCATTTATCTACCCGAAAACGCGGAAATTTATATTTTCATCCCTAATGACAAACTGGAGACCGCACAGGAGCTCGATATTAAAGATGATGAGAGTGGCGAATATGCGATCGCCATCCTGCGCAGGAACGGTTACTTCTATAGAGCGTCCATCGGTCGCATAACCTACACCTACGATGCGAAGAATGAAGTTCTCAAGGCGAAGTTTCACTTCCAGGAAGGGAAAGACAACAACTTTTCGGATGGAGCTTTGGAAGTCAGCGGTTTGGAGTAGTTCCAACAAGACTGCACTTCAACCACAAAAAATGGGCACCCGACCCAGTCGGCGTGCCCATTTTTTATCCCGCGCTCGCACTCGCATGTGCGTAGCGCAGGCTTCTTTACTTACGGATTGACGCTGTCTTTAAGCGACTTGCCTGGCTTGAACGCAACGGTGTTGCTCGCCTTGATTTTCACCGGCTCGCCGGTTTGCGGGTTTTTGCCGGTGCGGGCGCCGCGGTGGCGCTGCAGGAAGGTGCCGAAGCCCACCAGGGTGACGCTGTCCTTGCGATGCAGCGCGCCGGTGATTTCTTCGAGTACGGCGTTGAGTACGCGGTTGGCCTGTTCTTTGGTCAGGTCTGCTTTTTCAGCAATAGCGGCTGCGAGTTCTGGTTTACGCATAAGTGAAGCCTCTTTGACGGTTTTTTGTTGTTATGTCCGTGCTGCTCTCTTTCGGAGCAGCGCCCAAGGCGCCGCAGGCTCTACTCTGCGGCAGACGGGAGTGAGGATGGCATGCCATCGGGGCCTGCGCCAGTCTCACGGCGACCTTTCTACGGTCAAAATGATGCTTATTCCGACAGAACGACCAGCATTTACGCCAGCAGCGGCGGAAGTTCTTTGTTAAGGGCCAGTTTTTCCATCACGGCCGTGCCGGTCAGGGCGTAACCCAGCAGGCGCCCGCTGGCGTCGCGGCACAGGGCCTTGATGTCGCCGCCCTGCCCTTCGACGCTCCAGACGCCTTCGGTACCCCGTGGCGGTGGAGAGACGACCAGCTGGCAGACCGGGGTTTTTACCGTGACGGGCATCGGGCCGTAGCTGACAGCGGTCGCGTTGCCCGCCAGCGTCTGCGCCAGGGCGCGGGCGCAGCTCATCAGGGGCATTACGTACAGCAGGTTCAGGCCATCGACCTCGGCGCAGTCGCCCAGGGCGTAGATATTGGCGTGGGAGGTCTTGAGGTGGCGGTCCACCATGATCCCGCGGTTGATCTGCAAGCCAGCGGCTGCCGCCAGATCGACACGCGGGCGCAGGCCGATGGCAGACACCACCAGGTCACACTGGATCACTTCGCCATCAGACAGGTGGGCTTCCAGGCCGTCAGCGTTGCGTTGCAGGCGATTGAGCACCGGGCCCAAGTGGAAACGCGCGCCCAGGCCTTCGAGGCCGGCCTGCACCGCTGCAGCCGCCGCCGGGTGCAGCAGGGTCGGCATGACTTGCTCGCATGGCGCGACCAGGTCAATTTCGTAGCCGCCGAGGATCAAGTCGTTGGCGAACTCGCAGCCGATCAGCCCGGCACCCAGCAACAGCACCCGGCGCTTACCGGCCGCCGCCGCGCGAAAGCGCGCGTAGTCTTCGAGGTCGTTGATCGGGAAAATCAGCTCGGCGGCATCACCCTGTACCGGCACCCGCACGGTTTCTGCGCCCCAGGCCAGGATCAGGTCGCGGTAGATCACCGCTTCCTCGCCGATCCACAAACGCTTGTGACCCGGGTCGATGCCGCTGATGCGGGTGTGGGTGCGCACTTCGGCCTTGAGTTGCTCGGCCATGGCGCCCGGTTCAGCCATGCTCAGGCCGTCGGCTTCCTTGTTCTTGCCAAAACCGGTGGAGAGCATGGGCTTGGAGTAGGAGCGCCCGTCATCTGCGGTGATCAGCAACAGCGGGGTTTCGCTATCAAGCTTGCGAAACTCCCGAGCCAGGTTGTAACCGGCCAAACCCGTGCCGACGATCACGACAGGTGCGTTCATTCCTTTCTCCTTGTAGTACGGTTCTTGAATTGCTTCTTAAATCAGCCGATTTCGATCATTTCGAAATCCATTTTGCCCACGCCGCAGTCCGGGCACAGCCAGTCTTCGGGGACGTCCTGCCACAGGGTGCCCGGGGCGATGCCGTCATCCGGCCATCCGTCTTTCTCGTCGTAGATCAGCCCACAGACGACACATTGCCACTTCTTCATCACTTGCTTCCTCAGGGTCCAGGCGTACTGGCCGACGGTCGATAGATCCAGCCTTGCCGTGCGGCTCAGGGCGTTTTGTACTGATCAGCAGGCGCAGATGCAAGCATGATCGACGCATGGGCCTGGCGCGTCCCGGCAAAAGTCCAGGGCACCATGGTAAGCTCGCCGCCTCATTAACTGCCAATAATGACCCTCCGTGCCGCATTCAAACGCCCTTCCCGATGCTTGCCGATGGCTGACCCAGAGCCTTCTGAGCCCACTGCCCGCGCCGCTGACACTCAACTGGCTGTTCGATGAAGGCTCCCTGACCCGGCGCCTTACACGCCTGTCCAGCGATGGCTTCAGCGTGACGCCGCTGTTCGAAGGCTGGCAACCACTGCGAGACGACGAATGCGCCGCCCTGGACCTGCCCGCCGCCAGCATCGGCTGGGTGCGCGAGGTGTATTTGCGCGGCCATGGCCAGCCGTGGGTGTTTGCCCGCAGCGTGGCAGCCCGCAGCGCCTTGCAGGGCGACGGGTTGCACATGGATGAGTTGGGCAGCCGGTCGCTGGGGGAATTGCTGTTTTGTGACCATGCCTTCACGCGCCAGCCGATCGAAGTATGCCGCTATCCACGGGAATGGCTGCCCACCGCCGATCAGGCCGATAACCTGTGGGCGCGCCGCTCGCGCTTTGATCGCGGGCCGCTGAGCGTGCTGGTGGCGGAAATTTTCCTGCCGACCCTGTGGCAAGTCGTGCACGACCATCCGGAGAATTGCTGATGTACCAGCGCCTGCTCAAGTCCCTGAATCGCTTGAACCCCAGGGCCTGGGACTTCATCCAGTTGACCCGCATGGACAAGCCCATCGGCATTTATCTGCTGCTGTGGCCCACGCTGTGGGCGCTGTGGATTGCCGGCAAGGGTTCGCCATCGCTGCTTAACATCGTGATTTTTGTACTCGGCGTGGTACTGACCCGGGCCGGCGGTTGCGTCATCAATGACTGGGCCGACCGCAAGGTCGACGGTCACGTGAAGCGCACCGAACAGCGGCCGCTGGTGAGCGGCAAGATCAGCTCAAAAGAGGCGCTGGTGTTCTTCGCGGTGCTGATGTTCGTCAGTTTCCTGCTGGTGCTGCTGACCAACTCCATGACGATCTGGCTGTCCCTGGGCGGCCTCGCGCTGGCGGCCAGCTATCCATTCATGAAGCGTTACACCTACTACCCGCAGGTGGTATTGGGCGCGGCGTTCTCGTGGGGCATGCCGATGGCGTTCACCGCGCAGACCGGTAGCCTGCCTGCCGCAGCGTGGCTGCTATACATCGCCAACCTGTTGTGGACGGTGGGTTACGACACCTATTACGCAATGACTGATCGCGACGATGACCTGAAAATCGGGGTCAAATCCACCGCCATTCTGTTTGGCGAAGCCGACCGGGTGATCATTCTGAGCTTGCAGGGTCTGGCGCTGGCTTGCCTGTGGCTGGCGGGGATGCGCTTTGAGTTGGGTGGCTGGTTCCACCTGGGCTTGCTGGCGGCGGCCGGGTGTTTTGCCTGGGAGTTCTGGTACACCCGGGACAAGGACCGCCTCAAATGCTTCAAGGCGTTTTTGCACAACCACTGGGCCGGGCTGGCGATTTTTATCGGGATTGTGGCGGACTACGGGTTTCGGTGAAGGGCCACGCCCCCCACCGCTAGCAGGTTGACTCAGGGCTTGGCGACTTTCCAGGCCCCGTCCATTTTGCCGTCACCGGTCATATCGCCGGCCTTCTTGTCCATAATGAAGGTGTAGAGCGGCTTGCCGCTGTAGGCCCATTGGCTTTTCTGGTCGTCGCGGGTGATGACGGTCCACTTGCCCATGGGCTTGTCGGTGGATTCGGTCATCAACGGCGGCCAGTTGGTGGCGCACTTGTCATTGCACATGGATTTGCCATCAGCATCCTTGGCAAAGGTGTAGAGGGTCATGCCTTTGTGGTCCACCAGCATCCCGTCCTTTGTCATTGCCGGGTCTGCCGCAAACGCCAGTGTCGGCAGCGTTAACGCGACCGTTACCAGCAGGGTTTTCCAGGAAAAAGTACTGTGAGTCATGGGAACCTTCCTTTTGTGGTTGTCAGGATTCGGACCCCAAGCGTAGTCCAGAGAGGCGCCGAATGCTCAAGCGACTAAATTACTGTCACACGACTGCAATAATTCCGTTATCTAATGCGGCGCAAGACAGTTAAATGACAAGAGGATTTAGCATGGTTGGCAGGAGCATTCTGATCGTTGACGACGAAGCGCCCATTCGCGAGATGATCGCCGTTGCGTTGGAAATGGCCGGCTATGACTGCCTGGAGGCGGAGAACTCCCAGCAGGCCCATGCCATTATCGTCGACCGCAAGCCGGACCTGATCCTGCTGGACTGGATGCTGCCCGGCACCTCCGGCATCGAATTGGCCCGCCGCCTGAAGCGTGACGAGCTGACCGGGGATATCCCGATCATCATGCTCACCGCCAAGGGCGAAGAGGACAACAAGATCCAGGGCCTGGAAGTCGGCGCCGATGACTACATCACCAAGCCCTTTTCCCCACGAGAACTGGTCGCCCGTCTGAAAGCCGTTCTGCGCCGTGCCGGCCCAACCGATGGCGAAGCGCCTATCGAAGTCGACGGCCTGATTCTGGACCCTATCAGCCACCGCGTGACCATCGACGGCAAACCCGCCGAGATGGGCCCCACCGAATACCGCCTGCTGCAATTCTTCATGACCCATCAGGAGCGCGCCTACACCCGCGGCCAACTGCTGGACCAGGTCTGGGGCGGCAATGTGTATGTGGAAGAGCGCACCGTCGACGTGCATATCCGCCGCCTGCGCAAAGCCTTGGGCGACGCTTACGAGAATCTGGTACAAACCGTGCGCGGCACTGGCTACCGGTTTTCCACCAAAGGCTGAGCCAGCCCGAACTGCCCAGACAGCTGAAAGGACGCGTGTTTAAGTGAACCAAAACTGGCATGGCACCCTGATCCGCCACATGCTCCTGCTGATCACCGGCTGCCTGCTGGTGGGCCTGGTCAGCGGTTATTACGGCTGGAGCCTGGCCGTCGGCATCGGCCTCTATCTTGGCTGGACCCTCAAGCAATTGCTGCGCCTGCACGAGTGGCTGCGCCAGCACAAACCTGATGAAGCACCACCCGACGGTTACGGCCTGTGGGGCGAGGTGTTCGACAGCATCTACCACCTGCAACGCCGCGACCAACGTGTACGCGGGCGGCTGCAGGCGGTAATTGACCGGGTCCAGGAGTCCACCGCCGCGCTGAAAGACGCAGTGATCATGCTCGACAGCGACGGCAACCTGGAATGGTGGAACCGCGCCGCAGAAACCCTGCTGGGCCTCAAGACGCCCCAGGACAGCGGCCAGCCGGTGACCAACCTGGTGCGCCACCCGCGTTTCAAGGAGTACTTCGAGCAGGACAACTTCGAAGAAGCCCTGGAAATTCCGTCGCCTACCAACGACCGCGTGCGCATCCAGCTGTACCTGACGCGCTACGGCAATAACGAACATTTGATGCTGGTGCGCGATGTCACGCGCATCCATCAGCTGGAACAGATGCGCAAGGACTTCGTCGCCAACGTCTCCCACGAACTGCGCACGCCGCTGACGGTGATCTGCGGCTATCTGGAGACGCTGCTCGATAACGTTGAGGACGTGAACCCGCGCTGGACCCGTGCCCTGCAACAGATGCAGCAGCAAGGCGGGCGCATGCAAACCCTGCTCAATGACCTGCTGTTGCTGGCCAAGCTGGAAGCCACCGATTACCCCTCGGACAACCATCCTGTGCCGGTGCAAAGCCTGCTGCAGACCATCAAGAGCGACGCCCAGGCATTGTCCGGGCAGCGTGAACAGCAGATTACCCTCGAAGCCGACCCGTCGATCCTGCTCAAGGGCAGCGAGGGCGAGTTGCGCAGTGCGTTTTCCAACTTGGTGTTCAACGCCGTCAAATACACCCAGGACAAGGGCAACATCCGCATCCGCTGGTGGGCCGATGACCAGGGCGCACACCTCAGCGTGCAAGACTCCGGAATGGGCATCGACGCCAAACACTTGCCGCGCCTCACCGAACGCTTCTACCGCGTCGACTCCAGCCGCAACTCCAACACCGGCGGCACCGGGCTCGGCCTGGCCATCGTCAAGCATGTGCTGCTGCGCCATCGCGCGCGGCTGGAAATCAGCAGCGTGCTCGGCCATGGCAGTACCTTTACCTGCCATTTCCCGCCGGCCCAGATGACACGCTCACGGGTCATTCATCAGGACGAGTGACCCTCCACCCGGCAGCCGCCACTAGGCAAGCGCCCCGTCAGCCGCTACATTGGCGGACTTGCGCCTGCCTTTCAGGCCCACCTGCTCACCCTTTTTGATTAGACGGAACCCGCAAAACCCCATCATGGACCCTTCCCCTGGCATCACCCTCGCGACACTCTTCGCCGACTTCGGCATGATTCTTTTTGCACTGATCCTGGTACTGCTCAACGGCTTTTTCGTTGCAGCGGAATTTGCCATGGTCAAACTGCGTTCGACCCGGGTCGAGGCCATTGCCCACAAAAACGGCTGGCGCGGGCAGATCCTGCGCACCGTACACAGCCAGCTCGACGCGTATCTGTCGGCCTGTCAGTTGGGTATCACCCTCGCCTCCCTGGGCCTGGGCTGGGTCGGTGAGCCGGCCTTCGCGCACATCCTCGAGCCGTTGCTGGGCGCGATCGGCGTGCAATCGCCGGAAGTGATCAAGGGCGTGTCGTTCTTTGCCGCCTTCTTCGTGATCTCGTACCTGCACATCGTGGTCGGCGAGCTGGCGCCCAAGTCCTGGGCCATTCGCAAGCCTGAGTTGCTGTCGCTGTGGACCGCCGTGCCGCTGTACCTGTTCTACTGGGCCATGTACCCGGCGATCTACCTGCTCAACGCCAGCGCCAACGCTATCCTGCGCATCGCCGGCCAAGGCGAGCCTGGCCCGCACCACGAGCACCATTACAGCCGTGAAGAACTGAAACTGATCCTGCACTCCAGCCGTGGCCAGGATCCGAGCGACCAAGGCATGCGTGTATTGGCTTCCGCCGTGGAAATGGGCGAGCTGGAAGTGGTCGACTGGGCCAACTCCCGGGAAGACTTGGTGACCCTGGACTTCAACGCCCCGCTCAAGGAAATCCTGGCGCTGTTCCGTCGCCACAAGTTCAGCCGTTATCCGGTGTACGACGCGGTGCGCAACGAGTTTGTCGGCTTGCTGCACATCAAGGACCTGCTGCTGGAACTGGCGGCCCTGGACCACATTCCCGAATCGTTCAACCTCGCCGAGCTGACCCGTCCGCTGGAGCGCGTATCGCGCCATATGCCGCTGTCGCAGTTGCTTGAGCAGTTCCGCAAAGGCGGCGCGCACTTCGCCCTGGTGGAAGAAGCCGACGGCAAGATCATCGGCTACCTGACCATGGAAGACGTGCTGGAAGTGCTGGTAGGTGACATCCAGGACGAACACCGCAAGGCCGAGCGCGGCATCCTCGCTTACCAGCCGGGCAAGCTCCTGGTGCGTGGTGATACACCGTTGTTCAAGGTAGAGCGACTGCTGGGTGTCGACCTGGACCACATCGAAGCCGAAACCCTGGCCGGGTTGATCTACGACACCCTGAAACGGGTGCCGGAAGAGGAAGAAGTGCTGGAAGTCGAAGGCCTGCGGATCATCATCAAGAAGATGAAAGGGCCGAAGATCGTGTTGGCCAAGGTGCTGTTGCTCGACTAGCCGCCCTGTAGGAGCGAGCTTGCTCGCGAAGGACGTTAACGATAACGCTGGGATCCTGACACCCGGCAGCGCCCTCAGGTTTTTCGCGAGCAAGCTCGCTCCTACAAAAGCCTTATCGCGTGCCCAATGCAAAATTGGGCAACGCCTGCACCGGCTGGTTGAATTCATAGGGAATTGACACCAGCCCCAACACCGTCGTGCGTTGCACCACAAAATGCAGATGCGGCCCGCTGCTGTTGCCGGTATTACCCGACAGCGCCAGCGGGCTGCCCACCGCCACTCGCAGCCCTTCCCTGACGCTGACCGACCCTTGCTTGAGGTGCAGGTACACGCCCTGCGTGCCGTCATCGTGCTGCACCCGCACGAAATTGCCCGATGGATCACTGCCGCGCCCGGATTGGGTGTTCTCGGTTTTCAGCACCACACCTGCGCGTGCCGCAATGATCGGTGTGCCTTCGGGCATGGCGATGTCCATCGCGTAGCGGCTTTTGAGCTCGGAGTGGCTGAAGGTGCCGTTGGGGCCTTGGGTGAGACGGAACGGGCCGCCACGCCAGGGCAAGGGATAACGATAGGAAGCGGGTTGCGACGGATATACAGGCTTGGGAATCACCCGATCCTGATACACAAACGCCTGCGCCCCGGGCGTGTACCGGTCGCTGAAGACCACGGCGCCGTCAGGGTCGATGGATTTGTAGAGGGTCATGGACATCGCCGGCATGACACCGGCGAACAGTCCACAGAACAGCAGTGAGCGCACGAGCATCGGGTTGGCCTGCCAGGGACGACTGGATGGCAGGCTAACAAGGGATCATGACAGTGCTATGTGAACCAAACACTAACCCTGTGGCGAGGGGGCTTGTCCCCTCGCCACAGGTTTTTTGGAGACCCCATCAGGTCATGCACCCGGCACAAAATGCTTCTGTGCGGTCCCGCGGGCGATCAGCCGCGAGATGTAGTCGAGCTTCTGTGCATCCTGGTCGATAAACCGGAAGGTCAGTTGCAGCCAGTCACTGTCAGGCTTGGGCTCGTAGGCCACGACGGCGTGCAGGTAGCCGTTGAGACGGGCCACCTCGGCGTTTTCGCCCTGCTCCAGGTCGAGCACGGCGCTTTCCAGTACCTGAGGCAGGATTTCACCGCGACGCACCACCAGCAGCGCCTCCTTGATACTCAGGGCTTTGATCACGCATTGCTGGGTGCCACTGGACAGGCGCAGTTGGCCCTGGCCACGACCGCCGGCTGGCGATGCTGTCGCAGCAGCCTGCACCGGAGGGCTGTTGAGCAAGCCTTTGCTCGGTGCCGCCACTGGCGCCGGCTTGACCGCTTCAGGCTTGCCACCGGTCAGGGCGCTCAGGGAATCGTTGCCGAACGCCGAGTTCATCTTGGTCGGCGCACTGGCGATCAGCGCGTCGAGGCGGCCGATCTTGTTCAGCGCCTGCTTGACCTTGTTCAGCAACTGCTCGTTGGTAAACGGCTTGCTGACGTAGCCGGAAACCCCGGCCTGGATCGCCTGCACGACGTTTTCCTTGTCGCCACGGCTGGTCACCATGACGAACGGCATGGCTTTGAGATGAGGCTGTTCACGGCACCAGGTCAACAGTTCCAGGCCGGACATTTCCGGCATTTCCCAGTCACACAGCACCATGTCGAAGGTTTCGCGCATCAGGATGGCCTGGGCCTTTTTGCCGTTCACCGCATCTTCGATCTTGATCCCCGGGAAGTAGTTGCGCAGGCACTTCTTCACCAGGTCGCGAATAAACGAGGCGTCATCCACCACTAATACACTGACTTTGCTCATCGACCCTTCATCCTATAAAAACCCCGGCAAGCATAACGCTTCGCTGATGGCATTTCGCCAAAACTCTTCAGTCACGCCAGGACTTTACGTTCCCCCCGCCGCGCAAAATTCGTACGCCACAAACGAAAACGCCCGACCAAAGGCCGGGCGTTTATTTCTCGGGCAATCTTACTTATCGTCAGGAACGCCCGGAACATTAGGGATTTGATCAACCGTGCCTTCAACTTCGGCTTTCATGCGCTTGAGGCCCATGTGCCGCACGTCGGTACCACGGACCAGGTAGATCACCAGTTCCGAGATATTGCGCGCGTGGTCGCCGATGCGCTCCAGCGAACGCAGCACCCAGATGATGCTCAGCACCCGCGAGATAGAGCGCGGGTCTTCCATCATGTAGGTCGCCAGCTCGCGCAGGGCGGTCTTGTATTCGCGGTCGATGATCTTGTCGTACTGGGCCACCGACAACGCCAGCTCGGCGTCGAAGCGGGCAAACGCGTCGAGGGCATCGCGGACCATGTTGCGCACCTGGTCACCGATGTGGCGCACTTCGACATAACCACGCGGCGCTTCGCCTTCTTCGCACAACTGGATGGCGCGGCGGGCGATCTTGGTGGCTTCGTCGCCGATGCGCTCCAGGTCGATCACCGACTTGGAAATGCTGATGATCAAACGCAGGTCGGACGCCGCCGGCTGACGACGGGCCAGGATGCGCAGGCATTCTTCGTCGATGTTACGTTCCATCTGGTTGATCTGGTCGTCGATCTCGCGCACTTGCTGGGCCAGGCCGGAGTCGGCCTCGATCAGCGCGGTGACCGCGTCGTTGACTTGCTTCTCCACCAGACCGCCCATGGCCAGGAGGTGGCTGCGCACTTCCTCAAGCTCGGCGTTGAACTGCGCGGAGATGTGATGGGTAAGGCCTTCTTTGCTAATCATGTTGGCGTCCTTGGAACGTCCAGTAAGGTGCGGTCGACCGCAGCATCAGTTCAGTGAGCAACCAGCCACCTGCTAGCCGTAGCGACCGGTGATGTAGTCTTCGGTCTGCTTCTTCGCCGGGTTGGTGAACAGGGTATCGGTGTCACCAAATTCCACCAGTTTGCCCATGTACATGAACGCGGTGTAGTCGGAAACCCGCGCGGCCTGTTGCATGTTGTGGGTCACGATGACGATGGTGAACTTGGATTTCAGTTCGTAGATCAGCTCTTCGACTTTCAGCGTGGAAATCGGATCGAGTGCCGAGCAGGGTTCGTCGAGCAGCAGCACTTCCGGCTCCACGGCGATGGTGCGGGCGATCACCAGACGTTGCTGCTGGCCACCGGACAAACCGAGGGCCGACTCGTGCAGGCGGTCCTTGACCTCGTCCCACAGTGCCGCGCCTTTCAAAGCCCATTCAACGGCTTCGTCGAGGATGCGCTTCTTGTTGATGCCCTGGATGCGCAGGCCGTAAACCACGTTTTCATAGATGGTCTTGGGAAACGGGTTGGGCTTCTGGAACACCATGCCCACCCGGCGACGCAGCTCGGCCACGTCTTCGCCCTTACGGTAGATGTTGGTGCCGTACAGATTGATCGCGCCCTCGACGCGGCAGCCGTCCACCAGATCGTTCATCCGGTTGAAGGTGCGCAGCAGGGTCGACTTGCCGCAACCGGACGGGCCGATGAAGGCGGTCACGCGCTGCTTCGGGATGTTCATGCTGACGTCGAACAGCGCCTGCTTGTCGCCGTAGTACAGGCTCAGGCTCGGGACTTCGATGGCCACGGTTTCCTGGGCCAGGCTCAGGCTCTGCTTGTCGCGACCCAGGGCTGACATGTTGATGCCGTGGGAATGGGTTTCATGTTGCATGGGATGCTCCCTGTGCTACCAATTCGTTTTGTGGCAGCGGGCTTGCTCGCGAAGGCGTCAGGTCAGTTGACCCATGTATGACTGATACACCGCATTCGCGAGCAAGCCCGCTCCCACATTTAGTCCGCGTTCACTTCAATTAACTGTCCAACGCTTTGTATTTTTCGCGCAGGTGGTTACGAATCCACACCGCCGACAAGTTGAGCGTGGCGATCACCAGCACCAGCAGCAAGGCAGTGGCGTACACCAGCGGCCGTGCGGCTTCGACGTTAGGGCTCTGGAAGCCGACGTCATAAATATGGAAGCCCAGGTGCATGATCTTCTGGTCCAGGTGCAGGTACGGGTAGTTGCCGTCCACCGGCAGCGACGGCGCCAGTTTCACCACACCTACCAGCATCAGCGGCGCCACTTCACCGGCGGCGCGGGCCACGGCGAGGATCATGCCGGTCATCATCGCCGGGCTGGCCATCGGCAGGACGATCTTCCACAGCGTTTCCGCCTTGGTCGCGCCCAGTGCCAAAGAACCTTCACGTACGGTGCGAGGGATCCGCGCCAGGCCTTCTTCGGTGGCCACGATCACTACCGGTACCGCCAACAGCGCCAGGGTCAGGGACGCCCAGAGCAGGCCAGGCGTACCGAAGGTCGGTGCCGGCAAGGCTTCGGCGAAGAACAGCCGGTCGACCGAGCCGCCCAGTACGTAGACAAAGAAGCCGAGGCCGAATACGCCGTAAACGATGGCGGGTACACCGGCCAGGTTGTTCACGGCGATGCGGATGATCCGCGTCAGGGTGTTCTGCTTGGCGTATTCACGCAGGTACACCGCCGCCAGCACACCGAACGGGGTCACGATCATCGCCATGATCAGGGTCATCATCACGGTGCCGAAGATCGCCGGGAAAATCCCGCCTTCGGTGTTGGCTTCCCGTGGATCGTCGCTGAGGAATTCCCAGATCTTGCTGAAGTAGAAGCCGATCTTGGTCATGTAACCCATGGCGTTCGGCTGGTAGGCATGCACCACCTTGCCGATGCCGATTTCGATTTCTTTACCGTTGGCATCGCGGGCGGTGAGGCTGTCGCGGTTGAACTGGGTATGCAGGTCCGCCAGGCGGGCTTCGATGTCCTTGTAGCGGTTGTTCAGTTCGGCGCGACCGCTGTCCATATCGGCTTGAGCGGTGGCGTCCAGCTTGCCTTCCAGCTCCAGCTTGCGACCGTGCAGGCGGATGCGTTCGAGGCCGGCGTTGATTGCGCCGATGTCGGACTTCTCAAGGGACTTGAGCTGGGCCGCGAGCTTGTTGACGCGGTCGACGCGGGCTTGCAGTTCCGGCCAGGCCGCCTCGCCTTCAGCGATGACCTTGCCGTCCTGCTTGACGTTGACCAGGGTGCCGTAGAAGTTGCCCCATTCACGACGCTCGATAGCCATCAGTTCGACCGGCTTGGTCTGGTTGGTCAGCCACTCGCCGACGATCCAGGTGAAGTCGTTGCCGTTCAAGTCACGGTTGCCGACCTTGATCAGCTCGCGGGTCATGAACTCCGGGCCCTGGTCCGGCACCGGCAAGCCAGCGCTTTTCAGACGCTCGCGGGGCACTTCTTCTTTCTGCACCACTTCGCCAACGACGATATGGTTTTCCTGGCCCGGCACGTTGTAGCTGGCCTGGATCAGGTCGGCCGGCCAGAAGTGGCCCAAGCCACGCACGGCAATCACGGCCAGCAAACCAATGGTCATGATGACCGCGATGGACACCGCGCCACCGCTGATCCAGACGCCCGGGGCGCCGCTCTTGAACCATCCATTCAGGGAGTTCTGTTTCACAGACTTCTACCTTTCTTAAAGCGACGAGTATTTCTTGCGCAGACGCTGACGAATCAGCTCGGCGAGGGTGTTCATGACAAAGGTGAACAGCAGCAGCACCAGCGCCGAGAGGAACAGCACGCGATAGTGGCTGCCGCCGACTTCCGATTCGGGCATTTCCACCGCGACGTTGGCCGCCAGGGTGCGCAGGCCTTCAAACAGGTTCATCTCCATCACCGGCGTGTTACCGGTGGCCATCAGCACGATCATCGTTTCACCGACCGCGCGGCCCATGCCGATCATCAGTGCCGAGAAGATGCCCGGGCTGGCGGTCAGGATCACCACGCGCGTCATGGTCTGCCATGGCGTGGCACCCAGGGCCAGGGAGCCCAGGGTCAGGCCGCGCGGCACGCTGAACACGGCGTCTTCGGCGATGGAGTAGATGTTCGGGATCACCGCGAAACCCATGGCCAGGCCGACTACCAGGGCGTTGCGCTGGTCGTAGGTAATGCCCAGGTCGTGGGAGATCCACATGCGCATGTCGCCGCCGAAGAACCAGGTTTCCAGGTACGGGCTCATGTACAGCGAGAGCCAGCCCACAAACAGGATCACCGGGATCAGGATCGCGCTTTCCCAGCCATCGGGAACCCGCAGGCGGATCGACTCAGGCAGGCGGCTGAAGATGAAGCCGGCGACCAGGATGCCGATCGGCAGCAGCATCAACAGGCTGAAAATCCCCGGCAAATGCCCTTCGACATACGGCGCCAGGAACAGGCCGGCGAAGAAGCCGAGAATCACCGTCGGCATCGCTTCCATCAACTCGATCACCGGCTTGACCTTGCGGCGCAGGCTCGGGGCCATGAAGTAGGCGGTGTAGATCGCAGCGGCGACGGCCAGTGGCGCAGCCAGCAGCATGGCGTAGAACGCGGCCTTCAGGGTACCGAAGGTCAGGGGCGCCAGGCTCATTTTGGGTTCGAAGTCGGTGTTGGCGGCGGTCGATTGCCAGACGTATTTAGGCTCGTCGTAGTTTTCGTACCAGACCTTGCTCCACAACGCGCTCCAGGAGACTTCCGGGTGCGGGTTGTCCAGCAGCAGCGGTTGCAGCTTGCCGCCGGCTTCGACGATCACCCGGTTGGCCCGTGGCGACATGCCGAAGATGCCAGTGCCGTCCACCACCGGGTCCACCAGCAACGTGCGGTGGGCGGTACTGTGGAACACGCCGAATTTGCCGGAGGCGTCGAGGGCAGTGAAGCCTTTGCGGCGTTCTTCGGCGGCGATTTCAACGATAGGCGCGGTGCCCATCTGGAAGGTGCGGATCTGCTTCAGGCGTTGTTCGCCGTCCGGGTCGCGGGCCATGAACCACTGGGCCAGGCCGCCGCTGGAGTTACCGATGATCAGCGAGATGCCGCCCACCAGCTGGGTGCTGGCCGTGACTTGCGCAACGCCGTCGTCCAACAATTTGTAGCGACCGTTGAGGCTGTTGTCCCGCAGGCTGAAAACGTCGGCCTGGGCGCGACCGTTGATCACGTAAAGCCACTGCTGGCGCGGATCGACAAAGATGGCTTTCACCGGCTCGGTCATTTGCGGCAGTTCGATGCGCTTCTGCTCGGTGGTGACTTCCTCGGTCATCATGTTTTCTTCACGGCTGATGGACAGCACGTTCAGATGAGCACCACTGGAACCAGCCACCACCAGCGTCGAGTCGGTCGCATTCAAAGCGACGTGCTCAAGCGCGCGGCCTTGTTCGTCGAGGACGATCGGCGTTTCGCCGTAAGGGTATTCGACGGCGGGCGAGATGGTCTTCTTGCCTTCCGGGTACGACACTTTATACGTGTGGCGGAACACCAACGACTGGCCGTTGGACAGGCCGAGGATCACCAGCGGGCTGCCGGGCTGGTCTTCACCGATGGAGGCGACGGTCACACCGGCCGGCAACGGCAGGTCAACGCGCTTGAGTTCGGCACCCGTGTCAACGTTGAAGAACAGCGCCTGGCCCTTGTCGGAAACCCGCATGGCGACCTGGTTCTGTTCTTCCATGGAAATCATCAACGGCTTGCCGGCGTCCTGCATCCAGGCAGGCGTCAGGGCGTCTTCCTTGGTCAGGTTGGCGCCGTGGAAGAGCGGGGCGACCACGTAGGCGAGGAAGAAGAAAATCAAGGTGATAGCGCCCAGGACGGCAAGGCCGCCCACCAGCACGTACCAACGGGTCAGGCGATCCTTGAGCGCGCGGATGCGGCGCTTGCGTTGCAGCTCAGGCGTATTGAAATCAATGCGCTTGGGGGGAGAAGTCGTCGTCATGGTGGAATTGGCCAGATCATTCATGCGCACACCCTAGCGATCCTGTATGACAGAAAGATGACAATGCAGTGACGCAAGAAATCCGCCGCGTAGCAGGGCTGGCAGCGGATTAAAAAATGGGAGGCGAGGTCCAGGTCTTGCAGACCCCGCCCAGGCCTTGAACGGTGGGTGAACCCAGGTTCAAGGCAGGTTTACCGGCGGCTTATTTGCCACCCTCTTTCAGGCCCAGGTCAGCCAGTGCCTTGGCGGCAACTTTGGCTGGCAGCGGGATGTAGCCGTCTTTCACTACAACTTCCTGGCCTTGTTTAGACAGGACCAGCTTCACGAACTCGGCTTCCAGCGGGGCCAGAGGCTTGTTCGGGGCTTTGTTGACGTAGACGTAGAGGAAGCGCGACAGCGGGTATTTGCCGTTCAGGGCGTTTTCTTCGGTGTCTTCGATGAAGTCAGTGCTGCCTTTCTTGGCCAGGGCCACAGTCTTCACGCTGGCGGTTTTGTAACCGATGCCCGAGTAACCGATACCGTTCAGCGAGGAGCTGATGGACTGCACAACCGACGCCGAACCTGGTTGTTCGTTCACGTTAGGTTTGTAGTCGCCTTTGCACAGGGCTTCTTCCTTGAAGTAGCCGTAGGTGCCGGATACCGAGTTGCGACCGAACAGTTGCACTGGCTTGTTGGCCAGGTCGCCGGTCACGCCCAGGTCGCCCCAGGTTTTGACATCAGCTTTGGCGCCGCACAGACGAGTCGAGGAGAAGATCGCGTCGACTTGTTCCATGGTCAGGTGCTGGATCGGGTTGTCCTTGTGCACGAATACGGCCAGGGCATCCACGGCAACCGGGATAGCGGTTGGTTTGTAGCCGTACTTCTGCTCGAAGGCAGCCAGTTCGGTGTCCTTCATCTTGCGGCTCATCGGGCCCAGGTTGGAGGTGCCTTCAGTCAGCGCAGGAGGAGCAGTGGCGGAGCCGGCGGCCTGAATCTGGATGTTGACGTTCGGGTATTCCTTTTTGTAACCCTCAGCCCACAGGGTCATCAGGTTTGCCAAGGTATCGGAACCAACGCTGGACAGGTTGCCCGACACACCAGTGGTCTTCACGTAAGCCGGAATTGCCGGGTCAACACCAGCGGCTACCGCGTTAGCGGTCGCAACGCCAGCAGCGACAAAAGTCATTGCCGCCATCAAACGTTTCAGTTTCATGCCTTGCTCCTAGCAGATAGGGATAGTTGGATCGGGGCCAAGTATCGGTAGGCCGTGTGAACACTCTATGTCTGGAATATGACAATTAGATGAAAGGCCAGCATTTATGAAAAAGCTGACAGGAAGGAGAAACTTCAATAAATCCGGGACTTGCGGGGAGTTTGAGGCGGGTTGAGCGGTGTTTCAGAAATACTCTGCAATCTATGACTGTTCCTACGCTACGGCGTAGGAACAATCTTCAGGTTGTGGGTTAACGCCCGCGCTTCCACAGGTACCCACCCACGGCCACCCCCATCACGCACAGGACAGCCACGTAGTAGGCCGGGCCCATGGGACTTTCTTTCATCAGCAGCGACACCGCCAAGGGTGTCAGGCCACCGAATACGGCATAGGCGACGTTGTAGGAGAACGACAAACCACTGAAACGCACCACTGGCGGGAATGCCTTCACCATGACATAGGGCACCACACCGATGGTGCCTACAAACAGGCCGGTCAAGGCGTACAACGGGAACAGCCAACCTGGGTGAGCCATCAGGCTGTGATAGAGCGTCCAGGACGTTGCCAGCAACAGCGCACAGCCGATGATCAACACACGCCCGGCACCGAATCGGTCGGCCAGGGCCCCGGAGGCAATACACCCCAGGCTCAGGGTGACGATGGCCAGGCTATTGGCCTGCAGCGCCACCGTAGGGCTGAAGTGGTAGACCGTTTGCAGCACGGTCGGCGTCATCAGGATCACAACGACCACACCGGCCGAAAGCAACCAGGTCAGCAACATCGACAACACGATGGCACCACGGTGGTCACGCAGCACCGCGCGCAATGGTAGCTCTGCCGCCAGGGTCTTGCGCTGCTGCATCTCGGCGAAGATCGGGGTCTCGTGCAGCCAGCGACGCAGGTACACCGACAGCAAGCCAAACACACCACCCAGCAGGAACGGAATTCGCCAGGCGTAATCCGACACCTGCTCCGGGGTGTAGAGCGTGTTGATGGCGGTGGCCACCAGCGAACCCAACAGGATGCCGGCCGTCAGGCCGCTGGTCAGGGTGCCACAGGCATAGCCAATATGACGCGGCGGCACATGCTCGGAAACGAACACCCACGCGCCTGGCACTTCACCGCCAATCGCCGCGCCCTGGATCACGCGCATCAGCAGCAACAGGATCGGCGCCCACAGGCCGATCTGCGCATAGGTCGGCAGCAGGCCCATGATCAGGGTCGGCACGGCCATCATGAAGATGCTCAGGGTGAACATCTTCTTGCGCCCCAGCAGGTCGCCGAAGTGCGCCATGATGATCCCGCCCAACGGCCGCGCCAGGTAGCCGGCGGCGAAAATGCCGAAGGTCTGCATCATGCGCAGCCATTCGGGCATCTCGGCAGGGAAAAACAGTTTCCCGACCACTGTGGCGAAAAACACGAAAATGATGAAGTCGTAGAACTCCAGCGCCCCGCCCAAGGCAGACAGCGACAGGGTTTTGTAGTCGTTGCGGGTCAGCGGGCGCGAAGGTTGCGCACTGCTTGCGGGCACGGAGGACATGGCAAGGCTTCTCTTATAGTAGTCAGGACGGCAAGCCCGGGACTTGCGGCAGGTTTGGCAAGATAGCAAATCGCTTGAAAAAGCACAGCGTCGGGCCGTTAACAGTTCAGATAAGCGAAATATTCCCGTCGCAGAACTGCAATTAACATGAGCAGGAGCACAGTTGCCGGAAAAAGCCGCGATACAGCGTCTATTTACCGACCAAATGAGCGACGGGAGGTCGTCGTGGCGCCGACGGCTCGATATACTCGCCCATTGCAAGCGCCAGACCCGCATCCTTGAGGGGCTGCTGTGCCAAAACGCCGTTGGTGTCCTCCAGCCGATTTGGCAGAGTTTCCCTTTAGTACGCCTTACGAGAAACGCATCGAGCGGTGTATGTTGGTGCTGAAACGTTTTTCCAGAAGACGGCTATCCACTTGAAATACCCATAAAGCGTCACGGGTCAGAGGCACCGGCATGATCGAACTCGAACAAGAAGATCCTATCCCGCAAGGCGATCTCGCCCTGCAAATCACCGCACTCCCGCGTGAAACCAACGGTTTCGGCGACATCTTCGGCGGCTGGCTGGTCGCGCAGATGGACTTGGCCGGCACGGCCATGGCGAGCAAGGTTGCCGGTGGCCGCGTCGCGACCGTCGCGATTGATCGCATGGCATTCCTGGTGCCAGTGGCCGTCGGCGCGCAGTTGTCCTTCTATACCCAGGCCCTGGAAATCGGCCGCAGCTCGATCCAGATGATGGTCGAAGTGTGGAGCGACGACCCGCTGTCCAGCGAATGGCGCAAGGTGACCGAGGCTGTGTTTGTGTTCGTTGCCATCGATGGCAGCGGTCGCACCCGGTCCGTTCCGTCGCGGGCGCGTTAAACATCGCGACGTTTTGACGGTCCATTGCCCATTGTCTGCCATTGAGAGCGCGCGCCTATGTCTACGCCCAACGTTGAAACCGTAAAACTGGATGAGCTGAACGCTTGGCGCATCCGCCATAACGGGGCCGAATTGGTGGTGGCCCAGCAAGGCGCGCACATCGTCAGTTACCAGCGCACCGGCGAGAAGCCGCTGATCTGGCCCAATGACGCCGTGGTGTTCAAGAAAGGCAAAGGCATTCGTACCGGCGTGCCGGTGTGCTGGCCGTGGTTTGGCGTGTTCGACCGCAATCCGCAAAGCGTCAAGGCCATGTACCAGGGCGACGAGCCGGCTGGGGCGCATGGTTTCGTACGGACCGCCGACTGGACATTGGCTGGCGTGGAAGCTGAAGGCACAGCGTTGCGGGTTGAACTGGAACTGCCGGTGCCTGAAGGTGGCTTCCCGGGTTGGCCGCATCTAGTTGACCTGAAGATGAGCCTCCTGCTGGATGATCAACTGCACATCCGCCTGACCAGCCACAACCGTGGCACCGAGACCGTCAGCCTCAGCCAGGCGCTGCACAGTTATTTTGCGGTCAGTGATGTGCGCAACGTGCAGGTCGACGGCCTGGACGGGCGAGCCTATATCGACACCGCCGACGGCTGGAGCCACAAGCAGCAATCCGGGCTTCTGCACTTCACCGCCGAGACCGACCGCATCTACCTCGACACGCCGGCTCAGCTGAACATTGTCGATAAAGACTGGCAGCGCCGCGTTCAACTCACCAGCACAGGCTCGCGCTCGACGGTGATCTGGAACCCGTGGACTGAACGTGCCAAGGCCTTCAGCGACATGGCCGACGATGGCTGGCAGGGCATGCTGTGCATCGAGACCGCGAACGTGCTGGACGATGTGGTGACACTGGCGCCTGGTGAAAGCCATACCTTGGGCGTGAGCATCAGCGGTATTGCCCTGTAAACCCAATCAAAAATGTGGGAGCGGGCTTGCTCGCGAATGCGGTTTTCCAGTTAGTGCATGTACTGACTGACACACCGCTTTCGCGAGCAAGCCCCCACATTAGGTTCTGCGTCAGATCAGAGATCCGACTCTTTGACCGCCCGCACTTTCCCCGCATCCAGCGCATACGCCGCATCGGCCAGGTCATTGTTGACCTTCTCCACCTTCAGCGTGCCCGTCACCCACAGCGGCGTGTAGATATCATCCAGCTTCAAACCCTTGGGATAACGCACCAGCACCAACTGGTTGGGCGGCGGTGGCGGCACGTGGATGCAGGCACCCGGGTAAGGCACCAGGAAGAACAGCGTGCTGCGGCCCTTGGCGTCGGTTTCCAGTGGCACGGGGTAGCCGCCGATGCGGATGTTCTTGCCGTTCATGGCGGCCACGGTCTTGGTGGAATACATCACCGCCGGCAAGCCCTTGCTCTGCTTCAGGCCACCCTTTTCGGTGAACGTGCCTTGGGCTTCCGGGGAGTTGTGGTCGATTTCCGGCATTTCTTCGAGGGCTTTCTGGTCCGACTTGGGCATCAGTTCCAGCCAGTCGGTTTCCGGCAGTTCACCCGCGTGGACCAACCCGGTGCATAGAAGAAGGGATAACAGAAGACGGCGCATGGAGAGGCTCGGCAAGGATTACAGTGCCGGCATTCTAGCCCTCTGCGCCTGCGCAGCGCAGAGGGCTTGGTCGCTAAATTACTTCTTTTTCAGCAGACCGTAGATCACCAGCAGCACCACGGCACCCACCAGCGCACCAATGAAGCCTGCGCCTTGGCCAGCCTGATAGATGCCCAGTGCCTGGCCACCATAGGTAGCAACCAGCGAACCGGCGATACCCAGCAGGATGGTCATGATCCAGCCCATGCTGTCGTCGCCTGGCTTCAGGAAACGCGCCAGCAGGCCGACGATCAAACCGATAAAGATGGTTCCAATGATACCCATGGCATTTCCCTCTGATTGAAGTGAGCTAAGTCAAAGCCTAGTCAGACTTTGGCTTCCTGCAATCAGAGGGTGGCGGGTACCAATGGTTCCCGCCCGGCCTTGGGTTATTGCTCGGCGATCAGCGCTTCTACCTTGAGAATCTGCGCTTCCAGGGTCGCGCGATCCTTGCAACGCAGGTTGGCGTGGCCGACCTTGCGCCCGGCCTTGAAAGCCTTGCCGTAGTGATGCAGATGGCAGTCATCGATGGCGATGACTTTTTCCACCGGCGGCACCACGCCAATGAAGTTGAGCATGGCGCTCTCGCCAACCTTGGCCGTGGAACCCAAGGGCAAGCCCGCCACCGCCCGCAGGTGGTTTTCGAACTGGCTGCACTCGGCGCCTTCGGTGGTCCAGTGCCCGGAGTTGTGCACGCGCGGGGCGATTTCGTTGGCCTTGAGGCCGCCGTCGACTTCAAAGAACTCGAACGCCATCACGCCGACGTAATCCAGTTGCTTGAGCACACGGCTCGAATAGTCTTCGGCCAGGGCTTGCAACGGGTGGTCGGTGCTGGCCACGGACAGCTTGAGGATGCCGCTGTCGTGGGTATTGTGTACCAGCGGGTAGAAGCGGGTTTCGCCATCCCGGGCACGCACGGCGATCAGCGAGACTTCGCCGGTGAACGGCACGAAGCCTTCCAGCAGGCAGGCGACGCTGCCCAATTCGGCGAAGGTACCGACCACGTCGGCGGCGGTGCGCAGGACTTTCTGGCCCTTGCCGTCGTAACCCAGGGTGCGAGTCTTCAGCACGGCCGGCAGGCCGATGGAAGCAACAGCGGCGTCCAGGTCAGCCTGGGACTGGATGTCGGCGAAGGCCGGCGTCGGGATGCCCAGGTCCTTGAACATGCTCTTCTCGAACCAGCGGTCACGAGCGATGCGCAAGGCTTCGGCGCTCGGGTACACCGGCACGAACTGCGACAGGAAGGCCACGGTTTCAGCCGGGACACTTTCGAACTCGAAGGTCACCAGGTCGACTTCATCGGCCAGTTGGCGCAGGTGATCCGGGTCGCTGTAATCAGCCCGCAGGTGTTCACCCAACGCAGCCGCACAGGCGTCCGGCGCCGGGTCCAGGAAAGCGAAGTTCATCCCCAGCGGCGTACCCGCCAGGGCCAGCATGCGGCCCAGTTGGCCGCCACCGATTACACCGATTTTCATCGTCAACAACCTCAGGCAATGCGGGGGTCTGGATTGTCCAGGACGCTGTCTGTCTGTTCAGCACGGAATTTTTTCAGCACCGCGTGGAACTGCGGGTGCTTGGCGCCGAGGATGCTGGCGGACAGCAAGGCTGCGTTGATCGCGCCGGCCTTGCCGATCGCCAGGGTGGCCACCGGAATACCGGCGGGCATCTGCACGATGGACAACAGCGAATCCACGCCCGAGAGCATCGACGACTGCACCGGAACGCCAAGTACTGGCAGGTGAGTCTTGGCGGCACACATGCCTGGCAAGTGAGCTGCACCGCCGGCACCGGCGATAATCACCTCGATGCCACGGGATTCTGCTTCATCGGCATACTGGAACAGCAAATCCGGAGTGCGGTGGGCGGAAACCACCTTCACTTCATAGGGAATGCCGAGTTTTTCCAGCATATCGGCGGTGTGGCTAAGGGTGGACCAATCGGACTTGGAGCCCATGATCACGCCAACCAATGCACTCATCGTCGTGCCTCTTCTCTCTGGGCGCCCGCAGGCGCGTCAAAAAACAACAAGCCACGCGGGAAATCCGGCGTGGCTTGTTGTACGAATTAAGGCCGGTTGGACCGGCCGAAGGCCGCGCAGTATACCGTAATAATGCAGATAAACAGCCCCTTGGGTGACCATCTGTCCAGTGGCCCAAAGTAGCGGTTTTATTGACTTCCAGGTCAGCGAAAACACCACAAACCCTGTGGGAGCTGGCTTGCCTGCGATGGCGGAGGGTCAGTGCCTGCAATGTAGGCTGATACACCGCTATCGCAGGCAAGCCAGCTCCCACATTTAACCGCGCTCAGCCGCCGGGGACTGCGCCGCACCACCTTCCAGCTTGCGCCACAGCAACCGCACGTTCGCCTTGCGCACCAAGGCACAGCGGTACAGCCGGATCTCCAGCGGCACATGCCATTGCGGGCCGCCGCACACCACCAGTTCGCCCCGGGCCAGCTCGGCGCGCACGCTCAACTGCGGCACCCAGGCAATGCCCAAGCCTTCGAGGGCCATGCTTTTCAGGCTGTCGGCCATGGCGGTTTCATAAATCGTGGTAAAGCGCAGCGCCCGCTGGCGCAGCAGCAGGTTTACCGAACGCCCCAGGAAAGCCCCGGCGCTGTAGGCCAGCAGCGGCACGCTGCCCTCGCCTTCCAGGTCGAACAGCGGCTTGCCGTCGGCATCGGCGGCGCACACTGGCAGCATCTCGGTGTTGCCCAGGTGCAGCGACGGGAAGATTTCCGGGTCCATCTGCATGGCCGCATCCGGGTCGTAGAACGCCAGCATCAAATCGCAACCGCCTTCGCGCAAGGCATGCACGGCGTCACCCACGTTGGTGGCAACCAACCGCGTGGCGATGTTCAGCCCTTCGTTGCGCAACTGCGCGATCCAGCGCGGGAAGAAGCCCAACGCCAGGGAGTGCGCCGCGGCCACTTGCATGACTTCGCCCTGCCCGCCTTCCAGGTGATGCAAGTGCCGCAGCACTTCACCGAGCTGCTCGACCACGGTACGCGCGGTGACCAGGAACAACTGCCCCGCCGCCGTCAGTTCGACCGGCGTGCGCGAGCGATTGACCAGTGTCAGCCCCAGCGCGGCCTCCAGGCTGCGAATGCGTCGACTGAACGCCGGCTGGGTGACAAAGCGCCGCTCCGCCGCCTGGGAGAAGCTGCGGGTGGCAGCCAGGGCGCTAAAGTCTTCCAGCCATTTGCTTTCAAGGTTCATCACATCCTCCCGGGGCATGCACCATTTTGGCACACACGACCGTTATGGTAACGGGGTCACACCGACATTATGCCGTTTATGCATAGCCCAGTGTTTAACAGCATTGGCCCAAAATCTCCTGCAAGCCTAGCATTCACAGCGTTCCGGCCTAGCCCGGGTCCATATCGAGATGATTTCCGTCATGTCCTCCGCTGCATCTTTCCGCACAGAAAAAGACCTGCTTGGCGTACTCGAAGTACCCGCTCAAGCGTATTACGGCATCCAGACCCTGCGAGCGGTGAATAACTTCCGCCTCTCGGGCGTTCCGATTTCGCATTACCCGAAATTGGTGGTCGGCCTGGCAATGGTCAAGCAGGCAGCTGCTGACGCCAACCGCGAGCTGGGCCAGCTTAGCGAAGCCAAGCACGCTGCCATCAGCGAAGCCTGTGCCCGTCTGATCCGCGGCGATTTCCACGAAGAGTTCGTGGTGGACATGATTCAAGGCGGCGCTGGCACTTCAACCAACATGAATGCCAACGAAGTCATCGCCAACATCGCGCTGGAGGCCATGGGCCACAGCAAGGGCGAATATCAATACCTGCACCCCAACAACGACGTGAACATGGCGCAGTCGACCAACGACGCCTACCCGACCGCGATCCGCCTGGGTTTGCTGCTGGGCCACGACGCCTTGTTGGCCAGCCTCGACAGCCTGATCCAGGCGTTCGCTGCCAAAGGTGAAGAATTCAGCCACGTCCTGAAGATGGGCCGTACCCAGCTGCAAGACGCCGTGCCGATGACCCTCGGCCAGGAATTCCGTGCCTTCGCCACCACCCTCGGTGAAGACCTGGCTCGCCTGAAGACCCTGGCGCCTGAGCTGCTGACTGAAGTGAACCTGGGCGGCACCGCCATCGGTACCGGCATCAACGCCGACCCGCGTTACCAAGCCCTGGCCGTGCAACGCCTGGCCACCATCAGCGGCCAGCCGCTGGTACCGGCTGCCGACCTGATCGAAGCCACCTCCGACATGGGCGCCTTCGTGCTGTTCTCCGGCATGCTCAAGCGTACCGCGGTGAAGCTGTCGAAGATCTGCAATGACCTGCGCCTGCTGTCCAGCGGCCCACGTACCGGCATCAACGAAATCAACCTGCCAGCGCGTCAGCCAGGCAGCTCGATCATGCCCGGCAAGGTCAACCCGGTCATCCCGGAAGCCGTGAACCAGGTAGCGTTCCAGATCATCGGTAACGACTTGGCACTGACCATCGCGGCCGAAGGCGGCCAGCTGCAACTGAACGTGATGGAGCCGCTGATCGCCTACAAGATCTTCGACTCGATCCGCCTGCTGCAACGCGCCATGGACATGCTGCGCGAGCACTGCATCGTCGGCATCACCGCCAACGAAGCCCGCTGCCGCGAACTGGTGGAGCACTCCATCGGCCTGGTCACCGCGCTGAACCCGTACATCGGCTATGAAAACGCCACCCGCATCGCCCGCATCGCCCTTGAAAGCGGCCGCGGCGTGCTGGAATTGGTGCGCGAAGAAGGCTTGCTCGACGACGCCATGCTCGACGACATCCTGCGCCCCGAAAACATGATTGCCCCACGTTTGGTCCCTTTGAAGGCCTAAGCGTTTGTTGCACCGCTCACCAGGTTGAGGGACTAGACACCTCTCACCTTTTGAGGGCCTGAAGGCTCGTTCTTCAGGCCCTTTTTTTTGCCTCACGGTTGCGAAATGATGCCAATAAAAACTCCAAGATCGCCCCACAAACCTGCCTTGCCCGTAACGCCTTGGCTGAAACCTTTAATCGCCTCGTGCAGACGGATCACACACTCCTAGGTATAGTGCCGCCCCTCTTCGCGTCAGCGGTCGTCGGTAACGAGACCCTGGGAAGCGCGAAACCGCATGAATAACAACACCCGCAAAAGGATTGGGGTCGAAGCGTCGTGCACTGCCTGGTGCCGAGCGATGCGTCGGACCGTCCTGCGTTTGCCATTAGAAAAATCAGCGAGGAACACTCCATGCTAGAAGTCATCAACGACTTCCTCTCAGGGAAAGTATTGATCGTGCTCATTGTCGGGCTCGGTGGTTACTTCACGATCCGCTCGCGTTTCGTTCAGTTGCGTCACTTTTTCCACATGTTTTCGGTGTTTCGCGACAGCCTGAAAAGCAGCGCCGGCCAACTCAGCTCGTTCCAGGCGCTGATGCTCAGCCTCGCCGGGCGCGTGGGTGCAGGCAATATCGCAGGCGTCGGCATTGCCGTGACCCTGGGTGGCCCGGGTGCCGTGTTCTGGATGTGGGTCACCGCACTGGTGGGCATGTCTTCGAGCTTTATCGAGTGCTCCCTCGGCCAGCTCTACAAACGCACCGACGCTGAAGGCACCTACCGTGGCGGCCCGGCGTATTACATCCAGCATGGCCTGCACAAGCGCTGGTTGGGCATGGTGATGGCGTTCCTGCTGCTGGTGACCTTCGGTTTCGCCTTCAACGGTCTGCAAGCCCACGCCGTAACCCACTCGCTGAACAACGCGTTTGGCCTCGACACCACCTACACCGGCCTGGCCCTGGCTGTGCTGCTGGGCCTGGTGTTCATTGGCGGGATCAAGCGTATCGCCTCGATCGCCGACCTGCTGGTGCCGGTCAAGACCCTGGTCTACATCGCCGTGACCCTGTACGTGATCGTGCTGCAATTCGACCACGTGCCAGCCATGCTCGCGACCATCGTCAAGAGCGCCTTCGGCCTCGACCAAGCCTTCGGTGGCCTGGTGGGCAGCGCGATCATCATGGGTGTGAAGCGCGGCGTGTTCGCCAACGAAGCCGGCCTGGGCAGTGCGCCTAACGTGGCGGCAGTCGCGTCGGTAGAGCACCCGATCGCCCAAGGCGTGGTGCAAGCGTTCAGCGTGTTCCTCGACACCTTTGTGATCTGCACCTGCACCGCGTTGCTGATCCTGCTCTCGGGTTTCTACACCCCGGGCTTTGAAGGCGACGGCATTGCCCTGACCCAGAACTCCCTGGCGGCAGTGGTCGGTGACTGGGGCCGGATGTTCATCTCGGTGGCCCTGGCGTTGTTCGTGTTCACCTCGATCATGTACAACTACTACCTCGGCGAGAGCAACCTGCGCTTCATCGTGGGCGACAACCGCAAGGTCCTGATGGGCTACCGCGCGCTGGTGCTGGTGCTGATTTTCTGGGGTTCCATCGAGAACCTCGGCACCGTGTTCGCCTTCGCCGACATCACCATGACCATGCTCGCGTTCGTCAACCTGTTCGCCCTGGCGTTCCTGTTCAAGATCGCCATGCGCATCCTGAATGACTACGACGGCCAGCGTGCTGCGGGCATCAAGACTCCGGTGTTTGATTCCAGCAAGTTCCCGGACCTGGACCTGGACCGCAAGGCTTGGCCGGCGAACCCGGTGAAGGCTGAGCCAGCCGCTCAGGCATCGGTCGAACTGAGCGCTCAAACGCAACGCTAAACCTAGATAGATGACACGCCGCCCGGCCTTGGGCATGCTCTGGGCCCGGCGGCGTTTTTCGTTCAGGAGATTCTTCAATGCAACCAGCCAACAACGTCATGGTGCTCTACACCGGCGGCACCATCGGCATGCAGGCCAGCGCAAACGGCCTGGCCCCCGCTTCGGGTTTTGAAGCGCGAATGAGCGAAGCCCTCGCCCAACTGAATATGCCAGCCTGGCGCTTCCGGGAAATGTCCCCGCTGATCGACAGCGCCAACATGACCCCCGCCTACTGGCAGCGCCTGCGCGCCGCCGTGATTGAGGCGGTGGACGAGGGCTGCGACGCCGTGCTGGTGCTGCACGGCACCGACACCCTGGCCTACAGCGCGGCCGCCATGAGTTTCCAACTGCTGGGACTGCCCGCACCGGTGCTGTTTACCGGCTCGATGCTGCCTGCCGGCGTGCCCGACAGCGATGCCTGGGAGAACGTCAGCGGTGCGCTGGCAGCCTTGGGCGAAGGCCTGGCGGCGGGCGTGCAACTGTACTTCCACGGCGCACTGATGGCCCCGACCCGTTGCGCGAAAATCCGCAGTTTTGGTCGCCACCCGTTTGCCGCGTTACAGCGTAATGGCGGCGTGGCCAAGGCCGAACTGGTGCCAGCCGCGCTGCATTACCGCCAGGCCAAGGCGCTGGCCAATGTGGGCGTGCTGCCACTGGTGCCGGGCATCGCCGCCGCGCAATTGGACGGGTTGATCGACAGCGGCATCCAGGCGCTGGTGCTGGAATGCTTCGGCAGCGGCACCGGGCCGAGCGACAACCCCCAGTTCCTCGCCAGCCTCCAGCGCGCGCAGGATAACGGCGTGGTGGTGGTGGCAATTACCCAATGCCATGAAGGCGGCGTGGAGCTGGATGTGTACGAAGCCGGTAGCCGCTTGCGTGGCGTGGGCGTGTTGTCAGGTGGCGGGATGACCCGGGAAGCCGTGTTCGGCAAGCTCAATGCCTTGATCGGCGCCGGGCTGGACACCGCCGAAGTCCGCCGCCTGGTCGAACTCGACCTGTGCGGCGAACTGAACTGACCGGCATATAACTTGCTCCTCTTCCAGCCATCCCCTGGCTGGAAGCACCCATGTTGCACTCCCACCTCACCACCCTCAATGCCGTCTCGTTGGTGCTGAATACCTTCAAGGCGGAAGGCCAACCCGCCGAGGCCTTGCTGGCCGGCAGCGGTATCTGCGCGGCGGACTTGAGCCGCGCCGACACCCGCATCACCACCAACCAGGAGATGCGCGTGTGCGCCAACGCCGTGGCCCTGCGCCGGGATATCGGCCTGGAGCTGGGCCGGCAAATGCACGTTTCTTCCTATGGCATGCTCGGTTACGCGCTGCTCACCAGTGCCACCTTCGGTGACGCTTTGCGCCTTGCGCTGCGGTATCCGGCGCTGCTGGGAACACTTTTCGAGCTGGACCTCGAGGAAGACGGCACGCGCATCTGGTTCAGCGCCGCGGATTACCGGGAAAATCCGGCACTGGAAATGTTCAACGTCGAACTCTGCCTGGCCTCGTTGAAGGTGATCTGCGACGACCTGCTGGGGCATGCCTTGCCGCTGCTGGGTGCGCGCTTTGAACATGACGCCCCGGATTACCGCGCGCGGTACGCCGAAAGCTTTGCCTGCTCGCTGCAATTCGGCGCCACCGCCAACGCGTTTGCCTTCGACCGAAGCTGGCTGGACCAGCCCCTGCCATTAGCCGACGCCGTCACCCACCAGGCCATGGCCGAGCGCTGCCGCAAGCAAAACACCGAGTTCACCGGGCGCCAGGCGTGGCTGGGCAAGATTCGCCACCTGCTCGCCAACCAACTCAGCGCCGCGCCGGGACTCGATGGCCTGGCCGAGCAGATGAACTGCTCCCCCCGCACGCTACGCCGGCACCTGCATGACTTGGGCTGCAGCTATCAGGAGTTGCTGGACGAGCTACGCTTCGAGCGGGCCAAACGGTTGCTGGGCGAGGATGAACTGCCCATTTACCGAATTGCCGAGGCGCTGGGCTTCAGCGAAACCGCGAGTTTCCGTCACGCCTTTGTGCGCTGGAGCGGCGTAGCGCCCAGCCAGTTCCGCCCCTGAAGCCACTTGGTGGGGCGTGGCCGCGCCATTTCGGGGCGAATTGCGGTCACACACTTTGGCCATATTGATCCCCTTTTGGCCGCTCCTGCCATTCTCATTAAACCCACCCGCCGCAAGACTGGACCTCACCGATTCAGCCTGCGGAGAACAACAATATGCTGACGATCTACTCGGACGATCACCACCTGCATCATGGCCGGTGCGAGTTGATGGACGGGCAACTGATGCCGTGTTTTGAAATGCCCTCGCGCGCCGACCATGTGTTGCAACGGGTCAAGGAGCGCGAACTGGGACCGGTGCAAGCGCCCAACGATTTTGGCCTGGCGCCGCTGCAACGCATTCACAGCCCCGCCTATCTGGACTTCTTTAAAGGCGCCTGGGAGCGCTGGACCGCGTTCGGCCAGGACGGAGATCTGCTGCCCTACACCTGGCCCGCACGCACTTTGCGCCGGGTCATCCCCACCAGCCTGCACGGCCAGCTCGGCTATTACAGCTTCGACGGCGGCGCGCCGATCACCGCCGGCACCTGGCAAGCGGCCTACAGCGCAGCGCAAGTCGCGCTGACTGCGCAACAGGCGATCCAGCAAGGTGCCCAAAGCGCCTTCGCCCTGTGCCGTCCGCCCGGGCACCATGCCGCCAGCGACTTGATGGGCGGCTATTGCTACCTGAACAACGCGGCGATCGCAGCCCAGGCGTTTCTCGACCAGGGCCACGGGAAGGTCGCCATCCTCGACGTGGACTACCACCACGGCAACGGTACCCAGTCGATTTTCTACGAGCGCAACGATGTGCTGTTCACCTCGATCCATGGCCATCCGGAAGCGGAATTTCCGTTCTTCCTGGGCTATGCCGACGAGTCGGGCGAAGGCGCCGGTGAAGGTTTCAACTTCAATTATCCGCTGCCTGCAGGTTCTGGCTGGGACCGCTGGAGCGCCGCGCTGGAGCAGGCGTGTGAGGAGATTGAGCGCTATGGCGCCGACATCATCGTGGTGTCGCTGGGCGTGGACACCTTCAAGGACGACCCGATCTCCCAGTTCAAGCTCGACAGCCCAGACTACCTGGCGATGGGCGCGCGAATCGCCCGCCTCGGCAAACCGACGCTGTTTGTGATGGAAGGCGGCTATGCCGTGGAAGAAATCGGCATCAATGCCGTCAACGTTCTCGAAGGTTTTGAGGGATTCGCCCAATGAACATGCTCAAGCATCTCGTCCTCTGCGCCGCCGTGCTGAGCGGGGCCGCGCACGCCGAAGAAAGAACCCTGCGGGTCTACAACTGGTTCGACTACATCACCCCCAAGGCCCTGGAAGATTTCAAGGCGCAGAACCCCAGCGTCAAGCTGGTCTACGACATCTTCGACACCAACGAAGCCCTTGAGGCCAAGCTGCTGACCGGCAACTCCGGCTATGACGTGGTGGTGCCGTCCAACGTGTTCCTGGCCAAGCAGATCGAAGCCTCGGTGTTCCAGCCGCTGGACCGCAGCAAACTGCCCAACTGGAACCACCTCGATCCCAAGTTGATGAAGCTGATCGAGGCCAACGACCCGGGTAATAAGTTCGCCGTGCCCTACATGTACGGCACCATCCTGATCGGCTTCAACCCGGACAAGGTCAAGGCCGCGCTGGGTGCCAACGCGCCCGTGGACAGCTGGGACTTGATCTTCAACGTCGAAAACATCAGCAAGCTCAAGCAATGCGGCGTGGCGCTGCTGGATTCGCCGTCGGAGATCCTGCCGCTGGCCTTGCAGCACCTGGGCCTGGACCCCAACAGCAGCAACCCGGCGGACTATGTCAAAGCCGAAGCGCTGCTGATGAAGATCCGTCCGTACATCACCTATTTCCACTCGTCCAAGTACATGGCCGACATTGCCAACGGTGACATCTGCGTGGCGGTCGGCTATTCCGGCAGCTTCTCCCAGGCCGCCAACCGCGCCAAGGAAGCCAAGAACGGCGTGACCGTGGACATGCGCCTGCCGAAAGAAGGTGCGCCAATCTGGTTCGATATGCTCGCCATCCCCAAAGGCGCCAAGGACCCGGAAGACGCCTACACCTTTATCAACTACCTGCTGCAACCGGGCGTGATCGCGCCGATCAGTGACTTTGTCGGTTATCCCAACCCCAACAAGGACGCCACCGGTTTGGTGGACCCGGCCATTCGCAACAACCCCAACCTGTACCCGACCGAGGCCGCCATGTCCACGCTGTATACCCTCAAGCCGCTGGGACGTGATGCCGAACGGGCCAGGACCCGCGCCTGGACCAAGATCAAGTCCGGCACCTGATCGGTTGCCGCCGGTTGCGCCTCAGCGCGTAACCGGCGCGCGCCAAACCTGGCTCAAGCGCTTCAACGCCTGGCTGATCTGCGCCTCGGGCACGGCAGCAAACCCCAACACCAATCCTGCACGCTGATCCAGCGGTGTAAGCGAGTCCGGCAACCAATAGCTGCTCAGGCCATTGACCTCCACACCCACCGCCGCTGCCTGTGCGATCAGCGCCTGTTCCCGCGCCAGACTATCGACCCGCACGGTCAAGTGCAGCCCGGCCGCCACTGACGGGAGGCGGCCAACGCCATCGATACCAGCGGGCCATTCGGCCACCAGCGCATTGAGCCGGCTCTGCGCGGCTCGGCGCATGCGGCGCACATGGCGTTGAAAGTGCCCGGTCGCCATGAACTCCGCCATCACCGCTTGAGTGCTGACTTCCGAGTGGCGCACGTCCACCGCACGGCGACGGGCAAAGGCCTGGACCAGGCCGACCGGCAACACCAGGTAACCCAGGCGCAGCGCCGGAAAGGCCACCTTGCCGAAGGTCCCGACATACAGCACCCGCCCCGTACGATCCAGGGCCGCCAGCGGAGCCAGGGGCGCGCCGCTGTAGCGGTACTCACCGTCGTAGTCGTCCTCGACGATCCAGCCGCCCGTACGCTCGGCCCAGGCCAGCAGTTCCAGGCGCCGGGCCAGGCTCATCATCACACCCGTTGGGTATTGATGCGATGGGGTGACGTAGGCCAAGCGGCAACTGCCGAGGCCGTTCAAGGCAGCGCAGTCGATGCCCTCGCTGTCCACCGTCACGCCATGCAATTGGCCCCCCGCCACTGCGAACGCATGGCCCGCCGCCCGATACCCCGGATTTTCAATCGCAACTGCATCGCCGGGCTCCACCAGCAACTGTGCACAAAGGCTGATTGCCTGCTGCGCGCCACTGGTGATCACTATTTGCTCAGCACTGCACTGCATGCCGCGAGAACTGCGCAAATAGGCAGCAATCAATCCACGCAGGCGCTCGTCGCCTGCCGGGTCGCCATAACACAGTTGCTGCAAGTCCGGCTTGCGCCAGAAAGCCGCATTCAGCTTGGCCCACACGTCGAAGGGGAACAGATCAAAAGCCGGTACGCCCACCCTGAAAGCCCTCGGCGGACCGCTGGGTGGAAGTGCCAAATGATTGTTTTCCACCCGCGCCAACGCACCGCTGTGGATAACTTGACTGGACGAAACCCCAGGTAAATCCGGCCGTTTTGTGGATAACCCTGGGGATAAGCCTGTTGATAACCCTGTGGACACTTTTGTGGATAGTTTTTTTCCGGGAGTCGGCGTCTGTGGCAATTGCGCGACATAGGTGCCATCACCCACTCGGCCTTCGATAAATCCTTCGGCATACAGCTGGTCGTAAGCGCGGACCACGCTATTGCGTGAGATCGACAACGCTGCCGCCAGGTCGCGGCTGGCGGGGAGCCGGGTGCCACTGACCAGCCGGCCATCCAATACCCGCTGGCGCAGCGCCTGATAGAGCTGGCGCGTGAGGCCCTGGCGGCGGTCCAACTCGATACCCGCCGGGTTGAACGAGAGCGGTGGTTCTAACGCAGGCATGGAATTGGACCTATGAAATTGACTGTAGATGGCTCTTACAACGAACCAATAGCCTGCCTAGGATGCAGGCATTCGCCAAGGAAAATCTTCATGTACACACCACGCGCCTTTGCCCTCGACGACTTGCCCGAAATCCAGCAACTGATCCAGCACACGCGCCTGGCGCAACTGGTCACTTTCGGCGAGCAAGGCCTGCAAGCCAGCCATTTGCCGCTGCTGCTCAACCCCGATGAAGGGCCCAACGGCACCCTTTACGGGCACATGGCCAAGGCCAATCGCCAGTGGCAGGACCTGCAAAATGGCGGCGAGGCCCTGGTGATTTTTGCCGGTGCCGAGGCCTACGTCAGCCCGTCGTTTTACCCGGCCAAAGCCGAACACGGCAAAGTGGTGCCGACCTGGAACTACATCGCGGTACATGCCTACGGCACCGGCGAAGTGTTCACCGACGCCGAGCGCCTGCTGGAGCTGGTCAGTGCCCTCACCGACCGCCATGAAGGCAAGCGCGCCCAACCCTGGAACGTCAGCGATGCGCCGGCCGATTACATCGACGGCATGCTTAAGGCCATCGTCGGCTTTGCCCTGCCCATCCAGCGCCTGGAAGGCAAACGCAAACTAAGCCAGAACCGCAGCCCGGCAGACATCGCCGGGGTTCGTGAGGGCCTCGCGGCCAGCACCGATGTGCGCGACCAGACCCTCGCCCGCTTTATCCCCAAGGAGCCATCATGAGCCAGATCGAAATCCGCCAGGTCAGCGCCGCCGACCACGCCGCATGGCTGCCCCTGTGGCAGGCCTACATGCGTTTTTACAACACCGAGTTGCCCGACGCCGTCAGCCAGAACACTTGGCAACGCCTGATCGACGCCCATGAGCCGACCCATTCGGCCCTGGCCTGGCAGGACGGCAAGGCCGTAGGCATGGTCAACTTCATCTACCACCGCTCCAACTGGAGCATCGAAAACTCCTGCTACCTGCAGGACTTGCTGGTAGACCCGGCCCAACGTGGTACCGGCGTCGGCCGCAAACTGATCGAATTCGTCTACGCCACCGCCAAGGCCGACGGCTGCTGCAAGGTCCACTGGCTGACCCACGAGACCAACGCCACCGCCATCCAGCTATACGAACGCATCGCCGAACGCCCCGGCTTTATCCAGTTTCGCAAAGGTCTTTAAGGAGAAGCACAGCATGACGACATCATTGGCCGACTGGAAAGGCGTCCCGGCGCCCACCGTCACCGTTATCGAAGGGCGCTTCATCCGCCTGGAAAAACTAGACCCGGCCCGCCACGGCGATGACCTGTTCAACGCCCTGCAAGGCCCCGGTGCTGATCCGAAGCTGTGGGACTATTTGCCTTACGGCCCGTTCCCCGAGCGCGCCGCCTTCGACGCCTGGCTGAACAACCACGCGTCCCACAGCGACCCGTACTTCTTCAGCGTGATCGACAAGGCCAGCGGCGACGTACAAGGCATCCTCAGCCTGATGTCCATCGTGCCCGAGCAAGGCCGCATCGAAATCGGCCACGTGACCTTCGGCGCGCCGATGCAACGCTCTCCGAAAAGCACCGAGGCGGTGTACCTGCTGGCCAAGCACTCGTTTGAGCTGGGCAATCGTCGCCTGGAATGGAAGTGCAATAACGCCAACGCCCGCTCCAAAAATGCGGCCGAGCGTTTGGGATTCAGTTTTGAAGGGGTGTTTCGCCAGCACACCGTGGTCAAGGGCCGCAACCGGGATACGGCGTGGTATTCGATCCTGGATGGGGAATGGCCGGCGATTGGAGCGGGGTTTGAGCGGTGGCTGTCGGATGAGAACCAGGCAGGTTCGGGTCAACTGAAAACGCTGGTGGAGTGCCGTACCTAAGCCGCCCTGCCACCCCCTGAGAAATGTGGGAGCGGGCTTGCTCGCGAAAGCGGTGTATCAGTCACAAATGTATTAACTGACACACCGTCATCGCGGGCAAGCCCGGCTCCCACATTGTATCTTCAGCGTATCCGAACCTTGCGCTCAGCCGACGCGAATAGGCGAGCATCCATACCTTGAAATACTTGCTCACGATCAAACACCACGCCATCGCCTTTTCCTACAAGCTCCTGCGAACCTTCACCACTCCCATCTTCAACCCAAACGGCCTGAACACTGCGTTCAACGACTTCAGCGTCTGATTGCCCTCGCCATGTTCGATGTGCACCAACGTGCGTACGGAAATTTTGCACATCTTGGCAAACTGGCTCTGGTGCAGCCCAGTGACTTCCGTTCGCAGCCGGCGCACCGCCTCGGCTATTTCCAGCGTTCCCTCGGCCAATGCATCCTGAATGCTTTCGATCAACCGGGTTCGTTCTTCAACCGTCAGGCTCATTTCAATCCCCACTGTGGCAAGTTCTTTAGAGCGATACCGGGATGATTCATTGTCACGGCGGGCAAGCCACTCGCACTCAGAATGTCTGTAATGTCAGGCTGAACATGGCTTTGACCTGCAATTTAGTGCGTTCTTTTAGGAACGAAAGAGGCTTTAAATGCAATATAGTGCAAACCAGAGCCCTGAACATCCTTAAGAACTGCATTAAAATGCATTTATCTCAAGATAACGTCATAGAAACTGCAATAAATTGCAAATTCCATCCCGTCACCTCCCCGCCATCATTCTGTAAAAAACCTCCGCTATACAGGTCGACTCTTTTCCAAAAACAAGGTCGCCCGCCATGCCCCCTTCGCCCCAGCGCCTTGCGCTCACTCTCGGCCTGCTGGTCAGCAGCGGTTTTGCCGATGCGGCGCCCACGCCAACCAAGACGCTGCAGATCGACACGCCCACCACCACCGGGCAAACCCTGGGTGGCAGTGACTCGTTGACGATTTCGGCACCGGGCAGCATCACGACTTCCAAAGTCGCAGTGACCTTGAAAGACGGCACCACCGGTAATGGCGTGGTGATCGACAACTCCGGCAGCATTACCTCCACGGGTGGCCGGGCCATCGACAGCAGCGGCAGCCTCTCCGGTACGCGCAACTACAGCATCTACAACCGAGCCGGCGGCGTGATCCAGGGTGCCAACGACGCGCTGCGCATCGACAGTAATTTCGCCAGCGGCAGCCTGTTGATCGACAACAGCGGTACCATTCGCTCCACCACCGGCCAAGGTCTGGACCTGGATGCGATCCGCAGCTCCAACGTCACCACCACTATCATCAACCGCCAGGGCGGGCTGATTCGCGGTGACGCCAGCGACGGCATGAAGACCGGCGGCAACGCCAGCATCACCAACTACGGCGAGATTTCCACCGGCGACACCCACTCGCGCGATGACAAATTCGATGGCGTCGACATCGACTCCGCCACCGGCGTGACCGTCACCAACTACGGCCTCATCTCCGGCGGGCGCCACGGCATCACCACCGACCTGGGCGCCACGCTGACCAACTACGGCACGGTGATCGGCC
This sequence comes from Pseudomonas sp. LBUM1641, assembly GCF_059716235.1. Taxonomy (NCBI): domain Bacteria; kingdom Pseudomonadati; phylum Pseudomonadota; class Gammaproteobacteria; order Pseudomonadales; family Pseudomonadaceae; genus Pseudomonas; species Pseudomonas sp. LBUM1641. The sequence goes on from NZ_CP166815.1 coordinate 7,000,448, forward strand.
GTAACGGCTCGGGCTTTGGCTCCGACGGAGACGGCACGGTGATCAACCACGGCACCATCACTGGCGCATTCTCCGGACTGCAGCCAGATGGCGACGGCGACGGCGTGGACATCGACAAGATCGCCCACATTGAAAACTACGGAGTCATCCAGGGCGTGGGCGCCGGTGGCGTCGACAAGAACGGCTTTGCCAACGGCAGCGAAGGCATCGCCCTCGGCGGTGGCTATGTGTTCAACGGTGTCGGCGCGCTGGTGAGCGGGGCCAATAACGCGGTGCTGGTGGACGACGGCAGCGACGGCCCGGGACTGGCAGCCACGACCCTGATCAACCACGGCACCATCCAGGGTCTGGATGGCTTCGGCGTGAAGTTCGTCGGCGAGTTTGCCGACACGGTGGTCAACGCTGGCTTGATCAGCGGCAGTAATGGCCTGGCCCTGGATATGGGCGGCGGCGATGACAAGCTGACCCTGCTCGGCGGCAGCCGCTTTGTCGGCGTGGTGGATGGCGGCGCCGGATATGACCGCGTGATCATGGACGACGCCGCCGGCGGCAGTTTCGGCGACAGCCGCAACTTTGAATGGCTGGACGTGAAGCAAGGCACCTGGACCCTCACTGGCAGCGGTGACTTCAGCGATGGCGGCGAGATTTTCAGCGGCGCCAAGCTGATCAACCAAGGCGGGATCGCCGGCAACGTGACCGTCGATGAAGGCGGTATTTATGCCGGTGGCGGCAGCGTCGGCAGCCTGTTGGTCAAAGGCACGTTGCAGACCAACACTGCACTCGGCACCGCCAGCATCACCCGCGACCTGACCATGACCAGCGGCTCGACCCTGGCCTATGGCGTGAATGCCGACGGCAGCAGCGCACCGGTTCAGATCGGTGGCACTGCCTATCTGAACAGCGCGACCCTGGCGGTCAATCCCGGCACCGGCACCTACCCGTGGCAGAGCCACTACACGGTGCTGCAGGCCGGCAGTATCAATGGCACATTCGGCAAGGTCACCAGCGACTATGCCTTCCTCACCCCCACCCTGGATTACAGCCCTACCCAGGTTGGCCTGACCTACACCCGCAACGACGTGGCCTTCAATCAGTTCGCCAACACCGGCAACGGCACCCGCGCCGCCAATGCCCTGGCGAGCCTGGGCAACAACAACCCGCTGTATAACGCCCTGCTCAACACCACCAACAACAGCGCCGGTGCCGCCATCGAGCAACTGGCGGGCAGCAGCACTGCCAACCTGACCAGCGCGACCCTCGGCGCCAGCGCCCAGGTCGGCAACAGCATGCTGAGCGCCATGCATCAACTGGGCGGCGGCGCAGGATTGCTGGTGGGCCTTGATCAAAAAGACACCCCCGTACTGGCCGCCACTGGCGTACCCGCCGAAGCCCGTAACCTCAACGATCCGAATGCCAGGGGCCGCCTGTGGCTGCAAGGCATCGGCAGCTACGGCAAGCTCGACGGCGACCACGGCAGCAATGGCCTGACCCAGCGCACCAAGGGCAGCGTGCTGGGGGCCGATTGGGCGCTCGATTCGGACTGGCGCGTGGGCGTACTGGGCGGATATTCGAAGACCGACCTGGACACCACCGGCGTCGATGGCAGCGTCGACAGCTGGCACGCCGGTGTCTACGCCATGCGCCAGAGTGGACCGCTGGCCTTGCGCCTTGGTGCTGCCTACAGTGGGCATCAAGGCGACAGCAAACGCACCGTGACCTTCGACGGTTTCAGCGATCGCCCCAAAGGTGACTACGACGCCAACAGCCAACAAGCCTTCGCCGAACTGGGTTATGCCCTGGGCAGCGGGCGTCTGAGCGCCGAGCCGTTCGCCAACCTCGGTTACCAGCGCTACCACCGCGACAGCTATAACGAAAAAGGCGGCGCCGCCGCGCTGCGTGTCGATGGGCAAACCCAGGACAATTTCAGCAGCACGTTCGGCCTGCGCCTGGCGCACCTGAGCCAGCTCGACAATGGCATCAGCCTCACGCCCCGGGTCAGCGCCGGCTGGAAACACACCTACGGCGATGTCGACAGCAGCACTCGCCAGGCCTTCCTGATGGGCGGTACCGCGTTCAACGTCGAAGGCAGCGCACTGGACCGTGACAGCTTGATGCTGGAGGCCGGGCTGGATGTTGGCCTGTCGGCCCGCCACACGCTGGGCGTGGGCTACAGCGGCGAAATAGGCAGTAACAGCCGCAATCACGGGTTGATCGGGCAATGGCAGATGAGTTTTTAATCGCAGCCCACTAGAGACATCTCCGGCAAGGCAGGGGTGGATAGCCTGACATTTATCCGCCCTTTACCTCGCTAGATTTCCCGACCTCATACATCAAGAGGTTCGGTTTAGATGCCACTCCTACAGAAACAACTCGCTGTCGCCATCACCTTCGCACTGGGAGCCACCAGTGCTCAATTCGTCCTGGCACAAGGGGAGATTGATCCAGACAGCGAGTGGTTCACCCCACAGCCGGTGGTCGGCCAACAGGGCCACCTGTATCCCAAGCCACCCGAGCCCACTCCCGACTTCTACTTCGCCGACCAAGCGACCACCCGCAACGGGCAGCAGGTCGCTCGCGTGCTGGACTCCGCCGTGGACACCCTTCTCGAGTCGGGAGAACTCAACGAATGGGATGAGTACGAAATGGAAAGTGTCGCCCGGGAACTCGGCAATCTGGCACCCGGCCGTGTGGGTGCGGTCCTTGAGCAACTGGCAGGCAGCCAGAACGCCAACCTCGGCACCGCCACTCAAGACAGCATGAAACAGCTCAATAGCAGCCTGCTTTCAGCCATGCGCCAACTGAGCGACGGTCGCAACGTCAGCGATGGCGCAGGCAATGGCCGCGTCTGGCTCCAGGCTCTGGGCGACACTGGCAAGCTCGACGGGCAGCACGGTAGCGCGGGGCTGGATCGCCGCACTAAAGGCCTGATGCTGGGTGGCGACTGGGCACTGAACGACGCCTGGCGAGTGGGGGTGATGGGCGCCAAATCTGCCAGCGACCTGAGCGCCAAACGCTTCAAGAGTGATCTGGACAGCTGGCACCTTGGTGGTTACGCGGTGCGGCAAGACGGGCCACTGGCTCTGCGCTTGGGTGCGATCTACAGCAGCCATGCCGGCCAAACCAAACGCTCCGTGGACTTTGACTTCGTTGATTATCGCGAGCAGGCCAAAGGCAAATACAACGCCCAAAGCCAGAACGCTTTCGCCGAACTGGGCTATCAACTGGACAAGGGCAGCTTCAGCGTCGAACCCTATGCCGGTGTCGGCTACCAGCGCTATCACCGTGACCGTTACACCGAAAAAGGCCGTTTTACCGCGCTGAACGTCGGCACCCAGACCCAGGAAAACCTCAGCAGCACCTTCGGCCTGCGCATGGCCAGCGCATTTGAAATGGACAACCGGATGACCTTGAAACCGCATCTAAGCACAAGCTGGAAGCATCTCTACGGCGACGTGGGCAGCAGCGTGCGCCAATCCTCCGCCTGGGTAAAACGACCGACCTTCAACAGTGACTTCAACATCGAAGGCACCTCCCTTGACCGTGACAGTCTGGCCTTGCAAACCGGGATCGACCTGGCACTCTCGGCGCAACAGACCGTGGGCTTGGCCTACACCGCCGAGGTCGGCAGCAACAGCCATCAACAAGGACTGATGGGCAACTGGCAGATGGCGTTCTAACCTTGGTGAATTGAGGAACAATCCCGCAAGCATCGGCCCAATGTCCTGACAGTCATCAACCCGGGTTGCTCGCTACATTCCGGTCTCTTTTACCCAAGAGGCCGGAACATTATGTCGTCGACAATCCCGTACTTTCCTTCCATGGGCTCCCTGCTGGCCTACGGCACTCGGTCATTGGCCGAGGCCGTGGCGCCTCGGCCACCTTCAGCCGCCCCGGTCGGCGCAAACTTCACCTCCATCTCCGTAACCCTCAACAGTGGGGCAGGACTGGATATCGATAGTGTCAGCCAGCTGATTTCCCCCTACGCCAAAACCGGCCCACGCACTTCACTGCGAGGCGTCGAAATCACCAACTCACCTACCGCCACGACCCAGGGCCTTTCAAGCGCCGGCCAGAACCCTGTCTGGCTGGAAAACCAGGGCCTTATCGAAAACAAAAAGGGTACCGGGGTAAAACTTGCGGGCAACCAGGCAGACGAGGTGGTGAACGCAGGCCTGATCAAAGGCAGCAACGGCATTGCCCTGGACATGGGCGGCGGCGACGACCTGTTGATTGTGCGCAGCAGCGGCGGTTTCGACGGCGCAGTCGACGGAGGCAGCGGCACCAACCAGGTGCTCCTGGACAGTGCCAAGGGTGGCAGCTTTGACGGCGCCAGCCAGATGCAACACCTGTGGGTGGGCAGCGGCGCCTGGACCTTGACCGGCCCCGTGCCCGCCAACCAGAAGGGCGAGGTCTACGCCAACGCGACCCTGGTCAACAAAAGCCGAATCGGCGGGGAGATGCACATCCGCCCGGGAGGCACCTACACGGGTGGCACCGTCGGCAGCCTGAATGTTGCGGGCACCCTGCTGCTCGACCCAGCCACCAAGTCGCAGACAAGGGTCAAGGACACCTTGCGCCTTGAACCGGATTCGACACTGGCCTTCAAGGTCGGCACGGATGAAACCCACAGCACGTTGAAAGTCGACAACCGCGCCGTCCTGAACAACGCCACGTTGAACATCGAAGTCAGCGCCGAGACCGACCAGCTCCTGGCGCGGCAACTACGGGTGGTTGATGCCCAGCAGGTTGACGGCGAGTTCGGCACGGTTACCAGCAACCTGAAGGCCTACACCCCGGAGCTGATCTACACCCCAACCGGCGTTTTTGTGGCGTTCAAACCCAAGGAAGCCGTGGCGGCCTGAGGGCAAATCACAGGCGAAAAAAAAGGGGGCACATGCCCCCCCGAGGATTAAGCGGTAGTGTCGAAGGCTGTCAGTCAGCCTTCGATTTCAATCAGGATTTCGCCCGGGTTGACCCGGTCGCCCTTGGCCACGTGAACGGCGGTGACCTTGCCGGCGATAGACGCCTGTACTTCGGTCTCCATCTTCATCGCTTCAGTGATCAACACGGCCTGGCCGGCCTTGACCACGTCGCCTTCCTTGACCAGCACGTCGACGATGTTGCCCGGCATCGCCGTGCTGACATGACCCGGCTCGGTGGCGTGCTTGCGCTTGCTGCCGCCGCTGCTGACGAATTCGTTGAGCGGTTCGAACACTACTTCTTCGGGCATGCCGTCGATGGACAGGTAGAAGTGGCGCTTGCCTTCAGCCTTGACGCCAACGCCGGTAATATCCACGCGGTAGCTTTCGCCGTGCACGTCGATCACGAACTCGGTCGGCACACCTTCACCACCGGCGCGGGCCACGCCGCCGGCTTCAGGAATCGGCAACAACACTTCAGGGCTCAAGGTGCCGGCATCACGCTCTTCGAGGAACTTGCGGCCGATGTCCGGGAACATGGCGTAGGTCAGCACGTCTTCTTCGGACTTGGCCAGCGCGCCGATTTCGCCGCGCAGCTTGGTCATTTCCGGCTTGAGCAGATCGGCCGGACGGACGTCGATCACCTCTTCGCTGCCGATGGCCTGGCGCCGCAGTTTTTCATTCACAGTGCCCGGCGCCTTGCCGTAGCCGCCTTGCAGGTACAGCTTCACTTCGTTGGTGATGGTCTTGTAGCGCTCGCCGGCCAGCACGTTGAAGAACGCCTGGGTGCCGACAATCTGCGAGGTCGGGGTAACCAGCGGCGGGAAGCCGAGGTCTTCACGCACCCGCGGGATTTCAGCCAGCACTTCGCTCATGCGGTTCAGCGCGCCCTGCTCTTTCAACTGGTTGGCCAGGTTGGAAATCATCCCGCCCGGTACCTGGTTGACTTGCACACGGGTATCGACCGCCGTGAATTCGCTTTCGAACTGGTGGTACTTCTTACGCACGGCGTAGAAGTACAGGCCGATTTCCTGCAGCAGTTCCAGGCTCAGGCCGGTGTCGAACTCGCTGCCTTTGAGGGCGGCGACCATCGACTCGGTGCCCGGGTGGCTGGTGCCCCAGGCGAAGCTGGAGATGGCGGTGTCGATATGGTCGGCGCCGTTTTCGATAGCCTTGAGTTGGCACATCGCAGCCAGGCCGGCGGTGTCGTGGGAGTGGATGAAGATCGGCAGGCTTTGCTCGGCTTTCAGCGCCTTGACCAGTTCGCCGGTGGCATACGGCGTCAGCAGGCCGGCCATGTCCTTGATCGCGATCGAGTCGCAACCCATGGATTCCAACTGCTTGGCCTGGGCCACGAACGCTTCGACGGTGTGCACCGGGCTGGTGGTGTAGGCGATGGTGCCCTGGGCATGTTTGCCCGCCGCTTTCACCGCTTCGATGGCCACCCGCAGGTTACGCACGTCGTTCATCGCATCGAAGATGCGGAACACGTCGATACCGTTGACGGCAGCTTTAGCGACGAAGGCTTTGACCACGTCGTCGCTGTAGTGGCGGTAGCCCAGCAGGTTCTGGCCGCGCAGCAGCATTTGCAGGCGCGTGTTGGGCAATGCCGCACGCAACTTGCGCAGGCGCTCCCACGGGTCTTCTTTCAGGAAGCGTACACAGGCGTCGAAGGTCGCGCCGCCCCAGACTTCCAGGGACCAGTAGCCGACTTTGTCGAGCTTGTCGCAGATCGGCAGCATGTCGTCGGTGCGCATGCGGGTCGCCAGCAACGATTGGTGGGCGTCGCGCAGGATGGTGTCGGTTACGAAGATCTTCTTGCTCATTCTTATATTCCTCACAGGCCTGCGTGGGCGGCGATGGCGGCGGCGATGGCCAGGGCCAGCTCTTCGGGTTTGCGCTTGATCGAGTAGTTGGTCAGCTCAGGGTGGCTTTCCACGAAACTGGTGTTGAACTGGCCGCTGCGGAATTCCGGGTTGCGCAGGATTTCCTGGTAGTAGGCGGCGGTGGTCTTCACGCCTTGCAGGCGCATGTCGTCCAGGGCGCGCAGGCCACGGTCCATGGCTTCTTCCCAGGTCAACGCCCACACCACCAGCTTCAGGCACATGGAGTCGTAGAACGGCGGGATGGTATAGCCGGTATAGATCGCCGTGTCGGTGCGCACGCCGGGGCCGCCGGGTGCGTAGTAACGGGTGATCTTGCCGAAGCTTGGGAGGAAGTTGTTCTTCGGGTCTTCGGCGTTGATCCGGAACTGCAACGCGAAACCACGGTGCTGGATGTCTTCTTGCTTGACCGACAGCGGCAGGCCCGACGCGATGCGGATCTGCTCACGCACAATGTCGATACCGGTGATTTCTTCGGTGATGGTGTGCTCCACCTGCACCCGGGTGTTCATCTCCATGAAGTACACCTCGCCCTCGGCGAGCAGGAACTCCACGGTGCCGGCGTTCTCGTAGCCCACGGCCTTGGCTGCGCGCACCGACAGGTCGCCGATGTAGGCGCGCTGTTCAGGGGTCAGCTGGGGGCTCGGGGCGATTTCGATCAGCTTCTGGTTGCGGCGCTGAATCGAGCAATCACGCTCGAACAGATGCACCACGTTGCCAAAGCTGTCACCGAGGATCTGCGCCTCGATGTGCTTGGGATTGACGATGCATTTTTCCAGGAACACTTCCGCCGAACCGAACGCCTTGGTGGCTTCGGAAATCACGCGAGGGAAGGCTTGTTCGAGTTCTTCACGGCTGTTGCAGCGACGAATGCCGCGACCGCCACCACCGGAAGTGGCCTTGAGCATCACCGGGTAACCGATACGGTCGCCTTCGGTGAGGGCTTCAGCGATGTCAGCAACGTTGCCTTCGGTGCCAGGGGTGACCGGCACACCGGCCTTGATCATGCTGCGGCGGGCTTCGGTCTTGTCGCCCATGCGGCGAATCACTTCTGCCGACGGGCCGATGAATTTGATCCCGCGTTCGGCGCAAATGTCTGCCAGCTCGGCGTTTTCCGAGAGGAAGCCGTAGCCGGGGTGCAGCGCGTCGCAACCGGTTTCCACCGCGAGGTTCACCAGCTTGCGCGGGTTCAGGTAACCGGCCAGCGGCTCGGCACCGATGCTGTGGGCTTCATCTGCGCGCTTTACATGCAGGGCATGGCGATCGGCATCGGAATAGACCGCGACCGAACGAATACCCATCTCGGCGCAAGCACGCACGATACGTACGGCAATCTCACCACGGTTGGCGATCAGGATCTTTTTTATCACTTGGAAATTCCCTTGAGCCGATTGCTAGCTACTTCGACCCGCTGGAGCCGGGTCGGCGCGTGACCAAATGTTTCAAGCCAATCGCGAGACACACACTATGCCCCTGCAGGGATTAACAAAAATCAATAATAATTGGGTTGTGTATAAGTAAAGACTTATAGTCAGCGCATCAGAGGGCGACGGGAGGGTTTTAACAATGCGTAAGTCATTGATGCGTATGACATTGCGTCAGTTGCAGATTTTCAATGAGGTCTGTGATTTGCGCTCTTACAGCCGCGCAGCTGAAGAAATGTCTCTCACGCAGCCGGCCGTTAGCCTACAAATCAAGCAGCTGGAAGAGCTACTGGGCCAGCCGTTATTCGATTACGTCGGCAAAAAGCTCTATATGACTGAAGCAGCCGAAGCGTTGCAACGGGCCAGCCGAGACATCTTCGGCCGCCTGGAAAACCTCGATATGCAGCTCTCCGACATGCAGGGCTCATTGCAAGGCCAGCTGAAACTGGCGGTGGAATCCAGCGCCAAGTACTTCGTGCCGCACCTGTTTGCCGCCTTCAAGCGCCAGCACCCGGAGGTCAACCTGCACCTGACGGTGGTCAACCGCGCCCAGGTGATTCGCAGGCTGTCGGACAACCGTGATGACCTGGTGATCATGTCCATGGTGCCCCAGGACATGGGCCTGGAATTCCTGCCGTTCCTGAACAACCCGATTGTTGCCGTGGCGCCCCACGACCATCCGCTGAGCCATCAAGGGCCGCTGCGTTTGCAGGACCTGGAGCCTTACACGCTGCTGTTGCGCGAACCAGGGTCCGGGACACGGATGGCGTGCGAGGAGTACTTCAAGGAGAAGCGCGTGCACTTCACCCAGACGGTGGAAGTGTCCTCGGCCGAGGCGCAGCGAGAGTGCGTGACCGCAGGGTTGGGCGTGGCACTGCTGACGCGCCACGCGGTCAACCTGGAACTGGCCACCGGCGGGCTCAAGGAGCTGCCGGTGGAAGAACTGCCGCTGTACCGCAGTTGGTGCCTGGTGCAGGCCAAGGCCAAGCGTCTGTCACCGGTGGCCCATGCATTCCTGGGCTTTATCCGCAGCGAGCGGCTACAGATCAGCGCGCTGGCTGAGCGCTTCGCTGGGCAGCCGCGGGTGCCTGCCAATGAAGTTCCGGATAGTCACTGATGCTCTGTTGCAATTGACGCTGATCGCAGCGGTCTTCAATTGCACGACGGAAGGCCATGCGGCGCTGGTCTTCCTGTTGGCGACGAGTCTTGACGGTGCTGTTGCTTTCTTCGTATTGCCGAGCCATTTCGAGTCTCCCAATGCGAGTACGGGGAGTTCAGGATGGGCTTGGGCAATGACGGTTTAGCGGCACGGGGATGACAGGACGATGAATCTTCCGGGGCAGAACCCAATCAACATGTGGGAGCGGGCTTGCTCGCGAATGCGGTGGGCCAGCCAGCATATTCAGTGACTGACACTCCGCATTCGCGAGCAAGCCCGCTCCCACAATTGGTCCGCGTACAAACTATCAGTCGTCGAGCGCTTTTACGGATTTGGGCGACAACCGAAGGCTGCGCAAGCTGCGCTTCACGCTCTTGAGGTGGTTGACCAGGCTCGGGCCGCGCGCCATGGCCACGCCCATCGCCAGCACGTCGATCACCACCAGGTGGGCGATACGCGAGGTCAATGGCGTGTAGATTTCAGTGTCTTCGTGCACATCGATCGCCAGGTTGACGGTCGACAGCTCCGCCAAAGGCGTCTGGCTCGGGCACAGGGTAATCAGGGTCGCGCCGCTTTCACGCACCAGGTTGGCGGTGATCAGCAAATCCTTGGAGCGGCCGGACTGGGAAATGCAGATCGCCACGTCGGTGGGCTTCAACGTCACCGCCGACATCGCCTGCATGTGCGGGTCACTGTAGGCCGCCGCAGTCAGCAGCAAACGGAAGAATTTGTGCTGGGCATCCGCCGCCACCGCGCCGGACGCGCCGAAACCATAGAACTCCACGCGCTGGGCCTGGGACATGGCGGTCACGGCTTTTTGCAGTTCCACCGGGTCGAGCTTTTCCCGCACTTCCATCAGGGTATGCAGGGTGGTGTCGAAGATTTTCAGGCTGTAGTCGGCGACGGAGTCGTCTTCGTGAATCGCGAACTGCCCGAAGCTCGCACCGGCGGCGAGGCTCTGGGCCAGCTTGAGCTTCAAGTCCTGGAACCCGGAGCAACCGATGGCGCGGCAGAAGCGCACGATGGTCGGCTCGCTGATGCCCACGCTGTGGGCCAGGTCGGCCATGGAACTGTGCATCACAGCCGCAGGGTCAAGCAGCACGTGATCGGCAACCTTGAGTTCCGATTTGCGTAACAGGTGGCGCGACTGGGCGATATGTTGCAACAGGTTCAAAGGGCTGGACTCTTGTTATTGGCAGACGCCAGGGATGTAGCAAGCTTGTAGTTATACTACAAGAATTACCGATTTGCCCGCTCGATGCATCACTTAATCACGCTGCTGCCCGCTGAAACAGCGGGCAGGCTCGATGTAGCCCCGCGTGCGGCTTGGGCATAACTACGGAAAATCGGCATTTTTTCGTAACAAATCCGCCAGACCGTCCGCTTCCACCGGCCGACTGATCAAATAGCCCTGCACTTCATCGCATTGCTCGGCCCGCAGGAAATCCAGCTGCTGCTGATCTTCCACGCCCTCGGCCACCACCTTGAGCGACAGCCCGTGGGCCATGGCGATGATTGCACGGGTGATCGAGGCATCTTCGCGGCCCTGCCCTAGGCCGCGGATGAAGGTCTGGTCGATCTTCACGTAATCCACAGGAATGCGCTTGAGGTAGCTGAGAGACGAGTAGCCGGTGCCGAAATCATCAATCGCCAGTTTCACACCCAAGTCGCGCAGTTGCTGGAAGGTGGAAATGATGTGCTCGACACTGTCGAGCAGTTGGCTTTCGGTCAGCTCCAGCTCCAGGTACTGCGGATCAAGCCCGGTTTCTTCCAGCACCTGGCGCACCAGGCTGACCAGCTTCCCTTGGCGCAACTGATGCACCGACAGATTGACCGACACCCGAATCGGTTCCAGCCCCTGGCGCTGCCACTCACAGGCTTGCCAGCAGGCCTGGCGCAACACGAACTCCCCGAGCGGTACGATCAATCCGGTTTCTTCGGCCAGCCCGATAAAGTCCCCCGGCGGCACCATGCCCCACTGCGGATGCTCCCAGCGAATCAACGCCTCGGCGGCATTCAGCTTGCCGCTGGCCAGGCACAGCTTGGGTTGGTAGAACACGGTGAGTTGGCGCTCATCAATCGCCTTGCGCAGCTGGTTTTCCAGCTGCAAACGCTCCAGGGTGCTGGCCTGCAGGCTGTCGGTGTAGAACTGGAAATTATTCCCGCCCAAATGCTTGGCGTGCTGCATCGCCATGTTCGACTGGCTGACCAGTGCGGATATTTCCCGCGCATTGTCGGGCAACAGGCTGACACCCATTGAGGCGCTGACCACCAGCTCATGCCCTTCCACCGTCACCGGCACCCGCAACTTGGCCAGCAGCCGCGTGGCCACCCGCGCCAGGCTCGACAGGTTGCCGTACGCATCGAACAGCACGGCGAATTCATCGCCAGAGAGCCGCGCAATGGTGTCGGCCTCGGGCAAGGCATTGATCAAGCGCCGGGCCATTTTCTGCAATAACTGATCGGCCACTTCATGCCCGAGGCTGTCGTTGAGCAGCTTGAAACGGTCCAGGTTGATATGCAGCAAGGCCAGGCTGCGGCCGCCTTGGCGCACCCGTTGATGGGCTTCGCGCAGCCGTTCGCGGAATAGCGAACGGTTGGCCAACCCGGTCAATTCGTCGTAATGCGTGAGGTAGCGCATGCGCTCCTCGGATTCGCGCCGCGCGGACAGATCAGCGAAGAAGCCGACGATGTGGCTGACATTTCCCCGAATATCCCGCACTACATTGAGTTGCAGCCATTGTGGGTAGAGTTCGCCATTCTTGCGGGTTTCTACCAGCTCGCCCTGCCAGGTGCCGTGACTGAGCAGCGCCTGGCGGATCACCGGGAAATGGCGACGCGCGTCGCGGCTGCTGGGCAGTTCGACGACATTGCGGCCGATCATGTCATCAATATCGAAGCCGGTGACGCGGCTGAACGCCTGGTTGACCGCAACCAGCACATAGTCCGGGTTCAGGATCACGATGCCTTCGCTGGCCGCTTCGAACACCGTCGATGCCAGGCGCTGCTGTTCTTCCAGGACCTTGCCGGCGCTGATGTCGCGGCGGGTGCCGAGCATCCGCGTGACGCGTCCACTGGACGAGCGCTCCACGGCGCGGCCACGGTCCTGAATCCACACCCAATGGCCATCGCCATGGCGCACCCGGTATTCCACCAGGTAATCCTCGCTGCGGCCTTTCAGGTGTTCCACCAGCGCACGCTTGAGCAGCGGCAAATCATCCGGGTGCAGCCGCGGCTTGAGATGGCTGAGCATCGCCGTGACGTATTCCGGCTCCAGGCCGAACAGTTCCTTGAGTTGGGTGTGGTGGACCTCGTCGGTTTGCAGGTTCCAGTCCCACAGACCCAGTTCGCTGGCCTGCAATGCCATCGCCAGGCGCGCCTCGCTTTTGCTCAGGGCCAGGCTGGCGACATCCAGTTCCTGGCTACGCTGATCGACACGCTGCTGCAGGCCGATCTGCGCCTCACGCAGCTCTTGCTCGACCTGGCGTCGTTGCTCCACTTCACGCACCAGTTCCTGATTCAGCTGCTCGCTGCGCTGCTGCGCTTGCTGCAGATGCTCGATCAACGCCTGGTTCTGGAAGCGCCTGAGCAGCCCACGTTGAATCAAGCGATTGACCTGCCACGCCACCAGGCTTAAAGACGCCAGCAAAATCAGGCCCAGGCAACCCCAGCCTTGCTGCTGCGGGTCACCGCTCCAGAACAGATAGATAATCGCCGGCACCAGGCAGGGCAAGGCAAACGACAGGAATGCTGGCAGGCTGACGGCGTAGGCCACACTGGCGGACAAGGTCGCCGCGCCGAGCAAGCCGAACACCCAGGCCTGCTGCGCGAAGCTGTCCACCGGCACCAGGGCGATGGCAGCACTGGCCAGCGTCAGGCCGCTGATGGCCGAGCCCAGCATGAACATTCGGCGCCAGATCGGCTGTGCCTGGCGGCTCGGCATAGCGGACTCGAACGCCGCCACCTGAATCACCCGCAGGGCCACCAGCGCCAGCAGCCACACCAGCCAAATGCTGTCCAGCAGGTAGCGCTGCGGGCTCCAGAGCAACCAGGCGCAGACCAGTCCGTTCACCAGCATTAATAAGGTAGGCAGCAGTGAGCCTTGATACAGCAGGCGCGTGCGCTCGACCGCCATCTCCATGGCGTAGTGTTTGCGGATAACCTGCGCCGGCGCCACCGAAGGGCCAGCCAGGTCAATGCTAAGGGTCATAGGCAGTGTTCTTATAATGGTGAGCCCGAAACGTCGACGGAGCATACACAAGCAAACGCTCGGGCCAAACTGCTCCACGTCATAAAAACAGCGCGACAATCAGGCGCAAACCTTGGAGCCAGACAGCTTGAGTGAGACAGGGCGCGGGCTGCGGCCAATGACCGACCGGTCATCACCGTGAATAGATTGCTGCCTTATCCAGTGTAGGCCCTGAAGTTTTCCCGCGACCATCCGGCATTGGGATTTGCCCGACTCCCCCGGGCACCCTAGAATGCGCCGATGCGCGATGATCTCTCCCTTTTGCTGAACTCCCTCAACGATGCCCAACGCCAGGCCGTAGCAGCCCCCGTTGGCCGTCAGTTGGTCCTGGCCGGTGCTGGCTCCGGTAAAACCCGAGTGCTGGTGCACCGTATCGCCTGGTTGATCCAGGTCGAGAACGCCTCACCTCACTCCATCCTGTCGGTGACCTTCACCAACAAGGCCGCTGCCGAGATGCGTCATCGCATCGAGCAGTTGATGGGCATCAGCCCGGCCGGCATGTGGGTGGGCACCTTCCACGGCCTGGCGCACCGCTTGTTGCGGGCCCATTGGCAGGAAGCCGGCCTCGCCCAGACTTTCCAGATTCTCGACAGCGACGACCAGCAACGCCTGGTCAAGCGGGTGATCCGCGAGTTGGGCCTGGATGAACAACGCTGGCCGGTCCGTCAGGCCCAGTGGTTTATCAACGGCCAGAAAGATGAAGGCCTGCGCCCGCAACATATCCAGGCCAGCGGCGACCTGTTCCTGGCCACCATGCGCAGCATTTATGAAGCCTACGAAGTGGCCTGCCAGCGCGCCGGCGTCATCGACTTCTCCGAATTGCTGCTGCGCGCCCTCGACCTGTGGCGCGACAACCCGGGCTTGCTGGCGCACTACCAGAAACGCTTCCGGCACATCCTGGTGGACGAGTTCCAGGACACCAACGCCGTGCAGTACGCTTGGTTGCGCTTGCTGGCCAAGGGCGGCGACAGCCTGATGGTGGTGGGCGACGACGATCAGTCGATCTACGGCTGGCGCGGCGCGAAAATCGAGAACATCTACCAGTACAGCGACGACTTCCCGGACGCCGAAACCATCCGCCTGGAGCAGAACTACCGCTCCACGGCCGGGATTCTCAAGGCCGCCAACGCCTTGATCGCCAACAACACCGGGCGCCTGGGCAAAGAGTTGTGGACCGACGGCGGCGAAGGCGAGGCGATCAACCTGTACGCCGCCTTCAACGAACACGATGAAGCGCGCTACGTGGTGGAAACCATCGAAAGCGCCCTGAAAACCGGCCTGGCCCGCAGCGATATCGCGATTCTTTATCGTTCCAACGCCCAATCACGGGTGCTGGAAGAGGCCTTGCTGCGCGAGCGCATTCCGTACCGTATCTATGGCGGCCAGCGCTTCTTCGAACGTGCTGAAATCAAGAACGCCATGGCCTACCTGCGCTTGCTGGAAGGTCGCGGCAACGATGCGGCGCTGGAGCGGGTGATCAATATCCCGGCCCGCGGCATTGGCGAGAAGACTGTCGAAGCGATTCGTGACCATGCACGCCACAGCGATGTGTCGATGTGGGAAGCCATGCGCCTGCTGATCGCCAACAAGGGCCTGACCGGCCGTGCTGCCGGTGCCTTGGGCGTGTTTGTCGAGCTGATCGAGAACCTGGCCGCCAAGTGCATGGAAATGCCTCTGCACCTGATGACTCAGACCGTGATCGAGCAGTCCGGCTTGATCGCCTACCACGAAGCGGAAAAAGGCGAGAAAGGCCAAGCCCGGGTAGAAAACCTTGAGGAACTGGTCAGCGCCGCCCGCGCGTTCGAAAACAACGAAGAAGACGAAGACCTGACGCCACTGGCGGCATTCCTCGGCCACGCTTCGCTGGAAGCCGGCGACACCCAGGCTGACGAGCATGAAGACAGCATCCAGCTGATGACCTTGCACAGCGCCAAGGGCCTGGAGTTCCCGTACGTGTTCCTGGTGGGCATGGAAGAAGGCCTGTTCCCCCACAAGATGAGCCTGGAAGAGCCCGGCCGCCTGGAAGAGGAACGCCGCCTGGCCTATGTGGGCATCACCCGGGCCATGCAGAACCTGGTGATGACCTACGCCGAAACCCGGCGCCTGTACGGCAGTGAGACCTACAACAAGGTGTCGCGCTTCGTACGTGAAGTGCCGAAAGGACTGATTCAGGAAGTGCGCCTCTCCAACAGCGTCAGCCGACCGTTCGGCGGCGGCCAGCAGCAGAACTCCAGCAGCATGTTTGCCGGTTCTGAAATTCCCGAAACGCCGTTCAGCCTTGGCCAGCAGGTCAAGCATGCGGTCTTCGGCGAAGGCGTTATCCTCAACTTCGAAGGCGCCGGTGCCCAGGCCCGGGTGCAGGTGAACTTCGCCGAAGGCAGCAAGTGGCTGATGATGGGCTACGCCAAGCTCGAAGCAATCTGAAACAACTGCAGAACATGAAGGATGTTGGCCCGCCCTTGTATTTGGCAACGGTGGGGCCAATATCTGTACTAAGTCCTACAGACGATTCGGTATTGGCCCTACGCAAAAGCCCGAAACATTATGCCGCTGGCCACTGCCAACACACCTGTGCAACATGGCGCGCGTGCAATCCACAAATGGGAATTCCCTTTATGAAACGTTTTCTTAGCATCGCCATGGCGTTGTGCATCGGCCTGACGATGAGCCTCGACGCCAACGCCAAGCGCTTCGGTGGCGGCAAATCCATGGGTTCGGCGCCGAGCCACCAGACCAGCCAAATGGCCCCTGCCGGCGGCGGCATGGGCGGCGCAGCTGCGACCGCTGGTGCTGCCGGTGCAGCAGGCGCCGCTGCCAAGGCTGGCGGTGCTTCGCGCTGGTTGGGCCCTCTGGCCGGTATCGCGGCCGGTGGCCTGCTCGCCTCCATGTTCATGGGCAGCGGCTTCCAGGGCATGCAGATCTTCGACATCCTGATCATGGCGGTCATCGCCTTCCTGATCTTCCGCTTTATCGCCGCCCGTCGCCGCAAGCAGCAGGAGCACATGTCTCCGGCCGGCGCGCCGATGCAGCGTGAAGTGTTCGAACAGAAGCCTGCTGCAATGGGTTCGATCTTTGGGGGTTCGGCCGCACCTGCCGCTCGTCCGGTGATCAATGCGCCAGCCTGGTTCAACGAAGAGCGTTTCGTCGAAGCCGCTCGTGGCCACTTCCAGGCGCTGCAGCAACACTGGGACGCCAACGAAATGGACAAGATCGCCGAGTTCGTGACCCCGCAATTGCTGGAGTTCCTCAAGCGCGAACGTGCTGACTTGGGCGACGGCTTCCAGTCGACCTACATCGAAGACCTGAAAGTGCAGCTTGAAGGTGTGGATGACCGCGCCGACAAGACCATCGCCACCCTGACCTTCAGCGGCGTGTCGAAGACCTCGCGTTTCGACCAGGGCGAAGTGTTCAGCGAAAGCTGGAACATGGAACGTCCACAGGGCGAAAACCAGCCTTGGCTGGTCGCCGGTATCCGCCAGAACGGCTGATCCCTGCACGCTTTGAGTGCGCTGTAACAAAAACCCCGGACTTGTCCGGGGTTTTCTATTTCACGGTTGCACTTATAGCGAGCTACTGTATAAAACGCCCCTATTAACCGCGCCATCTAGCAAGAGGATCCCGGCCGTGGAAGAAGTTATCGAACAATTGCGTGAAGCCAACGAACCGGTACCGGTTCCTCTGGAGCTGCCTGACGAAGACCAACTGGTGGAAATCGAGGAACAACTGTTCATCGATATCCCGTTCGTCTTCCGGGAATTCCTGCTGACCGTCAGCGACGTGGTCTACGGCAGCCTGGAGCCGGTGACCGTCACCGACCCACAGTCCCACACCTACCTGCCGGACGTTGCCGCCAACGCCTGGGATGCCGGTGTTGACCGGAGCATGATCCCGATCTGCCAGGACGGCGACGACTACTACTGCGTCGAAGAAGACGGCACCGTGGTGCTGTGGTCCGGCGAAGAAGAACTCGTCACCGAAGAAACCTGGGAATCGGTGTGGCACTGGGCACGAGACGTCTGGCTGGAAAGCTGAGACCCCGCACCACCTTGTAGGAGCGAGCTTGCTCGCGAAAATCATCAACGATAACGCTGGCCTCCTGAGTGAACGCGGCGCTCTCAGGTTTTTCGCGAGCAAGCTCGCTCCTACAACGTGTCCTTATGGTTATCCAGGGTCTCCAGCAAGGCGACCTGCATCCGCGTATGCACGCGGATGAACCAGCGCCACAGCACGGCGGCCACGGCGGCCGCTACCACGGCGATCAGTACCAGCAACTTGTTGGTCGGCAGGATACTGGCCGACAAGGCTGCCAATAGCAGGAAAATCACCAACAACGAAAGAATCGGGATCACTTCGGCGATCACCCGGCGCACGCGCTGAGTGTGGCGCCCAGCCATTTCCGGCTTCACGCTCATCTCCGCCAGCAGCATCGACAGCGCCTTGAGCTTGCGGTACGCCGCAATCAAAAACGGCAGCGACAGCAGCAATGCCCCACCCCAGATCAATGCTTTCTGCCAGCTCGGATCGCTGATCCAGCCTTCCACATAACTGCCAATGCGCGCCGCAAAAAAGCTGCCGGCAAAGAAGATCGCCACCACCAATGCCAGATTCACACCCACCTGCAAAATGATCTTGCGGATCATCGACGCCAGCATCGCACCCTCGCCCTGGGGCTGAATGCTGCGTAGCCACTCGCCATACATCCCGAACACCCGGCTCATGCGCTTGGGCATCACAGCCGCTATCTTCAGCGACAGCGGGTCAGCGCCACGAATCAGATACGGGGTAAGCAGCGTGGTGATCGCAGAAACCGCCACCGCCACCGGATACAGGAAGTCACTGGTGACCTGCAACGTCATCCCCAGCGCGGCGATGATGAATGAAAATTCGCCAATCTGTGACAGGCCCATCCCCACCCGCAGCGAGGTGCGGCCATCGTTGCCGGCGATAAATGCCCCCAAGCCACAGGACAACATCTTGCCCAGCACCACGGCCACGGTAATCACCGCGATCGGCCAGGCGTATTGCAGCAGAATCTGCGGATCAATCATCAAGCCAATGGCGACAAAGAAGATCGCGCTGAACATGTCGCGAACCGGTTCGATCAGGCGCTCAATCTTCAACAGTTGCCGGGATTCGGCCATGATTGCGCCGATCAGGAACGCCCCCAGCACCATGCTGTATTCCAGCTTGACCACCAGCAGGCAGAAGCCGAAGCACAGGCCAAGCACGGTGATCAACAGCATCTCGTTGCTTTCGAATTTGGCCACGTACTCAAGCAGGCGCGGCACCAGCAAAATCCCGATCACCAGCGCAACGATCATGAACAATGAGAGTTTGCCGACCGTGGAGAACACCTCGCCGGAGCTGACCGTACCGCTGACGGCGATGCTCGACAGCAAAGCGATGATGCCGATGCCGAGGATGTCTTCAACGATCAGCACACCGAAAATCAGCTGGGCAAAACGCTGGTTTTTCATCTTCAGGTCATTGAGGGCCTTGACGATGATGGTGGTGGAGGAAATCGCCAGGATCGCGCCCAGGAACAATGAGTCCATGGTGTTCCAGTCGAACCAGCGGCCGATTTCGTAGCCGATCCAGATCATCAGGATGATCTCGAGGAACGCCGCGATAAACGCGGTGGCGCCGACCTTGAACAGCTTGCGCAGGCTGAATTCGAGGCCCAGGCAGAACATCAGGAAAATCACCCCAAGCTCGGCCAGGGTCTTGATGGTGTCTTCATCATGGATCAGGCCGAACGGTGGGGTGTGCGGGCCGATGATGAAGCCGGCGACGATATACCCCAACACCACTGGCTGCTTGAGCCGATGGAACAGGATCGTCACCACCCCGGCCACGAGCATGATCACGGCCAGGTCCTGGATAAAGCTGATGGCGTGCATGGCGAGGGGCTCCTTGAGGGGTACTGGCGCTTTTCCCATTTCCACGCATTCACCCCGAAAGGTCGCAATGAACGGAAAGAAAAGTCAGCCTTGATCGTAAGAATTGCCCTTGAGGCGGGCTTTTGAAGGGTAACACCGCGACTTGCGACAGAAAGCCGGTGCAATATATGGAAACAGATCGCCCCAGGCGTGACGGCAAGCCGGGGCCCAGCGTCCCGTTATGAATGGCTCTGCAAAGATTCCAGCACCCGCAGAGGTGCCTCCCCACCCAATGCCTACAACCCGTGAGTGTGCTATGGAACCCGGAAACGCCCAGCTGTCGATGACAGTATTGATGACCCCTGACATGGCCAACTTCTCAGGCAATGTGCACGGCGGCACGCTGCTCAAGTACCTCGACGAAGTGGCCTACGCCTGCGCCAGCCGTTATGCCGGCCGCTATGTGGTGACGTTGTCGGTGGACCAGGTGATTTTTCGCGAGCCGATCCATGTGGGTGAGCTGGTGACCTTCCTGGCTTCGGTCAACTACACCGGCAACACGTCGATGGAAGTGGGGATCAAGGTGGTCACCGAGAACATCCGCGAGCGTTCGGTGCGCCACACCAATAGCTGCTTTTTCACCATGGTCGCGGTGGATGACCAGCGCAAACCGGCCGCCGTGCCGCCGCTGCAACCGCAGAACAGCGAAGACAAGCGCCGGTTTGTGCAGGCCCAGCAACGCCGGCAGATTCGCCAGGAGCTGGAAAAGCGCTATCAGGAAATCAAGGCCGACGGGCCTTAAAGCCCTATGGGGGTTGCCTCGAAGCGAACCCGCGGATGGGCAATCCGGTCCTGGGCGCGCACCAGCTCCAGCTCATAGCTGGCGCACGCCTGGGTTTCCAGCAGCACTTCGTGCACCGCTGCAGCGGTGAACTCAAAAGCCGCCACCAGGCTGTCGCCCAACAACACCCGCGCCAGGAACAGGCCCGACGTCAGGTCCCCCACGCCCACCGGCTGACGCGGGAATGCCAGTAGTGGCCGACGCAGATGCCAGCTGCCTTCAGCCGTCACCAACAGCATTTCGAAGCCGTCTGGCAGCTTGCCGGGATAATCCAGGTGCTTGACCAACACCGCTTTCGGCCCACGAGCCAGCAACGCACGGGCCATGCCCAGGCAATCGAACAGCGACTGCGGCTTGCGCCCGGCAAAGCTGTCCAGCTCCAGCTGGTTGGGGCACAGGAAGTCGGCCATCGCCGCCGCTTCCTCCAGCAGGAAGTCGCTGACCTCCTGGGGCACGATGCAGCCTTTTTCCGGATGGCCCATCACCGGGTCGCACAGGTACAGGGCCTTGGGGTTGATCGCCTTGATTCGCGCCACGCCGGTAAGGATCGCCCGCCCCTGGGCCGCGCTGCCCAGGTAGCCGGACAGCACCGCATCACAGTTGCCCAGCTCACCAATCGCCGCGATGCCTTCCACCAGCGCAGGAATTTGCTGCGGAGCCAACACTTCTCCCGCCCACTGACCATACTGAGTGTGGTTGGAGAACTGCACGGTATTGAGCGGCCACACGTTCACCCCGACCCGTTGCATGGGGAACACGGCGGCGCTGTTTCCGGCGTGGCCAAAGACCACATGAGACTGGATCGCAAGCAGATGGGGCGTACGTTTCATGCAGGGGATTTCCGTAAAGCGGTTGAATTTCTGGCTGCGCAGTATGCGACTAAACGCGGCCTGTACGACAGACCGGAGACGCAGTTAAGCTGGCCACACTTTGTTGGAGTTCATCGAATGCTGACCCTCGGAAATATCTTCGTGCTGATGCTGCTGGCGACCGGTGCCGCCTGGCTGTGGCACAACCACGGCCTGCGCGAGCGGGCGCTGGAACGGGTCAAGCAGCATTGCGCCAAGCTCGACATCGAGCTGCTCGATGGCGCCGTGGCGTTGAAACGCATCGGTTTTGTGAAGGATGCCAGCGGTCGGCGGCGTCTGGCACGGATCTACAACTTTGAATTCACCGTGACCGGCGAAACGCGGCACCCGGGAACCATCACCCAGTTCGGTGCCCACAGCGCGCAAATCGAGCTGGCGCCCTACCCGTTTGAGATCAAGACGCCGCTGCCCAGCGCCGAGATCATTGAGCTAAGCCAATGGCGCCAGGAGCATGGCAGCAGCAAGACCCGTCACTGACGGCAATCGGCTAACCCGTCCTGTAATTGCGCAACGTCCTGCGCTTCACCAAAGATCAATTCGATACGCGAATCCCGGCGCCATTCACTGGGCAGCCAGGCCAACACGGCGTTATCCACAGCGTTGGCCGACATCCAACCGTCGAGGCTGTGGATAACCAGTTTTGCCCGCCGCCAATCCAGCGACTCCAGCCATTGCTGCAAGCGCTGCCGGTCGAATTGCTGGCTCGGATGCCAGCGCCAACCAATACTCCAGCCACCCTCCTGGCCCTGACTCAGGCAAATCGGCGCCGACGGGTCAGTC
This sequence comes from Pseudomonas sp. LBUM1641, assembly GCF_059716235.1. Lineage (NCBI taxonomy): Bacteria > Pseudomonadati > Pseudomonadota > Gammaproteobacteria > Pseudomonadales > Pseudomonadaceae > Pseudomonas > Pseudomonas sp. LBUM1641. Next base: position 7,022,451 of record NZ_CP166815.1, read on the forward strand.
CAGATGGCCGGCATTTGCCCCACGCCTTTGGGCACCTCGAAGTTATCCACAGCCGCTGCGGCTTGAGCGTTCAAACCCGGCAATTGCGCCAGGGGTAGTTGCGCCTGCTGAGTCCAATAGATCGGCCGGTCAGGCAATTGCCCTTGAATCACCAGGCGCTGCGCATCACTTAGGGCTTCATTCTTATTCAATACCAACAGCCCGGCGCTGGCCAACGCTTCACGTTGGGCATTGGGTAATGGCTTGCCAGCCGCCAACGCCTGGGCATCGAGTACCAGCACGCACGGCTGCACCGCCAGCACCTGCTGCCAGGGCGCTTCCCGCAATTGCTTGAGCAGTTGAGCCGGATGCCCCAGCCCGGACGGTTCGATAAACAGCCGGTCGGGCTTGGCCTTACGTAACAAACGGCCCAGTCCTACCTGGAACGGCGCACCGTTGACGCAACACAGGCAACCACCCGCCACTTCCCCGAGGGCAATACCGTCGTCATCGCGGGTCAGCAACGCGGCATCCAGGCCAATCTGCCCGAACTCGTTGATCAACACCGCCCAGCGCTCGTTGGCCGGGCGCTGCGCCAGCAGGTGCTTGATCAGGCTGGTCTTGCCGGCGCCCAAGGGCCCGGCAATCACGTGGGTGGGAATGTTCTGCAGCATGGTGGACATCATTCAGACCGTGTAGAGAGGTTCGATCCTACCCGGTTACGCCAACCAATCCAGCGTCAGGATCAACCGTCGCTCATCCGCTTGCAACGGCGGAGAACGGTGGATAAGGCCAAAGCCTTCGTTGCCGTGCCATTTTTCGCCTTTGAGCAACGCCACTTCACCGCAGTGGATTTGCTCAATGCGCGCTTCCGGCTCCGCGCTCGCCTGGCTCAGGTGCCGCCTCTCCATCACGCCTTCACGCAACCACTGGCTACCGATGCCGGCGAAGGTGGTGATCAGCCGCACCGGCACATGGTCCACGTGAAAGCGCGGGCACATCGCCTTGTCCAATAGCCGCAAACGTACGCCGATGCGCTTGGCACCCAGCAAACAGGCAAAGGCGCTGACCAGCCACGACACATCGGCGATAAAGCCTTCGTAGCCTTCAAGGTCGCGGCTACCTGACGCGAAGTCCTGCAAGTTCGGCTCGGCGTCTTCGCTGTTCAGCTCAACCACCAGCGACTCGGCCAACGGCTCATTGAGCGCCACCAGCAACGCGCCGAACTCGGCGATGTGCAGCGGCAACTGACGCTGCCACACCGCCAGGTTCACGCCGTCTTCAAGGATATCGGTGAGCACGGCCGGGGTTTCACCGTGAGTCTGGCGAATCACCGGGCGCAGTTTCAGGGTCGGTGCCAGCATCAGGCAGCCTCTTCGAACCAAGGGCCAAAGGGATCAGCCAACAAGCGCCAACCTTCGACGCCTGTGGCCATTTCATCGTCGGTCAGCAGACAGGCGTCCAGCTCGGCGGTCATCTGCGCGAAGTCGATGTTCTGGCCGATAAACACCAGTTCCTGGCGGCAATCGCCGGTACTCGGCTGCCAGTTGTTCATGATCGCGGCAACACCTTCCTCGTCCTGCGGCCACTGGGTTTTCGGCACGAAACGCCACCAGCGCCCGGCGAAACCATGGCGCATCAGCCCGCCGGCCTGGGACCAACTGCCGGCGTCCTGGTGTTTGCTGGCCAGCCAGAAAAAGCCCTTGGAGCGCAGCAGTTTTCCATTCACCCAAGGCCGGTCGATAAAGTCGAAAAAACGCTGTGGATGGAATGGGCGGCGGGCGCGATACGCGGTGGAGGCGATGCCGTATTCCTCGGTTTCCGGCACATGCTCGCCACGCAATTCCTGCAACCATCCGGGTGCCTGGGACGCGCGTTCGAAGTCGAACCGACCGGTGTTGAGGATCTTCGCCAGCGGCACTTCGCCCATGACCATCGGGACGATTTCCGCTTGGGCATTCAGGCGCTCCAGGATCGCCATCAGCTCCTGACGCTCACTGCTGCTGATCAAGTCGATCTTGCTGATGAGGATCACGTCGGCAAATTCAATCTGCTCGATCAGCAGGTCGGTGATCGAGCGTTCGTCCTCTTCACCCAGGGTTTCGCCCCGGGACGCCAGGCTTTCGGCAGCCTGGTAGTCGAGCAGGAAGTTCATGCCGTCGACCACGGTGACCATGGTGTCGAGCCGGGCGATGTCCGCCAGGCTCTGGCCTTCTTCGTCGCGGAAGGTAAAGGTTTCGGCCACCGGCAGTGGCTCGGAGATGCCGGTGGATTCAATCAGCAGGTAATCGAACCGACCTTCCTTGGCGAGCTTTCCGACTTCTTCCAGCAAGTCTTCGCGCAAGGTGCAGCAGATGCAGCCATTGCTCATTTCCACCAGTTTTTCTTCGGAGCGATTGAGGGTGACGTCGCGCTGGACCTCACTGCCATCAATGTTGATTTCGCTCATGTCGTTGACGATCACCGCCACCCGCAGGTTTTCGCGGTTGCGCAGGACGTAGTTGAGCAGCGTGCTTTTACCGGCGCCGAGGAATCCGGACAGCACAGTAACGGGGAGACGATTGGGCATCAGGTATTCCTCATCAGGGTTGGCCGGTCAAATCGCCCGTTGATGGCGTTCGCGCAGCTCTTCACGTTCTTTGGCTTCGATACACAGGGTGGCCGTGGGGCGCAGCAACAGCCGCTTGAGGCCGATGGGTTCGCAGGTGGAGCGGCACCAGCCGTATTCGCCGCGGGCCAGGTGTTCCAGGGCTTCGTCGATCTTGTCCAACAGCTTCTTTTCGCGCTCCAGCAGGCGCAGTTGCCATTGGCGCTGTTCTTCAGCGCTGCCCACATCGGCGGGATCGCTGTTGGGTTCCTGTTCACGCAGCACCATGAATTCGGCATCGATACGCACTTGAAGCTCGTTGCGCTGAGCCAGCAACAGCTCGCGGAAGAAACCTTGCTGGGCTTCACTCATGTAATCAGCGAACGGTTGGGCGAGAAGGTCTTGTTCGGTCATTGGAGGCGGTTCACGGATCAGGCTGTTTTTTAATGTTATAGTATAACAATGCAAATAAGCCAATCCCCCTTGCTCGCAACGACGAAGGGCGCAATGCTTGCCACCGAATAACGCCCGAGAGCCTCTATGAAATACCTGTTGTGCGGTGTGTTGCTGATGGTGGCGAGTCAGGCCAATGCCCAGGCGCCCAGCCTGCTGGCCAACTGCACCCGCAGCGCCAACCTGCTGGCATGCGTCGACGCGCAGGGCAATGCCTACAGCGTCGCGACGGCGGGCAGCACCACGTATTTGCGAGGTTTCGAGGTGATCGGCAAACGCTACTGGGCACAGACCAACAGCCGCTACGGGCAGCTGACCTTCTTTACCGGGTTGGCATCCGATGGTGAGGCGTGGGTGGGCTACACGCGGCGAGTGGGCTGGACCACCATCAACCGTTTTTCCAGTTCTGGTGGTGCCAGCGCCAAATTCACCTGCAGCCGGATTACCGGCTGTTAGACCTGGCCATTCTTCTGTTCCTGAACCCAGGCCATGTAGCTGTTCATCGGCGGGTTCTTCTGGAAGTAATTCTTCAACCCTTCAAATAAACCGTCTGCCACCGCCTGTTGATGGCGCGCGGTGACCAGCCGCTGGGCGTCCTGGGTGTTGGAGATAAACCCGGTTTCCACCAGGATCGACGGCACGTCCGGCGACTTGAGTACCGCAAAGCCGGCCTGTTCCACGCGTTTTTGATGCAGCGAGGTGATGCTTTGCAGGCTGCCCAGCACCGAACTGCCCAGTTGCAGGCTGGAGGCGATGGTGGCGTTCATCGACATGTCGAGAATGACGCCGGCGAGCATCGGGTCTTTGTCCTTGAGGTTGAGCAAGGTGGTGGCGCCCAGCAGGTCGGCGCCGTTCTCCCGTTGTGCCATGAACCGCGCGGTGGCGGAGGTCGCACCGCCTTCAGACAACGCATAGACAGAAGCGCCTGACGCCGTGAGCCGTGGCGCCGCATCGGCGTGCACCGAGATAAACATGTCGGCCTTGTGCTGACGGGCGATGTCCACGCGTTTACGCAGCGGCACGAAAAAATCGTCGTTGCGCACCAGCTTCACATCGAAGCCCTTCTCACGCTTCAAGCGCTTGGCCAGCAATTGGGCGATGGACAGCACCACGTCTTTTTCACGCTGGCCTTTGGAGCCGATCGCACCGGGATCCTTGCCGCCGTGGCCTGGGTCGACCACCACGATGATGTCGCGTTTCGGATGCGCCTTGTCCACCGGCGATGCCAAGGGCGCCGGTGCCGCGGCGATTTGCTGAGGCGCATGGGTGGCACTGGTCAGGTCCAGCACCAGGCGATGACCTTGGCCATCCTGAGGCGGCAGCAGGAAGCTGTTGAGCTGCATCGGCGCCTTCAAATCCAGCACGATCCGCGTATCACCCTGGCCAAAGTGCCCCGAGCGAATCGAGGTAATGCCGCTGTTGGTCAGGGCCAGTTGGCTGAAATCCCCGGTCAGCTTCGCGCCGCTCAAATCAATGATCAACCGCTCCGGCGCAGTCAGGGTGAAGGTCTTGTATTGCACCGGGCCGCTGAGATCCAGCACCAGCCGCAGCTTGTTATCCGAGCGCCACAACCGTGCATTGCGGATCTGCGCGGCAGATACACCAAAGGGCAGGGTGAACACCGCGCTGGCCAGCAGCAGGTTGAGGAGTTGACGTCTGTGCATGACTTACACCGCAAATAAAGGAGCGTCCGTACTCGACATGACTGAATAAAAGACAGAGCAGAAAAACTTTCGTCGATTCAATTGTAATAATATAACATGTCTTTTTATTTCCAACGATGGACTGCTCATGAACGCGCTGACTCTGCCCGATATCGCCGCGCAGGCTTCACGCCAAGCCTTGCCGCTGGATTGGGTGGGCATGTGCGGCATTGCCCTGCCCATTCAGATCGACGGCCAGCGCCTCAGTGCCAAGGCCGATGCAGGCGTCAGCCTGGACGACGGCGAAGCGCGTGGCATTCATATGTCGCGGCTTTATCTTGCGCTGGAGATGCTTGAACAGCAGCCGCTTACGCCAGCACTGCTGCGCAGTGTATTGCAACGTTTTCTCGACAGTCATGAAGGTTTATCCACAAATGCCTACCTGCGGATTCATGCGGATCTTCTGCTGAAACGCCCCGCTTTGGTCAGCCCGCTGTCCGGCTGGAAAAGCTACCCGGTGAGCATTGAAGCCCGCCTGGAAAACCAGATGTTCCACGTGGAACTAAAAATTGACGTTACATACTCTTCAACCTGCCCCTGCTCGGCTGCTCTCGCCAGGCAATTGATTCAGCAGCAATTTATCGAAGACTTCGGCAACACCCCGTTGCAACACGAGGACGTGCTGACCTGGCTGGGCAGCGCAAACGGCATCGTCGCCACGCCCCACAGCCAGCGCAGCAGCGCGCTGTTGCAGGTCCGTCTTCGAGGCGACCAGCCAACCCTGCCGCTGACGCAACTGATCGACGAAACCGAAGCAGCCCTTGGCACCGCCGTACAAACCGCCGTAAAGCGCGCGGACGAACAAGCCTTCGCCCTGGCCAACGGGCAGAACTTGATGTTCTGCGAAGACGCCGCACGCCGCCTGAACCTCGCCTTGAAACGCTCGGATGCGGTCATTGCCTTCCACTTGAAAGTGATCCACGCCGAAAGCCTGCACGCGCACGATGCCGTGGCTGAAAGCCGCTGGACGAGACCTTCCGAATGATCACCTGCACCGCCCTGCGTTGGGGCGCTCCCGGCCAACCACTGACCCCCGCTGTCGATTTCACCCTGGAAAAAGGCAGCCTCACCGGCATCATCGGCGCCAACGGCACCGGCAAAAGCAGCCTGCTGAAAGTCATCGCCGGCTTGCAGAAGCCCTTGGCCGGGAAAGTGACGATTGATGTTCCACGCCGTTGTGGCCTGTCGTTCCTGCCCCAGCAACAAAACCTCGATCGGCAATTCCCCATCAGCCTGCAAGAATTGGTGGCCGCCGGTTTTTGGGGCAGTAAGCAAACCCCGCAACAACGCACCGAACGCCTGAACGCCGTACTCGAAGACTGGTGCCTCAGTGGCCTGGAGCATCGGCCGTTGATGGCCTTGTCGGGCGGCGAACTGCAACGCGCCCTGCTCGCCCGCATGAGTTTGGCCGAGTCACCGATATTGCTGCTGGACGAACCCCACGCCGCCCTCGACGAAGACGGCCAAGCGCTGTGCTGGAAACACATCCACGCCTGGCACGACGCAGGCCGCACGGTGGTCGTGGTGTGCCATGACCTCGGCTCTGTCCGCCAACACACCCAACAAGTGGTGCAGATCAAAAGCAGCGGTTGCGTGTTCGGCTCAAGCAAAGAGCTGATCCGCCCCCAGCCACATATGCAGGTGGCCTGATGCACTTCGCCGCTCACCTGTGGATGCCGTTTCTCGACTTCGTTTTCATGCGCCGGGCGCTTGTCGGCGGGCTGGTATTGGCGTGCAGCACGGCACCGCTGGGGGTGTTCCTGATCCTGCGCCGCATGAGCCTGATTGGTGACGCGGTGTCCCACGGCATCCTGCCGGGCGCCGCCCTGGGCTTCTGGTTCGCCGGCCTGAGTTTGCCCGCGCTGACCATCGGTGGCCTGGGCGCGGGCCTGAGCATGGCCGGCCTCGCCGCGTGGATCACCCGTCGCACCGGGCTGAAGGAAGACGCGAGCCTCGCCGCCATCTACCCAATCTCCCTGGCCAGCGGCGTGCTGATCCTCGGCCTCGCCGGCAAGCGCCTGGACCTGCTGCACCTGCTGTTCGGCTCGGCCCTGGCGGTCGACGGCCCGACCCTCACCGGCATGCTCTGGGTTTCGGGCTTCAGCCTGATAGCCATGGTGGTGATCTACAAACCGCTGCTGCTGGACACACTCGACCCGCTGTTCCTGCAAACCGTCAGCCGCCTCGGCCCGTTGGCCCACGGGCTGTTCCTGACGCTGGTGGTGTTGAACCTGGTGATCGGCTTCCAGGCCATCGGCGCCTTGATGGTGGTCGGCTTGATGATGTTGCCGGCGATTGCTTCACGTTTCTGGAGCCGGCGCCTGCCGGTGTTGATCGCCATATCGGCGGTGCTGGGATGCCTGTCGGTGTGGCTTGGCTTGTTGCTGTCGTTCTACTACTCGCTGCCCAGCGGCCCGGCGATTGTGCTGGTGGCTGGCGGCTTGTACCTGCTGTCCGTGGTCTTCGGTCCGGTGCACGGCTTGCTGCGCCGCCCGCCTTTGCTTACATCCCAATGAGGTGTTTCCCGATGCGCGCTCTACTCGTGCTGTTCAGTGTGTTGCTGCCGCTGTCGTTCGCGACGGCCCAGGCTGCCGACAAGCTTCAGGTGGTTACCAGCTTCAGTATTCTTGACGACATGACCCATCAGGTCGGTGGCGATCATATCCAGATCAGCAACATGGTCGGCCCCGACGCCGACGCCCACACCTACGAACCGACGCCAGACGATGCCAAGGCCCTGCTCAAGGCCAAGGTCATCATCAAGAACGGCCTGGGTTTCGAGCCTTGGCTGGATCGCCTGGTCACCAGCACCGAGACCAAAGCGACGGTGGTCACCGCCAGTAAAGGCGTGCTGTCCCACACCATGGAAGAAGACGGCGAAACCATTCCCGACCCACACGCCTGGCACAACCTGGCCAACACCGTGATCTACGTGAACAACATCACCAAGGCGTTGATCGCCGCCGACCCGGCCAACAAGGCGGACTACGAGCACAACAGCCAGGTGTACCTGAAAGAAATCTACCGCCTGCTGGCTGAAGCCAAAGCCAAGTTCGGCGCCCTGCCACCGGGCAACCGTCGCATCGTGACCTCCCATGACGCCTTCGGTTACCTGGGCCAGGCCTACGGTATCGAGTTCCTGTCGCCTCAAGGGTTGTCCACCGAACGTGAACCGTCTGCTGCCGAAGTCGCCACGCTGATCACCCAGATCCGCAAGGACAAGGTCAAGGCCGTGTTCATGGAAAACATCAAGGACTCGCGCCTGCTCAAGCAGATCGCGGACGAAAGTGGCGCGCAAATCGGTGGCACGCTGTACTCGGACGCCCTGGCATCAGAAGGCCCGGCCAGCACCTTTACCGGCCTGTTCGAATACAACCTCAACACCCTGTGCGCGGCCCTGAGCAAGCCATGAAGCTGAGCATGCTCGACCTGGAAAAGGCTGCCATCGGCAGCCGCTTTCCACTCGACCGCGTGCTCGACGCCCTGCCGTGGAACAGCGATGGCCTGATCGCCGCCATCGCCCAGCAACACGGCAGCGGCGAGGTGTTGATGCTGGCCTGGATGAACCGCCAGGCCCTCGACGAAACCCTGGCCACCGGGCAGGTCTGCTACTGGTCCCGCTCGCGCCAGCAGTTGTGGCGCAAAGGCGAAACCTCCGGCCACTGGCAACTGCTGGTGGAGGCGCGCCTGGATTGCGACGGCGACGCCGTGTTGCTGATCGTCGATCAGCAAGGCCCGGCCTGCCACACCGGGCGACCCACCTGCTTCTACAACGCTATCGACGGCCGCCACGTACACATCCTTACCGCGCCCCTCCAGGAGCCTGCCCCATGATCCGCAAGAACCCTTCCGGCGATCTGCCCGTGATTGCCGAATCGGCCTACGTCGACAAAACCGCAATCATCTGCGGCAAGGTGATCATCGGCGAAAACGTCTTTGTCGGCCCTTACGCGGTGATCCGCGCCGACGAAGTCGACGCGAACGGCGACATGGACCCAATCACCATCGGCGCCAATTCAAATATCCAGGACGGCGTGGTGATCCACTCCAAATCCGGCGCCGCCGTGACCATCGGCGAGTTCACCTCCATCGCCCACCGCTCCATCGTTCATGGCCCGTGCACTGTCGGCGACCGGGTGTTTATCGGCTTCAACAGTGTGCTGTTCAACTGCATCGTGGGTGACGGTTGCGTGGTGCGCCACAACTCGGTGGTCGACGGCCGCGATTTGCCCGCCGCGTTCTACGTGCCCTCCACCACCCGCATCGGCCCCACTACCGACCTGTCCCAATTCCCGCCGGTAAGTGTCAGCGCTTCGGAGTTTTCCGAAGACGTGGCACGCACCAACGTCGACTTGGTACTGGGTTACAAAGCCCTGCAAAACGAGTTCTGACCATGAGCCGCCTGCTGATCCGCAATGCCCGCCTGGTGAATGAAGGCCAGGAATTCGAGGCTGACCTGCTGGTCGCCAATGGCCGCATCGAGAAGATCGCCAGCAGCATCGACAACGCCAATGCCACCGTGGAAATCGACGCCCACGGCCAGTGGCTGCTGCCGGGCATGATCGACGACCAAGTGCACTTCCGTGAACCCGGCGCGCCGGACAAAGGCAGCTTCTACAGCGAGTCCCGTGCAGCGGTGGCCGGTGGCATCACCAGTTTCATGGACATGCCCAACACCAACCCGGCGACGTTGAACCTGGAAGCCCTGGCCGACAAGAAGCGCCGCGCGGCGCTGCATTCGGTGGCCAACTATGGCTTTCATTTCGGGGTGAGCAACGACAACCTCGACACCGTGGCCGCGCTGGACCCGCGGGAGGTGGCTGGCGTCAAAGTCTTCATGGGCGCCTCCACCGGTAATATGCTGGTGGATGATCCGAAGATTCTCGAGCGCCTGTTCGCCGAGGTGCCGACCATTCTTCTGGCCCACTGCGAGCACACGCCCAGCATCCACGCCAGCGAGCAACGGATGCGCGAGCGTTTCGGCGAGCACGTTCCGGCCGTGGCTCACCCGCTGATTCGCGATGCCGAAGCCTGTTATCGCTCGTCGTCTTTGGCAGTGGAACTGGCCAAGCGGCATGGCACGCGCCTGCATGTGTTGCACATCACCAGCGCGCGGGAATTGGTGCTGTTCGAAGACAAACCCCTGGCAGAAAAACGCATCACGGCGGAAGTCTGCCTGCATCACCTCTTGTTCGATGACCGCGACTACGCGCGCCTCGGCCACCAGATCAAATGCAACCCGGCGATCAAGACACGCGCCGACCGCGACGCCCTGCGCCTGGCATTGTTGAGTGATCGTCTGGATGTGATTGGCAGTGATCATGCGCCGCACACCTGGGCGCAAAAACAGCTGCCGTATCGTGAAGCGCCGTCAGGCTTGCCACTGGTGCAACACGCCCTGCCGGCGCTGCTGGAACTGGTAGCCGACGGCTTGCTGCCGCTGACCACCCTGGTGGCAAAGACCAGCCATCGCGTCGCGGACCTGTTTGCGATCCCCGACCGCGGCTACCTGCGGGAAGGCTATTGGGCCGACCTGGTACTGATCAAACCCGAGCCCCATGGCAAGCCCGTCAGCAGCCAGCCGATTATGGCCCGTTGCGGCTGGACGCCCTTCGCCGAGCGCAGCTTCCGGCACAGCGTCAGCACCACGCTGGTCTCCGGCCACCTGGCCTGGCACGACGGGCGCGTGCACGACAGTTGCCAAGGGTTGCCGCTGCATTTCCAGCGTTGAAGAGAATCAGGAACTGGCAATCCAATCAAATGTGGGAGCGGGCTTGCTCGCGAATGCGGTGGGTCAGTCGCCACATGTATTAACTGATCCACCGCATTCGCGAGCAAGCCCGCTCCCACATTTTGATCGGGGTTTATCTTAGGTTAAGCGCGCGGTTTGACGGTGCCGCAGTTGCTGCCCAACCACTGCGCGTGGGTGTCCAGGCTGCCCTTCTGCTGAATGCCGGTGGCATTGAAGGTACCGTTGACGGTGGTGGTGAATTCCTGCTGGCTCTGGAACGTCGCCACGCCGGTGCCCTGGGCTTTCGGGCAACTGAAACGGAATTTCCACTGGTTACCGGTCTTGTCCGTCACTTCCTGCTTGCACCCGGATTGCGGGTCGGTCAGCGGGATGGAATCGGACGCCACCTGGGCCGGGGTCAGGCACACCTGCACACCCTTACCGGCCATGGTGATGCCTTGCTTCTCGAGCATGGCGCGTTGTTCCGGGGTCATCTGTTGCTTGAGCTGACCGAGGATCAGCGACAAGTCCGGCAGGTCCTGGTTATCGACCTTCATATTGCTGGTGGTCAATTCCCACAAGCCCGGCGCCAACATCTGCGCTTGCGCCGCCACGGGCAGCGTTAAACCAACAACCATGGCCAAACCAAGCAGACGAGCATTCATCGGGTAACTCCTGGGCAATTGTCGGCGTTAGACGCCGCAAAAGCGCCAGTGTTGCACAGCAAATAAAATAGCGACATTCGTGGCCGAACATGGTCTGTTAGGCACTTGTTCGTCAGGAGTACCGTTGTCCATGGATTTCTTTGGCCCGCACCTGCTCGCCTATTTCATTGCCACCCTGCATTTTCTGGGCTCCCTCGCCGCCATCCATGCGGTGCTGACCGTCAGGACCGCCCAAGGCTCGATTGCCTGGGCCTTGTCGCTGATGTTCATCCCTTACCTGACGCTGATTCCCTACCTGATCTTTGGCCGCAGTACCTTCGACGCCTACATTCAGGCGCGTCGCCAGGCCAACCAGGAAATGCACAAGGCGATTACCGAGCTGAACTGGCGCCCGTGGGTGGAAGAGGCACTGGCCGCGCGTAATTCCCACGCCTACGCCTCGCTGCGGGCCATGCCGAAGCTGGGCCGCATGCCCTGCCTGGCGAACAATCAGGTGCGCTTGTTGATCAATGGCGAGGCCACCTTCAGCGCGATTTTCGAGGCGATCCGCTCGGCGAAGACCGCCGTGCTGTTCCAGTTTTTCATCATTCATGACGATGAGCTCGGCCGCCAACTGCACACTTTGCTCAAGGAAAAGGCCGCCGAAGGCGTCTCCATTTTCGTCCTGTATGACCGTATCGGCAGCCACGCCCTGCCCCACCGTTATGTGCAGTCGCTGCGGGACGCCGGGGTGCAGGTCAAGGCATTCGCCACCCGCAGTGGCTGGCTCAACCGCTTCCAGGTCAACTTCCGCAACCATCGCAAGATCGTGGTGGTCGACGGCATTACCGGGTTTGTCGGCGGGCATAACGTCGGCGATGAATACCTCGGCAAAAAGCCGCCTCTGGCGCCATGGCGCGATACCCACGTGCAGGTCAGCGGACCAGTGGTGGCGTGCCTGCAGGAATCGTTTGCCGAGGACTGGTTCTGGGCCGCGCGGGAGTTGCCGCCGTTGCTGCTGCCGGATACCTACCCGGACGACGGCGTGCTCTGCCAATTGCTCGCCAGCGGCCCGGCGGATCCCTATGAAACCTGCTCGCTGTTTTTCGTCGAGGCGATTCATGCGGCGACCGAGCGGGTGTGGATCACCAGCCCGTATTTCATTCCCGACGAGGCGGTGTTTGCGGCATTGAGGTTGGCGGTACTGCGCGGGGTGGATGTGCGCCTGTTACTGCCGTCACGGCCGGATCACCGCATCGTCTACGCCGCTTCCAGCCTGTACGCGATCGAAGCCGTGCGCGCCGGGGTGCGGGTATTCCGCTATACGCCGGGGTTCCTGCATCAGAAAGTGGTGTTGGTGGACAGTGAAATCAGCGCCATCGGCAGTGCGAATCTGGATAACCGTTCATTCCGGCTGAATTTCGAAGTGATGTTGCTGACCGTGGATGACACCTTCGCCAGCCAGGTGGAGCACATGCTGCTGGATGACTTCGCCCAGGCCCACGAAATCAGCCAGGAAGAAAACCGCCAGACCCACCGCCTGCAACAACTGGGCATGAGGGTCGCGCGCCTGATTTCTCCGATCCTGTAGGAGCAAGCTTGCTCGCGAAGAACGTTAACGATGACGCGTTCATTCTGGATAAACGCGGCGCCCTCAAGTTTTTCGCGAGCAAGCTCGCTCCTACAGGTACCGGGGTTTACTGGTACAGATCATCCCGTGTCCACGGCAGCTCATGGCTACCATCGGCATGGGGTTTCACCGCCAGAATCTGATGCAGGTTGATCCAGCCCCGGGCAAACGCATAGGCACAGCCAGCAAGGTACAGGCGCCAGATGCGCAAGGCCTGCTCCGGCACCATCTTGCCCGCCGCTTCCAGGTTATCTTCCAGGCGCTCACTCCAGTGATCCAGCGTGCGCGCGTAATGCAGGCGCAGGCTTTCGACGTCGACCACTTCCAGGCCCACGTCGCTGATCTCGGCAGTCATCATAGAAAGGTGCGGCAACTCGCCATTGGGAAATACATAGCGCTCGATAAAGTCTCCGGCACCACGGCCTACGGGCCGGCCATCGATATGCTTGGCGGTAATCCCGTGGTTCATCACCAGGCCGCCCTCACGCACCGCGCCGTAGAGAATCTTGCAGTACTCCGCCAGGTTGGCGTGGCCGACGTGTTCAAACATGCCCACGCTCACCACCTTGTCGAACCGGCCATCCTGGGGCAAGTCACGGTAGTCGAGCAGCGTCAACTCAACCTGGTCTTCCAGGCCTTCGGCTCTCACCCGTTCCTGGGCCAGTTCCAGTTGTTCCTTGCTCAGGGTGATACCAAACACCTTGACCCCGAATTCCCGCGCGGCATACCGCGCCAGCCCGCCCCAACCGCAACCCACGTCGAGCAAATACTCCCCCGGCTGCAGCCGCAATTTGCGGCACAGGTGGCGGAATTTGTCTTGTTGGGCTTGATCGAGGGATTCGCTGCCGGTCTCGAAATACCCGCAGGAATAGGCCATGTCACGGTCCAGCCACAGCTGGTAGAACTCGTTGGACAGGTCGTAATGGTAGGAAATAGCGGCTGCGTCGGTGGCCTTGTCGTGGATCGAGCGCACCGGACGAGTGTCCTCGTCGTCATTCACCAGGGCATGACTCAACTCGTCAACGACCCTGATCACTTCGGAAATGGAGCCTTCCAGCTCCAGTTTGCCCTCGACGAAGGCTTCGCCCAGTGAATTGAGCGTCGGATGGCTGAGGGTTGAAACCATCATGGGGTCCTTGACCACAATGGTGACACTGGGATCCGGGCCCAGGTTGAATTCATGGCCGTCCCAGAGTCGAAGACGCAGCGGTAGCTGAAGATTCTGTAAGGCCGGTGGAAGTTGCGCGAGCATGTGTAGTCCCCCCTTGTTTCAGACGTCTGAAATGAGGGTAGACCATCCACGGAAAAATTAGCAGGCTATCGAATCAATAGCGCTTTTCTATGGTGCCCGCCGCTGGAGCAAACCGTCCTGGACCCACTGTTTCAGCCAGGTAACCGCTTGCAATGGCGCGCCCTCCTGGTAAGTGACTGCCAACTCGGTACACAGTTCGGAAAAACTCCAGCCGCTGGTGACCATGCCTGTCAGCGCGCTGGTTTCAGCCGCTTCCAGGCTGCGGTACTGGCAAACATTCTGATGCCGCCAAACGAGGCAGACCTGCGCCAACGGCAGGGCCTCACTGCCGGGAAAGTCCCACTCGCCCTTGCTGGCGCGCCAGATGCCCAGGCTGTTGAAGTCACACAGCACTTGCTGCACCGAGGGCGCCAGTTGCACCTGCAACCCGGGCCAGTCTTCGGGCGGCAGCGATGCCATGTCTTGCAGGGTCAGCGGCTCGCCCTGCGGCGCATCAAAGGCCAGGGTGAAAGCCCATTCCAGCCGCGCCAATTCGGCCAACGGCAAACCTTGCCCGGCGTAATGCTCGACGATAAACCCGGGTAAACGCTCGCCAAACCAGCGCAGGCTGTAATGGGCCGAGGGGTAACGCCGGATGTAGGCCGAACCCAGTTGCGCAAACTCCTCATCCCCCAGCCAATACCAGACAGCGCTGAAATCATCGCGCAGCACGTCCTGCAACCGTGCGTGATAGGCGTTGTGGTAAATCGCCAGGCCCGTGTCGACATCCAGGGTCGGGCCGCCGATCAAGGTGGCGCTGAAGCCGTTGTCGACAGTGGACGTCTCGGCCAGCAAGTGCTGCTCAAACGCCAGTTGCCAATCGATCAGGCGCATAACGCTCTCCTGTCCAATGCGCTCGCGCCCAGTTCGCGGGCTTTGCTCAGCTCGTCGAGCAGTTCCTGGAACGGCGGGAAATGGTCATCGCGCTCCAGCAAGGTCGAGACCGGCCCAAGATGCTCCAGGGTCTGCTGATACAGCGCCCACACCGGATCGCATACCGGGTGGTCGTGCGTGTCGATCACGTAGTCGCCGTAATCCATATGCCCGGCCAAGTGCAGTTGGCGGATGCTTTCGGGCGGCAGGTTGCGGATAAACGTCCAGGCATCAAAGCCGTGGTTGCGCGAGCTGACGTACACATTGTTCACGTCCAGCAACAGCTGGCAGCCGGTGAGATGGGTCAGGGCGTTGAGAAACTCCCACTCGGTAAACTCATCCGCCTTGGAGCGTACATAGCTGGAGACGTTTTCCAGCACCAAGGGACGCTGCAACACATCCTGCACTTGCCGTACGCGACCGGCCACGTGGTACAGGCTTTCTTCGGTGTAAGGCAGCGGCAGCAGGTCATGCAACTGGTGCGCGTTGCCGCGGCTCCAGCACAAGTGATCGGAAATCCACGCCGGCTGGATGCGCTCGGAGAGCTGCTTGAGTTGTTTCAGGTAATCGATATCGAGGGCATGGGGCCCGCCGATGGACAGGGACACGCCATGCATCACCAGGGGATAACGCTCGGCAATCGCGTCCAGGTAGTACAAGGCCTTGCCGCCCTGCACCAGATAATTCTCGGAGATCACTTCGAACCAATCCACGGCCGGCGATTGTTCAAGGATCTGCTGGTAGTACTCGCTGCGTAAACCCAGGCCGTAACCCAGACTCGGAAGGGAAGCGGACATAACACACTCCTGGGGAAAGTGTCCGCAGCGGCGGGGGCCCGCTGCGGTTGCACTCGGTTGTCGGTTACTCGCCGACTTTGCCGCCTTTCTGGTCGCACATCGCCTTGCTCATCGACAAGAAGCCCTGGCCTTTGCAGGAGCCCATGCCTTTGCATGCGTGGTCTTTGGTCTTGCAATCGTTCTGGCCTTTGCAAGCGTTGACGCCATAGCAATGGACCTGGGCGTCTGCTGCCTGTACCTGGGTGGCAACACCGGCAAACATGCCAGCAGCGGCGATAGCGAGGGCGGCACCAGCAGCAGCGGATTTGATGTTCATTGTGTATTCCTCATGATCGGTAGTGGAGTCGGTCTGAACGGATTGTTCAATCTCGACATAGCACTAGAGTGAGGTCCCCCAATAGCGTTACAGCGAGACTGAAAAATTTATTCCTCGAGTTTCAATAACGGCTCTTGGAACCGCAACAGACGCCCCGCATTGCCCAGCACCAGCAGCGTACTGAGGTTGTGCAACACCGCCGCAATCATCGCTCCCGCCGCGCCCAACCAGCCGAATGCGGCGAACACCACGATCGCCAGCGTCCAGCCCAGGCCGATGATCACATTGACCTGCAGCGTGTGCCGGCACTGGCGACTCAAGCGCACACAGGTACCCAAGCGCCGCAGGTCGCTGCCGATCAGCACCACGTCCGCCGATGCCAGGGCGATATCTGCCCCGCCCGCGCCCATCGCCACACCGACCACGCCGGCCTTGAGCGCCAGGGAATCGTTGATCCCGTCGCCCACCACCATCGGCCGGAAACCGCTGCCGATTTCCCCCAGCACTCGGTTGAGCTTGTCCTCCGGCAAGGCCTGGGCTTCGACGTCGCTGATGCCCACTTCCAACGCCAGGCTGTCGGCCACGCTTTGGCGGTCGCCGGTCAGCAGCAGTTGGCGACCCAGGCCCAGTTCACGCAGCTCCTTCATGGCCTGGCGGGCTTCAGGTTTCACGCTGTCCGCCAGCAACAGCCAGGCGAGGAATTGCCCGTTCAACGCGAGCCCGGCAATCGGGCCGTCGTGATTGGGGACCGCCGTGGTCGCGATGCCCAATTGTTCAAACAATTCCGGCCGACCGAGGGCGGCTTCGCCCTGCCCGGTCTGCGCGACCACACCGAGGCCTTGGCGCTCGCGAATATCCGACAGCACCAGCATCTGCTCTTGAGTCGCCAGCCCCGCCAATGCCCGGCTGACCGGGTGGCTGCTGGCCGAACCGAGGCTGGCCGCAAGGTTGAGCAGCGCTTGCCGATCTGGCTCGCGGGTTTCGATGGACTGCAAACGCAGGGTGCCAAACGTCAGGGTGCCGGTCTTGTCGACCACCAGTGACGTCAGGTCCGCCAACTCCTCGAGAAACGCCGAGCTGCGAATCAGAATGCCGTGACGCGCCGCCACCGCAATGCCCGCAATCGCCGTAGCCGGTGCCGACAACACCAATGCACACGGGCACGCCGCCACCAGCACCGCGAGCATCGCCTGGGCGTCGTTGGTGACAAACCAGGTGACCGCCGCCAGCAACAACACCAGCACCATGTAGCTGCCGGCGTAGCGCTCCAGCAATCGAGTGATCGGCGGCTTGGAACGTTCGGCGCTCTGCATCAGCGCGATGACTTTGCCCAGGGTCGACTCATTGCCGGTGCGGGTCACTTCCAGGCGCAGCAGGCCGTCGAGGTTGATCGCGCCACCAAACACCTGCACGCCAACACTCGCTTCCAGCGGCACCGATTCGCCGGTGATCGGCGCGGTGTCCAGGCTGGCCTGGCCCGACAGCACCACGCCATCGGCGGGCACCCGGTCACCGGCACGCACTTCGACGATATCGCCGGTCTTCAGGATGCCGTTGTCGACTTCCAGAATGGTCCCGTCCGCCTGCACCAGGCGCGCATGGCTGCGGGTCAGTTTGCCCAGGGCATGAATCGCTTCCTGGGAACCGATGACACTGCGCTCTTCCAGCACATGGCCGAAGATCATGATGATCGGCAGCAGCGCCGCGGTCAGCAGGTCACCGGTAGCCCAGGCACCGAGCATGGCCAGTGCGATCAGTTGGTCGGTGATGCCATGCAGGCTCGGATAACGCAGGCTGTACCAAGCCGAGCGCATCACGGGCACGGCCACCAGCAACGAGGCGACGCCCAGCAGCAGTTGGCTGACGCCGGTCTGGTCCGGCGCCAGCCAGCGCCATACCAGGCCCAGGCTGAGCAAGCCCAAGGCGAGCATCGCCAGGGTCAGTTGCCGGGCGGCGCTGCGTTGTTCGGCCGATGACAGCATCGGGGCGGCGTGGGCGGTCATTGTTCAGCTCCCTGAATGATCAGGCGGGAATCGTCTTTAGGGTCAACCGTGGTCACGGAGCCGGCCTGGCCGAGAATCTTCGGCAGGCGTTCGCGGTACAGGCGCAGCAGCAGGCCGGGGTCTCTGACCTGAGCCAAGCTGGCGACGGTAGCGGTTTGCGCTTGGGCATTGGCCAGGCGCTCGCTGGCTTGGGCGTGGGCCACCTGCACGGCGCGATCGGCGTCCTGGTTAGCGGTCTGGGTGAGTTTTTCGGCGTCGGTGCGGGCATTGGCCACGGCCTTGTCGGCTTGCTGGCTGGCGGTCAGCACCGCGTTGAAAGCGTTGACCGCCGGGCCCGGCAGGCTTGATTGCACGTCGACACGGGTGACTTCGATGCCCAGGCCCAGGCCGGTGGACGTCAGGTCAGCCAGGCGTTGATTGATGCCTCGCACCAGATCACCACGCAGCCGTTCGCGGCGTTCGGCGGCCTGGTTATCAGCGCCGATCAGCTCGGGGCGCGCCACCAGAATGGTGTCCAGGTCTCGCGCTGCGGTCAGCACCACGGCGCTGCGGGTGACCAGTCGATCCAAGGCCGGCAGCACGTGATCGGCCTGCAACACAAACGCGTAGGGCTCGGTGACCTTATAGAAGACCCGCACATCCAGCTGCACCACGCCGGCATCACCGGTCAGCAGGTAACCGGAGCCGGCCAGGGCATCGCTCAGCGGCGTGGCAAAACTGGCCACGCGATCGGCTTGGGTGGCCGCATCGGAACGCAGCAGGTTCTCCACCCGGCGCTCGATCACTCGATCGGCGGCCGGCAACAGCACCACTTGTTCGAACGGACGCGGCCAGGCCAGCAGCAGCCCGGCATTCTGAATCCGGTCCAGCGCGCCGAAGTGCAACACCACAGCGCGGTTCTGCGGGTCGATCTGCCGCACGTTGGAAAATGCCCACGCCAGCGCGGCCAATACCGTCACCGCATACAGCGCCAGGAACGTCACCCGTCCAGCCTGGATCCACGGGCTGTCGAGGCTTTCCCGCTCACTCATGGCTGGACATCCTTCGGCCCGTCCACCAATGCGCGGAACGGCGCGGCGTCGGTGCGCAGGATGATTTTGGTACCCGGCGTGACCACTGTGCCGAGGGTGTCGAGGGAACGCAGCAGGTTGTACAACTGCGGATTGCCGGCATAGGCACGGCCATAAATCTGCGCCGCTTCGACCCGGGATTGCGCTTCGATATCGGCGGCTTTCACCGTGGCGTCGGCCTGGACGATCCGCGCATCACGCTCGGCAGCCGAACGAATCTGCGCCGCTTCACGCTTGCCCACGGCGGTGCGTTCCGTGGCGATGGTCTCGCGCTCGGCACGCATGCGGTCGACAGTGGCGGCCAAGGTCACCGACGGCAAGGTCAGCCGTTCAACACCAACCTGCACCACGCGCACGCCATAGGTGGTGAGCAATTGTTGATCAATCTGCTGGCGCAGTTGCGCTTCAAAATCAGCGATCCGAACTTGGCTGGCATCGGTGTTCACCAGGTTGGCCAGGTCGAAACTGGCGGCGGTGGTTTCCAGCGCCGAGCCGACAAAGGTGCGAATCTGCCGCGCCGCTTCATCCGGCTGGTTCTGCACCGCACGCATAAAGCGCTGCACGTTGTCGGGGTCGCCCTGCACCTGCCAGGCCACATAGGCCTGCACGATGATCCGCAGACCATCGCGGGTGCCCACATCCTGCAAACCACTGGAGGTGGTGCGCAGGCGCAGGTCCACCGGAATCGCCGCTTCGAACGGCGCCGGCCAGCGCCAGCCCAGGCCCGGCTCCAGCAATACCCGCGACGGATTGCCGAAGCGGGTAATCACCGTGGCTTCACCGGAACGCACCTGCACCAGGCTCGCCGCGGCGACGGCGAACAGCACCAGCAACACTGCCCAGCCCATACGCCGCCAAGGGAACGGGCCGGCTTCCTGTTCATCACCGTGATGGTGATGATGGTGGCCGTGGTGGTGACCATGGCCTGCGTGATCATGAGAATGAGCGCTCAACAGATGAACTCCTTATTGAACGGCTTTACGCGGCACCGTGGGGTCGGCCGGTAAGGTAAAGGAACGCAGATCGATGGTCGGTGCGCCACTGGCGCCCAGGCGATGATCAAGAATGAGTAATTTGGCGTGGGCCAGGCCCTGGCTCAGTTGGCTCAGGTACTGCTCCAGCACGAAGGCCTGACCCGCTTGCCGATAGGTCTTTTGTTCGGCGCTGAAACGCAGGTCCGCCGCCTGGGCGCCAGCACTGACTTCATGGGCCGTAGCCTGGGCCTGGTCGCGGGCGGTACTGGCTTGCAGCAATGCCCGGTTGGTCTGCTCGCTGGCAGCGCCGCGCTCCCGTGAAATCAGCGCCTGGGCGCCAATCTGCGCGGCTTGCACCGCGTGATAGGCGTTAGCCGCACCGGACGGCGGGTGAATGGCTTCCACCACGGTGGCGAGAATTTCCACGCCGCTGTCGAGTGTCTTCAGGTCCGCTTGCACTGCCTTGCCAATTTCATCAGCGAGGCTGTTACGTTCTTCACCCAGCAATTCGTCGAGGGTTCGCGAGGCAAATTCGTGCACCAGGATGCGGCTGGCGGTGCTGCGGATCAGCGTGGGCACATCGGCACTGTTATAGGTGGCGGCGAGTGCGGCCTGGTCGGTCAGGCCGATGCGGTACACGAAGCGCACATCCATATTGACGATCTGGAAGCTCTGCTTGTCGCCGCTGCTGCTGGCGATGACCTGGGATTTGTCATTCACATGGCTCGCATCCCACAGGCGGTTGGCGATCAACGGTGCCGGGCCTTCGGCGGGGGCTACGTCGGGCGTAGCTGCTTCGCCAACGCTGGTGGCCAACTCATGGACCACGCCGTTTTCCACGTTCAGCACGCGGCCCAGCGGCCAGGGTAAACCGGCATGCAGGCCAGGCCCGAAGACTTCCACCGGCTTGCCAAAGCGTTCATAAATCCCACGACTTTGCAGGGCGACCTCATGCACACCGGTCAGCAACCAACCTACAGCCAGCACCACCACCAGCACCGGCAGGAACGCCCGGCGCATGTAGGTAAAGGCCCAGATCTGCCGCAGGTCGATGCCGAAACGGTTGTGCAATTCGTGCTGCAAGGCGAGCAACGGTTGCGGCGGCCAGCGCAGCATCCCGGCGATAAAACTTTGCGCCATCAGGCGCGGTTCAAGGCGCTCCTGGCGCGGGCTGAACAGCGACAGCAAGCCTCTTAACAGAAACTCCAGCGCCACCAGAATCGGCAACAAGCCAATCAACACGGCCAGGCGCAACGGCCACACGGATTCTTCACCGGCAAACAGCAGACAAATCGCACTGATCACCAGACAGATAATCGCCACTCGGCTCAATTGCGCGAGTTGCGCGGCTTCCGGCCATTGGGCGGTGCTTTCCTGGGCCATGCGCCGTTCAAACACCAGCAAGCCGAACGCCAGTGCCAAGGCAATGGCCGCGCCGACACTGGCAGCCTGGCCCACCGCCGCAGCGGGCAAGGTCAGGCTCCAGAACTCCAGGACGCTGAACAACGCCAGCAAGGACCAGCCGCACAGCCAGAACACCGGTGCGCCAATCTGCACCCGCAAGCCATTACCGACGCGACCGAACTGGCGGTTAAGCCAGCCAGGTTCTTCTTGTGGCAGTGACTGTTCCATCAACCGTGCAGCCGGCTCCTCCAGCGCCATGGCCCGCCAATCCGCGACCCACCACGCCGATTGCAAACCGGCCACCAGCACCAGCAACGCCGAGGCGCAGTTGATCAGCACCACCGGCCAGATCGACAGCGGGGCGAACAGCGCCACAAACAGCGCCAGCATCCAGCCGCCGACCGCCAGCACCGTCAGGCCAATGCCGGCCTGCCTTAGACGGCGGGCATGAAACAACCCTTGCTGAAACCGCGGCAACCCTTCGATGGCCACGTCATCAGCGTCTAGATCCACTCGCATCCCCAAACGCCCACCCAGAAACAATTAGTTACTCTATAACGCAAAGCGTGAAATTTTTGTTTGGTTTCACACAGATAGTGACGAAAGCCCCAGAAACAGGAGCCATCACTGGTTTCAGCCGTGATAAATCGGCACACTCCCCAGAGTTTTTCGCGGGCTTACGGACAAGGAAGCGTCACTCCCCATGATTTCGATCTATCAGCTTAAACCGCGTTTTCAGAACCTGCTGCGCCCGCTGGTGCAGCGCCTCTACGACAACGGCACCACCGCCAACCAGATCACCGTGCTGGCCGGGGTGGTTTCCCTGCTGGTGGGATTGCTGATTGCCGGCTTCGCGCAACATGTGTGGCTGTTTGCGCTGATCCCGCTGTGGATGATCCTGCGCATGGCCCTCAATGCCATCGACGGCATGCTCGCCCGGGAATTCGGCCAGCAGTCGCGACTCGGCGCCTACCTCAATGAACTGTGTGACGTGATCGCCGACAGCGCGCTGATCCTGCCGTTTGCGCTGATCCCCGAGGTCAGCCTGGCGCCGGTGTTGCTGGTGACGCTGCTGGCGGTGTTCAGCGAATACGCCGGCGTGCTCGGGCCGATGGTCGGGGCCTCGCGGCGCTACGACGGGCCCATGGGCAAGAGCGATCGGGCATTTGTGCTCGGGGTGCTGGCCACCGGCGTGGCGGTGGGCTGGCTCGGTGCCGGTTGGGTCGATGCGGTGATGTGGCTGGTCGCGGCCTTGTTGGCCTACACCTTGGTCAACCGCGTGCGCCAAGGCCTAAAAGAACAACAAACCTCCCCTTCTGCATAAGGATTTTGCGATGCGTGAACAGCAAGAGCACACCTTCAGCACCCATGACGGGGTGGAGCTTTTCTACCGTCATTGGCCCGCCACCGCCCCTGCGGGCTTTGCACCCCGCAAGGCGATTTTGCTGTTCCATCGCGGCCACGAGCACTCCGGGCGCATCGCTCACCTGGTGGACGAGCTGAACCTGCCGGAGTTCGACTTCTTCGCCTGGGACGCCCGTGGCCACGGTCAATCCCCCGGCGCGCGCGGCGACAGCCCGAGCTTCGCCACCAGTGCGCGGGACGTGCAGACCTTCGTTGACCATATCGGCGGCGCCTACAGCATTGAGGAAGAAAACCTCGCGGTGATCGCCCAGAGTGTCGGCGCAGTGATCGCGGCCACTTGGGTGCACGACTACGCGCCGAAGATCCGCTCGTTGGTGCTCGCCTCGCCCGCGTTCAAGGTCAAGCTCTACGTGCCCTTCGCCCGGCCAGGCCTGGCGCTGATGCGCAAGTTTCGCGGCAATTTTTTCGTCAACAGTTACGTCAAGGCCAAGTTCCTGAGCCATGACCCGGAGCGCGTGGCGTCCTACGACAGCGATCCGCTGATCACCAAAGCCATTTCCGTAAATGTGCTGCTGGGCCTGTACGAAGCGGCCGACCGGGTTGTAGCCGATGCCCAGGCGATTCAGGTGCCGACCCAACTGCTGATCTCCGGCTCGGACTTTGTGGTGCACCGCAAACCCCAGCAGCAGTTTTTCGACCGCCTGGGCAGCCTGAAAAAAGAACTGCACATCCTCCCCGGCTTCTTCCACGACACCCTCGGTGAACGTGACCGCGCCGTGGCCTTGAGCAGCGCCCGGCGCTTTATCCTGCAGAACTTCGAACACCCGCTGGACCGCGCCTCCTTGCTGGATGCCGACAAGATCGGCCTGACCTGCGCCGAATCCGAATCCCTGGCCGCGCCGCTGCCACGCAACTCCCTGCGCGACCTCTACTGGCGCATGACCCGCGCCAGTATGGGCCTGGGCAGCAAACTGTCGGATGGCGTGAAGCTCGGTTTCGACACCGGCTTCGACTCCGGCAGCACCCTGGACTACGTGTACCGCAACAAACCCACCGGCAAAGGCGGGCTGGGGCGGATGATCGACACCAATTACCTCAACTCCATCGGCTGGCGCGGTATTCGTCAGCGCAAGTTGAACGTGGAAGAGCTGCTGCGCCTGGCGATGGCCAAACTGCGGGACGAGCAGCGCGAAGTGCGCATCGTCGACATCGCTGCCGGGCATGGTCGGTACATTCTGGAAGCCTTGCAGGGCGTTTCGCCGTTGCCGGAATCGATCCTGCTTCGGGACTACAGCGATATCAACGTGCGCGACGGTGGCGCGCTGATTCGTGAAAAAGGCCTGGGAGACATCGCCCAGTTCGTCAAAGGCGATGCGTTTGACCGGGCGGACCTGGCAGCGCTGGAGCCCAAGCCGACACTGGCGGTGGTCTCCGGCTTGTACGAATTGTTCGCGGATAACGCGATGGTCGGTGGCTCGCTCGCCGGTTTGGCCGAAGCCGTCGAGCCCGGTGGCTATTTGGTGTACACCGGCCAACCGTGGCACCCGCAACTGGAACTGATCGCCCGCGCCCTCACCAGCCACCGTCAGGGCCAAGCCTGGGTAATGCGCCGGCGCAGCCAGGCGGAAATGGATCAACTGGTGGAAGCCGCCGGTTTCCGCAAGATCACCCAGCGCGTGGATGAATGGGGGATTTTCAGCGTGTCCCTGGCACAGCGAGTCTGACCCATGCGTGAACCGGGCCTGTTAAAACCAGCGGTGCTGTGGCTGCTGCTGTTGGCGCCGCTGTTTTTCAGCACCTACGGCTTTGCCACGTGGGTCACCAGCCAGCGCAGCGACGTGGGCACGATGGTGTTCGGCTGGGAAACCCATATTCCGTTCTGGGCCTGGACCATCGTGCCCTACTGGTCGATCGACCTGCTCTACGGTTTTTCCCTGCTGCTGCCCAGCACCCGCCATGAGTTGAAGCAACACGCCTTGCGCCTGCTGACGGCGCAAGTGATCGCCGTCACCTGCTTCCTGATCTGGCCACTGCGCTTCACCTTCGAAAGGCCGGAACTGGACGGCGTGTTCGGCTGGCTGTTTGCGGTACTCGCCGGGTTCGACAAGCCGTTCAACCAGGCACCATCGCTGCACATCGCCCTGCTGGTGGTGCTGTGGATAATGTACCAGCGGCATAGCCAGGGCCTTTGGCGCTGGGTGGTGCATGGCTGGTTTGCATTGATCGGCCTTTCGGTACTGACCACTTATCAACATCACTTTATCGACTTACCCACAGGCGCCCTCGCCGGCTGGCTGTGCGTGTGGCTATGGCCACTGGAACATCCGAGCCCGCTGCTGAATGCGCAACTAACCAGAGATCGGCAGCGTTGGCGGCTGGGGTTGCGCTATGGCTTCGGGGCTTTGGTGTGTTTGATCCTCGCGTTTACACTCAGTGGCGGCTGGTTGTGGCTGCTTTGGCCAGCGGTTTCCCTCGGGTTGCTTAAGGCGAATTACCTGGTGTTGGGTGCTTCGGGCTTTCAGAAGCGCACTGATGGACGACTCAGCCCGGCGGTGCGCTGGTTGTTGGCGCCTTATCTCATAGCCGCCTGGATCAATTCCCGCCTGTGGACACGTAAACATCCACAGCCCGATCAGGTTGTGGATAACGTTTGGCTCGGGCGTATTCCCACCGGCGGCGAACTGGGGTCATTTAAGGCCGTGGTCGATCTTTGCGCAGAGTTACCGATTATTCCACAGGGCCGCGCCTATTACAGCCTGCCAGTGCTCGACCTGACAGCGCCCACTGCTGCGCAATGCCTGGAAGCCGCTCAAGCTATTGAACGGTTGCGCCCAGCCGGCCCGTTGCTGGTGTGCTGCGCCCTCGGTTACTCGCGCAGTGCCACCGCCGTGGCCGCATGGCTGCTAAACAGCGGGCGCGCAGGCAATGTCGATGAGGCAGTGGCTATTATTCGTACAGCACGCCCACGTGTGGTCCTGCATCCCGCTCACCGTGAAGCCCTGGAGGGTTTAGCCCATGCCCGTTGATATGGAATTACAGGTCGTCGCCAGCCTGCTGCGCCGTGGTCGTTCCCTGGATCAGTTATCCACAGGCCTGACCTTGCTCGGCGTACTGTTCGGCCTGGCGCAACTGCTGATGGCCAGCATCACGCCGATCTGCCTGGTCCTCAGCCTGTGGATGATTGTGCTCGGGCTGCTGCAAAAATACTGGGCGCTGCGGGTGGCCTTCGACGCCGACCTGTTCGCCCTGCTGGCCCGCGATACCGAGCGCACGCCCGATTTCGACCAGGCGATGCAAACCCTCGGCCTGCAATCTGCCAAACGCGCGGGTCGGCCGTGGACCGAACGCCGTCGCGGCGCCTTGAAACTGTTGCGCAAGCAAGCCTACCTGCTGGCGGCGCAAGTGCTGCTGACCGTGGCCGTCATTCTGGCCAGCCCTTGGCTGCCCTTCGCCGGATAAGGAATCCTCATGTTCGAACCTGTGGTCGCCACTCTGATTACCTCCATGGCCCGTACCGTCACCGGCGCCCGCAGCCTGTGGCTTGGCTGCGCGCCCGTGCCGGTGCAACGCATCTACTACGCCAACCACAGCAGCCACGGCGATTTCGTGCTGCTGTGGGCATCGTTGCCGCAGAACCTGCGTAAATTCACGCGCCCGGTGGCCGGCAGCGACTACTGGAACCAAAGCGCACTGCGCCGTTACATCATCAACCGGGTGTTCAACGGCGTACTGATCGACCGCGAGCGCAAGGACCCTGTGGATAACCCCCTGCAACCGATGCTCCAGGCCCTGGAAAACGGCGACTCGTTGATCATCTTCCCCGAGGGCACGCGCAACCTGGAAGACGGATTGTTGCCGTTTAAAAGCGGTCTGTATCACTTGGCCAAGAGTTATCCACAAGCCGAGTTGATCCCGGTGTGGATCGCCAACCTCAACCGGGTCATGCCCAAGGGCCGCGTACTGCCGCTGCCATTGCTGTGCACCACCAGCTTCGGCGCACCGCTGCAACTGGAGGACGGCGAAGACAAGGCGCTGTTCCTCGCCCGCACCCGCGACGCCTTGCTCGCCCTCGCCCCGGAGCATTCCTGACATGGATAGCCAAACCCTGATGTTGTTCGGCGGGATCGGCGCGATCCTGGTG
This sequence comes from Pseudomonas sp. LBUM1641, assembly GCF_059716235.1. NCBI lineage: Bacteria > Pseudomonadati > Pseudomonadota > Gammaproteobacteria > Pseudomonadales > Pseudomonadaceae > Pseudomonas > Pseudomonas sp. LBUM1641. Next base: position 7,049,412 of record NZ_CP166815.1, read on the forward strand.
CTCGCCTCGCTGATCGGCCTGATCCTCAAACTGCGCACCCGTGGCACACCTAACGCGGTGATCGATAACCTCAACGCCCGCATCAACGCCTGGTGGGTGATGGTGGTGGTGATCGGCATGGCCTTCTGGCTCGGCACCGGCGCGGTGATCCTGCTGTTCTACGCCGTGTCGTTCTATGCGCTGCGGGAATTCCTCACGCTGACGCCGACCCGTCGCAGCGATTACCCGGCGCTGGTGGCGGCCTTCTACCTGGCGCTGCCGCTGCAATACCTGCTGATCTACTTCGACTGGTACGGGCTGTTCTCGATCTTCATCCCGGTGTACGTGTTCCTGCTGCTGCCGATCCTTGCGTCACTGGGCGGCGACAGCACGCACTTCCTGGAACGGGCGTCGAAGGTGCAATGGGGGCTGATGATCGCGGTGTTCTGCGTGTCCTTCGTGCCGGCGCTGCTGACCCTGGATATCGTCGGCTACGAAGGCCGCAACCTGCTGCTGATCGCCTACCTGGTGATCGTGGTGCAACTGTCGGACGTCTTGCAGTACGTGTGCGGCAAGCTGTTCGGCAAACACAAGATCGCGCCCAACTTGTCGCCGTCGAAGACGGTGGAAGGGTTTGTCGGCGGGATTCTGTTGTCATCCCTGATCGGCGCGGCGCTGTGGTGGACCACGCCGTTCAATCCCTGGCAGTCGTTCCTGATTGCGCTGCTGATCAACCTGCTGGGGTTTGCCGGCGGGATCGTGATGTCGGCGATCAAGCGCGACCGCGGCGTGAAGGATTGGGGGCACATGATCGAAGGGCACGGCGGGATGCTGGATCGGCTGGATTCGGTGTGTTTTGCGGCGCCGATCTTCTTTCATCTCGTACGCTACTGGTGGACCTGAAACCTCACTCAATTACCTTCCCCCCCGTAGCAGCTGTCGAGCCTTAGCGAGGCTGCGTCGGCCGCACCACCGACCTCAGACCGAGTCGCGCCCTACGCAGCCTCGCTAAAGCTCGACAGCTGCTACGAAGGGAGGGGAGTTTTCAGGTGGGGAGGTGACTCAGCGGCAATGCCCCGGGCGTCTTCACCGTTTGAATCGCAAAGTTGCTGCGGATATCACTCACCCCCGGCAACTTCAACAAACTCCCGGTCAGGAACCGCTCATACCCGCGCAAATCCGGCACCACTACTTGCAGCAGGAAATCCGATTCGCCGGACACCAGAAACGCCGAAATCACCTGGGGCAATGCCGTCACCGCCAATCGAAACGCCTCTGCCTGTTCGTCGTTATGCCGCTCCACTTTGACCCCGACAAACACCGTCAGCCCCAACCCGACTTCATCCCGATCAAGACTTGCCTGGTAACCCCGAATCACCCCCGCCTCCTCCAGCAGCCGCACCCGGCGCAAACAGGGCGAGGCCGACAAGCCAATCTCATCCGCCAGTTGCACGTTGCTCAAGCGGCCGTCCCGTTGCAGGGCCTCAAGAATCTTGCGGTCAAACGCATCCAGTTTCAGGTTTGGCATAAGTGAGGTATTTCGCCCGGTAAAAGTGGCAGATTGTGCCAAGACTAGACGCCTTTCCGGTTCACTACGCAAGCACCTGCCCCGGCCTTCACCTCTAAAATTGCCCTACGAATCACGTACCGCAAGGGGCAGGCACATGGCAGAACTCTGGTTGTTTTTAGTCGCGCTGGCGGTGGTGTACCTGTTGCCCGGCCCGGACATGATCCTGCTGCTGCAAACCGGCGCCCGCCAGGGCAAGGCGATGGCGCTGGCAACCGCAGCAGGTTTGGGGCTGGCGCGGGCCTGCCACGTGGCACTGGCCGGGATGGGCCTGGCGACGTTGTTCAAGGTCGCGCCCTGGACCTTCGATGTGGTGCGCCTGGGCGGTGCGGCGTATCTGCTGTGGATCGGCGTGCAATGTCTGCGCTCCAACCTGCTGCCCAACCTGAATACCGAGGACGGCCGGGCACCGGCACATGCCTGGCGCGAAGCCTTTCAACGCGGCCTGTTGACCAACCTGCTCAACCCCAAGGCGCTGCTGTTCTGCTCCGTATTGCTGCCGCAGTTCATTGATCCACACGGCGCTTCGGTGACGGCGCAGTTCGCAACGTTGGGCGCAATGCTGGTGGCCGTCGGCCTGGCATTCGACAGTTGCTATGGATTGGCCGGCGCCAGAATCGGCCGCTGGCTGCAACGCAGCCCGTCCGCCCAACGCCTGCAACAGTGGCTGTTTGGCAGTCTTTTGATCGGTTTTGCGATACGCCTCACCTTCGTACAGCAAGCCTGAGCAAAACGACGTGTTTTGCCGTCATCTTTTGTATTAAAGAGACGTGTAAGATACGCGACACATTGCCAGGGATGCTCACCATGTTTGATTCGTTAAAAGCGACCAGCCGCCGTTTTTTCGGGGCCTTGATCTCAGTGGTGAGTGTTGTGTTCCGCGCCGTGCGATGGCTGGCGCGTAGCCTGTTCGGCCAGTGGCAACCGCCGCGTTGGCTGCAAGCCACCGGCAACGGCCTGGTCAACGTCGGCCATAAGGCCCGGGCGTATCCGCGCCAGGCCGCAGGTGGCGTGCTGGCCCTGGTGTTGCTGGTGGCCGCAGGCGTCTATGGCTGGCACTGGTATTCCCACCTGCCGCAACCCCATACCGTGGGCTATTCGCTGCACAAACCCAACCTGACGGATTACACACAGCCGCAGCCGGTTGTGGATAACTTGCAGGTGCGCTTCGCCGAATCCGTGGCACCCCTGGCCGCCATTGGCAAGCCGGTCACCGAAGGCATCACGCTCAAGCCGACCATTGCGGGTACCTGGCGCTGGTCGGACGACCGCAGCCTGGTATTCACCCCGGAAAAAGACTGGCCCGTCGATGCTCATTACTCCATCGACCTGGCCAAGAAGAACCTGTTGGCCGACGGCGTCCTGCTCAGCCAGTACACCAGCCAATTCTCCACCCAGCCGTTCCGCGCGACGTTGACGCAAAACGAGCTGTACCAAGACCCGAGCAACCCGACGCAGAAACAGCTGGTAGCGACCTTCCACTTTTCCCACCCGGTAGATGAAGACAGCGTACGCAAGCGCGCCTCGGTAACCCTCGGCAAAGGCCTGGCCTACCGCGACGCGCAACTGCCCAACCGTCCGGAAGTCACCTTCGACGAGCACAAGCTCAACGCTTTTGTACGCTCCGCCGCCCTGGCCACTCCGCTGGAAAGCACCCCGGTCAGCGCCAAGCTCGATGAAGGCCTCAAGGCCCGTGACGGCGGCAACGCCAGCACTGCACCGTTGGTGGCCGAAGTCACCGTGCCCGGCCGCTATCGCCTGACCTTCACCGGCGCCGAAGTCAGCTTTGTCGACAACGAGCGCGGCGAGCCCGAGCCGGTGTTGATGTTCAGCAGCTCCAGCGCCGTGGCCGACGAGACCATCGCCAACAAGGTGCAGGCCTGGATGCTACCGGAAAAAGCCGAGGACGATACCCGCCCCTGGAACCTGCAAGACATCGACGACAAGCTGCTGGCCAGCAGCACCAAGGTCAAGCTGACCCACGTGCCGAGCGTCGAACCGCTGAATACCCTGCACGCCTTCAAGTTCAAGGCCCCGCCGGGCCGCGCCCTGTATGTGCGGGTACCGGCCAACCTGGAAGCCATCGGCGGCTACCTGGCGAAAAATCCGACAGCCTCCCTCGTGAGCATGCCGGCTTATCCGCGCACGCTGCAGTTCTTGTCCGACGGCGCCTTGCTTAGCCTCACTGGCGAAAAACGCCTGGGCTTCATGGCCCGTGGCGTTCCCGGCGCCCATGTGGAAATCGCCCGCCTGCTGCCCAACCAGTTGCAACACCTGGTGGACCAGAGCAGCGGCAGCTTTGCCCGACCGAATTTTGCCAATGATTACTTCGACCGGATGGTGGAACGTCAGAGCCTGGACATTCCGCTGTCGGCTGCCGACCCGTCGAAAACCGTCTACGACAACGTCGACCTGAGCAGCTACCTGACAGCCAACGGCGGCCGCCGAGGCATTTTCGTGCTCAAGCTGAGCCCGCAGGACGACCCGGCTGATCGCACCTTCGACTACTCGCGCAACACCACCAGCGACTTGCGTTTCATCGTGGTCACCGACTTGGGCATCATCGCCAAGCGCTCCAGCGACGGCAGCCATGATGTATATGTGCAGTCCATCGGCAATGGCTCGCCGGTGTCCGACGCCCAGGTCGATATCATCGGCCGCAACGGCTTGCCGGTCGCCAGCGGCCATACCGACGCCGAAGGCCACGCGCACTTTGCCAAGCTGGATGAACTGCGCCGTGAGAAAACGCCATTGATGTATGTGGTCAGTCGCGGCAACGACCAATCGTTCCTGCCGATTGCCCGTCAGTCCCAGCAGCTGGATTTGTCGCGCTTTGATGTAGGTGGCCTGGAAGAAGACGGTGCGATCAATCGTCTCAGCGCCTACCTGTTTACCGACCGCGGCCTGTACCGGCCCGGCGAGACCGCGCACCTGGGCATGATCGTGCGCAGCGGCGACTGGAAAGGCGCCCTGCAAGGCCTGCCGGTTGAGCTGCAGATCACCGACCCACGTGGCCTGGAGGTGATTCGCCAGCCATTGAAACTGTCGGCCAGCGGTTTTGAAACCTTCGATTTCCCCAGCAGCGAAGTGGCGCCTTCCGGCGATTACACGGCGACCCTGCAACTGATCGGCGAGAAGCAGCGCCGCACTGACCTGGGCAGCGTCAGCTTCAAGGTTCGCGATTTTGAACCGGACCGGATGAAAGTCAGCCTGAGCCTGCACGACACCCCGGTGCTGGGCTGGATCCCGCCAGACCAGGTGGTGGCCAAGGTCACCGCGATGCACTTGTTCGGCGCTCCGGCGGCGGGCCGTCGCGTCACGGCAAAAATGTCCCTGAGCCCAACGCTCGCGGCGTTTGATCGCTACCCGGATTACCGCTTCCGCCTGAATGACTCGCTGGAAGAAGCCAGCTCCGAAGACCTGGCCGAAACCACCGTCGACGACAATGGCCAAGCGGTGCTGGACCTAAACCTGCAACGCTTCGCCAACAGCACCTACCGCCTGCAAGTGATGACCCAGGTGTACGAAGCCGAAGGCGGTCGCAACGTCGCCGCACAAAGCGCGTTGCTGGTGTCGGCAGCGCCGTACCTGGTGGGTGTGAAGAGCCAGGACTCGCTGTCCTTCGTAGCCAAGGATGCGCCGCGCCAGGTGCAATGGCTGGCCGTGGCGCCAGACCTCACGCCCGTCGCCGTGGACGGCCTGACCAGTGAAGTGGTCGAACACCGCTACGTCTCGGTGCTGGTGAAGCAATCCAACGGCACCTACAAATACGAGTCGCGCATCAAGAACATCAGCCAGCCGGCCTCGCCGGTGGTGATGACCAAGGACGGCGCCAAGCAAACCCTGAACACCGGTACCCCGGGCGATTTCACCCTGCAACTCAAGGACGCCAACGGCAACCTGCTGAACCAGATCGACTACAGCGTCGCCGGCCGGGGCAACACCTCGCGCTCCCTGGAACGCAACGCCGAACTGCAACTGCGCCTGGATAAACGCAGCTACGCCACCGGTGATGAGATCGCCATCAGCATTCGCGCGCCGTACACCGGTGCCGGGTTGATCACTATCGAGCGGGACAAGGTCTATACCCAGCAGTGGTTCAAGGCCGACAGCACCAACAGCGTGCAACATATCCGCGTTCCTGCGGGGCTTGAGGGCAATGCCTACGTCAACGTGCAGTTCGTACGGGACATCGGCTCGTCCGAGGTCTACATGAGCCCACTGTCCTACGGCGTGGTGCCGTTCAGCATCAACCTGGATGCGCGGCGCATGGCGCTGAAAGTCGAAGGCCCGGCGAAGATCGAGCCGGGGCAGACCCTGGACATCAAGGTCAACGCCGACCGCCCTGGCCGCGCAGTGGTCTACGCGGTGGACGAAGGCATCCTGCAAGTGGCGCGCTACCAGACGCCAGACCCGCTGGGCTTCTTCTTCCAGAAGCGTGCGCTGGAGGTCGGTACCAGTCAGATTCTTGACCTGATCCTGCCGGAATTCAGCCGCCTGCTCAGTGGGGCAGCGCCTGGTGGTGACACCGAAGGCGCCCTGGCCAACCACCTCAACCCGTTCAAGCGTAAACATCAGCCGCCTGTGGCCTGGTGGTCTGGCTTGGTGGACTTGCCGGCCGGTGAAACCGTGCTGCACTACCAGGTTCCGGACAGCTTCAACGGCAAGCTGCATCTGTTTGCAGTCGCGGTGGACAGCGACAGCGTGGGCGTCAGCGAGGCCAACACCGAAGTGCGCGGGCCGCTGGTGATCACGCCGAACGTGCCGGCTTTTGTCGCGCCGGGTGATGTGTTCAGCGTCAGCGCCGGGGTGTTCAGCAACCTCGACGCCGCGGCGGACGTGAAGTTTGAAGTGCAGACCAGCAATGGCCTCCAGGTGCAAGGCGACAAGGGCAGCACCCTGGCGCTGCAACCGCGCAAGGAAGGCGTTGCCGAGTTCAAGATCAAGGTGGGTGAAAACCTCGGCTCGGCAGACTTGCGCTTCGTCGCGGTGCTGCCGGACGGCAAGCGGATCCAGGTGGCGGAAACCACGTCGATCCGGCCATTGAGCGAACATCGGGTGGCCCTGAGCCTGGGCCGTTTCGACAGCGCCAGCAAAGAGCTGAAACCGACCCGCGATCTGTTCGGGCAGTTGCGCGATGTGCAATTGGGCGTCGCCGCTTCGCCGCTGGTCTGGGCCAACGGCCTCAAGAATTACCTGGATGACTACGGCTACGCCTGCACCGAGCAATTGGTGTCCAAGGCCATGCCGGCGTTGATCTGGGGCGGTAACGCGCCGGAGGCCGAGCAGGCCTTCAGCGGCGCGGTGCGCATGCTGCGTCAGCGGCAGAACCAGGCCGGTGGTTTCGGCTTGTGGGCGGCCAACCCGGACGTGGCGCCGTACGCCAGCCTGTACGCCACCGACTTCCTGATCGAAGCCAGGGAGCGCGGGCTGCCGGTACCGGAAGACCTGTTGCAACGCTCCAACGCGTACCTCACCGACCTGGCCAACGGCCCGAGCGAAGGTCTGTCGGAATTGCGCAACCGCGCCTATGCCAGTTACCTCCTGAGCCGTCAGGGGATTCTGGTGAGCGGCGCCTTGAGCGATATCCGCGAACGCTACGAGAGCTACTTCAAGGACACCTGGCAGAACGACATTGGCGCCGCGTACCTCGCCGCCAGCTACAAGTTGCTCAAGCAGGATCGTCAGGCCGAGACGCTGTTCCGCAAGGTGCCGTGGCTTTCCCTGTCGGATAAATGGAACAGCGACGGCCTGTATTACGACCCGCTGGTGCACGACGCCGAGCACCTGCATTTGCTCGCGCGGCACTTCCCGGAAATGCTCGACGATGTGCCGGCAAGCCTGCTGGATAAACTCGGCAAGCGCCTCAACGAGCAACGCTACAACTCGCTGTCGGCGGCACTGTTGCTGCGGGCCCTGGACAACTATGGCCAGCGCGCGCAAAGCGACATGACCCTCAAGGCCACCGCGTGGCTCAGCGATAAGCAGCAACAGCTGTTGCAGATGGCCGGCCAGCCGCCACGTGCAGCAGTGCCTGCCGGTACGCAAAAACTACAGATGGAAAAATCCGACGGCCCGGCGGCGTTCTACATGCTGAGCGAAGCCGGCTATGACAAGGGCGCCAACCTCAAGCCAATCAACAGCGGCCTGGAAATCATCCACGAATACCTCGACCTCAAAGGCAACCCAGTCAGCAAGGTCGCGGTAGGTGATGAGTTCCTGGTGCGCCTGCGCTTGCGGGCCACTGACCGTGATCAGGTGCAACAAGTGGCCGTGGTCGACTTGCTGCCGGGTGGTGTCGAGCCTGTGTATAACTTGCCGCCGGAGCCGGAAGCGGCCAGCAGCGAGGAAAGCGAAGGCGACGATTCGGAGTACGTTGAAACCAGCGAAGACACCGAGGAAGCCGACGCCTGGCAGGCTCCGATCGGCGAGACCGACTTGAGCAACTGGCAACCGGACTACGTCGATGTGCGTGATGACCGAGTGGTGTTGTACGGCACCGCGCTGCGGGATGTAGGCACCTTCGTGTACCGCGTGCGCGCCACCAACGCCGGTACCTTCAATACGCCACCGGCCTACGCCGAGGGCATGTACGAAACCACCCTGCAAGGACGCGGCAAAGTAGGCCAGCTTGAAATTACCAAGCCTTAAAAGCCTGACGCCGCTGCTGGCAGCGGCGTTGATTCTGGCGGGGCTACGGTTGTGGCCCCACGCGCCGCTGGAACAGGCAGCCACCTCCTCACGGGTGGTGCTGGCCGATGACGGTTCGCTGCTGCGCATGACCCTGGCGGCTGACGGGCAATATCGCCTGTGGCTACCACTGGAACGGATTTCTCCGTCACTGGTGGAGGCGTTGCTGCTCAAGGAAGACCGCAATTTCTACTGGCACCCGGGGATCAATCCCCCGGCGTTGCTGCGGGCCGCCATGGCCACCTATAGCGGCGGCCAGCGCCAGGGCGGCTCGACCCTGAGCATGCAGTTGGCCAGGCGCCTGTGGGATCTCAATACCCGCCAGGTACCCGGCAAGCTGCAGCAAATGGCCTTGGCGTTGTGGCTGGAGGCGCGTTACAGCAAGCACGACATCCTCGAGGCCTACCTCAACCTGGCCCCCATGGGCGGCAATATCGAAGGTGCCGAGGCGGCCAGCCGGATTTATTTCGGCAAGTCAGCGGCGCAATTGTCCTTGTCTGAAGCGCTGGCGCTGGCCGTCATTCCCCAGCAACCCGGCCGCCGCGCGCGCTTCGGGCCATCGCTGCAAACCGCTCGGCAACGGCTGATGGCCGACTGGCGGGAAACGTATCCACAAGACCCGCGTAACGACAGCTTGCTGGACCTGCCGCTGGAAGCCCGCAACCGCCAGCAGATTCCGTTTCTGGCACCGCACCTGAGCGAACAGCTGCTGGCCTCGCAAACCGGCAACGAGTTAAACAGCACCCTCAACCTGCCGCTGCAACAATTGCTGGAACGCCTGATCACCGGCTTTATCGCCGAGCGCCGCAGCAGCGGTGTGGAAAACGCCACGGCGATCCTGATCGACAGTCGCGACCAGAGCGTAAAAGCCTTGGTGGGCTCGGCGGATTACTTATCCACAGGCATCCACGGCCAGGTCAACGGCGTGTTGTCGCGGCGCTCGCCCGGCTCTACGCTCAAGCCATTCCTGTATGGGCTGGCGCTGGACCAAGGGGTGATCCACCCCATGAGCATCCTCAAGGATATGCCGAGTAACTTCGGCTACTTCCAGCCGGAAAATTTCGACGGCAGTTTTGTCGGACCGGTGACAGCCCGCGATGCGCTTATCCGCAGCCGCAACATCCCGGCGGTCTGGCTGGCCAGCCAAACCCGCTCGCCGTCACTCTACGGATTGCTGCAACGGGCCGGGATCAAGGGCCTGCGGGGCGAAAGCCATTACGGCTTGGCGCTGGCCCTGGGCGGCGGCGAGATGACGCCCGAGGAGCTGGCGCGGCTGTACGTGATGCTCGCAGGTGATGGGCATTTGCGACCCTTGCGCTATTTGCAGGAGCAACCTCAAACCACCGGCGCCCAGCTACTCACACCGCAGGCCGCGTTTATGGTGCGCGACATGTTGCGGCGCAACCCGCGCCCGGACGGGCTGCCGGGACGCCATTGGCGCACGGCCTGGAAGACCGGCACCTCATGGGGCTTTCACGATGCGTGGAGCGCCGGCCTCGTAGGCCCGTATGTGCTAGTGGTGTGGGTCGGTAACTTCGACGGTCGTCCGAATCCGGAATTTATCGGCGCGAAAACCGCGGCACCGCTGTTCTTCCGCATCGCCGACGCCCTGCCCCTGGCCCTGCCCAACGTGGTGATCAAACCCGACAAGCCGCCCGCCGGGCTGATCCGCATCGACGTCTGCGCGGCCTCCGGCGAGTTGCCCAACCGCTGGTGCCCACGTACCCGCAAGACCTGGTACATCCCCGGCGTGTCACCGATTCGGGTGTCCAACCTGCACCGCCCGGTGCTGATCGACACCCGCACAGGCAAAGCCGCGTGCCCGCCGTTCGACCCGCAATATACCCGTGAAGAAGTCTTCGAATTCTGGCCCAGCGATGTGCAGCGGCTGTTCCGCGCCGCCGGCCTGCCCCGGCGCACGCCGCCCAATGTGCAGAAAAGTTGCCAACCCAATCGAATCGGCGACCAGAGCGAGGCGCCGCAGATTCGCTCGCCGCTGACTCAAGTCAGTTATCACCTGCGCCTGTCACAGCCCCAGGAAAGCATTCCGCTGAACGCCAACGCGGCCAGTGATGCACTGACGCTGTATTGGTTTGCCGACCAGACCCTGATCGGCCAGGGCCCGCCGCAAACCACGCTGAATTGGCGGCCGGGTAAGTCGGGGGACTATCGGTTGCGGGTCACTGATGACCAGGGCCGCAGCGCCAGCCGGGGACTGAAGGTGGAGTTTGTGCCCTGATCAGGGATCTTCGTCGCCTAAACCGGCGGTGCCGGCATTTTTTGCGAAATGCTTGTACGCCACCCCTAGCTTGCGTTGCTCAAAGACCGAAAACACCAGGGTGCCCAGCAGAATCATCATCCACACCAGGAACACCTTCATCGTGTCCACCTGGGCCACCACCAGCAGCAACGTCACCACGCCGCCAATCACCATGCCCAGGCCCATCCAGGCGCCCAGCACACGGCCTACCGCCAGGCGCATGCCCTTGGGCAGCAACAGCCGCAACGCGATCAACACCACAAGAATCGCCAGCAAGAAGCCAAATGCAGCCATGAAAGGAATCACGAAACCGTTGTCACGGTACAACCAGGCCAGAAAACGATAGGCAGGGTTCAGTTCCGCCATTTGCTGGTAAGTGGCGGGGCCCGGCAGGTGCAGTTGAGCAAAATGCTCCGGGGTCATGGCCATGATGCCAACACCGATCAAGCCCACCACCACCGCGTAGAAACCACCGGCGCGCCACAGCGGCGCCAGCACACGGCGGTTCTCCACATCCTTGATTTCGGCCAGGCCGAACACCGCATCACGTTGCCGGCCCTGGGCAATCACCGTCTTGCCCTCACGTTCGCAGGCGTCGCCAATCAGCATCACCTGCATATCCTGGGTGAGGAGCAGTTCGCCCTGGCGGCGGGAGTTGCTGATCCACTCATGGTCGCCAGGACGCTTCTTGCCGAACAAGTCGATGCCTTCGGCAATCACCGTCACTTCACAAGTGGCGTCTTGCAGGCGGAAGTCGTTGCAGCGAGCCTCGGCTGAGACCTCGCTCCAGCTCCAGTCGCCGTCCTTGTCTTGGGTGCCTTCCTCGATGATCCATACGTAACCCGCGCAAGGCTTTCCGTTGACCGGTGAGATCAGCGGTGTGTCGACGATCACCTTGCCGTTCACTTCCACCAGGCCCATGGCCAATGAGCGTATCTGGCTGGTGGCCAGGCGTTGTTCGGTGCGATAGAAGTTGGGGCCGAAGCTGGCCAGCAAACCGATCAAAATGCAGACGGGGAAAAACAGCGCAACCAGGATCGTCGGGGCGTAAACCATCAGGCCGATGAAGCCGGCGAGAAAGATCAGCGCCACTAGGGTTTTCCACGCCGGCTTTTTCGCGACAACACCCGCCTGAGTAGTTTTCATGCTCCCGGCACCTCAAGCTTCACGCCTTCGTAGCGGGTTTCTTCGGCACTGATGGCCAGCAGCGGGATGCGCTGGTAGCCGAGCATTTTTGCGAAGAACAGATCAGGGAAAATCGCGATGGCGATGTTGTAGAGGTTGACCGACTCATTGAAGAACTCGCGGCGGTCGGCGATACGTTCTTCCACCGCCGAGATCGCCTGCTGCAACTCCACCATGTTGGGGCCGGAGATCAGCGTCGGATAATTCTCGGCCACCGCAATCACCGACTTGAGTGCCGTATTGAGCTGGTTGGAGGCATCGACCTTATCGGAGAGGCTGCTGGCGTTAAGGTACGCGGTACGGGCGTCGCTGAGGCGGGTGAACAGCGCGTTCTCATGGTTCATGGCGGCTTGCACCACGCGCATCAGGTCGGGAATCTGGTCCGCCCGTTGCTTGAGCAACACGTCGATGTTGGCGAAGGCTTTATCCACATCGTTGCGGCGCATCACCAGGCCGTTGTAGACCCCCACCAGCCAGCCGACCAGGCCAACGACAATAATCAGCACGACGATACCGGCGATCAGCAGTTCGATGTTCATGGTGACGGCATTCCCTGGCTAGTTATCCACAGGGCGCATTCTAGGGGTAAAGCAGGGGAATACTCCCGGAATTAGTCCACAGAAACGCTAAGAGCCGATGTTCGGTAGCCTGAAAAAGCAAAACCCCCGAAGAACGGGGGTTTTGCTGGTTCTGGTGAGGCTTATTCCACCGTCACCGACTTCGCCAGGTTGCGCGGCTGGTCAACGTCAGTGCCCTTGAGCACGGCGACGTAGTACGACAGCAACTGCAGCGGGATGGTGTAGAGGATCGGCGACAGGGTGTCGTGGATGTGCGGCATGTTGATGACGTGGGTCCCTTCGCCATTGGTCATGCCGGCCTTTTCGTCGGCGAACACGATCAGTTGGCCGCCACGGGCGCGCACTTCCTGCAGGTTGGATTTGAGCTTCTCCAGCAGTTCGTTGTTCGGCGCGACGGTAACGACTGGCATGTCGTCATCCACCAGGGCCAACGGGCCGTGTTTCAGCTCACCGGCCGGATAGGCTTCGGCGTGGATGTAGGAGATTTCCTTGAGCTTGAGCGAACCTTCCATCGCCACCGGGTATTGCGCACCACGGCCGAGGAACAGGGTGTGGTGTTTGTCGGCGAATAGCTCGGCAACTTTCTCCACGGTGCTGTCCATGGCCAGTGCTTCGCCCAGGCGTGCCGGCAAGCGGCGCAGTTCTTCCACCAGCTTGGCTTCGACGCCGTCTTCCAGAGTGCCGCGAACCTGGCCCAGGGACAGGGTCAGCAGCAACAGACCGACCAACTGGGTGGTGAAGGCCTTGGTAGAGGCCACGCCGATTTCGCGACCGGCCTGGGTCAGCAAGGTCAGGTCGGATTCGCGCACCAGGGAGCTGATGCCGACGTTGCAGATCGCCAGGGTACCGAGGAAGCCCAGTTCCTTGGCGTTGCGCAGGGCGGCCAGGGTGTCGGCGGTTTCGCCGGACTGGGAGATGGTCACGAACAGGGTGTCGGCCTGCACCACCACCTTGCGGTAGCGGAATTCGCTGGCAACTTCGACCTGGCACGGGATGCCGGCCAGTTCTTCCAGCCAGTAACGGGCGACCATACCAGCGTGGTAGCTGGTGCCGCAGGCGACAATTTGTACGTTGCGTACTTTGGCGAACAGCTCGGCGGCTTGCGGGCCGAAGGCTTGTACCAACACCTGGTTCTGGCTCAGGCGACCTTCCAGGGTGCGTTGCACCACGGCCGGTTGCTCGTGGATTTCCTTGAGCATGAAGTGGCGGTACTCGCCCTTGTCGGCGGCTTCGGCACCGTCGCGGTACTGCACGGCTTCACGCTCCACGGACTGGCCGTTGACGTCCCAGATGGACACGCTTTCACGGCGGATCTCGGCGATGTCGCCTTCTTCCAGGTACATGAAGCGGTCGGTCACCTGGCGCAAGGCCAGTTGGTCGGAGGCGAGGAAGTTCTCGCCCAGGCCCAGGCCGATCACCAACGGGCTGCCACTGCGGGCGGCGACCAGGCGGTCGGGCTGGCTGGCGCTGATCACGGCCAGGCCATAGGCGCCGTGCAGTTCCTTGACGGTGGCCTTGAGGGCGATGGTCAGATCGCCGAGGTCCTTGAGCTTGTGGTTCAGCAGGTGGGCGATGACTTCGGTGTCGGTGTCCGAGGTGAAGACATAACCCTGGCCTTTCAGCTGCTCACGCAGCACTTCGTGGTTTTCGATGATGCCGTTGTGCACAACCGCCAGGTCACCGGAGAAGTGCGGGTGGGCGTTGCGTTCGCACGGTGCGCCATGGGTGGCCCAACGGGTGTGGGCGATCCCCAGGCGGCCTACCAGCGGCTCACCGGCCAATGCCTGCTCCAGTTCGCTGACCTTGCCTGGTCGACGCATGCGCTCAAGTTTGCCGGCGTTGGTGAAAAGCGCCACACCGGCGCTGTCGTAGCCACGGTATTCCAGGCGTTTGAGGCCTTCGAGCAAAATGGCGGTGACGTTTCGTTCAGCGACTGCGCCAACAATTCCACACATGGTTTCTCTCCTAGATGACTGCCGCGCAAATCAGCGTGATGCCGCGGGCTTGAATCTGGTCGCGGGCCTCAAGCGGCAGGCGATCATCGGTAATAAGGGTATGGACGCTGCCCCAGGGCAGTTCCAGGTTGGGGATTTTGCGGCCAATCTTGTCGGACTCGACCATCACCACCACTTCGCGGGCGACCTCGGCCATGACGCGGCTCAGTCCCAGCAATTCGTTGAAGGTGGTGGTGCCGCGCTCCAGGTCGATGCCATCGGCACCGATAAAGAGCTGGTCGAAATCGTAGGAACGCAGCACTTGCTCGGCGACCTGGCCCTGGAACGAGTCCGAATGCGGATCCCAGGTACCACCGGTCATCAACAGCACCGGCTCATGCTCCAAGTCGCTCAAAGCGCTGGCCACGTGCAGGGAGTTGGTCATCACCACCAGGCCGGGCTGGTGGCCCAGTTCGGGGATCATGGCGGCGGTGGTGCTGCCGCTGTCGATGATGATGCGTGCGTGTTCCCGCAAGCGCCTGACGGCCGCACGGGCAATGGCGCGCTTGTAGGCCGAAATGGGCTGGGCCGGGTCGCCGACCAGTTCCTGGGGCATGGTGATGGCGCCGCCGTAGCGACGCAGCAACAGGCCGTTACTTTCGAGGGCGGCCAGGTCCTTGCGGATGGTCACTTCCGAGGTTTCGAAACGCTTGGCCAATTCGTCCACACTGACTTCGCCTTGCTCGGTAAGCAGGGCAAGGATGTTGTGGCGACGTTGGGGTGTATTTCGTTTCGACATGGTGATGATAAGTTTCGTTCCGAAAGATAACGAAGGCAATCAAAACCTATTCGCTCAAAA
This sequence comes from Pseudomonas sp. LBUM1641, assembly GCF_059716235.1. Classification (NCBI taxonomy): domain Bacteria; kingdom Pseudomonadati; phylum Pseudomonadota; class Gammaproteobacteria; order Pseudomonadales; family Pseudomonadaceae; genus Pseudomonas; species Pseudomonas sp. LBUM1641. The sequence goes on from NZ_CP166815.1 coordinate 7,064,464, forward strand.
TGGTCAAGCATGCGACTGATTTTTTGCATCAACACAGATAAAAATGTGGGAGCGGGCTTGCTCGCGAAGACGGTTCGTCAGTCAGCACATGTATCAACTGAAAGACAGCCTTCGCGAGCAAGCCCGCTCCCACATGGGTACTACAGTGTTTCGCGGTTGTGGATAACTCAGGTCTTCTTGATTTTGACCGGGCGTTTCCAACCGTCGATGTTGCGCTGACGGGCGCGGGCTACAGCCAGTTGGGACTTATCCACATCCTGGTTGATGGTTGAGCCTGCGGCTGTGTTCGAGCCATCACCAATGGTGACGGGTGCAATCAACGAGTTGTTGGAGCCGATAAATACGTCTTCGCCAATAGTCGTCTGGTACTTGTTGGCGCCGTCGTAATTACAAGTGATGGCGCCAGCGCCGATATTGCTGCGGGCACCAATCACTGCATCACCGAGGTAGGCCAGGTGCCCTGCCTTGGCGTCATCGCCCATCTGTGCGTTTTTCAGTTCTACAAAGTTACCCACATGAGCCCTGGCACCCAGCACGCTGCCCGGACGCAACCGCGCGAACGGACCGGCATCGCTGCCCTCGCCCATCACCGCACCGTCGATATGGCTGTTGGCCTTGATCACCACGCCTTTGCGCAGGGTGCTGTCCTTGATCACACAGTTCGGGCCGATCACCACATCGTCTTCAATGACCACGCGGCCTTCGAGGATCACGTTGATATCGATCAGCACATCGCGGCCTACGGTGACATCGCCCCGCACATCGAAACGTGCCGGATCACGCAGCGTCACGCCCAGCGCCATCAGGCGACGACCTTCACGCTGTTGATAGTGACGCTCCAGCTCCGCCAGTTGCTTGCGGTCGTTGGCGCCCTGCACTTCCATTGGGTCGTGGGGCTGCTCGGTGGCTACTACCAGGCCATCACTGACGGCCATCTCGATGACGTCGGTCAGGTAGTACTCGCCCTGGGCGTTATTGTTGGACAGACGGCTCATCCAGTCAGCCAGGCGATCGGCCGGGACCGCGAGGATGCCGGTGTTGCCTTCGGTGATAGCGCGTTGGGCTTCGCTGGCGTCTTTATGTTCGACGATGGCAGCGACCTTGCCGTCAGCGTTGCGCACGATGCGGCCGTAGCCGGTGGGGTCGTCCAGCTCGACGGTGAGCAGGCCCATCTGGCCTGGCACTACGTGTTTGAGCAGGCGCTGCAAGGTTTCCACTTCGATCAACGGCACGTCACCGTAGAGAATCAGCACGGTGTCGGCCTTGATGAACGGCACGGCTTGCGCGGTGGCATGGCCGGTACCCAATTGCTTGTCCTGCAATACGAAATTCAGGTCATCCGCCGCCAACCGTTCGCGCACCACATCGGCACCGTGGCCGATCACAACATGAATGCGCTGTGGATCCAGCTGCCGGGCGCTGTGGATAACATGGCCAAGCATCGAGTTGCCAGCGACTGGGTGCAGCACCTTGGGCAGGGCCGAACGCATACGGGTGCCCTGGCCTGCGGCAAGAATTACGATTTCGAGAGACATGAATGGCTACCAATCCTGGGCGGTCAGACTTCAGACCAAAGAAGTGTTTTGCAAAAAAAGAAAAAGGGTAGCCGAGGCTACCCTTTTTAATCAATCACGCATGAGGCTTGACGGCTTAGCCGCCAAACTTCTTGCGGATCTGCTGGACGGTGCGCAGCTGAGCTGCGGCCTCGGCCAGACGTGCAGCAGCAGAACCGTAGTCGAAATCTGCGCCTTTTTCGTTCAGGGCCTTCTCGGCAGCCTTGACGGCTTCCTGAGCGGAAGCTTCATCCAGGTCAGCAGCACGTTGCACGGTGTCGGCAAGTACCTTGACCATGTGTGGCTGAACCTCAAGGAAACCACCGGAGATGTAAAACACCTCCTTCTCCCCATTCAGCTTGGTCAGAGTAATCGGACCAGGCTTCAAGCTAGTGATCAACGGCGCGTGTCCCATGGCAATACCAAGGTCACCGAGTTCGCCGTGTGCAATCACCATCTCAACCTGACCGGAGAAAATCTCTCCTTCCGCGCTGACGATATCGCAATGGAATGTCATAGCCATCTGATTGCCTCAACCTGATGAGCGCCCGTTACCGGGCGCCGGAATTACAGTTTCTTGGCTTTCTCGATCGCTTCTTCGATGCCGCCGACCATGTAGAACGCTTGTTCTGGCAGGTGGTCGTAGTCACCGTTGAGGATGCCTTTGAAGCCAGCAATGGTGTCTTTCAGGGAAACGTATTTACCCGAGGCACCGGTGAAGACTTCAGCCACGAAGAACGGCTGCGACAAGAAGCGCTGGATCTTACGAGCGCGGGATACCAACTGCTTGTCGGTTTCCGACAGCTCGTCCATACCCAGGATCGCAATGATGTCCTTCAGTTCTTTGTAACGCTGCAGAACGTACTGGACGCCGCGAGCGGTGTCGTAGTGTTCCTGGCCGATGACGTTCGGGTCCAGCTGGCGCGAAGTCGAGTCCAGTGGATCGACCGCTGGGTAGATACCCAGGGAGGCGATGTCACGGGACAGTACGACGGTGGCGTCCAAGTGGGCGAACGTGGTCGCTGGCGACGGGTCAGTCAAGTCATCCGCAGGTACGTATACCGCTTGGATCGAGGTGATCGAACCGTTTTTGGTCGAAGTGATACGCTCTTGCAGAGTACCCATCTCTTCGGCCAGGGTCGGCTGGTAACCTACTGCGGAAGGCATACGGCCCAGCAGTGCGGATACTTCAGTACCGGCCAGGGTGTAACGATAGATGTTGTCGACGAACAGCAGAACGTCGTTACCTTCGTCACGGAACTTCTCGGCCATGGTCAGGCCGGTCAGTGCTACGCGCAGACGGTTACCCGGCGGCTCGTTCATCTGACCGTAAACCAGTGCCACTTTGTCCAGAACGTTGGAATCCTTCATCTCGTGGTAGAAGTCGTTACCCTCACGAGTACGCTCACCCACACCGGCGAACACGGAATAACCGCTGTGCTCGATCGCGATGTTACGGATCAGTTCCATCATGTTTACGGTTTTGCCTACACCGGCACCACCGAACAGACCGACTTTACCGCCCTTGGCGAACGGGCAAACCAGGTCGATAACCTTGATGCCGGTTTCCAGCAGGTCGTTGCCACCCGCTTGTTCCGCGAAGGAAGGCGCAGGACGGTGAATGCCCCAGCGCTCTTCGGTTTCGATTGGACCGGCTTCGTCGATCGGGTTACCGAGGACGTCCATGATCCGGCCCAGGGTCGCTTTACCGACGGGTACGGAGATGGCTGCGCCAGAGTCAGTGACTTCCAGACCGCGCTTCAAGCCTTCGGTGGAACCCATTGCAATGGTACGAACCACGCCGTCGCCCAGCTGCTGCTGAACTTCCAGGGTGGTGCCTGCATCGCTTTTGACTTTCAAAGCGTTGTAGATGCTCGGTACGCTGTCGCGTGGGAATTCCACGTCGATAACGGCGCCGATGATTTGAACGATACGTCCGCTACTCATAGCTGGATCCTCTGAATATTTGAACCGTTAAACCGCGGCAGCGCCGCCGACGATTTCCGAGATCTCTTGGGTGATCGCAGCCTGACGCGCCTTGTTGTAGATCAGCTGCAAATCGCTGATCAAATCACCGGCGTTGTCGGTAGCGTTCTTCATCGCGATCATCCGCGCAGCTTGTTCAGCCGCGTTGTTCTCGACCACCGCCTGGTACACCTGCGACTCCACGTAGCGCACCATCAAGCCGTCAAGCAGCTCTTTGGCGTCTGGTTCGTAGAGGTAGTCCCAGTGGTGCTTGAGTTCTTGTTCCGGGGTCGCCACCAATGGAATCAACTGCTCCACGGTAGGCTGTTGCGTCATGGTGTTGATGAACTTGTTGGATACCACGGACAGGCGGTCAATCCGGCCTTCCAGGTATGCATCCAGCATCACTTTGACGCTGCCGATCAAATCATTGATCGACGGTTCTTCACCCAGGTGGCTGATAGCTGCAACGACGTTACCGCCGAAGTTGCGGAAAAAGGCCGCACCCTTGCTACCGACCACACACAGATCGATCTCGACGCTGTTTTCGCGGTTTACCGCCATGTCCTTGACCAGGGCCTTGAACAGGTTGGTATTCAAACCACCGCACAAACCACGGTCGCTGCTCACCACGACATAACCGACGCGCTTAACTTCACGGTCGAGCATGAACGGGTGGCGATATTCCGGGTTGGCGTTGGCCAGATGACCAATAACCTGGCGGATACGCTCCGCGTAGGGACGGCTAGCAGCCATGCGCATTTGTGCCTTGCGCATTTTGCTGACCGCCACTTTTTCCATGGCGCTGGTGATCTTTTGCGTGCTTTTGATGCTCGCAATCTTACTGCGAATCTCTTTTGCGCCTGCCATGTAACACCTATCAGGTTAGCAAGCGGGAGCCTCGCGGCCCCCGCTGCGGCTTACCAGGTTTGGGTGGCCTTGAACTTCTCGATACCGGCTTTGATGCCAGCGTCGATGTCGTCATTGAAGTCACCCTTCACGTTGATCTTCGCCATCAATTCGGCGTGATCGCGGTTGAAGTAAGCAATCAGCGCTTGTTCGAAGCTGCCGACCTTGGTGATTTCAACGTCGGTCAGGAACCCACGCTCAGCGGCATACAGCGACAGCGCCATGTCAGCGATCGACATTGGTGCGTATTGCTTCTGCTTCATCAGCTCGGTAACGCGCTGACCATGCTCAAGTTGCTTACGGGTCGCTTCGTCCAGGTCAGAAGCGAACTGGGCGAATGCCGCCAGTTCACGGTACTGAGCCAGAGCGGTACGGATACCACCGGAGAGCTTCTTGATGATCTTGGTCTGAGCGGCACCACCCACACGGGATACCGAAACACCGGCGTTCACTGCAGGACGGATCCCGGAGTTGAACATGGCCGATTCCAGGAAGATCTGACCGTCGGTGATGGAAATCACGTTGGTCGGAACGAACGCGGAAACGTCGCCAGCCTGGGTTTCGATGATCGGCAGTGCGGTCAGGGAACCGGTTTTGCCGGTCACTGCGCCGTTGGTGAACTTCTCTACGTATTCTTCCGAAACGCGGGATGCGCGCTCCAGCAGACGGGAGTGGAGATAGAACACGTCGCCTGGGTAAGCTTCACGGCCTGGTGGACGGCGCAGCAGCAGGGAAATCTGGCGGTAAGCCACTGCTTGCTTGGACAGATCGTCATAAACGATCAGCGCGTCTTCACCGCGGTCGCGGAAGTATTCGCCCATGGTGCAACCGGAGTACGGTGCCAGGAACTGAAGTGCAGCGGATTCGGAAGCACTGGCGGCCACGACGATGGTGTTAGCCAAGGCGCCGTTTTCTTCCAGCTTGCGAACCACGTTGGCGATGGTCGATTGTTTCTGACCGATTGCTACGTAGACGCAGAAAATCCCGCTGTCTTTCTGGTTGATGATCGCGTCGATCGCCAGAGCGGTTTTACCGATCTGACGGTCACCGATGATCAGCTCACGCTGGCCACGGCCGACAGGAATCATGGCATCGACAGCCTTGTAGCCAGTCTGTACAGGCTGGTCTACCGACTTACGCCAGATCACGCCTGGAGCAACTTTCTCGACCGCATCGGTCTCGGTGTTGTTCAGCGGACCTTTGCCGTCAACTGGGTTACCCAGTGCGTCGACAACGCGACCCAGCAGTTCCTTACCAACCGGAACCTCCAGGATGCGGCCTGTGCACTTGGCGCTCATGCCTTCAGCCAGAGTCTGGTAGGAGCCCAATACAACGGCACCTACAGAGTCTTGCTCCAGGTTGAGAGCCATACCGAAGACGCCGCCCGGAAACTCGATCATCTCGCCGTACATTACGTCGGCCAGACCGTGAATCCGCACGATGCCGTCAGATACGCTGACGACAGTGCCTTCGTTACGGGCTTGGGAGGTCACATCGAGCTTGTCGATGCGGCCCTTGATAATTTCACTTATTTCGGAAGGATTGAGTTGCTGCATTGCTCTGCTGCCCCTTCAAACTCAAGATTTCAATGCTTCGGCAAGATTCGCGAGTTTGCCGCGAATCGAGCCATCGATAACCAGGTCGCCGGCGCGAATGATGACACCACCAATCAGGGTGGCATCCTCCGCAACTTGCAGGCGCACTTCCCGGTCGAGTCGTGCACTGAGAACCTTGGCGAGTTTGTCTTGCTGTTCTTGGTTCAATGCAAAAGCACTGGTCACTTCAACGTCTACCGATTTCTCTTGTTCGGCCTTGTACAGGTCAAACAGAGCGGCGATCTCCGGCAGAAGCGGGAGACGGTCGTTTTCGGCAACGACGTGGATGAAGTTCTGCACTTTTACATCAAACTTGTCGCCGCACACGTCAATAAACGTGGCGGCCTTGTCTGCGCTCGTCAGTCGCGGGGCCTTGAGCACGCGCTGCATGGTGTCGTCTTGCGACACTGCTGCAGCCAGGCCGAGCATGGCTGACCAAGAGGCCAGCTGCTGGTGGGCCTGGGCGTGCTCGAAGGCTGCCTTAGCGTAAGGTCGGGCCAACGTGGTCAATTCTGCCATGATCGCCCTCGCTTAAATTTCAGCAGCCAGTTTGTTTACCAGCTCCGCGTGCGCGTTTTGATCGATTGTGGCACCCAGGATCTTCTCAGCACCGCCGACGGCCAGAGCACCCAGTTGGGCACGCAGCGCATCTTTGACACCGTTCAGTTCCTGCTCGATCTCGGCTTGAGCCTGAACCTTCACACGGTCAGCGTCGATACGGGCTTTTTCAACAGCCTCTTCAACGATCTGGTTACCGCGTTTCTTGGCTTGCTCAATGATTTCAGCTGCCTGAGCTTTCGCTTCGCGCAGTTGTTGACCCGCTTTATCTTGGGCCAACTCCAGGTCGCGAGCTGCTCGTGCGGCAGCGTCCAGTCCGTCTGCGATCTTCTTCTGACGTTCGTGCAAAGCCGCGATGACCGGAGGCCATACGAACTTCATGCAGAAAACTACAAAAATCAAGAACGCTAAGGACTGACCAATAATGGTTGCATTAATGTTCACGCCAATACCTCGCTCGTTCGTTGCACAACACACCAATCACTCGAAAAAACGAGTGATTAACCGGCGAGTTGACCAACGAAGGGGTTCGCGAAGGTGAAGAACAGAGCGATACCAACACCGATCATGGTCACGGCGTCGAGCAGGCCGGCGACGATGAACATCTTAACTTGCAGCATTGGAACCATTTCTGGCTGGCGCGCTGCGCCTTCCAGGAACTTGCCGCCCAGCAGGCCGAAACCAATGGCAGTACCCAGGGCGCCCAGGCCGATCAACAGTGCAACAGCGATAGCGGTTAGACCAACTACAGTTTCCATCTTTCCTCCCGACTTTTACGTCGTATGGTTTAGGTTTTTTAGATTTTAAAGCGGTAAAACAAATCGTTTCATAGCCCTTCAGGGCTACCCTCCCATTTGACCGGGAGGGACATCAGACTAGTCGAGACTGGTCTTAATGGTTCTCTTCGTGCGCCATCGACAGGTAGACGATGGTCAGCATCATGAAGATAAACGCCTGCAGGGTGATGATCAGGATGTGGAACACAGCCCACGCCCACTGCAGAACAATGCCCAGGCCGCTAAGCCAGAGCAGACCACTGCCGAACATCACAGCGATCAGAATGAACACCAGCTCGCCGGCATACATGTTGCCGAACAGTCGCAGAGCCAGGGAAATTGGCTTGGCGATCAGGGTCACGAATTCCAGCAGGAAGTTCACCGGGATCAGCAGGGCTTGAAGGAAAATATTCTTGCTGCCGAACGGGTGCAGGGTCAGTTCGCCGATGAAGCCGCCGATGCCCTTGATCTTGATGCTGTAGAAAATGATCAACACGAACACCGACAGGGCCATGCCCAGGGTAGCGTTCGGGTCAGTGGTCGATACGGCACGGAATGGAATGTGCGGATCGCCGGAGATCGCCATGGCCAACTGAGGAATCCAGTCGACCGGAATCAGGTCGACGGCGTTCATCAGGAACACCCAGACGAAGATGGTCAGTGCCAACGGTGCAATCACCGCGCTACGACCATGGAAGCTGTCTTTCACGCTGCCATCGACGAATTCGACCAATACTTCAACGAAGTTCTGCAAAGCACCTGGCTGACCGGAAGTCGCCTTCTTTGCCGCCATGCGGAAAATCAGGACGAAGATCAGACCCAATGCGACAGACCAGCCCAGAGTATCCAGGTGGAATGCCCAGAAGCCCATTTCTTTGGCTTCTGCTGCGGTGTGGGCAAAGCCCCAGCCGCCGTTGGGAAGCTGACCGAAGGTCAGGTTCTGCAAGTGGTGCTGGATATAGCCCGAAGCGGTTGTTTCTGCCATGGTTGCCTCAAACGCCCTAAGGTTTCGAAAGTCTTGTTTTCATTAGCAGGGGAGCGAACCAGCTGACCAGTTGGGTCAACACGAAGACGCCGAATACAGCCAGCGGCGCCAATGGCTTCACACCTGCAAAGGTCAGTGCAAACAGCACTGCCGTCAAAATCAATTTCCCCGCCTCGCCGGCATAAAAAGACCGGACGATGGCTTGGGCTGCTCGGGCGCCGGAAAACCGAAAGGCCCTGTGAGCAAAATACATATTGGGCAGCAAGGCTATCAGGCCTCCGCAGAGTCCCGAGTATCCGGCTACGACTCCATGCCAATACCAAAGCGCCAAAGCAGCGATCAGCAAGATGACAAATTGAGCCAATAAAACCGGGAAAACGGCCAAGCGATGGAACGGCAACGTGTTTGGCGTGCGGGTTTCCATCACTCTTGCTCCTCAATGGTCGGCTGCCGGAAATCAATAACTTGGCATAATTTGTGCCGACAAAATGCGCGCAGAGTATAGGGGCGGTTCTGCCCCTATTCAACTGCCGGGTAGTGATTTCCGACTGCGCGCTACATAAGCAATTGTTTCAACGGATGTGGGCAAGGACGCCCTGAAGCTCATCCAATGAGTTATATCCGATGACCAATTGCCCTTTACCTTTCTTGCCGTGGCGAATTTGCACCGCAGAGCCTAGGCGCTCGGCCAGGCGCTGCTCCAGGCGTGCAATATCCGGATCAGGTTTGGCGGTTTCGACCGGTGCAGGTTTGCCACTGAGCCACTGGCGAACCAGGGCTTCGGTCTGACGAACGGTGAGGCCCCGTGCGACAACGTGTCGCGCCCCTTCAACCTGTTGATTTTCCGGCAAACCGAGCAAGGCACGGGCATGACCCATTTCCAGGTCGCCGTGGGAAAGCATCGTTTTGATGACTTCTGGCAGCGCAATCAGCCGCAGCAGGTTGGACACGGTCACGCGGGACTTACCCACCGCATCCGCGACTTCCTGCTGCGTCAGTTTGAATTCCTGCTGCAAACGCTGCAGGGCGATCGCTTCCTCGATCGGATTGAGGTCTTCACGCTGGATGTTCTCGATCAACGCCATGGCGATGGCGGTTTCATCCGGCACATCACGCACCATCGCCGGGATGGTTTCCTTGCCGGCCTGTTGGCTGGCGCGCCAGCGGCGTTCGCCGGCGATGATTTCAAAGCGGCCAGCACCAATCGGACGCACCACGATCGGCTGCATCACGCCCTGGGCCTTGATCGAATTCGCCAATTCTTCCAGCGCCTGAGGGTCCATGTCCCGGCGCGGCTGGTATTTGCCGCGCTGGATCAGGTCCAGCGGCAGGTGCTGCAGCTCACGCTCGTCGGCCTGCACCGCTTGTTCTTCAAGGGTCGTGACAGTCGGACCACTCAGCAGTGCATCCAGTCCACGTCCTAGACCTCGTTTCTTGACGGCCATGGGGATTCCTTAAGTTGGCTGGGCTGCAGCGGTGCGTGAATTGCGGCGTTGACGACGAACCATCTCGCCGGCCAGAGCCAGGTAGGCAATGGCGCCGCGGGATGATTTGTCGTACGCCAGCGCGGGCATGCCATAGCTTGGCGCTTCGGCCAGGCGGATGTTGCGTGGAATCACGGTGTCGTACAACTGGTCGCCGAAGTGTTCCTTGAGCTGCGCCGACACGTCGTTCATCAGGCTCAGGCGCGGGTCATACATGGTCCGCAGCAGGCCTTCGATTTGCAGGTTCGGGTTGAGCAACTCGGCAATACGCTTGATGTTATCCACAAGGTCGCTCAAGCCTTCGAGCGCGAAGTACTCGCACTGCATGGGGATAATCACCCCGTCGGCGGCAACCAATGCGTTCAACGTCAGCATCGACAGCGACGGTGGGCAGTCGATCAAAATGTAGTCGTAATTCTCGCGGATTGGCGCCAAGGCGCTGCGCAGACGGCTTTCTTTCATCTGCATTTCCAGCAGCACCACTTCCGCCGCAGTCAAATCGCGGTTGGCCGGCAGCAGTTGATAACCACCGTGCTCGGAATAGTGCATGGCCTGGGCCAGGTCGCACTCGCCTATCAGCAAGTCGTAGACCGAGTTTTCCAGGCCGTGTTTATCCACACCGCTACCCATGGTGGCGTTGCCCTGTGGATCGAGATCGATCAACAGCACCCGACGCTTGGTAGCGACCAGGGATGCTGCGAGGTTGATGCAGGTGGTGGTTTTGCCCACGCCACCTTTCTGGTTCGCTATCGCGAATACCTTAGCCATTCTTGCTTGTGTTCCCAATCATGCCGTGCGGCGCAGTATCAGCAGATGGCGTTGACCTTGGCAACCGGGTACGGCCAAGGCGTGTTCGCTATCGAGGTGGAAGTCTGCCGGCAATGCTAACAGCTCGTCGCTTGGATGAACGCCCTTCATTGCCAGCCAACGGGTATCGCGGTCGCCGAGGTGGCGGGTCCAGTTACTGAAATTCTCCATGCTGCTGAACGCCCGGGAAACAATTCCGTTGAAAGGCTGTTCAGGCGTGAAGGCTTCGACGCGACTGTGGATAACTTGCAAGTTATCCAGCTTGAGTTCGAGTTTCACCTGGGTCAGGAAGCGGGTTTTCTTGCCGTTGCTGTCCAGGCAAGTCACTTGCGACTCGGGAAACAGGATCGCCAGCGGGATGCCGGGCATGCCGCCGCCGCTGCCAACGTCAAGCCAGCGGCCGTTTTCGATAAACGGCATCACACTCAGACTGTCGAGCAGGTGGCGAGAGACCATTTCGTCCGGATCACGCACCGCAGTGAGGTTGTAAGCCTTGTTCCATTTGATCAACAGGGCCAGATAACCCAGCAGCAACTCGTGCTGGGCTTCAGTCAGGTTGACGCCAAGCTGGCGAGCACCTGTGGATAACTCTTCGGCGTGTTGCGAGGTGACCAACGAACTCAAGCGCTTTGCTCCAACTGACGGCCCGCGCCGCGTTTTTTCAAATGAATCATCAACAGCGAAATGGCTGCCGGCGTGACGCCCGGGATACGGGACGCCTGGCCCAGGGTCTCTGGTCGAGTTATCCCCAGCTTGCCTTGGATCTCTTTCGACAGCCCGGAAATGTTTGTGTAATCGATATCCATAGGCAGCTTGGTGTCTTCACTGGCCCGCAGGCGAGCGATTTCATCCTGCTGGCGGTCAATGTACCCGGCGTATTTGGTCTTGATTTCGACCTGTTCGGCGACCTGTGGATCTTCTGCACCACCGCCGGTGACCGAGATCAGCCCAGCGTAGTCGATTTCCGGACGGGACAGCAGGTTCAGCAAGTTGTATTCGTGGGTCAGCGGCGTGCCGAATTTTTCGGCAATCGCGTCGCCTTGCTCGGTGCCCGGGCGAACCCAGGTACTTTTCAGGCGTTGCTCTTCCAACTCGATGCTTTCGCGTTTTTTGCAGAAGGCTTCCCAACGCACATCGTCGACCAGGCCGAGCTCACGACCTTTTTCGGTCAAGCGCAGGTCGGCATTGTCTTCCCGCAGGATCAGGCGGTATTCGGCCCGGGATGTAAACATCCGGTACGGTTCCTGGGTGCCGAGGGTAATCAGGTCGTCGACCAACACCCCGATGTACGCCTCATCGCGACGCGGGCACCAGCTGTCTTTGCCTTGTGCACGCAATGCAGCGTTGGCTCCGGCCAGCAAACCCTGGGCGCCGGCTTCTTCGTAACCGGTGGTGCCGTTGATTTGCCCAGCGAAGAACAAGCCGCCGATAACCTTGGTTTCCAGGCTGTATTTCAGGTCACGCGGATCGAAGTAGTCGTACTCGATGGCGTAACCAGGCCGCACGATGTGAGCGTTTTCCATACCGCGGATCGACTGCACGATCTGGATTTGCACATCGAACGGCAAGGAAGTAGAAATCCCGTTCGGGTACAGCTCGTGGGTGGTCAAACCTTCCGGCTCGATAAAGACCTGATGGCTTTCCTTGTCGGCAAAGCGGTGGATCTTGTCTTCGATCGACGGGCAGTAGCGCGGGCCAATACCTTCGATCACTCCGGAATACATCGGCGAACGGTCGAGGTTCGCGGCAATGATTTCATGGGTGCGGGCGTTGGTGTGGGTAATCCAGCAACTGACCTGTTTCGGATGCTGTTCCTTGGAGCCCATGAACGACATCACCGGGATCGGTGTATCGCCGGCTTGCTCGGTCATCACCGAGAAATCCACAGACCGCCCATCAATTCGCGGCGGCGTGCCGGTTTTCAGGCGACCAACACGCAGTGGCAGTTCGCGAAGGCGCTGAGCCAGGGCGATTGACGGTGGATCACCGGCGCGACCACCGGAATAGTTCTGCATGCCGATGTGGATAAGTCCGCCCAGGAACGTACCGGTGGTCAACACCACGGATTCTGCGAAGAAACGCAGGCCCATTTGCGTGACAACACCGCGTACCTGGTCTTGCTCGACGATCAGGTCATCCGCTGCCTGTTGAAATATCCACAGGTTCGGCTGGTTTTCCAGGGTTTCGCGGACAGCGGCCTTGTACAGGATCCGGTCGGCTTGAGCACGCGTGGCTCGCACGGCCGGGCCTTTGCGGCTGTTCAATACGCGAAATTGAATACCACCTTTGTCGGTAGCCATGGCCATCGCGCCGCCCAGGGCATCGATTTCCTTGACCAGGTGGCTTTTGCCAATCCCGCCAATTGCGGGGTTGCAGCTCATGGCGCCGAGGGTTTCCACGTTATGCGTCAGCAACAGGGTTTTTGCCCCCATGCGTGCTGACGCCAGTGCTGCCTCGGTACCGGCATGACCGCCGCCGATGACGATCACTTCAAAACGGGAAGGGAAATCCACCACGCACCTCGTGCCTGCTTCTGTAGGTAATTAGGAATGAGCGTTCGAGATCAGGTTTTCGAACGAGTCGGCAAGTATAGGGACTTCGCCCTTCCTAAAGAACCCTTTGCACAAAATTTAACCAGCTGTGGATGAATCACGAACAATAGAAATTAAAAGAGAGAAATTTATTAAATCTTTGTTTTTATGTTTATTTCTACTGAGGCATGTTTCTGTGGATAGATCTATACAGGCCTTTATTTACGTTATGTACAGAGATTCAAAAGCCTGTGGTTAGGTACCAAGGAGGCCCTTGGATAAGTGCTTTAAGCCTGTGGATTAAACAGGTGGTTATCCACAGAGGGGTTTTTACTCAGGTTTTAAGCCTTGTTATCAACCGGGCACAGGGGTGGTTATTCACAGGGCTTAATCCACAGAAAGTACGGATTTCGATAAGTTTCAGGCACACGGCGGCCTCCGAGAATCTTCGGATAGGCAAGAAACGCTTCGTTTGCATTTGTGAAACGGGTTGATGGCAGGCCTATTGTGAGAAAGCGTCACGGCAGTTAATAATAGTTATTATCATTAACCTACCTCGTCACCTCTCATGGCCCTTCCCCCGCATACCCTTGCAGTCCAGCACATCTATGAGCAGCACCATTCGTGGTTGCATAGCTGGCTCAAGGGAAAGTTGCATAACGCCTGCGATGCAGCCGATGTGGCACACGATACGTTCGTGCGGATCCTGGGCGGCCGCAATGCGGCGCAGATCCTTGAGCCCAGGGACTATCTGGCCACTGTTGCCAGGGGACTGGTGATTGACCGCTATCGCCGCCGCGCCATTGAACAAGCCTATCTGCAAACCCTCGCAGACCGGCCAGAAGCAACCGCAATCAGTGAAGAAGACAAGGCGATCATCATTGAAACCCTTGTGGCTGTGGATAAAGCCTTGTATGGGCTGGGTGAGCGGGCTCGGCGAATTTTCATGCTGTCCCAGGTCGAAGGCCTGACTTATCAACAGATCGCCGATCAGCTGCGTGTCTCGCTGACCACCGTCAAGAAACATATGGTCCGCGCCCTGACAGAATGCGCCCTGATCATGGCGGGCGCGTAATGGCCGCCCCGGATCGCAAGACGTTCGAAGCCGCCGCCAGTTGGTACGTGCAATTTCAATCGCAACCACCGACACCTGCGCAACACAGTGCCTGGCAGCAATGGCTCAACGGCGATCCTTCCCATCAGGCGGCCTGGAACCAGATGGAACAGTTACAACGTGGCCTCGGTGCGCTACCCAAGGATTTCACCCGTCGCGCGCTCTCGACCAGTCAACAGCGGCGCCAAGTGCTCAAGCTGATGTTGATGCTCGGCGCCGCCGGGTATTTGGGGTGGAACGTTCAACAACACACGCCCCTGGGCAACCTTTGGGCTGACTATCGAACCAAGGTCGGCGAACGACGGCGAATCGAGCTTGCCGACGGCACTCAAATTGACCTCAATACCCATACCGCGATCGACGTACTTTTCGATGGGCAGCAGCGACTGGTCCGTTTGCGTGAGGGGGAAGTACTTATCCACACCGGCAAGTCGGGGCGGCACACACCGTTTTATGTCGAAACCCGTGAAGGTCGTGTTCAAGCCTTAGGCACGCGGTTCACTGTTCGCCAATTGCAGGGGTCAACGCGGGTTGGCGTGTTGGAAAACCGGGTCAGCGTGCAACCCGTCGACCAGCCGGGTCATGGCCGACTGCTCGGCCCCGGTGAGACTGCCGATTTCGGCACGCTAGACGTAGGCCCCAGCCATATCTATCGCAGGAACCAAGCCGCATGGGTCGACGGCCAACTGATCGTTCTGGACGCGCGACTGGGGGATGTCGTCGACGAACTCGCGCGCTATCGGCCGGGCGTCATGCAGTGCGACGCCGCATCAGCCCGGCTGCGGGTGTCCGGCACCTTCCGCCTGGATTCCACCGACGCCGTACTGGCCAACCTGCAGGTCACATTGCCGATCCAGGTGAAGTATTTCACCCGCTACTGGGTCGCCGTCACGCTTACAGGTTGATACCGAAAAAATACTCTCAGCAGGGGTTATCTTTTTTTTACCTGGCGCGGCCCTACAGGTAATCACGATGCTACCTTCAGGGCTTACTCACACATGCGCCTTCCTACAAAATTTCGCCAGCGTCTCTCCTATCACGGCCTCACGTATGGCTTGCTGCTGACCACGGCA
This sequence comes from Pseudomonas sp. LBUM1641, assembly GCF_059716235.1. Classification (NCBI taxonomy): domain Bacteria; kingdom Pseudomonadati; phylum Pseudomonadota; class Gammaproteobacteria; order Pseudomonadales; family Pseudomonadaceae; genus Pseudomonas; species Pseudomonas sp. LBUM1641. The sequence goes on from NZ_CP166815.1 coordinate 7,079,814, forward strand.
GCGACTGCCAGCACCTTGTTATGCACCCAGGCGATTGCTGCCAGCTCGGTGCAACATTACGTGATCGCCCCCGGGCCACTCGACAATGCCTTGAGCCAGTTCGCGGCGAAGGCCAATGTGATTTTGTCATTCTCGCCGCAGCAGACGGCGCGCTTGCAAAGTCCTGGGCTGGAAGGTGACTACTCGGTGGAACAAGGGTTTGCGTTATTGCTGCAGAACTCGGGATTGCAGGCGGCGGCTCAAGGCCCCGGCAGCTACGCGCTGCAGCCGGCCACGAGCGGGGAACAACTCATGTTGGCCCCGACTACTGTCAGCACTTATCAACAGGCCGGTTTCAATCAGGAGATTGCCGGGGACGTAGGTTACAAGGCGCAAAACAGCCGAATCGGTACCAAGACCAGCACACCGTTGTCGGAAACTCCGCGCTCGGTGTCAGTGGTGACCGGCCAGCGCATCAAGGATCAAAAATCCCAGACGCTCACCGAAGTGCTGGGCTATGTGCCGGGAATCTTTGCCCCTCCCTTTGCTGCGGGCGACGGCCTGGCCGGTGACCTGTTCTTCATTCGCGGCTTCAACGCCACGGATTATGGCTACGGCCTGCTGCGCGATGGCTTGCGAGTACAAGGCAACCGGTATGACACCACCAGCGAACCTTATGGGCTGGAACGGGTAGAAATATTCCGTGGCCCGTCTTCCCTGCTCTACGGCGAAAATGCACCCGGTGGTCTGGTCAACCTGGTAAGTAAACACCCGACAGCTACACCACAAGGCGAAGTTCAGCTGACCTACGGTTCGAATAATCGCCGCCAGGTGGGTGTGGATATCTCCGGTCCGCTGAACGACAACGACACTATTCTTGGACGCGTGGTGATGCTCGGCAGAAAGTCCGACACCCAGACCGATCACGTTCCCGATGACCGCCTGTATATCGCACCGTCCCTGACCCTCAATTTCGACGACTACAACACCCTGACGCTGCTGGCCAACTACCAGAAAGACCACACTAATCTTGAACTTGGCCTACCTGCCGCCGGCACGTTACTGACCAACCCCAACGGGAAGCTCTCCAAGCACACCATGCTCGGTGACCCGGACTGGAACACCTTCGAACGGGAAACCTGGAGCACCGGCTACGAGTTCAGCCACAGCTTCAACGATGACTGGCAGTTTCGGCAGAACTCGCGCTACATGCAGTCGCGAATCACCCGCCATGAAACCTGGCCAGGCAACCTGAATAATGCGGGGTTCGGCACCCAGCTGAACATGAATGCCTACGATCGCTACAACAAATCGATGGTCTACTCGCTGGATAACCAGTTGGAAGGCAAATTCCAGGTGGGTGGCCTGGAAAATACCGTGCTGCTTGGTGCGAGCTATGACCGTACCTCGTTCAGCCAGGATTGGAATGCCGGATTTGCAGGCACGATCAATGTGTATAACCCGGTATACCTGAAGGACCCATTGACGCCTCTTGCGGTGCAAAACACGTTGCTGGAACAGCAGATGAAAGGTGTTTATGCACAGGTCCAGAGCAAATATGACCACTGGTTATTCTTGCTCGGCGGACGCCAGGACTGGGTCGACAGTGATTTTCGCGACAAGGTGGCCAAGGCCGGCAATATCAGCTCTGAAGACCGCAAATTCACCTATCAGGGCGGGATCATGTACCAGTTCGACAACGGCCTGACGCCGTATGTCAGCTACTCCACCGCGTTCGTCCCGGTACAGCAGATCTCCAATGCCGGCACACCGCTGGACCCGATCACCAGCAGTCAATACGAAGTAGGCCTCAAGTACGAGCCGATCGGCTGGGACACGGCGATGACGTTGTCGGTATATGACCTGCGCAAGCAGGACGACACGTACCTCGACGCCACTACCAATACCTACCGCCAGGTTGGTGAAAGCCGGGCCAAGGGCGTGGAAGCGGAGGTCAACAGCAACCTCACACCCAATTTGAACGTGACTGCGGCCTACACCTACACCGATGCTCGAATTACCAAGGATTCGGCAACGTCGCTCGTGGAAGGTCACCAAATGACCGGTGTCCCACGTAATCAGGCTTCGGTCTGGGGCAAGTACCGCTTTCTTGATGGCCAACTCAAGGGCTTGTCCGTGGGCGGCGGCATGCGCTACTTCGACAGCACTTTCGCTTACACCGCGCCTTCCCTTTACGGGAAGCTGGATGCTGGAAGCGTAACGTTGGTGGATGCCGCCATCGGTTACCAGATTGACAAGCACTGGTCGGTGGACGTGAACGCGAAGAACCTGTTCGACAAGGAGTATGTGTCCGGCTGCAACGATGCGGGCCGCTGCTATTGGGGTGAAAGCCGGACGCTACTCGGAACAGTTTCCTACAACTGGTGACGTGCCAGCTGTGGATAATCCGGCTATTTCCCGATACAGAAGCTTGAGAAAATCCGCCCCAACAAATCATCGGAGCTGAACGCGCCGGTGATCTCACCCAACAGCTGCTGCGCTTGACGTAAATCTTCAGCCAGCAGCTCACCGGCTCCTGCCAGCGTCAGCTGCGCGCGGCCATGCTCGAGGGCGGCGCTGGCATGCCGTAGCGCCTCCAGGTGCCTGCGACGAGCGCTGAAGCTGCTTTCCGAGGTCTGCTCGTAGCCCATGCACGCTTTCAGATGATCGCGCAGCAGTTCCAGCCCCTCTCCCGCAGACTTGGCACTTAAGCTGATCGTCACGTGGCCGTCCTCACTGACTTCCAAGGCGATCGCCTCGCCCGTCAGGTCGGCCTTGTTTCGAATCAGCGTGACCTTGGCCGGGTCTGGCCGTTGTTCGAGAAATTCCGGCCACAGCGCAAACGGATCTGCTGCCTCTGGCGCGGTGGCATCCACCACCAGCAGCACCCGATCGGCCTCAGTGATGGCCTTCAAAGCACGTTCCACGCCGATCTTTTCCACCTGGTCATCGGTGTCACGCAGCCCGGCCGTGTCCACCACATGCAGTGGCATGCCATCGATGTGGATATGTTCGCGCAAGATATCCCGGGTGGTGCCGGCGATCTCGGTAACGATGGCCGCTTCTCGCCCCGCCAGAGCGTTGAGCAGGCTCGACTTGCCGGCGTTGGGTCGGCCGGCAATCACCACCGTCATACCGTCACGCAGCAAGGCACCTTGCCCGGCTTCGCGCAGGACTGTGGATAACTCGTCACGGACTTTATCCAGCATCGCCAGGACATGGCCATCGGCAAGGAAGTCGATTTCTTCCTCCGGGAAATCAATTGCGGCCTCCACGTAGATACGCAGGCTGATTAATTGCTCGGTGAGGTTATGCACACGCAGGGAAAAAGCGCCCTGCAACGAGCGCAATGCATTGCGCGCGGCTTGTGCAGAACTGGCTTCAATCAGGTCGGCAATCGCCTCGGCCTGGGCCAGGTCGAGTTTATCGTTGAGGAACGCGCGTTCGCTGAATTCACCCGGGCGTGCCAGGCGGCAACCCAACTGCAGGCAACGCTGCAGCAGCATGTCCAGAACGATCGGGCCACCGTGGCCTTGCAGTTCCAGGACGTCTTCACCGGTAAAGGAGTTCGGGCCCGGAAAATAAAGGGCAATACCTTCATCCAGCACCTCTTCATCAGCGCCTAAAAACGGCCCGTAATGCGCATACCGCGGCTTCAGCTCCCGTCCACTGATGGCCTGGGCCGCCACGCCGGCGAGTGGCCCGGAAATACGAACGATACCGACGCCACCACGACCTTGAGCGGTGGCGACAGCGGCGATGGTTTCACGAGGAGCGCTCATGGCGGGTACCCGGATAAAAGTGACGGAAAGCAAAACGCCCCACTAGGGGGCGTCTTGAGTGGTGTTATCCACAGAGTAAATTACGCCTCGGCTTTTTTGGTAGCCGCTTCGATTTTACGTGTGATGTACCACTGTTGGGAGATCGACAGGCAGTTGTTGACCACCCAGTACAGCACCAGACCAGCCGGGAACCACAGGAAGAAGAAGGTGAAGATGATTGGCATCATTTTCATTACCTTGGCCTGCATCGGGTCCGGCGGAGTCGGGTTCAGACGCTGCTGGATGAACATGGTCGCGCCCATGATGATCGGCAGGATAAAGAACGGGTCTTTGATCGACAGGTCAGTTATCCACAGCATGAACGGAGCCTGGCGCATTTCCACGCTTTCCAGGAGCACCCAGTACAGCGACAGGAACACCGGCATCTGGACCAGAATCGGCAAGCATCCACCCAGCGGGTTGATCTTCTCTTTCTTGTACAGCTCCATCATGGCCTGCGACATTTTCTGCCGGTCATCACCATGTTGTTCTTTCAGCGCGGCCAGTTTCGGGGCCACGGCACGCATACGTGCCATCGACTTGTAGCTGGCAGCCGACAGTGGGAAGAAGATCCCCTTGATCAACATGGTCAGCAGGATGATCGAGAAGCCCCAGTTGCCGACGATGCTGTGGATATGTTGCAGCAGCCAGAAGATAGGCTGGGCAATGAACCACAGAATGCCGTAATCCACAGTCAGTTCCAGACCTGGGGATAACTCCTTCAGCACAGCCTGGCTCTTCGGACCGGCGTACAACGTAGCGCTGGCTTCAGCCTTGGCACCCGGAGCGACGGTCAACGTCGGGCCAGTAAAGCCAATGATGTAGTTGCCTTGGCTGTCTTTGCGGGTTTGAACCAGGTTGGCATCACCCTTGTTCGGGATCCATGCGGTCACGAAGTAGTGTTGCAACCAGGCGACCCAGCCACCTTGAACGGTTTCTTTCAGCGCGCCCTTGTCGATATCTTTCATCGACACTTTTTTGTACGGCTCGTTACTTGTCCACAGGGCGGCGCCCAGGTAAGTCGCGGTGCCGGTGGCAGTGCTGGAAGAAGGATCGGCGCTGTTGTCACGCTTGAGCTGGGCAAAAAGGTTGCCTGTCCACGGCTTGGCGCTTTCGTTGTCGATCAGATAAGTGACTTTCAGATCGTACAAACCGCGGGTGAAGCTGAAGCGCTTGATGTAGTTGACGCCGTCGTGACTGAATTTCAGGTCAACGTTCAACTGGTTCTGGCCATCAGCCAGTTGATAAGTCTTCTGTTCGGTCGAATAAACCGGACGACCGGTAGCACGAGCATCCGGACCGTCAGTGCCGGTCAGGCCACTTTGTGCCAGATATACACGTTCGCCGCCGTTATCGAACAGCTGGAACGGAATATCCGGGTGGTCTTGGCGACGTGGATACAGCGGCAGTTTCAGCTGGGCGATATCACCACCCTGTGGATCGATTGCCAGGTCCAGTACATCCGTTTTTACATGGATGAGGTCTTTATTGGTGACGACCGGGGTTTCTACCGGGGTGCTGGTATCGGCATTCGCGCTGGGTACATCGGCACTGGCGGCAGCATTGTTACCCAGTGGCGTATCCGGAATAGCCGGCGCCGACTGATTGGTAGCAACATTCTGAGTCGGCAGGGCAGCTTGGCCATAATCCTGGTTCCACTTAAGAACCATAGAGTAGGACACGATTGCCAGGGCGACGATCAGGATCGTGCGTTTAATATCCATGATTACTCGGCCATCGAAGAAGAACGGGAGGTAGGGATAGGTGGAACCGGGTCATAACCACCGGGATTCCACGGATGACAGCGACCTAAACGACGAAAGGTCAGCCAGCCACCGCGCAGAAGGCCATGATTTTCTATGGCTTCCAACGCGTAGCAGGAACAACTGGGGTAGAAACGACAGTGGTTTGCCATCAGGGGACTAATGGCATAGCGGTAAAACTGGATCGGAACGAGCGCCAGTTTACGCATCAGTACTGTCTACCCCTACAGTTTCGGTGCTGACAGCTGGTGCTGGCTTGTTGGTACGAGCCAAACGTTTCCAGAGCTTGCCGAAATGCTGAATCAATTCGGGGTTTTCTACGTCCCCCAAGCCTTTGCGCGCGACGATAACAATATCCCAACCAACCAGAGTCTCCTGGTGGAGGCGAAACGATTCGCGCATCAGACGCTTGAGGCGATTGCGCTCAACGGAGAGCTTTACGCTCTTCTTGCCGATCACCAACCCGAGACGGGGGTGATCCAGATCGTTGTTACGCGCAAGGAGCAGGAGATTTTTCCCCGGAACCTTGCCGGTGGGGGAGTCAAAGACTGCCTTGAAATGCCGGGGGGTTAGCAGACGCTTTTCCCGACTGAAGTCCTGACTCACCACCAGTACCGGATTATCAAACTGCCAGACGCGCACGACCTTTGGCGCGGCGACGCGACAGGACAGCACGGCCGTTCTTGGTTGCCATGCGAGCACGGAAGCCGTGAGTACGGGCGCGTTTGATGGTGCTTGGTTGGAAAGTACGTTTCATGGCGTGTTACCTGGTTCGTCCACAACGGGCCGGAATGGCCCCCGTTTTAAGAGACCGGCGATTCTAGAGAAAGCAAGCCTCTAGGTCAATTTCCAACCAGCTTTTCCTTTAATTAGATATCTGGAGGCCTCTGGACCGAATCCGAGCGGTTCGGCTTTCACGAGCAATGCCATAGATATAAAAATAAAGAAGGAAGTTATTTAAAGCTTTTCTGTAAAGCTTATAAAAGCTAGGGAGACGATCTTCTGTGGATAACTGCCTTAAGGCCATATTCCACGTGGTGTACAGAGAATGACAACACGGGGGAGAAACGGTGCTCTGCCTGTGCTGCGCTATCGGATAAGCTGTGTGTGGAATGGCTACTTATCCACAGGCGAGTTACCCACAGACTTTCAACCCCACTTGTGCAACGGGCTTAGGGGCGCTTATCCACAGAGCTTATGCACAGACCATTTGTCGCCTTTTTTACGGTTAAGGCATTGATTCTTGGCGCCCTGTGAGCAACCTACATGTGGATAAGTGGACGGCTGGCCGCTACAATGGCCGCTGTTTTTGCCTCACCGGCTTTCAACTTAGGGGATATCC